>JAKQPV010000119.1:0-3236 GCA_029564515.1 Spirochaetota bacterium | reverse complement strand
TTGTCATGGCGCGCCTCCTGTTGGTCCGGCTGTGCAGAACGTCGAGAAATAGAGTTCGGGAGCGAGCTCGCGGAAGAGATTCAGCATTTCTTCAAACCCCGCCCGATCACTGCCTCCCTGCAGCAAGAGGTCGAACGGCGTATCGCCTTCATTGTTCCTCGCGTTCGGATCGGCGCCCGCGTCGAGTAAAAAACGGACGATGTCCGCATATCCCCTGATACATGCGGAATGCAGAAGGGTCCAACCGAACCCGTACTTATGATTCACATCCAGGTGCGAGTTCTCGACAAACAGGCTTTTCAGGGCCGATAGATTATCCGTGCGTACCAAATAAAGCAGTTTTGTATATGGCGCCTTGATCGTAGTCTCCTTCACGGCCGCATGTCCATAGCGCAGAACTTGGAAAAGTACATCTCCGGCCTATTCTCCTGGAACCAGTCGAGAATAGGACCTTTATGGGGGTTCGATTCATCCATGCATACGGCAGTCGCCAAAACCTGATCGAGTTTTTCCTCTGGTAACACACCGCCGCGATCCAGCAAGATCGGGATCACAGGCGCGCCGGGGAAGCCGCCGGGAATGCCGTTACCTACCGCCAGATCAAGGCTGCTCCGCATGGAGTTGTTCTTTGCGTTCACGTCCGCGCCATATTCGATCAGGAGGCGGACGACGTCCACGAACCCGCTCATGGATGCATAGTGAAGCGCGGTACTGCCGCCAAGGTCCAGGGCGTTCACGTCGGCGCCGGCCTTTAAGAATAAACGAACGAAATCATCCTGATTACTCCAGCAAACAACGTGTAACGGCGTCCAGCCGGACTTGCCGGCGGGGGCGTTCACGTCCGCGCCGTAGAAGAGGAGGAGACGGGCGAGGTCGACACGGCCGTTCTTACACGCGATGTGGAGGGGAGTGTTCCCGTCGGGGTCTTTCGCGTTCACGTCCGCCCCATCCCGCAATGCTTTCCGCGATGCTTCTATCACATCACCGGGATGACACCGCCTTGTCGCGCTTTGCAGCATTTTGTTTGCCTGGTCTACCGAGACTTGCGGAAGCAATAACTGGCTCATTTCCCGGTGGAACCTGTAGATGAACATGTCAATGCCTTCCCCCTCGCGCTGGCTAAACGACTTTTCCCATCCGGGCTCGTAATCGAAGTTCTTGAACGAGAATTCGAGGGTAATCCGATATCCGCTCCCTGCGGTTGAGAATTGCATTTCCAGGATTTTCGGCTCTGTACGTTCCGGGTATTCAGGATGAAAGTGCTCTTTTCTCAGTAACCTTCCTTTATATTCATAGATTCCCTTGATCTCCCGGTAAAGATTCCAATTCCACCTGCTAAAGGGACGCTCGTCAGGAAAAGAGAGAATCCTGAACTTCCCGAGGCCGACACGCTCGGTATTTCGCCAATCGAGCACGGAAGGGATCGGCGTCTTGACGATCGCGTTCACAAAACCGAGCTGCAGCGTTGTCTCAAAGTCTTTTCCAAGATCCGTGTAAGAATTATGGGTATTGGCGCTATAGCCATACACGATCTGATCCATACCGGAATGACCGTAACCAGCCCTGGGTCCGTCGTACTTCTTGCCTGTCGCAAGCATCCAGTTGAAGACTTCGAGCTCGACATCAAGCGGGTACGCGCCGTCTATCAATTTTTGAAAATCAATACGTCTTTTGATCATTTCCGCTCCCTGGTCTGGTTTACTTGTTTTAATCGCAGGACGGGCTTTTTCTCATTACCATTTAAATCCCTTTATCTTGAAAAGCCTCAGGCAGGCGTCGACAACCTCTGGAAGATATAGGGTGCCATTACCGCTTTCGATTTCCTCGAGAGCCGCGTCTAAACCCAGGGCAGGCCTGTATGGACGGTGAGATGACATGGCTTCCACGACGTCCGCGATCGCCATGATCTGAGCTTCCAGGAGAATCTCTCCCATCTTCAGACCTCGCGGGTAGCCGGAGCCGTCGAGTCTTTCGTGATGCTGGAGGACGATTTCCGCGATCGGGGAAGGCAAGTCAACTACCTTGAGTATATCGTACCCAGTTTGGGGGTGGGTCCTTAACAGGCTCATCTCGATATTGCTCAGCCTGGTTGGCTTGGCCAGTATTTCTGCAGGCACCGACATCTTGCCTATATCATGTATCGTGCCCGCTATCCTGATGTTTTCGACCGTGTCTCTGTGAAGTTTCATCTCTTGTGCGATGGCGCGGGCGAGGCGTGATACCCGTTTTTGATGTTCCCCTGTATACGGGTCACGGGTCTGAAGCATCATAGAGATGACCTCGATGGTTCCGGAAAGACTCCTTCTCAGTTTTTCGGCAGAAGATTTCAGTTCATCCTCCGCGTTCTTGCGCTTGGTGACGTCCTCAACGATCCCCTCATAATAGTCGATCGTCCCGTCATCCCTCCGGACAACGCGCACATTCATCCGGATCCATACTCTGGTTTTATCCTTCCGGTAGAGCTGGGCCTCGAAGCCGTGGATCGTATCGTCTGCATCGAGAAGTGTCATGTATCGTCTGCGATCGAGCGGGTCGACGTACATCTGCTTATCGATATCCGTGACCGCGCTTATCATCTCTTCCGGCGAAGAGAAGCCGTGTATCCTGGCTAATGCGGGGTTTACCCGCAGGTACCTTCCTTCCGGCAGACTCTGGAAGATGCCCACCATGGCGTTGTCATAGATGTTCCGATAGTCCTGCTCGCTTTTCAGCAGGGCTTCCTCCGCGTTTAGCCGGTCGCTGATGTCTCTTACGGTCGACAGGTGCGACCTTGTTCCGTTCCACATCAGGCGGGTTGTGGTGATCTCGACGGGAAAGACGGTGCCGTCCTTCTTCTTGTGATAGATGGCCCGGCGCGGATTGTCGGGCTCGGCGGAAAGGTCCTCGTTCCTCATCTCAAGGATCTCCTCCCTGCTGAACCCGTAGATGGACGCTGCGGCGTTGTTCGCTTCAAGGATGCGGCCTGTTTCATCGTCGATGACAAAGATGGCGTCCGATTCAAGCTCGAACAGGCGACGGTACCTTTCGGCATTGTCCCTGGCCTCCTTTTCCGCCTGCTTGAGTGATGTGATATCCTCTATGGTGCCCTCGTAATAGAGGATCCTGCCCTTCCCGTCCTTCACGGCCCGGGCGTTGAGACAGGCCCATATGGGGGTCCCGTCCTTCCTGAGGGCCTGAAACTGGAAAGTCTGGATGAGGCCGTGCTCATTGATCTGCCTCTTGAACCTGACACGGTC
>JAKQPV010000118.1:0-1476 GCA_029564515.1 Spirochaetota bacterium | reverse complement strand
CCCGCCGGGTCTTGCGTGATCATCACGTTGTCCATGGCCCAGGTGAGCACGGGATTATTGTTGTGGCGCAGGTATTCGCCGAGGACAAGCCTTTCAAGCTCCTTACACGCCGGACTCATAGTCTTGTACCCCTGCCTGATCTGCACCACCGGCACTCCGTCCCCTTCGAGGTCGATGGCCCACTTTGTGGCGTTCCAAGGGTCGTACCCCACCACCTCCAAGCGCGGGAACATAGCTTTAAGGTCGATGGCGATAGAATTTCTGATGTAGTCATGGTCTATCACGTTGCCGTCCGTCGCCACGATATGCCCGTCTCGCGCCCATGCGTCGTATGGCACGCGGTCACGGCGAACCCTTGCCGCGATGTTGTCGCCGGGTACCCAATTAAACGAGAGGACGTGAACCCTGTCCTCCTCGTCCGGCTCGAATACCAGGGCGCACGAGGATATGTCGGTCGTGGTGCTCAAGTCCACACCGGCCCAGCATTGGAGGTCTGCGAGCTTAAATAGGTCGAATTCAGCCCCGCACTCGCGCCATTTTGCCATATCGAGCCAGCGGGTCTCCTGCGTGGTCCACTGGTTGAGGTACAATCGTCGGAAGGTGTTCTGGTAGGCCGGGATCTCCTGGGCCCGTTTGCATTCCCGCCGCAGGAAGTCGAGCTTGACGGACACGCCGAGGTTTGGATTCGCCTTCCTCCACACCTTTTCGTCCGTCCAGTCGTCTTCCTCGTCGGCGGCGAATATGAGCGGGAAAAATGTCGGGTCTTCCACCACGCCGTCAATGATTTTTTGCCCGTAGTCGTGAAGTTCCCAGCATATCGAATTGCGGTCGTACCCCGCCGTCGTAATCCCGAGCATGAGCGGTTGTGTCCTCGCTCCCATGCTGGTGGAGAGAACATCCCAAAGGTCTCGATTTGGAGCGGAGTGGATCTCGTCGTAAATGACGGCGTGCGCGTTGAATCCGTGCTTCGAGTAGGCTTCCGCGCTGATCGCCCGGTAGAAGCTGCCCATCTCGTAGAATACGATCCGCTTCTGAGAGTCTATGATCTTGCACATGCCGGAGAGCACCGGGTCATTGCGGACCATATACGCAGCCGCGTTGAATACGAGGGATGCCTGCTCCCTGTCGGCCGCTGCGCTGTATATTTCCGCTCCCGACTCCCCGTCTCCGAAGAGGAGAAAAAGAGCGATGGCGGCGGCCAGTTCAGACTTCCCGTTTTTGCGCGGGATCTCCAGGTATGCGGTCTGGTACTGTCTCAGCCCGTCGCGCTTGACTCGTCCGAAGAGTTCCTTCAAAAACATCTTCTGCCATTTCTGGAGCTGGAACGGCTTGCCTGCCCATTCGCCTTTTGTGTGTTTCAGCCTGGCAATGAATTCAATCGCCCAATCAGCTTTTTTGCGTGAAAACATGGAATCAACCTATCTTCGAGCGAAGTTTGGAGGCGAAGTCGTCGTCACGGTTCCTCTCGGTTGGCAA
>JAKQPV010000093.1:0-9286 GCA_029564515.1 Spirochaetota bacterium | reverse complement strand
GCTGTTAGCGCCAGAAGTTCTTTCAGCGCCCCCTCTTTATCGCCCCTGTATCGAAGGATCTGTGCAACAAGGTAGCGGAAGTCCGGGGCCTCTTGTTTCCTGATCTCTTTTTCCAGGAGATCCATGTTCGACGCGATGCCGCAGCCGGGGGTGAAGAGCCGGTTCCAGTCGGCCACAGGGCCCCTTGCATCGCCGAGGTCAAATTGCAGGGACCATTTGCGCATGAGGGAGGCGAGGTCCAGGGAATCGATCCCGGTGATATTCCTGATCATGCGCAACGCTTTGGTGTATTCGCCCTTTTCCCGGTAGATGGACGAAAGGGCAAGTGCCGTATGCGGCTCAGACAGTATCCGCCGGTCCAGTTTGCCGGCAAACTGAATGTTTTCTTCGGCCAGTGAAAGAAGGAAAGATCTCTTTTCCGGAGCCGCGTATGGAGCCATCCCGGCAAGGAACACGCCCTGCTGGGCGTACGAATCGGGCCGTGAGGGGTCGAGGGAAATAGCCCTCTCGAAGTTCTTCATGGCCTGGTCGTGCCGGCCGCCCCTCGCCTCCATCCATGCGGACAGGACCCATAGCTTGGGGTCCGCGGGCGAGTTCCTGATGGCGCCTGCAAGGGCTGCCCGGGCTTGCGAAAGATCGCCGGCCATGGCCTTCTTCGCCAGGAGGTACCGGTAGTCGGCCGAGAATGGATCCATTGCCGAGAGAACGCGCAATGTTCCGGGACGCGACCTGGCAGCGGACTCGAGGTCGTTTATCCAGAGAGAACTTTCATCGGTAGTGATCACGAGCTGGCTCGCGAACCGTGCCGCCGAGAGGTAAAAGAGGATGGCGATAACGGCAAGAAGGAACGCTCCCGCTACTTTGCGACGTTGTCCCAACCTGCCCTCTTCCGAGACAGAATCCTTTTCATAAAACCTTGGGCATATTTCTTCGGCTGCGGTGTATCTATCGGACGTCCCTCCAGGATGGACCGGGGGTTTGCCTCAACGAGCCGCCGCGCCTCTTCCTCTCCCAGAATCAGGGCCGCGACATCGCGGGCAGACGAGAGCACGGGTGGACGGGCCTCGATCGAATGGGCGTCCGTGGCGATGACATGCACGAGCCCTTTCCCCAGCATCTCCCGGGAGATCTTCTCGATCGCCCTGCCGAAGTGCCCCGTGATGCTCATGGCCGTCACCTGCACCAGGACCCCCATGGCCACGAGCCATGCCAGGAAATCCTGGTCGCTGCCGATAACCATATTTCGTTCGGGATGGGTGAGTATCGGGACTATCCCTTTCAGGCGCAGGCTGAAGAGCCATTCCTCGAAACGGGGAGGGACCACCTGGTCCGGCATCTCGATCATCACATGTGACCCGTTGTCATTGACCGTCATCGCGCGGCCGTCTGCGATCATGTCGAGGATTGCGACATTGGCATGGACATCCGCGCCTGCGAATAGAACGATCGGGATCCCCGCTTTTTCGACCTTCTCGCGCAGGGCCGAAAGTGATGACATTATACGGTCCCTGTGGTTCTCGTAGACGCCGTTTCCCGTGTGGGGGGTGGCCACGATGGCGCGTATCCCGTCGGCGGCCGCCTTTTCGCACATTGCGAGGGATTCCTCGATATCTTTGGGCCCGTCGTCGAGACCGGGAAGGATATGGGCGTGAAGATCGATCACGGCAGGTTAGATTTTCAGGCGTCTCAGGAAACTTTTTTTGTCGCTTCCTTTATCGGTCCCTTCGCCATGGTAGTGATAACGATGATGGTAGTGGTAGTGATAGCCGGACTTGTTCACGGGGGTATTGTTGAGGACGGCGCCCAGTACCTTGACGCCGACGTTCTCAAGGAGTTCCCTCGCGTGGATGACCTCCTCTTTCGTCGTCGTGCCGCCGTGGATGACGACCAGGACGGGACAATCGAGAAGCTTCGCCATGACGAGCGCGTCCGTCGTGGAGCCCACCGGGGGGGAGTCGATGATGATCCTGTCGTATTTTCCGTCAAGGGATTCGATGAGGCTCAGCATCTTTTTCGAGCCGAGGAGCTCCGAGGGGTTCGGCGGTATCGGCCCGGAGGTGATGACGTCGATGTTTTCCCTGTACCCTGCCGGCCCCAAGGACCCGTTGCCGCCGACGATAAGGTTCGTGAGCCCGCGGTCATTGTCCTGGTTCAACACCTTGTGCACGGCGGGCTTTCTCAGGTCCCCGTCGATGACGAGCACCCTTTCCCCTGCCAGGGCCATGATGTGGGCCGCATTGACGGCGACAAAGGTCTTTCCCTCCTGCGGGGAGAAACTGGTGACGATAAAGTACCGTGGGCCGCCGTCCGCCGAGGAGAAGAGGACCGCCGTCCTCAGGCTCCGGAACGCCTCGGCAATGGTGGACTGCGGTTTGTGGTGGACGATGATCCCCGGGCTTTCCGCATCATCCCCCACCTCGGCCTTGAAGTCGACCGTGGGGATGACCGCGAGGTTCGGGGCATCGAGGAACTCTTTCACGTCGTCGGGGGTTTTGACCGTGTTGTCGAGGTACTCGAGGACAAAGGCCGCCGCCGCCCCGGCAAAGAGACCCACGACGATCGCCAAAAGGATGTTCTGGGCCTTTTTCGGTTTGGCGGGCGCGAGGGGGGCCGCCGCCGCGTCGATGATGCGGACGTTGGTTGCCCCGTACTCCTTCTCTACGGATGTTTCCTTGAGGTGCTTGAGGAGGTTTTCATAGAGTTCGCTGTTCTTCTCGACCTCTCTCTGGAGGACCGCGTACTGTATCCCGTGCTCGCTCAAGCGCTGGGTCTCCGATTTCTGGCCTTCCAGGGCACGCCGCGCGTTGGCTTCCTTGGCCTGGGCGATCGCATAATCATTCTTTATCGACCGTATGACATTCTGGGATTCGAGCTGGATATTTTTCCTCGTGGCCTCGAGTTCCTGGCGGACCTGCACCATACGGGGATGCTTCTCGCCGAACTTCTGCGACATCTCGGAGACCTGCGCAACGAGTTTCGCCTCGTTGGCGCGGAGCGTCTGGACGAGGGGACTCGTGGTTACCCCAGGGATGGATTCGTAGTTGGCCCCTTTCGCCAGCATGTCCTGCACCTGCTTGTACCGGGTCTCGGCCTCGATCCTCGCGTTCTGCGCGGCGGTGAGGTTGGCGGTCAAGCCGGAGAGGCGCTGAAGCGCGACGTTCTCGCTCTCCTTCTGTCCCACCTGGAGCTGGACGATGCCGTATTTCTCCTTGTAGTTCTGGAGCGCCTGCTCGGAATCCTCGAGGACCTTTTTCTGCTTCTCGATCTGCTTCGTGAGAAAATCCTTCGCCTCGGAGGAGGCCTCGGTGCGCCAGTCCATCGTATAGAAGATGAACGATTTCGCTATGCCGTTTGCGACCTCGGCGGCGAGCGCCGGGTTCCTGCTCTCGAAGCTCACATCCACGAGGCGGCTGTTCCTGATCGGGTCCACCTTGTAGCTCTCCATGAACCTTTTTATCATGACCTCTTCGTACCGCTCCGGGTTCTTCGCCTTTTCCTTTTCATCGAATCGGGGATTGAAGATCCTGTTCTGTTCGAGGTTGAGCGTCTTGATGACCCGCGTCGCCAGGGAACGGCTCTGCAGTATCTTGTACTGGGTCTGGTAGAATTCCGTGCTGCTCGCATCGACAGGGATGAGGTCCTTCACGTCAAGCGCCTTCGGCGTGGCTCGCTCGATGTGTATCCTCGCGGTGGCGCGGTACACCGGGGTTTGGACCAGCGTAAAGGCGGTCACCGTGATAACGATAATGGCGAAGAGGATGATGGCGGGTTTGCGCCACTTGTAGATTATCCTCAGGTAATCGTAGATATGTGCTTCCCTGTCCCGGGCGTGGATCATTTTATTGTACCTCTTGTCCTAAAGGTAAGGAGTAAGAACTTTTCAAAGCGTGCGCGGCAAGCTCAGGTTCACCCTTTGCTACCAGAAGCTTTCGGGGACGACGACGGTGTCGCCGGGCTCGATGGGCTGGTCCATGCCGAATTTGAGTTCTACCTTTTTGCCCTCCACCTCGCGCACCACCCTGACCTTGCCGCGGTGCGCCTTCTCGGTAAAGCCCCCGGCGGTGCTGATGGCGTGGAGAAGGCTCATTCCCCTCTGATGGGGGTATTGACCCGGCTTGCTAACCTCGCCGGTGACGTAGAACATCCTCCTGGCTGTCTTGAATTCCTCGAGCTGGATGCTGACCTGCGGGTTAATTATGTAATCGCCGTCGAGGAGATTCCTGATCTTCTTTTCTGCCTGGATGGGAGTCAGACCCGCCACCTCCACCTCGCCTATCAAAGGCAGGCTTATCTTCCCCTCGAGATTGACCCTGACCTTCCGGGCAAGGTCCGGGTGGTCCCAGACCATGATCGACAGCTCGTCCTCCGGGCTTAGGATATAATCCGGCTGGGCCCTGCCCGGTGCCGGGCAGGCGAGGCTCACGGTTAGGGCAAGACATAAAATGATCATCAATGTTCCCGTCTTCATAAAGGTACCTCTTTACCGGAACCCGTTCGGGGGTGGATGCCCATTCATGGCCTGACAGTATTTGTTCATTCTATCATGGTACCGAGAGGACGACTTTGAACATTATCCTGTGCTCGTCGAAGGAATAGGTGTTGAAGTTGGAATCCCGCGTGATGTATTCGTAGTCGAGCCGGGTTTTAAGGTATTTCTGGATGTTGTAGAATGCTCCGGCCCCGAAGGTCCAGCGGTCGTCCTGGCGTTTTCCCAACCGGCCTGTCAAGGGGTCGGGGGCATCATCCGTATAGTCGTTCTGCTGGTAGGCCACGGTTGCCGACGCGCCTATCTTGTAGGTAAAGAAATGCTGGGCAGTCAGGCTTGCGAATGTCCTGTAGTAGGGGACATTGCCGAAATCCCCATCGTCCTGGAACTCGCGGATGGCCCGGAGCTCGAAGTTGGTGTATTTCGACATGTCGTAGCTCACCTTCGAGGCGACCATCCATGTGTTCGCCGTGTTCGATCTTCCCGGCAGGCTTTCGTCGTAATCCTTCCACCCGTAGCCTGCCTTGATATCCCCTCTAAGCTTGCCGGCAGGGTCGAACTGCACACCGAGGTAGACGATATCGGTGGTGCTGTCGTGGATCCTCCCCACATCGTAGTCCTTCATGATGTGCTGGTATTCCACCAGGGCCGCGGTCCTCGGGAGGAACCTGTAGTAGACCGCGCCTCCATAGAGGTCGGCGACGTAGCTCGATTGCCTGTCTCTATCGCTGCTGAAACTGTAGTCATCCCTGTTATACCTCGCCTCGGCCTTCCACCTGTCCCCGAAACGGTACGCTCCAGAGACGCCGGTGATGTTCTCGGTGTAGTGCCTTTGCCGGTCGATATTGGCCGATCTTTCCAGCCAGTTGTTAATGTACTTCTGCTCGACCCCCAGATCGAGGCCGCCCGGGAAGCGCAGGCTCAGGTTCGCGAAAGCTTCGTGGTCCCAGTAATTGTTGTTCGAATACTTCGCGTAATTATTCCACACCCCCTTGTAACCTGCGGTAAAGGAATGCTTGCTCCCGAAATTATATTCAAGGTCAATGCCGGGGATGACCGTGGTCACAAAATCTGACTTCCTGTTATTCTCCGTCTGGTAGATATTGCTCCGGTACGTCTCCTGGACCCCTATCTCGGGGTTTATTTTGAGCCTGCGCACCCTGATCTCCGCCGAAGATTCAACGACGGATCCGAGCGCGATGACAATTGCTGCAAATATAACAATGAAGATCTTTCCTGTAGTAGACATGGCCTTTCCTTCTTCAGTGATTAGAAACACACAGAATTAGTTTTTTACTTTCTACCATTCACTGCCGACTGTTTATCTGAATGGACTCGCCGCCGGCCGGCCTCCGCCGCCGCCCCCTCCTCCCGAATATGTCGGAAGTATAGGAGACAGGGGGGCCTGATCGCTCCTCCCGCCGAAATTATCCGAGCGGGCATAGACTGACGCGAGGGCATCCCTAATGGTCTTTTCATCGACGCCTGCGGCCTTGGCGCCTCTGATGATCCCCTGGGGGTCTCCATTCATCAGCAGGGCAGTCTCGATAACCTGCCTGGCGTCGGCCCCCGCCTTGATCGTTTCGAAAACCGCGGTTTCCCAGTTCATTCCCGCGAGCAGGGCATTCTGAAGTACCACTTTCATATCCTTTTTTGCCGCCAGGTCATCCGCGATGGCCCCGTAACAAAGAGAAAAACCAACGAAAACAAAAAAAACGAGGACGAAGCAGCCGAATGTTCTTTTCATGGTACCTCCTTTTGTAATACATCGTTAAAAGATTGAGGCTCTTTGCCCCATCCCTTGATGTCACTTCGTTGCCGGGCAACAAGGTATAATTTGCATCTTAATTGTATTTGATATTGCAGTATACCGGCAAAAAACCGAAGAAACCCGCTACCGAATTTTTATACCGTGGACGGATTGCAAATCATTGTCCAATCCCAGGTGTGCACCGATTAGCTTTCTTACGTACTCGCTATAGCTTAGATCATGTTTCGTACAGTAATCACGCATTGCTTCCAGCTCATTTTCTGAAATCCTGATACTTAAGGCCTTCGATAAGCTGGCCCATGTTTTTCTTCCCATGGCGAAATCCTCTGGTCTATTGGATTATATTCGATTGTTGGATAAGCTACCGCCATTCGCAGGCTGGCTGCGTTTTCACCCAACATGAGTGGTCGGAGATAAAAAGACCCGCTTAACTACACGGCAACGCGAATGTCAGGCGACAAAATGAATGCCCGACCTGAATGAACAGACCGAACATCAGGAAGTTTGTAAATCGTATTGTTTGATGATTGTGGCACCCAACACCCACAAGCCTGCATCAGGTTACCACAAACTTTGCAATATGTCAAGTATCACCAAAACTAGTCCACTTTTTTCACCAATTCCAGTCCACCCCCAAAGCGCGGTATAATCTGGCCCTGATATCCTAGCTCCTCATTCATTTTACGCCTTGCTTTTTCCCATTATTTCTTTGAGCCGGTAGCTCTTCCCTTGTATCAGGAAGGGATAGCAATGATGGAGAACACGATCGAGTATTGCGGCCGCAACCACATCATCGTTAAAGACCTCGCCCCATTCTTCGAACGGTTTGTTCGTTGTGATAATGATGGATCCTTTTTCGTACCGTTTCGATATTAGTTTGAAGAAGAGCGATGCCGATTGTTTCGCCATGGACAGGTATCCAAGCTCGTCGATGATGAGAAGATCGAGTCGGGAGAGGCTGTCAAGGAACATCGATAGCCCGTGAGAGACCTCCGCCGTTATGAGCTCATTGACAAGGTCCTCGGCAGTATAAAAAAGGACTCTTTTCCGTGCACGGGCAGCGTTTAGTCCGAAGGCGACGGCAAGATGCGTCTTGCCGACACCGGGAGGCCCGACAAGGACGATGTTCTTTGCCTGGGAGAGGAAGTTCATCGTCGACAGTTCACGGACGAGCCTCTCATCCATCTGCGGCTGGTACGAGAAGTCATACTCCTCAAGGGATTTTATGAACGGGAACCGGGCCTTCTTTATCTTCGTGTTCACCGAGTTGTCGACCCGCACCACGATCTGCTGCTGCAGGACCTTGTACAGATACTCCTGGTATGACAGTTTTGCCTTGACCGCCGATTCGGCCTCTGACTGGTAGCAGGAGACAACGACGGGAAGGGACAGTATCTTGCAGTATTCCTTCATGCTCTGTTCCATGCTCATATGCGGTACTCCTCGAGGCTTCTCTTGACGTCGGTCGACAGAAGACCGAAGTCGCTCCGGTGATGGACGGGCTCATCAATGGCCACTTTTGCCTGCGTCGTAATAAACCCCTTGATAAAAGCACTCGAGAAGCACCTGTAACGGAAGCATTCTTCCATGCACCGGATACAGTCAGCGTCACAGTAATAATCAAATAAATGCCCGATGAGTGTCAGGTGATAGGCGCTGTTTATCCTCTTCTGGGATTTTACTGCGTTTAAGAATTCATCTATTCTGCCATATCCCAGGAACCGTTCTTTGAGCTTCTGTCCGGCGAGATACTTCGATTCCCTGTCCTTGCGGTGGATATATCCGCGGTAATGCTGCCTGTCGATGACGACATTGCCTTTTCCCGCGCAGAGAAGGTGTGTGGCGATGGGTGTACCGGTTTTAGAATAAGCGACGAGGTATGCTCCCCGTGACACCCTGACCCAGACGTCCTGTCCCGCATAAAGATAGGGAACAGAATAGCGGTTGCCCCCATATGCTATGAGGCAATCGGTCGTCACCCTGCGGGACTCTTCCCTGAAGCCCGTAAACCGCTGGGGTTTGTTCTCATGGTCCTTCGGCAGCTCCAGAAGATGCTCACGTTCTTTGTTGAAGCGATCGACTGGCCTCTGCCGGATCACAGAATGCAATCTATCGTTCATCTTCTCCTCAAAAGCCTTCAACTTGCGGTAGAGATCGTCAAAGGAAGCGAACCGATTGTTTGTAATAAAGTGGTCCTCGATATAGGCGAAGGGGCGCTCTACCTTTCCCTTGCTCCAAGGATGGCCTGGGAGCGAACGGGTCGGGTGGATGCCGTAGAAGCCACAGAACTCCAGAAAGCGGTCGTTCCATTTGAAGTTTGCGACCGATGCGTCATCGATAAAGACCCGGGCGTTGTCGACCTGTAGCCTCGATGCTATGCCGCCTAATTCATGAAAGGCGTCTTCGAGCGCATCGAAAACATCTGCCTGCCGTATCGTCATGCTCGCCGAGAGGACGGCATGCCGTGCAAAACCGAGCTCGGTCATATGGAGATAGACCTTTGCCTCGTGAGGCCCCAGCATAATGAGATACTCCGACCAGTCATAGAGCATGTGCTCGCCGGGGAGTGTCTCGTAGGGCATAAATGAGGATGTAAGGCCGTTTCTCTTCTGCTCCCTCAAGTGCTCCGCAATATACCGGTAAAGACTGATACGGCTGCCGGCAAATCCCTTTGACGCAAGGTTATCGAAGATGACGCTCACTTTCTGGTTTTTGACGAGATAAGATTCCGAGACAAATTCCTTAAACGGTTCAATTGCCGCATTCACCGTGCTTTGCCTTCGATACCGGGGATATTCCTGTGATGCAAGAGCTTTGATGACCGTGCTTCGTGATATCCCGAGGAGCTTCGCGATCCTCCGACTGCCCATGTCGGGGTTCTTCTTTTTGAGATTTCTGATCGTAACCCAGTCTTCCATGCTGATCACCCTTGTCTTTCCTCCCATCGAATATCGATGGAAGTTATTTTATTCCGGGGGTGGACTAATTTTCATGAAAATACCGGACTAGTTTACAGTGATAATTTACAC
>JAKQPV010000074.1:0-175823 GCA_029564515.1 Spirochaetota bacterium | reverse complement strand
TCAAGGCCCTTGAGGCGTCCGTCAACCGCGCCGGCATAGAATACGAGCTCGACGAGGGAGGCGGCGCTTTTTACGGCCCGAAGATCGATATCAAGATAAAAGACGTTCTCGCGCGCGAATGGCAGTGCTCGACCATACAGTTCGACTTCAACCTCCCCGAGCGGTTCGACCTCACGTATGTCGATACCGACGGCAAGAAACACCGGCCCTACATGATACACCGCGCCCTGCTGGGCTCGCTGGAGCGCTTCCTCGGCGTCCTGGTCGAGCACTATGGCGGCAGGTTCCCGGTGTGGCTTTCGCCCGTGCAGGCGGTCCTCATCAATGTGTCCGACGAGGAGGCCGGGGCTGTGGAGCAGCTGAGCCGGCGCATGGTGGCGGAGGGTCTCAGGCCCGGCATGGACCGCAGGGAAGAAACCATGGGGTACCGGGTCAGGGACGCCATTGCGCAGAAGGTGCCTTATATCGGGGTCATAGGTAAAAAAGAGGTCGCCAACGGCATGGTTTCG
Organism: Spirochaetota bacterium; assembly: GCA_029564515.1. Taxonomy (GTDB): domain Bacteria; phylum Spirochaetota; class UBA4802; order UBA4802; family UBA5550; genus RBG-16-49-21. Next base: position 175,314 of record JAKQPV010000074.1, on the reverse strand, counting down.
GTGCGTAAGCGCGGCGAAGACAAGTCGGCACCCATGAAGATCGAGGAATTGATACAACTGATCAAGGACGATGCGGCCAATCACCGTTAAAAAACGCACACCAGGCATGAAAACTAGTTGATTTCCAGAAAGAGAAAATAAATCTTGTAAAATGCTAAAGTATTTAAGGTGTCGCGGTACAGGGGCGGCGATTTGTCCGCGGCGCGACATACATTCAACAATTCAGGGGGTGTTTAACGCTTGGTAGATAAAGGAAGGCGAACCAGCTTCGATAAGTTCGATAAGTACCATGTCAATGAAGGTATCGTTGCGGCAACGGTAAGGCTTGTGGGAGAGGAGGGGGAGCCCAGGGTGATCCCGACAACCGATGCTATACGAATGGCACGGGAGAGGGAGCTCGACCTGGTCGAGATTTCTCCGAACCAGGACCCTCCGGTCGTCAAGATCATTGACTACAGCAAGTTCAAATTCGAGATGATGAAGAAGGCCAAGGAGGCCAAGAAAAAACAGAAAGTCATCCACGTGAAGGAAATCAAGATGAGGCCTAACATTGATTCCCACGATTTCGAGCACAAGGTTAAACATGCGAAAGAATTTTTAGACGAAGGCGACAAGGTCAAGTTCACGCTGATGTTCAGGGGGCGCGAGATGGTGCACCCCGAGCTCGGTTTCGATGTAATGAATAAGATAAAAGAGCAGCTCCTGGATTCGGTCCAGATCGAAAAGGACATGTCCCAGGAAGGAAGAAATATAACGATGATCGTGACCGCGAAAGCGGGCACCGTCAAGGTAAAATAACAGCGACGAGGGATACAGACGATGCCAAAGGTGAAATCCAACAGCGGGGCGAAGAAAAGGTTCCGCGTGACGAAAAACGGGAAAGTGATCCGGGCGAAGGGCTACAAGAGTCATTTGCTGGAAGCCAAGAAGCCCAAGCGCAAGCGGCAGCTCAGGGGAACCGGGCTTACGAGCGAGGTCGAGACCAAGCGGGTCAAGAGGATGCTGCCCTATAAGTGACGGGGCCGCCGCGGTTCGCGGCGCGCGCATATATATCTGATATTACGAGGGAGAGTACCATTATGCCGAGAGCAACGACGGGAAGAGTGCATCGGAAACGAAGCAAGAAGATACTGAAAGACACCAAGGGATATATCGGGGCGAGAAGCACCATTTTCCGGACGGCCAAGGATGCGCGTCGGCGCGCGCTCCAGAATTCCTATATAGACCGCAAGAAGAAAAAGCGGGACTTCAGGGCGCTCTGGATACTGAGGATTGCCGCGGCCTCCAGACTGTGCGGCATGTCATACAGCAAATTCATTGCCGGGCTGAAGTCATCCAATATCGAGCTCAACCGCAAGATGCTGGCCGAGCTGGCGGCGCGGGACATTACGGCCTTCAAGAAGATTGTCGATACGGTCAAGGAAAAAGCCGCTTAGCACGCTCCATCCCGATAGAGCATGGGACATCTACGAACAAAGATTAGCGCTATACCCATAGCGCTAATTCTGTTTGTAGTGTTTCAGGCCAGAGCGCTGTCCCTTCCTCTTACGGAAACCATCTACATGATCCCCGAGTCCAGCGTCGAGTTATTTCTCCGCGACGAAGTGTTCGACACCGGCAGGCAAAGCCGGAGGGACACGCTCGGCATCGGATTCGGAGCCACCGAAGATTTTTCACTCTGGATCCAGATGTCCTGCCTGAGCCGGGACGCCTTCAGGGTCACGAAATCGGATGTCGGCGACCTGTTTGTCAGGGGAAAGTTCTATATCGGGGATTACGCGAAGAATCAGGTACACCTGGGGTTCCTTCTTGATATGCGCTTCCCCCTTGCGAAAAATGCCTATGTAAGCTCGGACTGGCGGAATCTCGCGCTTGGCAAGTATGAGCTGCGGCTGGGCCCCTTCGCCCGGTTCGACATTCTTGACGTGGCGTTCATTCATTTGAACCTGTTCTATACCTTCCGCGAGGCGAACGGCGAGGATTTCTGGGGCGGCTTCTATATCGATATCACGAAAAAACAGACCTGGGAGAAATTTTTCGGCCTGAACCCCGCAGCAGATAACACCTTCTTCAGCACCGGCCGGTTGAAGAACGATTATATGACCGTGTCCATGGCCTGGAACACGAATTACCTGTACCCCCTGGTGCCGTATGTTGAATTCTACGGGTCGTTCCGGGTCAGCAGGGCGCACATTGATACCTCGAACGTGCCGATCGAGGGGGCGGGATTCAATTCGTTTCTCATGGGGGCCGGCCTGCGTTACTTCTTTATGGAAGCGGTTTACCTGGGCATTTTCACGGTGCAGAACCCCCTGCAACGTTCCCAGCGGGACTTCATCCGGGGCATCTACGGTATGGAGCTGAGCGTCCAGATCTGAAGCGGCCGCACTACGCCCGGGTCATGCCTGACCGCCGGTCCTCAAAATATGGCTTGACTTAAAATTTAATTATTATTATAAATGAAGCGTTTCAAGCCGCGGTGGGCTTTATTTGAGGAATAATATTAATGCCTGTCGCGCGATAAGCCGAAAATAATTATGATATATTCCCGCGCCCGCCGGGCCCGGGAATCCGGAGGTACATGATGATTTCCATGCAGCAGCTTGAAGAGCTAGAAAATCGCGTGGTCAAAGCCCTGCAATTGATTAGCGATCTGCGTACTGAGAATTCAAAACTCGAAAACGAGAATGAAGAGATAAAGAGCGAACTTGAAGAAGCCAGGCTCAGCCTGGAAGAGCGCGAGCAGGAGATCGAGAGGATCAGGAAAGAGCTCGATGATGCGACGAGGGAGCTGGAAGAGCTGCAGGCCAAGGAAGAGGTCCTCGAGAAAAAGGTCGTTTCCCTGCTCGGCAAGCTGGACGACCTGTCGCCCGGCAGTTCCATCCCGGCCGGCGAGCGCGTTGGGAAAAAAAGGTACACGGCACCGGCTTCCTCCCGCTCCCGGGACACCGGTAAGAAGGGGCTGAAGGCCGTTGAAGAAGAGGACTCCATCATCCTCGACGAAACCATTGACGACTTCAAAGAAGAAGAAGTCAGGGTCGAGACCGTGAAAAAGTCCGAAACCGTAGCATTGGACGAAGATGAAGACATCATCATCATTGACGACGAGGCGGATATAAAGTCCAAGGGCGGTGAAGGCGTGGCCCTGGAGACCGTGAACGAGACCGATGACGACATCATCCTCCTTGACGAGGGGGACGAAGAGATAGTGATCGACGACGTGGACAAGGAAACAGTCATTATTGACGAGGAAGAAGCCGCGCCGAAGAAGGGCGGGGCCAAAAGCAAGCCGAAGGATGACGATGAGTTTCTTATCATCGAAGAGGATGATAAGTAATAATCATTATTACTGGGGGGTAAACCGTGGAAGATAACAGGGTAAAAGTATCGATTTACGGCCAGGCGTACACGATCAATGGCGACGCCCCCCGGGATTACATCCTGCAGCTCGCCGATTACCTCAACCGGAAGATGGAAGAGGTAAGCGCGCATAGCCCGGACGTCAATCCGACCCAGGTGGCAATCCTGGCCGCGCTGAACGTGGCGGACGAGTATTTTCAGCTGAAGAAGCTGAAAACGGGCGTTGACACCGAGGTTGAGCGCCGTACGATGGCCCTGATCTCAATGCTCGATGAAGGGCTCATCGGCGATATTTTCTCTAAAATTCCGCCTGCGGGCGGGAAATCAGCACTTCCTTCCGAACAGGGATGCCCGGCCGGCCGTTTTTAACCGCTTTATTTGCTGATTGAAGGCTCAGGGCGGGTATCGGTTCAGGGTCACCGGACACTCCCATGGTTATTTCCATCTCGCGTAATAATTTTTCCTTGTTTTACATGCATGAAAAGCGGCATTAATTTACACTTTTAGTGATTGAAAGGGTATAATCGGTAGGCAGATGCGGGATCTAAAGCAGTTAAGCGACGAGGAGCTTGTGCAATTATACCGTGACGGCACGGAGGAAGCTTTCACGGAAATATATTCACGGTATGAGCAGAAGCTTAAAAGGCTTATTTATTACTACATCCCCAATGCCGATGATGCGAGCGATGTGTTTCACGAGGCAATTATAAGGGTGTTCAGGCACCTGGGTACGTACAAGATAAACAAGTCATTTTCTTCCTGGATTTATCAGATAGCGATTAATTGCAGCAAGAACTATATCGGCAGGAGCATGAGGGAGACGCATCTGGTAGAGCAGGAGAGGTTCAGGGTCAGGGATGAGTATCTCCACCCCGTGTCGCCCGAGGACGTGTTCATCTCCGAGAGCGACATGGAGGAATTCAACCGGGCCGTCGAGCGCCTGAAAGATAAGTTCAAGTCCGTGTTCATATTGAGATACGATCATCGCCTGAAATATTCAGAGATAGCGTCGATCCTGGGCTGCTCCGAGCGGACCGTCAAGTGGAGAATGGAAAAGGCGATCGAGAAGATAGCACAGCATTTATCCGAGAAGGGAGTCATTTGAGAAAAGCGATAAAAAAGAAACCGGCGCGCGACATGAAGGACCTGATTGACCTCCTCCGCGCCGACCCGAAGTTCCGGGGCGTGAACTGCGACAAGCTCCAGCTGATCCTCGAGCAGTCCGAGCTGCATGTCCCGGCGCGGTGGCCGCGCCGGTTCGACGTCACGAAGATCCGCGAATACGCCGCCGCGCCGCCCGTTCCCTCGCGGGCCCCGTTGCGCGGCGCGTACCGCTATGCGCGCTGGGCGCTCGTCCCCGCCTGCGCCGCGGCCCTGTTTTTCCTGGTGTGGCCGTGGATGTCCCGGGACGACGGGCGTGCCGGTACGATCACGCGCGTCACGGGCACGTCGATGACCGTCAGCCGGGCCGGCCGGGAACGGCTCGATGCGGGCGACACCCTTTCGCCGGGCGACGTTATAACCACCGGGCGCGGCGCATCCATTGATATAAGCTTTAATGATACGATACGCATGCGCGTACTCGAAGGGAGCCGGATCGAGCTTGGAAGCTACGAGCTCGCCCCGGCCCGGAGATTCGACGCGCTGGTTTCGGCCGGCGGCTGTATCCTCCAGGCTGACAAGCTGTCGGCCGGCGAGTCCGTGGCCCTGCACACCGCGGGAACCGAGGCATCGGTGAAAGGCACCGCGTTTGCCGTCACGGTGTCCGCCGACGGGAGCGTGCGCTACGAGGTGTACGAGGGGACCGTCAGGGTCCGCCGGCGCCTGCCGTCCGACAGCGGGCTCGGGCCCGAGAAAGCGGAAAAGCTCGCCCGCTATTTTGAATCGCATGAGCTCATGCTGGACAGGGGAACGGCCTGCAGTATCAGTCCCGACGCAGTGTCCCCGGAGCGGGCGAATCCGGACGCTTCCGGCGGCCGGATAGCAGGCCTGTCCCTTCCCGTAATGCTGAAGGGTGCCAAGGCCCTGACCCTGAAGGACGAGGCCTTATCGTTCGCGGGGATAGCCGCGATCAGCGAAGGAGCAGGCGACAGGGGAGCGGCGGTTTCGCCCGACACTGCCGGCCGGACCGGTTCCATCAAGCGGAGCGCTGCGGAACATGAACCGTCAATAATGGGCGGGCAGAAGTACCTGTTATTCATACCCGAAAACGATTCGATCCTCACGATCGATCAATCGTATATCGACGCGTCGCGCGGGGGCGTCTCGCTCTGGCGCCTGGACCTTGAAGATGCCATCGCGTCGATGCCCGTGCGGGACGGCCTGTCGCTCTATTTCTCCACGGTGCGCGGCACGGTGAGCAGGCTCGACCTCGGTACCGGCTCGGTCGCGTGGACAGCCCTGGCCGGCGGTACGGCCCGGCTCGTCCTTGACGGCAGCGGCATCTACTATGCCGCCTCGCAGGGCCTTGTCGGTAAGCTCGACCGCAGGGGCGAGCTCCAGTGGAAATCCTCCGTCGGCGATGAAATATCGGCCGCACCCGTTCTCTCGCGTCACATGGTGCTGGTCCCGACACGCAAGGGAAGGCTCGTCGGAATCGACAAGTACCGCGGGCTCAACGCCTTCGACGCGGGCTTCCCCGGCTCCATAGTCTCGCTCGGCACGAAAGGGGACACGGCCTTTGTCGCGACCGAAAACGGACAGCTCTCGGCCTTTTCAATGAAAGAGGGGAGCGTCGCGTGGCGTTATCCGCTCAATGACGTGTTTGCGGACGATATGATCATCCAGAACGATTCGGTGTACGTGTTCGGCCGCGGTGGACGGGTCCACCGGGTCAGCATGTCCGGTGAGCAGATATGGACCCGGGACGCGGGAAATCCCATCGTAAAGCGTGTCGCTGAAGATGCCACCCGCATTTATCTTCCGTCGGAACAGACACTGTGCGTAATCAACAAGATCACGGGAGACATCACCTGGTCTCTCATGGTTCCCGGGATCAAATCCGGCAATGTGGCCGTTTCCGGCGGGAATATCTATTTTGAGAACGAAAAGAACGGGTTGACCAGCCTCAAAAAGTGATTCGGCACCCGCCGCGCCTCTCCTTTATCCCCCGGGACTTGAAAATATGCTCCCATTCCGGTGTTTTTCCCCGGCGCGGCTGCCGCTGGGTGCCGGAGACTCAAATCAACCGCTGATTTCCAAAAAAATGCTTGAAATGTACGGCTTTTATTTTAAAGTAAATTGTTTAACGGGCATATTCATTTTAGCAGGATAACCGATATGAATTTAAACGAGCTGATCAAGAAACAGGACGAACTCGAGATGCAGATGACTGCCGAGGACGAAGAAGAGCTTGTTGCCGAAGGAGCAATAATCCAGCTGGTCAGTTTCGTGCTTGATGACGTTGAGTACGGGGTCGATATCCTTGCCGTTCACGAGATACTCCGGTTCCCGGAAATCACCCGCCTGCCCAATACGCCCAATTTCATAATCGGCGTCATCAATCTTCGGGGGAACGTCATACCGGTGGTGGACGTGCGCAGGCGCTTCGGATTTCCACGGGCGAAAGTGACCGACCTCACCCGGATCATCGTCATTGAAACGAACGATAAACTGGTGGGCCTGATGGTTGATAACGTTCACCAGGTCGTGCGGATCACGCAGAACAACGTTGATCCTCCCAGCGAGCTGATAGAGGGAGTGTCCGAGAAATACATCTGGGGTATCGGGAGGCTGAAGGATCGCCTGATTGTCATCCTCAACCTGGCGAACATTCTTTTTCTGGAAGAGGATTAGGGTTTCCCGCGGAGCGGCGCGGCACGGCCGGCGCCGGGACGCGGGTCGTTTTTCGGGCAGGCCGGCGCATCGCGCGCCGGGCAGGCCGTCTCAGGACGGCGTGTTAATCGAACATGTGGAGTTGCATTATGGCTTTTTCTCTCGGCGAATATCAGGACATTTTTCTGGAAGAGGCGGACGAACAGCTTCAGGAGCTGAACCAGAACCTTCTCGAACTGGAAAAAAATCCGGAGAACCTCGAAATCATCAATAACATTTTCCGCGCCGCCCATTCCCTGAAAAGCTCGGCGGCTTTCGTCGGGCTGAACGAGCTGAGTGACCTTGCCCACATGATGGAAAACCTGCTCCAGGGGATACGGGACGGCGGCATGAGTGTGACGTCGGAGATCATTGATATTATATTTCGCTGTTTTGACGAGATCCATAATGTGATTGACACTATCGCCTCGGGTGAAAAGCCGGAGCAAAGCCTTCAGTGGCTGATCGACGACATCCAGACCATCTGCGAAAACACGTCAAAGACAAAGCAGCCTAAAAAGAAGGCCGCTGAGGCCGCCGCTCCCCGCGCTAAAAAGGATTCCGGCATTCCGCGGACCATGCTCGACGGAGAATTGCGCCGGAGAATCCGCGAGGGCATCCAGTCGGGCAAGTCATGCTACGAGGTGACCGTGTATATCGAGGAAATGGCCCAGATGAAATGGGTCAAGGCCCAGCTGGTCGTCAGCAACCTCGGGAAAATAAGCGACATCGTTGTCACGTTCCCGTCCATCGAGGACCTGAACGACGACGAGGTGAACAACATATTCAAGGCGGTCATACTCACCGGCTCGTCGATTGAAAATGTGTGGCGCTCGGCCAACCTTGACCTCATATACCGCATTGACGTGCGGCCTCTCGTTATCGCCAGGAAGGACGATAAGATCGGGCTGCAGTTTGGGGAGACCAGGACCTTTTCCGGCGATTTTGCCGCGCCCGGGCGGAGGCAGGAGAACGCTGCAATACAGGCCGCAGCGGCCTTTGATGCGGAAAACCCGTCCGACGACGAGCAGATGGACTCCATAGAAGAGGACGAGGACGAGCATGAAACCCTTGACGTGATCGGGGCAGGGGTCCGCGGGGAGAAACCGGATGGGGAGAAAAGGAAAGTGTCGATGCTCAAGACCGTAAAGGTGTCCATAGACAAGCTTGATCTTCTTCTGAACAACGTCGGAGAACTGGTCATCGCGAACTCCGGTTTTTACAAGCTCTACGAGGAGATGCGCAAGATCAGCGAGGAAAAATCGATCATCAACGAGTTCAAGAGCCGCATGGAGCAGATGTCCCGGATCGCGAAGGACCTCCAGAGCGGGATCATGAAGACCCGGATGGTTCCCATCGGCCAGGTCTTCAGCCGGTTCAAGCGGCTGGTACGCGACCTCGCCAAGGAATTCGGAAAAGACGTTGAGCTCACGATCAAGGGTGAGGAGACGGAGCTTGACAAGAAGGTGATCGATTCAATCGGCGAGCCGCTCCTCCACCTTCTCCGGAACGCTGTGGACCATGGCATTGAGTCAGTCGAGGAGAGGAAAAAGCTCGGCAAGTCAGAGCTGGCCCATATCACGATGAACGCCTACCAGAGCGGGAACCAGATCTTCGTCGAAGTGAGCGATGACGGCAAGGGCCTGAACCTTGACCAGATCAAGCGCAAGGCGATCGAGCGCGGCCTCGCCACCCCGGAGATGCTGTCCGCCATGGACGATGCCGACATATACAATTACATCTTCACGCCCGGGTTTTCCACGGCAGAGAAGGTGACCGACATATCCGGCCGCGGGGTCGGAATGAACGTTGTGAAGGAGATCGTGAGCGAGCTCAACGGCTCGGTCATAATCGAGACCGAGTGGGGAATGGGTACCAGGTTCGTCCTCTCCTTCCCGATTACCCTGGCCATCATCCCTGCCATCATGGTCAAGATCAGGCACGAGATGTATGCGATCCCGCTGACTGACGTCATTGAAACTATAAAAATATCCCAGTCGGACATAACGACCATAGAAGGCCATGAAGTGATCAACCTGCGCGGCGAGATACTGTCGCTGCTCAGGCTTTCCCGGTTCATCAGGACCGAGAGCGCGCTCGGGCCCGACGACAAGATGCCGGTCGTCGTCGTCGGCTTCGGCAGCCGCAAGATCGGCATGATCGTGGACTACCTGGAAGGAAAGCAGGAGATCGTCATCAAGTCGCTCGAGCAGAACTACAAGACCGTCGAGGGCCTGGCGGGCGCCTCGATCCTCGGCGACGGAAGCATCTGCCTGATCCTCGATATCTCCTCGATGATAAACAGGGTCATTGCGGACCAGGACCGGCTGTCTAAAACGGACAAGAAGCGGCTCACGGACGCGCATGAGGCCGATGTCGAGGAAGTCCTCGATGACGACGTGGTCCTCCATCGTGGTGCGACGCGGGGAGCGATAAGCGGGGCCGGGCTGAGGGCCGCGCCCGCCGTCCCGGCAGCGGCGCCGGCGGAGGAGCCCGAGCCGGTAACGGTCGGGGCGGCCGTCGAGCAGGCGCCTGCGGCCACGGGCGCCGGGCCGGTACGCGAAAAGCAGGATACGGTCGTCCGGGCCTTCCGCGACGAGAAGCCGGCTCCGGCACAGGACGCCCAGATAGAAACGCGGGTTCACCGGGCGCTGGACGAGTTCCGCCACGAGCTTCGCGAGAGCATCAAGACAACGGCCGGGACCGGCGATCCTTCCGAACACATGGCCGCGTCGATGGGCTTTACAAAGGGCGATATACAGGAGTTCCAGCTTGTCGCGAACATGGGCGCGACCAACGCCGCCGAGTCCCTGTCGAAGATACTCTCGAAGCGCATCGACCTGTCCATTCCCGAAGTGACCGTGATGCCGATCGAGCAGATCCCGAGGCATATCGGCCATATCGACAGCATCTACATGGGCATCATGATGCCCATTCTCGGGGACGCGCGGGGAACGGTCCTCTTTATATTCAACGAGAACACCGGGTACGAGGTGATCGACCTCCTGTACGGCACCGAGACGCGCAAGACCCGCGAGCTCAACGAGGACGGCGAATCCGCCCTCCAGGAGCTGACGAACATCGTGGGCTCGTCCGTTATCAATATTTTTGCCGAAAAAACGGGGTTGATCATACGCGCCGGTCTTCCGACGATCGTTCATGATTATCTCCAGTCCGTCATCGACTCGATCCTCGTGCTGCATAACATGCTGAACGATTACGCGATCGTGATGGACACCTCCTTCTATTTTGAGAACGACAAGATCATCGGGAATCTTCTTCTTCTCCCTGAAGCTGAATCGATGAAAATCATGGTGGAGCGCATGAGGTCTAATGTCGGCTCAAATTAAGGTGCTGGTTGTCGATGATTCATCGCTGGTCAGAAGAATAATAATCGATATCCTGGAAAGCGATCCCGAGATCAAGGTGATCGGGACTGCCGAGACCGGCGAGGCGGCGGTCACGATGGCGAACAAGCTTGATCCCGATGTCATCACCATGGACATCGAGATGCCGGTCATGGACGGGCTCACGGCCCTGAAGCGGATAATCGCGACAAATCCCAAGCCCGTCATCATGATGAGCGTATTCACGCAGCACGGGGCCGAGGAGACGTTCAAGGCGCTCGAGTACGGCGCCGTTGATTTTATTCCAAAACCGTCATCCATGCTGTCTCCCTCCGTCAACGATATCGGAGAGCAGCTTCGCAACAAGGTCAAATCGGTTTACCGGTCGCGGATCGCTTCCGGCGAGTCATCGGTCCGGGAGCAGGCATCCGGGGTTGCCGCGGCGGCCGGCCTGAAGTCCGGGGAGAAAGAGGCAAAAACCTTTGACCGCAAGAGCTTCAGTTCACGTATCGTGGGGATCGGAACATCCACCGGCGGGCCTGCAGCTCTCATGCAGGTATTTTCGGAGCTTCCGAAGAATTTTCCGTCTTCGATACTCGTGGTCCAACACATGCCGGAAGGCTTTACCAGGGCTTTCGCCGAGCGTCTGGATTCACTGTCGCATCTCAGCGTCAAGGAGGCCGAGGACATGGATCCCGTGATGCCGGGCAGCGCATTCGTTGCGCCGGGGAACTCACACATCGGCGTGGAGGAGAAGAACAACCGCCGCTTTGTCAGGGTGTTCAAGGGTGAAAAGGTCTCCGGCCACCGGCCCTCCATAGACGTACTGTTCCATTCCCTGGCGTCAACCGTCGGAAAAGAAGCGGTCGCGGTCATCATGACCGGAATGGGACGTGACGGGGCGGACGGCATCGAGCGGGTAAAAGAGCGTGGCGGCCGTACGATCGCCCAGGACGAAGCAACGTCGATCGTGTATGGGATGAACAGAGTTGCGGTCGAAAAAGGAGCCGTTCATGATATAGTTCCTTTATCCGAAATATCAAAAAAAATTGTTGAATATATTTAACATAATAATGTATTATGACCATGATTTTATCGGAAGGAGGAGCGTGTTGATTTTTTAGTTGATTTTTTGGATGGTGAATTCATTATTCCAAAACATCGACTTTCCGTAATATTTTTCACTGGATCATGGCCGTATCAGGATATTATACATTAATTTTTTTGCTTGTATGTGACGAAACAGTAAATGGAGTAGGTTAATGGCGACCATTTTAATTGTTGATGACGCGAAATTCATGAGAACACTCGTCAAAGATGCCCTGGTTCCCGCCGGTCATGAGATCATCGGCGAAGCCGAGAACGGCAACGAGGCGATAGAGCTATATAGAAGACTGAAGCCCGCCCTGGTGACCATGGACATTACCATGCGGGAAAAAGACGGGATCGAGGCGGCCGAGGAAATACTGAGGAACGACCCGAATGCCCGTATTATCATGGTGACTGCTCTGGGACAGGAAAACCTGCTCACGAGGGCCATAAAGCTTGGAGTGCGGGACTTCGTCGTGAAGCCGTTCCCGCCCGAGAGGCTTCAGAAGGCGGCCGAAAAAGCCCTGGCGTAAAATCTGATTGACATATTTAGCACCCGCTATATAAAAAAGGCCCCTCGACAATGAGGGGCTTTTTGCGCCGTAATACCCCGGCGGTCCCCGGGCCGGGCGCGCACCCTGGAAATTACCTGGTCTACAAACGAGTAACTATGAGCGACACTGAAGAAAGAATCGAGCTGACCGACGGCGAAACAGAAGAAAACTCGCCCATCCTTCACATAGACAACTTTGACGGGCCCCTCGACCTGCTCTGGGACCTGATCAAGAAGGCGAAGATCGATATTACAGAGATCACCATCTCGACCATCACCGAGCAGTACCTGGGGTACCTGAAGCTGATGGAAAAGCTGAATGTCCGCGTTGCCACGGATTTTATCCGCATGGCGTCCGAGCTTCTGTTTTATAAGAGCTGCGCGCTGCTGCCGGCGGCCCAGATGGAGGATGAATATTTCGTGCCGCCGCTTCCGCCCGAGCTGGTGCAGAAGCTCCTCGAGTTCAAGAAATTCCAGAACGCGTCGCGGCGCCTCCTCGAGGAGTTCGAGGCTCACGCGAACAGGTTTGCGAGGGAAAATACCTATGACGAGATTATAGAGATAGACGATTTTGGCGAAGTCTCGCTCTTCGACCTGTTAAAAGCGTTCGCCGACGTGATGGAGTCGCGGAGGGATATCGAGGAAAAGGAAATTGTATTTGACGAGATTCTGGTAAGCGACAGGATTGAGCATATCAGGCGGATACTGGAAGAGCGGGACGTGCTGCATTTCCCCGAGATTTTCAGCGCGAAGCCTTCACGCATGGAAATCGTCGTGACGTTCATGGCGATCCTCGAGCTGGCGAAGACCAGGGTGGTCAAGCTGCTCCAGCACAAGATTTTCGGGATCATCCGGATCATGAAGTATGTGCATGTCCAGTAGGCGCGCCCCCGCGGAAGCGCGGCGTGACTGAATTACAGGGTTTCCGTCGCGCACCCGGAAGCCCTCCCTATGACGGCGGATTATTATGGCAAAGATACAGGATGAGGTCGCGGAGATGAGCGACGGGATGAACGATCCGGAATCCGGGCAGGATGACGGCCAGCATGATGATGTTTCCATCAAGGGGCTCCTCGAAGCGGTGCTCTTCCTGAGCAACGAGCCGGTGCCGCTCTCCTTTTTCGTCTCCAGCTTTTCGATCGATCCGACGCAGGCCAAGATCATCCTTGACTCCCTGGTCGACGAATACGAGGACCGGGACGGCGGGATCAGGCTGCAGGAGATTGCGAAGGGATACCAGTTCGTGACCAATCCCCGGCATGCCGACCAGCTGCGCCGGGTCATCGGCGTGAAGAAGCGCGAGGGCATGTCAAAGAACATGATGGAGACGCTGGCCATCATAGCCTACAAGCAGCCCATCGTCATGGCCGAGCTGGAAGAGCTCCGGGGCGTCGCCTGCCGCACGATGGTGGTGAAGCTCATGGAGCGCAACCTGGTCAAGCCTGTCGGCCGCAAGGAGCTGCCGGGCCGCCCGCTGGCCTACGGAACGACAAATGAATTTCTGAAGTGCTTCGGGCTTAACAAGCTGTCCGACCTCCCGAAGCTGTCCGAAATAAAGGAATTTTCACTGGACTGGGAAGAATAACATGGCGTCCACAGGCGACATCGGGCGCATCGAGAAGGAGATCGTCGAGCGCATTTCACGGCTCGCCGAGCTGTACGCCGGTGAGATCCGGGCCGGGAGCGGTGCGGACGTGATCGCGAGCGGCGAGATGGCGCGGATAGAGGGTCTTGTCAGGGGGAATAACCCGGGGCCCCTGACGGACGTGACGGTGAAACGGGTGTTCCGGGAGATCATCGCCGGGGCCCACGCGGCCGCCGCTCCCATTACCGTCGCGTTCCTGGGCCCGGAAGGGACCCTCTCGAACGTAGCGGTCAAGGAGCTGTTCGGGGAATCGATCGTGTCGCATCCCCAGCGCACGATCCAGGACGTGTTCCGGCAGGTCGAGAAGGGCTCAGCCCGCTACGGCGTCGTGCCGGTTGAGAACAGCACCGAGGGCTCGGTCACCTATACCCTGGACGAGCTGATGGAGACGAGCCTCGGCATCATGGCGGAGCAGTACGTGCGGATAACGTACAGCCTCCTCTCGCGCGAGCGGGATATGGGATCGATCCGCAAACTGTACAGCCATCCCCAGCCGCTTGGCCAGTGCAAGGGATGGATCAGGTCCAACCTGCCGAACGCGGATATGATAAGCGTGGATTCGACTGCGCGGGCCGCTGAAATAGCGGCGGGCGAGCAGGGTGCCGCCGCTATTGCGTCGGTGCTTGCCGCCGATCTGTACGGCCTGAACACGCTCGCTACCATGATCGAGGATTCGCGCCAGAATTTCACCAGGTTCTTCGTGGTCGGCGATACGGCGGGGAAGGCTACCGGCAACGACAAGACATCGATCGTCTGCGCGGTCAAGGACAGGCCGGGGGCCCTCCTCACGATGCTGAAGCCGTTCAGTGACGCGGGGATCAACATGACAAAGATAGAATCACGCCCCGACAAGAAGAAGATGTGGGCGTATAATTTTTTCATCGATTTCCTCGGCCACAGGGATGACGAGATCGTGCGCACGACGCTGGCCGCGATCAAGAACGAGACTATATTCCTGAAAATTCTCGGCTCCTACCCGGCGGGAAGCTGATCCCGCGCCGGGGCATAGATATATAACCGGGCGGCGCAGCGCCGGCCCGCCATCAACAACACCGGTGAGCCATGTTCAACAGCATAGCAGTATTCGGCCTGGGCCTGCTCGGCGGGTCCGTGTGTAAATGCCTGAAGCGCCTTAACCCCGGCGTGCGTATCGCCGCGTACGGGAGGGACCCCCGCAGGCTTGAAGCGGCCCTGAAGGGCGGGCTGATCGACGCCGCAGGCGGCTTCGAGGATGCCGCCATTGCCGGGATCGATCTGGTCGTCGTGTCCACGCCCGTCGATTCCTCGATAGAGATCATCGGAAAGCTGTTAAGGAACCCGGAACTCGGCCCGTCCGCCCTCGTCATCGACGTGGGCAGCGTGAAAGAGGATGTCATCCGGTGCGTCGAGTCGTACGACCGTGCCGACCGCTTCGTAGGGTGCCATCCGATGGCCGGGTCGGAGAAGATGGGGTACGAGCACAGCAGCGCCGACCTGTTCGAAGGGGCAGCGGTCATCATCACGCCCCATGCCCGTAACGGCGAGGAGGACGTGCTCGCAATAGCCGGGTTCTGGAAGATGATGGGGGCCGTCACGACGGTCGTGTCTCCGGCCGAGCATGATGTTATTGCAGCCTATACCAGCCACCTGCCGCACCTGACGGCCAGCGCGCTGGTCCGGGTGTTCGACGAATTCCGGAACGGCCGTACCGGCGATCCCGGTCCCTTCATCGGCCGCGGCTTCAGGGATATGACGCGGCTTTCGTCCGGCTCGCCGGACATGTGGCGGGACATCGCCATCCATAACAGGAAGAATCTCATCGAAGCGCTGGACCGTATGATGGACGAGCTGGCCCGGTTGAGGGCGGCCCTGGCGGCCGATGGATCGGGCGCTCGGGAGATCCACGAGTACCTTGCAGGCGCCAAGATCACCAGGGACGGGCTGAAATGAAGAATATCGTCGTGGCGGTTGACGGGCCGGCCGGCTCGGGCAAGAGCAGTATATCGAAGCGGGTCGCGGCCGACCTGGGCCTCACCTACATTGATTCCGGGGCGCTCTACCGCTCAATCACCTGGTATGTGCTCCGGCGGGACGGCTCCGTGGCGCCCGGGTTTGCCTTTGGCGGCGGAAAAGGTCTGTCGATAACCCAGGAGTTCCTCCCCAACGGCAGCTCCCGCACCTGCGTCAACGGCGAGGACGTCTCTACCCGTATACGCGACGAGGAGATAACCCGGAACATCGGCGTTATATCGGACGATCGCGGAGTCCGTGACTACGTCACCGGTCTGCTGCGGAGCTGGACGAGTACCAAATCGATCATCATGGACGGACGCGACATCGGGACGGTCGTGTTCCCCGCCGCTGACATCAAGATTTACCTTGACGCATCGGTCGATGTCAGGGCCGAACGGCGGATTAATGAGTACCGGGAATTGGGAAAAAATGTTGACGAAAATTCAATCAAAAAACAGATTATACTGCGTGATGAGCAGGATACGAAACGGCCGTTCGGGGCTCTGAAGAGGGCGGAGGACGCCGTTTATATCGATACGTCTAATATGTCAATGGCACAGGTGATTGATCGCGTCAAGGAACTGGTCCTGCGAATTCTCTGATTCCAGTCGGAGTAAAAAAATCCCCCGATCGGCACGCACTGAAAGGCACCGTGAAAGCGGACAGGTTCCTATTTTATAGCACCAGGATGGGACAGCATGGAGAACGTCACCCACGATATAAATGAAAACATAGACATGGAGCATGTCGCCGACTCCACCATGGATGACATCCTACCCGGGAAGATAGTTCAGGGCGAGATCGTCACGGTGGACGGTGACTACGCGTACGTAAACGTCGGCGCCAAGACCGACGGCAGGATCCCGATCCATGAGTTCGACGAGAAGCCGGTGATCGGCGACGTCGTCCCCGTCATGCTGCAGAACAAGCGGATGATGGACGGCATGTTCCAGTTTTCCATGAAGTCCGCGTCGCTGGAGATGCGGTGGAAGAAGTTCATGGAGGAGCACGACGGCGGGAGCAGCACCATCACCGGAAAGATCAAGAACGCCATCGACAAGGGCAAGCTGGTCGACTGCGGCGGCATCCCCGCCTTTCTTCCCTTTTCGCTTACCGCCGATTTGAAGAACAAGAACGGGTCCGACGAGGACTACGTTTTCAAGATCAAGAGCATCGACAGGAAGAAAAAATCGATCGTGCTCTCCCGGAAGGACTACCTGGACGAGGAGATCGAGGCGCGGTGGGAAAAATTCACCGCCGCCTATAAAACGGGGGATATTGTAAAAGGCGAGGGCGTCAAGTACGTCGAGTTCGGCATATTCGTCCGTGTCGAGGGCCTGGACGCGCTGCTCCACAGGAACGACATGTCCTGGAAGAAGGTGTTCAAACAGCGGAAGATCCTCAAGCTCGGCAAGGAGCAGGAGTTTGTCATCCTGGGCATCAACCGCGCCGAGCGCAAGATATCGCTCGGGCTCAAGCAGCTGGCGCCGGACCCCTGGCTCACCATCACCGACAAATACCATGAGGGAGACCGGGTGCAGGGACGGGTGGTTACGCTCACCAGCCACGGCGCGTTCGTCGAGATTGACGACGGCGTGGAAGGCTTTGTCGGCAACGCGGAGCTTTCCTGGAACAAGACCGGAGTGAACGTGAAGGACATCCTTGCCAAGGGCGAGCAGTACGACTTCCAGGTGCTCGGCATTAACCAGGAAGACCGCAAGCTCTCGCTGGGCTACCGGCAGCTCCAGCCTAACCCGTGGGATACCATCCACGAGCAGTTTAAGGTCGGTTCGGTCCACCGGCGGAAGATAAAGAAGATAGTCAAGTTCGGCATGTTTGTCGACCTTGCTGACGGCATAGACGGGCTGGTCCATATCTCCGACATCAGCTGGGACGAGAATTTGAAGGGAGTGCCCGGGTCCTACAAGGCCGGTGACGAGGTCGAGGTCAAGATCCTGGACATCAACAGGAACGAGATGAAAATCTCGTGCGGGATAAAACAGCTCACCAGGTCTCCCTGGGAGTCCATTCGGGAGAAATTCCCGCCGCGGACGCGGGTCGAAGGCGTCGTGTCCGGGATCACGCAGTTCGGTCTTTTCGTGAAGCTGGGCGATGAGGTCGAGGGGCTCGTGCACATATCCGAAGTGTCGCGCCGCAGGGTCGAGAACCTCGAGGATCATTACAAGGTCGGGGACCAGGTCGGTGCCGTGGTGCTCGACGTGGACGTCGACAAGAAGCGGCTTTCGCTCAGCATCAAGAGCTACGATGCGGCGACGGAGAAGGAAGAGCTGGACCGTATCATGAAGGGCACCAGGCCGAGCACCGCCACGCTGGGGGACTTCATCAACATCAACCTGGAGAACAAATAATCTATGGCACGAAGACCGCGGCAGAGGCAGGCACAGGAAGCCAAGTCCATCGAGATCCGAAGGAACGTGATCGAGCAGTTCCTCATGGACGCGAAAGAATTTTTAAAGAAGAACAGGAAGCTCGCCCTGTATGCGCTCATAGGGCTTGGAATCGCCATCGTTATCGCGATCGCCATCCCGGTCGTCGTCCAGATCGTCAACACCGGGAACGAAAAGCGCTTCGAGCAGATAGTAGACAGGCTGGCCAGGATCAAGGGCCCCGCCGAGCAGGACAAGATGAATGCGGTCGTCGCCGACCTCAAGAAGTTTATCGATACGACATACTTCGGCTTCTCCCATAACGCGGCCTACTATGTCCTGGGCAACATTTATTACGACCGGAGGAACTGGGCCGAGTCGAAACAATGCCTGATGACGTTTGCCGACAAAGAGAAGAAAAACATCCTGGCCCCCGTTGCCCTGCTGAAGGCGGCCCTCGCTCTCGAGGAGGCGAATGACCTGAAAGGGGCGATCGGGGTCTACAAACGGCTTGATGAGAAGTATACGGACAGCGCGGTAGCGGACCAGATCTATTACAATTATGCCCGGGCCTGCGCCCTGAACAAAGACCTGGAAGGATCCCGGCAGTATTACAACAAGGTGATATCCGCTTATCCCGAATCCCAATATACCCAACTGGCCAAAAAGCGGCTGTTCCTGCTGGGCTCCATGTAGGGAGTCCCTGTTTGGGGGATTGAATAGAAAAAATATCTTGACAGAATTTCGTCAAAATATGGACAATCCCTGAGTTTATGAAAGCGTGCGAACGGTCGCCCCGCGGGACCGCGCGTTAAATATGATATGAGATGGAGTTCCAATCGTGGCCTTACCAAAAAGAAGGAAATCAAAGTCCAAATCAAGAATGAGAAGATCTCATGACGCCATCGGCGCACCCAATCTCCGTCCCTGTCCCAAGTGCGGCGCATACGTCATGCCGCACCGGGTATGCCCGGAATGCGGCTCGTATAAGGGCGAGGTGATAGTAGAGAAAAAGGTGAAGATCAAGGAATAACAGGACCTTATTCATTCGGTGCAACGGGAGGGACGCCTGAAGGGCGTCCCTTTTTTGTATTATCTCTTGACAATTTTTTAACGACGCGTAGGATTTGCATGGCCTGTGCGGCCTTACTACCGCCTGTTTTTCATCTGTCAGGGAGGGAGATCATGCCGGGGACTGTTTTCGAGCGTGTCAAGAAGATCATCATGAAGCAGCTCAACGTGGATGAAGACCAGATAACCGGCGACGCTCTGTTTGTCGATGACCTGGGCGCCGATTCGATCGACGCCGTCGAGCTTGTAATGGCCTTCGAGGCCGAGTTCGGGATTGACATATCCGAGGGCGATGCCGAGGGGTTCCGCAAGGTGGACGACGTCGTACGATACCTGGAATCGGTAGCCGGCGGCCGTCAATAACTGCGGGGCGGCGGAAAATGCATGTTGCTAGAAAAGAATCCAAAAAGTGAAGAGCGGCGCAAGCAGAAGAAATTAAGGGAAAAACATACAGACCGCCTGCAGCGGGTCATCCACGTCAAGTTCAAGAATAAAAGTCTCCTCCAGCGGGCCGTAACCCACCGGTCCTACGTCAACGAATCCGGCAAAAACGCCAGGGACAACGAGCGCCTCGAATACCTGGGCGATTCCGTGCTTGCGCTGGTAGTGAACGAATATTTATTCAAGCATTTCGAGGACTACCAGGAGGGAAAGCTCGCCAAGATCAAGTCCGCCGTTGTATCCGAGGCCACCCTGGCCAGGCTTGCCCGCAAGATCGACCTGGGCGAGTTCATCCTGATGGGGAGGGGCGAGGAGCACAGCGGGGGGCGCGAGCGACCCTCGATACTAGCCAACACGCTCGAGGCGGTGATCGGCGCGGTCTTCCTTGACCAGGGCCTGAAAAGCTCCCGCAAGTTCGTCCTCGCGCTGATCAAGGACGAGATCGAGATCGTCAACAATCCGTCGTCTATGCGCGACCCGAAAACCGCGCTCCAGGAATATGTCCAGAAAAAATACAAGGCACGGCCCATATACGAGGTCATCGACGAGCGGGGGCCCGACCACCGGAAGGAATTCACTGTCCGCCTCCTAGTCAACGGCCGCGAGATCGTCACCGGCGAGGGGCCGAGCAAGCGCAAGGCCGAGATGAATGCGGCCCGTATTTCACTGCAGAAGATCGAGGACGGCACCCTTGATGTTTGACAGGATCAACAAGACGGTCAGGGTGCGGGTCTCCGGTTTTCTCGTCAGGGAGGGCACCCTGCTTCTCATCGCGCACAGGAAAAAGAACGATATTTACTGGCTGCTGCCGGGCGGCGGGATTGAGTTCGGCGAATCGTTGAAAGCGGCCCTCGCGCGGGAGTTCCGGGAGGAGCTTGGCATAGAGGTCGAGGTCGGCAATCTCCTGTTCATGTGCGATTCCATAGACCCGCGGGGGAAGCGCCATATCCTGAACGTATCTTTCCGGTGCGACTACCTCGGAGGCGAGCTGCGCCTGGGCAAAGACCGCCGTCTCCACGACTTCGGCTTTTTTTCCGCGCAGCAGATTACGGGCATGCGCCTCTACCCGCCGGTCAACGGCACCCTCGTCTCGATCCTCGGCAACGGGCAGTCCGACAGCTACCTGGGCAGTTTATGGCTGGCATGACCCGCGTTATAACAGCAACGGCGGGGAGCGCCGCCTACCGGATCATGATCGGCGCCTCCATCCTCCGCGAGGCCCTGGGCGGCGAAACCGCCGCGTCCTTCGAGAGCCTGGCAGTGGTGGTGAACTCGCGCGTGTACGGGCTCAACCGTGAATACATCGACGAATCGCTGGCCGCGCCCGGGAACCGGTGCCGCCTTATGCTGATGGACGACGGCGAAGAGAGCAAGAACTACGCCTACGCCGGGCGTTTTCTCGAGCAGTTCCTTGAAAGCGGCATGAACCGGAAATCCGCTGTTATCGGCATCGGGGGCGGCGTGACGGGCGACTTTGCCGGGTACTGCGCCGGCGTGTTCATGAGGGGCATTCCGGTCATCCATGTGCCCACCACGCTCCTGGCCATGGTCGATTCGAGTATCGGCGGCAAGGCGGCGGTGAACCTCACGGCGGGCAAAAACATTGTCGGGGTCTTTCACCAGCCCGCGCTCGTGGTGAGCGACACGCAGTTTCTCTCTACCCTCCCGGAACGGGAGCTCGGGAACGGGCTTGCCGAGGCCCTGAAGCACGGCTGCATCGGCGAGGAGCGGACCCTGCCGCTTCTCGAGGAGAACGACCGGGAATCAATCAAGGCCCCGGATCGGGTCACCGAGCTCGTGTCCCTGTCGGCGGCGTTTAAATCGCGGATCGTGCGGGAGGATGAGCGCGAGCGTAACCTTCGCGCCATACTGAACTTCGGCCATACCGTCGGTCACGCCATCGAGTCGAGCCTCTCCTATCATGGAATCACGCACGGTGAGGCGGTCGCGGCGGGGATGCGGGTGAAGGTCGAGATCGCCCGGCGTATGGGGATTCTCTCCGACGACGAGGCCGGCCGCGTGGCCCGCGTCATCGAGCGCTACGGGCTGATGCCCCCCAGGAGGCCGTTTGACATAGACCTGATAATGGAGCACATGAAGTACGATAAGAAAAATTTCGGCGGCGCTATTAATTTTGTTTTGCTCAGGGGGCTCGGCAACCCGATCATTAATCAACAGGTTCCCGGCGGTTTGATGAAAGAGGTCATGGCGGACGTGCTATGCTGAACTATTCTATCAACGAGATCGAAGGCGTCAAGCTGCTCGTGATGAGCGGCAGCCTTACCGCACACACGGTGCCCAATTTCATATCCATTGTCAGGCAGGTGACCGAGCGCGAAAGCCTTATCATCAACTTCGAGAACGTCACCATGGTGACCTCGGCGGGGATGCACGCCCTGGTACAGGCCTCTCTCTTTGCCAAAAAGTTTGACCGGCGCGTGATAATACTCTGGCCGGAGAAAGAAGTATTGAAGATGGCCGAGACGCTGGGAGTGTATAATTACCTCATTTTCGCCCAGAGCGTGGACGAGGCGAAGATGAAGATCAAGTTCTTCACCTAGGTCCCTTCTATTCCGGAAAAGAGTGTATCTGCGGCTTCCCGTTGTAGATGTTCCTCGATATGATAACGTCAATCCCGAAATAGCGCTTTATCAGGTCCGCGTCCAGGATATCGACCGTGCCCGATTCAGCGATCCTGCCGCCGTCCATCACCAGCACCCGGTCAGCCACGGCTGAAACGAAGTTCAGATCGCCCGAGCAGACCACGGCCAACCGGTTTCCCTCGATGACATAGCGCGCGATGGCCTTTTGCAGCAGCACGACGGAGGTTATGTCGAGGTCGCTTGTCGGATTGTCCAGGAGCACGGCATGCGACCCGCGGACGAAGGCGCGTGCCAGCAGGGCCCGCCTGAACGCTCCGTCCGGTACCGCGCCGATTTTCATTGCGCGGAGGCGCGTCAGGTCCAGGATGTCCGCGTATTCATCGACCGTCTGGCGGTCGTAATCGGTATAAGGCCTGAAGGCCTTTTTATACGGCAGGCGCCCCTGCAGAAGGAACTCTCCAAGGCTTTCATCCGGGTTGGCGGGGACTGCCGGTCCGCAGTAGGTGACCTCCTTCTCCAGGGCGCTCTTCAACAGGGGAAGTGGGGCGCCGTTGACCGATATCGACCCTCCGTAGCCCGGTATGCGGTGCGCGAGCGTTTTTAAAAAGGAGGTCTTCCCCGATCCCGATTTTCCCACGATGCCGATCGTTTCGCCGTCGTTCAGCGTGATCGTGATATCGTCAAGGACCGTGATGCCGGAAATGGACAGGCTACACTGTTTCACGTCTATCATAGCGCAACCCCCTCGTTTTAATGTACAGGAAGAAGAGCGCGTACGAGGCTGCATACGCGCCGGCGGCAGCGATAAAGGTGCCGGCGGCCTTCGATACCAGGAGCATGGCCAGGGAGAAGGCCAGGAGCGCCATGAGGTTGAAGATGCCGGGCAGGGTGCCGCGGTAAAGACGCCCGGCACTGAACCCGATGCCGCAGAGCCACCCGGAAAAGAGGAGCGCGATCGTGACAAGAGCGCAGCGTGCTGCGATCAGGCACCAGGTCATGACCGAGTATTCGCGGCCCGGGAGGCAGCAGAATTCCGGGCCCTCGGCATGGGATTTGAGCTCCGGGCCCAGAAGGCGCGAGAGCGCGTACGCCGCCAGGATAACGGGCACGGCGACAGCGGGTGCGGCAGGGCCGGCCGGGAGCGACGGGACGAGCCCGGTCAGGGCCCGGCCTGCGGGAACGGAGATGTCCGGCGCGGCGTTCCACGCGATGCGGGCGATAATGACCGCGATGACAGCCTGGACGGCCCCCCCGACGATCGAGGCCTCTTTCGCGTCCGGCGCTATGGCGTATCGTAAAAAGACCTGGTACGCGAACATGACGGCAAGGACCGCTCCGGCGATTGCTATCGGATTTCCCGTTATGAACAGTGTTACCGCGATGAGGGTGAACCCTCCGGCCGCGGCTTCGCCGGTCTGGATATGGTCGCACGGCACGTGGGGGGCGCGGGCATCAAGTCCGGCCAGGACATGGTACGCGGCGGCGCCGACCATCGTCATGGCCGCCTGCCAGGGCGTCACGCCGGCATACAGGCCGGCGGCACACATAAGCACGGCGCCGGCCGACATCAGCGCGATACGAATCAGGTCTGCTCTCTGTGCTGGGGGGTGCCTCACCAGGGGTCCACTCCCGGATTATTGTAGCGACAGGATCATTTTGCGCCGCCGGAGCCGCTCTCGCCGGAGTCGGTTTTCGGCTCGGGCCGGGGTGTCGCGTCCGGCTCTGGTGTTGCGCCCCCGCCAAGCTCGCGGGCCATGCTTGAAAGCACCGGGTCGTTTTTGGCCCGGGTGAGATAATCGCCGGCGCCGCCCGCGGCGAGCTCGGCGAGGAGGGCCTTCGCTTTCTCCCTCCTTCCGCTCAGCGCGTAGGCCTTGCACAGGAGGAACCGGTCGTCGGCCGGCGGGGCTACTTTCTCGTACTGCTCGATGGCGGCGTCGTACTTCTTCAACTGGTATGCGGTCCGTGCCGCGAGGAGCCGGCTGTCAAAGGTGTGGCCCTTGTCGTCGAAGGCGGCCAGTATGGCCTCTGCGCGCTCGAAGCCCCGGGCGTCGTAATGGTGCCGGGCCAGCAGCAGGAAGACTTTCCGGTATTTCGCAGGTACGTCTTTCCTGCTTCCGGCGAGGGAGAACAGTTTCTCAAAACAGGCCGTGTAGCGCGGGTCGTCCTGCTTGTAATAGACGCTGCCCAGCTGGTACTGTATCTCCGGATTGTCAGGGCTGACCGCGCCCGCCCTCTGCAGCGTCTTCAGCGCGTCAGTGTATTTCTCCATCTTGATCTTGATGGCCGACATGAGGAGCAGGGCTTCGGTTGAGCGTGCGCTGTAGGAGAGCGCTTTATCGAGCTCTTTCTCCGCATACGGAAATTCGTCCAGGTTGTAGTAGCACGTGCCCCGCTTGATCCGGACCCGGAATTCCGCGGCGCGGTCGATGAACCCGTATTCCTCGACTTTATCATAATGCTCGACCGCGCTCCGGTAGTTGTGGCGGGCAAACTGCAGGTCGCCGAGGACAAGCTGCACTTCGGCGTAGAAGGGTATTTTTGCCGCGATGTCCTCCAGATAGCCCGACGCCCTGTCGTGCTCGCCGGCATTGTAGGCCATCATGCCGATCTCGAACCTGGGCGCGAGGAAGGAAGAATCGGTGCGCAGGGCGTCCTGGAACTTCGCCATTGCCTCCGCGGCCTTGCCGTTTTTCTTCAGGTCCATGCCCGCATTGTAATCGTCGATGGCGTCGTTGTTGTCGCTCCAGAGGAGCTTGTTGATGAGCGTCTCGATTTTCTGCCGCGCGGCGGCGTCGCCGGTCCTGATCCACATGGACCGGCAGATAGCCGCGATGGCCGGGTAATCGTTGCGCTGCTCGGCAAAGAGCAGGGCGTTCCAGTAGGAGTTGATCAGGTACTGCCGGGAGGTGGTCTTATGCGAGATGGCGGAGCGGTAGTATTTCTCGGCTTCGAGATAGTTCGACCGTATCCTCTCGATCTCGCCGAGGAAATAGTACGCATCGCCCGGTCCGCCCGATTCAGCGGCCTTCAGGAACATTTCGCGGGCGCGGTCGTAATTTTTTTTCACGTAGAAGCTGCGGCCCTGCTCGTAATAACCGGCGAAAAGCGCCGTTGCGAGAAGGAGCATGCAGGTCGTCAAAAAGGCTTTTCGTTTCATTATTCCGTCAACTGTATTGTCCGGGACGGCCGGCGCGCCCGATGCGGGCCGGGCCTGCCGCAACCCTGTTATCGTGCCGGCGGCACGGAGCCGCGCGGGAAGCGCCGCCCGGGACCGCCCGGCGATCATGACTGTTTGACTCTCCGGAAGCCTGAAATGGCCGATTTTTTTTCAGCGCCGCTTCGCGCGGCGCAAAAACCCGGTACTGTCACCCGCCGGCAAGACTACTATTCAGGATGAGGCATGTCAAGATATTTGTCCGTCGCCTTCCGGCGGCGCCGGCCGGGAGTGCCGATTTGAGTCCCCGGGGCTCAAATGTGCTTGAATATTACCGGCGCGCCCGGTTAGCATTGCCGCATGGGAAGATTATTCCGCTCAACCGGCATGGTCGCGGCCTCGACCCTTGCGAGCAGGGTGCTGGGACTTGCACGGGACATGCTCATGGCCGCGCTCTTCAGCGCGAACGGCGCGACCGACGCGTTCTACGCCGCGTTCCGGGTCCCGAACCTGGCGCGCCGGCTCCTCACCGAGGGGGTGCTCACCGTGACCTTCATCCCGGTCTATACCGATTATTTGATGACCCGCGGCGGCCGTGAAGCGCTCGAGCTGGCGCAGAAGACCCTGGCCGCGGTACTCGCAGCCGGGGTGTTCGCGGCCGCGGCCGGGGTCCTCTGTGCGCCCGCGCTGGTTCCGGTCCTCGCGATGGGTTTCGAGGACCAGGCGCGGATCGAACGGACCGTCGTCATGTTCAGGATCATGGTCCCCTATGTTGCCGTTGCCGGTGTCCTTGCCTTCTGCATGGGGGTTCTCAATTCGCACCGTCGCTTTTTCGCGCCGGCCTTTGCCCCCGTGCTCCTGAACGCCGGCATCATTTCCGGCATTCTCCTGTCCGGCCGCCTGTTCGCGGACCCTCTCTACGCGGTGTCAGCGGGCGTGATGGCCGGCGGTGTGCTCCAGCTTGCATTGCAGATACCGTTCATGGTGCGGGCCGGATTCAGGATGAAGCTCTCCCTGAATCTCGGGCACCCCGAGATCGGCAGGATCTTCCGTAACGGCCTCCTCGGCATGGCGGGCATGGGCATCCATCAGGTCAACATCCTGGTCGCCACGCTGCTCGGGTCGTTCCTGGCTGACGGCAGCATCTCCTATATATACTTCTCCGACCGGCTCCACGAGCTCGTGCTCGGCGTAACGGTCATGTCCATAGGCACGGTCATGCTGCCGGAGATGTCCGCCCATGCATCGCGGGACGACTCGACCGCGCTGATCGGATCGTACCGCTCTTCCGTCAGGACCGCGCTCTTCTTTGCCGTGCCGGCTACCGCGGCGCTTATGATCATCGGGCTCCCGATAATCTCCGTGCTCCTTATGCATAACCGGTTTACCGCGGTCGAGGCCGGGATGACCTTTCGCGCGCTTTTTTATGCGAGCGCGGGGATCGTCAGCCTGGCCCTGGTCCGGCTGACCGCGCCGGTCTTCTTCACGCTCGGGGACGCGCGCACGCCCTGCATGGCAGCGGCAGTCTCGTTCGTTTTGAACGCAGCGTGCGGGTGGGTACTGATGCGTACGCCCCTGCGCCATGCCGGCCTGACGCTTGCGGCGGCGATCGCGGCGACCGCGCAGGCGGCCCTTCTTGTGGCGTTACTGAGAAAAAAATCGGGGGCGATCGGGTTGAGCGACCTGCTTGCTTCAGCCGCGAAGAACGCGGCCGCGGCAGCGCCCATGGGGGCCGTCATATGGATGCTCTCCGGATTGATTGACTGGGAATCGGCCCCGTTCACGACGCGGCTGTTTGTCCTTGCAGGCACTATCGCGGCCGGAGGAGCGGCCTATTTTGCGGCAAGCATCGCCCTGGGCGTGGAGGAGGCGCGGATGATCGCGTCCCGCCTGGGGCTGCGCAAGTAAGCGGCGAAGCGGCTGCAGCCGGGCGCAGCTCAGTCGCTCCCGGCGATGGCCGCCAGGACGCTGTCCGTGTCGCCCAGGTCCTCGAAGTAATGGTCCGGCCCGCGCGAAAGGAGGGCGTCCTTCCCGACCCAGCCGGTGCCCACGGCGACGGAAACGGCCCCGGCCGCCCGCGCACACTCGATATCGTACACCGTATCGCCGATTATGACGATGTCCCCGAACGGGATATCGAGCGCGTATTGCTCGCGGAGAATGCGCCGTGCTATCGGCGGCATGTCGTTCCGGTGCGCGGCGTCGTCGCCAAACACGCCGAAGCCGAAGTAGCGGTAGAGGCCGAACCGGTCGAGCTTGATGCGCGCGCTTTCACGGAAGTTTCCGGTGAGGAGCCCCGGGAGGACACGGTCCATGCCGGAGAGCCTCTCGAGCAGCTCCCCGACGCCCGGCATGAGGACCGACGGGCTTTCCCGGATATATTCAGCAAGGTGGCTGAAATAACGCCGCTTCAGGGCGTCAGTGTTGCGGTCTATGTCGTCGTCGCTGAAGCCCATCACTCCGAGCGACTCGCGCAATATGAGCGGGTCCGTTTTGCCCTGGAAGTCAACGGAGTCCATCCGGCCGACAGTGCCGAACACCTCGCTGCAGGCGCGGGTGAGCGCCTTTTTTCCCGCACCGGCGCACTTGAGCAGTGTGCCATCGATGTCAAAAAGTATCGCCTTGATGCGGTGCCTCCGTCACGTGAAAGGTTGCAGGAAATCAGTGAGACAGCAATCCCGGCACGCGGAAATTAATCAACACATTTTTGCCATTTGCTTGACCGGCGGCCCGACCCGTGGTAGGGTGATGCGCGGTAACAGGCATCGGCCCGGACGCGGCGGAATGCGGAACCGGGATTTTCAGCGATCAAAACGCGGAGGCCGGTTGTCGAATAGACATGCCGGCGCGGCATACTATCATGAAGGGGTTTGAAGTTATGAAGATAAAAATCAAAATCTTTCTGCTTTGCGCGGCGGCCTTGCTTGTCTCGGTGTGCGACCAGTCGGGAAAAGGCCCGACAGCGCAGCAGGTGCTGGTAAGCAAGGGCTTCATAGATGACAACACGTTCCGGATCGTGTGCCGCGGGTACCCCGAGCAGGGCCTCACGGGCGTGGCGAAGACCGAATCGTCGAGGCAGGCGGCGCGCCTCAACGCGTACGTGTTCCTCAAGGCGGAGTTCGTGGACGCGGTGGATCCCGGCAGGTACGGCACGCTGGAGAAATATGATTTCACGGACAGCTACGCGATCATCTATTACGTGGTAAGGAAAAAGGGGCTGAAAAAAATGCTCAGGCCCGAGCCGAAGGATGACCCCGCGCCGGCGCCGGACAACCGGACGGATTCCGACAGGAGTGCCGCGCCCGAAACTGACTCAAACGCCGAGCCGAAGCAGGCGCCGGGCGGCACAACCGGGGGAACTGATAATAAGTAGTTGACTGTTTGACCCATGGTGCGAAATTGGGGCAGCGCCGCCCGCTGTGGCGCGCGACTTTTGTCAGAGCTCCGGAGACAGACCAGATGAACATATTGAATAAAAAAGCGCGATACGACGTTCTCGGCATCGGCTCTGCGCTGCTCGATTTTATAGTGCCGGTGGACGATGCTGACCTCGACGCATTCGGCCTCAAGAAGGGCGAGATGCAGCTCGTCGATGAAAGCAGGAGCAGGGAGATCCTCTCGCGACTTGCCGGGCGCGAGATGCAGATAGCGCCGGGCGGGAGCTCGGCGAACACGCTTGCGGGCATAGCGATGCTGGGCGGGCAGAGCGTGTTCCTCGGGACGGTAGGGACCGATGAGCACGGCGACCGCTACATCCGGGACACCGAGATGATCGGCGTCAAGGCCGAGATCAGCAGGCACGACAGCATGACGGGCCACGCGATCACCTTCATCACGCCGGACTCGGAGCGGACCTTCGCGACGCACCTGGGCGCCGCCCTCCATTTCGGCAGCGCGAACGTGAGCGAAGAGCTGATACTGAAAAGCAAGATCATACACCTGGAGGGATACCTGTTCGAGCCCCCGGCGCTCCGGGAAGCGTGCATGCGCGCACTCGACATAGCGAAAAAGAACGAGGTAATGGTATCGATCGACCTCTCTGACCCGGCCCTTATCGAGAGAATTCGCCCCGTCTTCAACGAGGTTACGCGGGATTACGCGGATATCATTTTCGTCAACGAGGACGAGGCTAAGGCATTTACCGGCAGGGAGAGGGAAGACGCCCTGCATGAGATATACTCACTATGCGATTTTGCGGTGGTGAAGCTCGGCGCAGACGGCAGCCTGATCGAGACAAACGATACGGTCTATCGGATACCGTCTATCCGGACGGATGTTGTCAACACAAACGGCGCGGGCGATATCTACGCAGCCGGTGTGCTGTACGGGATAGCATCCGGAATGCGGGCCGACCGCGCGGGAAAAATAGGCAGCTACATATCCTCCAGGGTTGTGTCGCAGGTCGGCGCGCGTCTGCCGGGTAAAATTTCGATACGGGCGGTCTCGTAGGAGTAAAAGGGAAGAAAAAAGATATATACCCGGGGCAACCGGGGAAACGTTTTGCATATAACAGGCGATAACTATCACATTCGCCGCTGTTGTATATATAGTATCATATAAAAATTAAAAAAATTGTTGCAAAAATTATACGATAAAGATACATAAGCAATTCATTGTAATAAAAATAGTATTATATCAATTAGGAGGACTAGATGAAAAAAGTAATGATTACCTTGGTGGCCGCTGTTTTCATGGCGAGCCTCGTTTCCTGCGCAAGCGTTGAGAAGAAAAAGAAAGACTGCAACGACAAGTGCGCGGCTGACAAGAAAGTTTGCATGGATAAAGCGACTGATGCCAAGACCAAGAAAGTCGACGCCAAGAAAAAAGCTGCTTGCGAAAAAGATGCGAAAGCTTGCGCCGACAAATGCGCGGCCATCAAATAGTTTAAGCGCATTTAAAAAAAACCGCGAATCACTGGTATTACCTGCGGTGAAACAGAGCACTGCCCCCAACACGGGCAGTGCTCTTTTTATCCTCGTCTCCGGGCGGGGCTTATAAAAGAGGCCTGCCGTGACGATACATAATCGAGGTGCCTGTAATGAGAAGAGCATGCCATAACGCTATTTGTATCGCCGCACTGCTGGTATGCGCCGGTTCGGCGTATCCCGGGCCCGGCGGTATCGTCAACGAACAGCGCGAAAAAGGACGGGAGAGCGTACGCGGCCAGCGCGACGCAGACCGCGAGCGTGTCGAGCGGATTAGGAAGGAGATGCGGAATTTTATCGATGAGATCAACGGGCGGATCGGCGGCGATTCGGGCCGGCGCTTCCGGGAGCCGGTCGATATCGACGCGATCGATGACATAGAAACGATAGACCATAACCATTCCGGGAAGAAGACCGCGGAACGGGAATACGCCTTTGTCAGAGGCGAGCGCGTTATTATACGGGCAGAGGGGGCCGTGCGTGGCCGGGAGATAGGTTTTCTCGATTACAGGGAAAAGGTCGAGGTCCTGGCGCAAACCGGGCATGCCGACACGATCAAGGGCGTGTCCTCGCCATGGGTGCTGGTCCGCCGCTCCGGCGGGGACGAGGGATGGGTCTTCGGCGCGTTCCTGGGCAAAACAGAGCCGCAGCGCAGGGAAGACTTCGGCACCCTGGACCGGAAGGAGACGGGCCGGCGTTTTAACGCGCCGGTCGAGGGCATTATCTCGAGCCGGTACGGGTACCGGGTGGACCCGAAGACGAAGAAACGCGAGGCGTTTCACCGGGGCCTCGACATAGCCGCCCCGATAGGCACGCCGGTAAAGGCCTCGTCCGGCGGGACCGTCATCAGTGCCGATTTCAACAGGAACGGGTACGGCAACCTCGTGGTCATCGAGCATGAGAAGGAGCTCGTGACCTATTACGGCCACCTGGACACGATAACGGTCAGGAGGGGACAGCAGGTGGCGGCAGGCGAGGAGATCGGCACCGTCGGAAAAACGGGACGTACCACGGGGCCGCACCTGCATTTCGAGGTGCGCCGCGGCGGCACCGCCTATGACCCTGAGGAATTCCTGAAGTGATCCGGCGCTTTCAGTCCCCCTCTTCTTTCAGATAGCCCTTGTCTATCAGCATTTTCGCCAGAGCGAGCGAGAGCTCGCTGTCGCTCCTGAAGCTGCCGTTCCGCGCGTAGAATTCCCGGGCTGACAGGTAGCCGAGGAGCTTTATGGCGCTTTCCGCCGCCCGCTCGCGGGTGGCACGGTAGCCGGAAAAGAGATGCTGTATCAGGTTTACACCGTTGATCGAGTATCCGTTGCCGATCGCCCACTCGGACCACTTATCGTACGAAGTCCCGTTGTCCACGCCGGTAATTTTCTTCAAGTGTGCGGCGATCTCCTTCTTGCTGCTCTCGAAGGTCTTTTTCCTCTGCTTCTCGTAGAGATCGTCGAATACCGACGCTATCCCGATGGTGATGATCGTGGCGAAGATGTCGCTGCCGCCCCGCTCGCGCTGGATGAAGCGCTCGTCTAGGCCCATGACGAGCGGAGGGATGACGTCCGGCGAGGTGTACTCCCTGAGCCGCGACAGGGCAGTCATGCGCGTCGACTGGGTGCCGCTTTTTTTCACCACGCGGATGAGTGAAGCCATGACTCCGTCCGACCGCACGCCGGTGAATATGTACATCGCCCCCTGGGCGAGGCTGTCGTCGCCGGAGCCGAGCGCCTCCAGGAAGACGCGGTGCCGGAGCTGATCGTCCCCCAGCCGGTTGACCCCCTTGTACGCGACCAGCATGTTCTTCGGCTCCTCTTTCCGCTCGATGACGGACTGGAAGATGGGGAGGTCTTCAGCCGTGCCGTTGTCGGCGAGGTAGGCAAGGGCGTGGAAGCGCAGCTGAACGGTGTCCCGGTAGCTTTTTATGTACCGGTAGTTGTTCGCGGGGTAGCTGCGCACCAGGTGCTCGAAGGCAACCGACCGGTCTTCCGAATTCCTGTCCTCTATGATGCCTTTAAGAAACGCCTCGCCCCTCGGTGTCCTCGACGCACCGATGATTCCAATGACCGCCTCCCGGGATTTTTTGTCCGCGCTCCCGGAATAGACGCCGGTAAGATAATCGTAGTGCAGGCCGATGTTTCGCACGAAAGCATTGCGGATCGCGTCGTTTATCATGTGGTCGGTGAGCATCCTGTCGAATAGCGCCCTGCCGGCGTCGGCGCTTCCGATAAGGGCAAGGCCTCGCGCGGCAGCCTCGCGGTTCCAGGAGGACTTATCCTCAAGAAGCTTCAGGAGCTTCGCCTTTGCATCCGGGGTGCCGAGCCGCGCGAGCTGTTCCGCTGCCCTGCTTTTCTCGTCTGTGAAGGTGGCGCCCAGCACGGCGTTGTAAAGCTGGTCCTCGCGCTGGCCGGCGTGGAGGGCCGCGGAAGAGGGCAGCAGGATGGTTACGGCAAGGATGCACACGATTCGTTTCATGGCGAGCCTCCGGTTGCGTGTATGGAACGTCCCCCTCAATATATGACACTGGCGACTTGATGAATAATCGATCTGACATTCCGGCCGGAGTGCAGCATAGAGCCGGAATCTATATTGTTTAAGTAATGGATTCCCGCTTTCGCGGGAATGACAGGATATCAGAACCGTGAATAATAGTAACCATATTCACCCATTCTGTGCAACATATTTTCCTTAAAACGGCTAAATCGCCGCTCACCCTTATTTTTGACCCCTTCCGCGCCGATAATGGTAATGGCGATAGAAGCATTCAAGGAGGACGGCCATGGAACTGTTCCCCTATTTTGAAAGAGTGGCGGTTGCGGAAAAAACGATGAGCTCGAACATGGACAGGATCAACAAGTCGGATATTGTGAGCTCACGCGATCCCGTTATCGATACCGATAAACACAAGAGGGAGCACCCGCATGAACAGCGGGAAAAGGAAAACGACGAGGCCGGGGAGCATTTCGAGAGCCTGAAGGATACCGCCGCACTCGTGAACGGCGAGCTCGAGGCGAAGAAGTCCCCGTACCGTTTCTACATATACCGCGAATATGACGATATCTTCATTAACCTGGTCAGGCTTGACCAGAACGGAAGGATTGCCGAGGTCAAGAAAAAGAATATCACCCATCGTGAATTCAATGACCTGATAACCCGGATCCATCAGGGTGAAGGTTTGTTGTTCGACAGTATCGGATAGCCGCTACGCGAGCTTGCGGATCGCCTCGTCTATCCGGCGTACGCCCTCGATGATGTTCTGGTCGGAGGTTGCGAAGGAGAGGCGTATGTGCAGGTCCGATCCGAACGCAATTCCCGGCACTACCGCCACGCGCGCTTCCTCGAGCAGGTAGGAGCTGAGCCTGGACGAGTCGTGCCCGCTCTTGTATTTCTCCACGATCCCGGCCCATCCCCGGAGCTTATACACGCCCCCGACACCGGGGAAGGCATAAAATGCGCCGTTGGGGCTCAGGCAGGTGAAACCGGGTATCTTGTTGAGGTCGTTCACGATCATTTTCCGCCGGCGGTCGAACGCCGCCACCATCTCGCCCACGGCAGACTGGTCTCCATTGAGCGCCTCGACCGCGGCCCACTGCGATATCGAGGTCGGGTTCGAGGTCGACTGGCTCTGGAGCGTGTCCACCTGTGCCATGATCTCCGCGTCCCCGGCCATGTAGCCGATGCGCCAGCCCGTCATGGAATAGGCCTTGGAAACGCCGTTCATTACGATGGTCTTCTTCTTCATTTTTTCCGAAACGTTGGCGATGTTGAAGAACTTGAACCCGTCATACAGGATCGACTCGTACATGTCGTCCGAGACGAGGAGAATATCCCGGTCGCCCACGACCTCGGCAAGCGCCTCGATCTCTTTTTTCGTGTACGCGGACCCGGTCGGGTTTGAAGGTGAATTGATTACCACGGCCCTGGTCCGCACGGTCAGTGCGCGGGCGAGCTGGTCCGGCTGCATCTTGAAGCCCTGCTCCTCCGTGGTTTCCACGATGACCGGGGTGCCGTCCGCCAGCAGGGTCATCGGCGGGTACGAGACCCAGTAGGGGGACGGGATGATGACCTCGTCGCCCCTGTTCAGTATGACCTGCATCAGGTTGTAAAACGAGTGCTTGCCGCCCGAGTTAACGATGACCTCGGAGGCCTTGTATTCCAGGTTGTTGTCGCGCTTGAACTTTTCGACAATGGCCTTCTTGAGCTCCGGTATGCCGCCGGAGGGAGTGTACTTGGTCTTGCCGTTCATGATCGCTTTTATAGCGGCCTGCTTGATGTGCTCCGGGGTGTCGAAATCGGGCTCCCCGGTTCCGAACCCGATGACATCGATCCCCTTTGCCTTCATCGCGTTGGCAAGGGCCGTTACTTCAAGTGTCGGTGAGGGTTTTACCTGGAGAATCCTTTCCGAGAATTTCATATTCGCTCCCTGGTCAGTAATGGTGAGGCCGAAGCTACCACATCTGATAAAGCAGGCCCGTATCATGTCAATCTTTTTATTGCCGGCCTGTAGCGGGAGCATATTTCTATTGACTAAATATATAACCGTATTACAATAATGATTCGATTCATGGGGGGACCGGGCTGCCGCTCCGGGCGGCCGGGCACTATACGTAAAAAGAGAAACAGTATGAGAATCAAGCTCTGGGGCGTCAGGGGGTCGCTTCCGACCCCTCTAACCAGCGACAATGTGGAGACGAAAATACGCAGGGCCCTGTCCCTGGCCAAACCCGGCGACATATCATCGGAGGAGGCCATAGATTCTTTCGTGCGGTCCCTGCCGGTCTCGGTACGGAGTACGTTCGGGGGCAACACGACCTCCATACAGGTGACTACCTCGTCGGGCGACATCATTATCCTGGACTGCGGCAGCGGGCTCAGGGCCATGGGCATGGAAATGATGAAAGGGGACTTCGGCAAGGGCAGAGGCACCGCCAATATTTTTCTATCGCACACCCACTGGGACCATATCCAGGGCATTCCCTTTTTCGTTCCCATGTACATCAGGGGTAACCGGTTCAATTTTTACTCCGCGTTCAAGGATTTAAAGCAGCGCCTTGACCACCAGCAGGTATTCTCCCATTTCCCGGTCACCTTCGATTATCTCCAGTCCACCAAGGAATTTTTCACCATCGAATCGGAGGAGGAGCTCTTCCTCAACGACGCGCGGGTGCTGAACAAGGTCATGCCCCATCCGGGCGGTGCCTACGGTTTCAGGATCGAGGACCGGGGAGCGGTGATGGTCTACACCAGCGATTGCGAGTTCAACATCAACGAGATAGACCATATCGAGAAATACCGGGCCTTTTTCTCGGACGCCGACGTCGTCATTTTCGACACGCAGTACACCTTCGAGGAGGCCATCAGCAAGTTCGAGTTCGGCCACTCGTCGGCCACCATAGCCATCGACATTGCCGGCATGTTCAATGTCAGGCGCCTCCTCCTGTTTCACCACGAACCGAACTACGACGACGACAAGCTCGAAAACGTGCTCGTGAACGCCCGCACCTACATGGGGATGAACCCCCGGCGGGTGGGCGATCTCGAGATTGACATCGCGAGCGAGGGTATGGAGATAGAGCTCTGACCGGGGCCGGCCGGCATCGGGTCTTTCCCCGCTACCGTCCGGTCGTGCATGCGCGGGATACCCTGCTCGCGACGTGAGGCTTTCTCGTCCGGGTGCGGAATCCGGGAGGGGCATTCCGGCGCATCCGGAAACCATGAACGGCGGAGGCATTATGCATAATGATCTGCAGTCAAAGGTATCTCCGTATCGCTGGGTCGTGCTGTCCATATACATGCTTGTCACCGCCGTATCGCAAATCATGTGGATGACGTTCGCTCCCATTGCAGGAGACGCGGCGTCCATATATACCGGCGGCAATATAGACCGCATTGATTACCTGGCTATGCTGGCCATGTTCTCCTGGCTTCCGTTCGCCATTCCGGCGGCCTGGTGCATTGACAAGTTCGGGCTGAAAAAGGGGGCCGGCATCGGCGTGGTCCTTATCGGGGCATGCGGGTTCCTCCGGATCTTCGCGCCGGGTTACGGCTGGCTTCTCGCCTGCATGATAGGATGCGCCGTTGCCCAGCCGTTCGTATTAAACGCCTTCACGAAGCTTGCCGCCAACTGGTTCCCGGAAAAGGAGGAAGCGCTCGCATCCGGTCTGCTGACCATGTCTATGTTCATAGGCTTTACCATAGTAATGTTCGCGACCGATTTCATCATGGCGGCCTACCGTGAAACTGGTGCGATCAGTGAGGGTATAGATGTCATCCTCATCGCATACGGGATACCGGCACTCGTCGGGATGGTACTGTTCCTGATATTCGTTAAAGAACGACCGCCAGTGGCGCCTAATCCCCTGGCCATGGAAAGAAAAGTTTCCATGACGATCGGGCTGAAGTCCCTGTTCCGGAACAGGGACTTCAGCCTGCTGTTAATGCTTTTTTTCATCGGTCTCGGGGCTTTCAACGGCATACTGACTGCAATAGACTCCATATTCAAAAACAGGCCCCTGGATATAGATCCAAAGCTCGCTCCCGGCATAGTCGGCGGCCTTATGGTGGTCGGCGGCATGTTCGGCGCGGTAATCCTCTCGGCGCTGTCGGACAAATTTCATAAAAGAAAGCTGTTCCTCGTGCTTGCAGTCTTAATGGCAATACCGCTCACCCTTGTTATTCAATTTGCGACTTCCATCATACTGCTGGGAATAAGCGGGTTCATATTCGGGTTTTTCCTGGTGCCGGCATTGCCGGTGGGGCTGACCTATGCAGTTGAAAAGACCCATCCGGTTCCCGAGGCCACATCCAACGGCATGCTGATGCTGAGCGGACAGATCAGCGGCATTCCCATCGTCATTTTCTTCAACATGAAAATCATCACCGCGCTGTTCTGCCTGGCGCTGCTGCTGACGATACTGCTGAAGGAGGTTCCGTCTCAGGACAAACCCGCTCGCACCTGACCGGGGCAGGGACAAGTGGATACCGGGCTGACGGCAGGAGGAGCCGCGCGAAGGCTCCGCGGCCCGGCCGGGGGTTCTTTCAAAAAAAGGGGGGACGGCTGTTTTCATACTATTCGGCTGGAGGCGTCACATGGCAAATGATTCTCAACGCGTAAAGGAACAGGCCCTTTCCGATTTCTCTAAATACATCAGCCCGATGAAGGTGCGCACCATGAAGGCGGCCGGACTCGACATTATCGAGGACCGGCGGGAAGGCGCCTGCGTCTGGGACATTACCGGCACAAAGTACATAGACTGCCAGACCGGCTCCGGCATCATGAACGTCGGAAGGCACAGCCGCGAGATCGTGGATGCACTGAAGAAGGCGCTCGATACATATGACATCGGCGTCTTCCTGCTCTGCTCCAAGCCCAAGGCGGACCTCGCGAAGAAGCTTGCGGAGATAACACCGGGCGACCTGAAATGCACGGTGTTCGGCGTGGGGGGAGGCGAGGCCAACGACGCGGCGATCAAGATTGCGCGCGGGCACACCATGAAAAAGGAGATCATCTACACGGACAGGGCATACCACGGCCACACCGGGTTCGCCCTCTCCGCGATCGGCCGCGACGCGTACAGGGAGCCGTTTGGGCCCCTGATGCCGGGCTTCACCATGGTCCCGTTCGGGGACCTGGGCGCGATGAAGAAGGCGATCACCGCGGACACGGCCGCCGTCATCCTCGAGCCGATACAGGGCGAGGGCGGGATCAACATTCCCCCGGACGACTACCTGGCCGGCGTCCGCGCCCTGTGCGACGAGCACGAGACGCTGCTCATCTTTGACGAGGTGCAGACCGGGTTCGCGCGCACGGGCAGGATGTTTGCGAGCGAGCACTGGGGCGTGGTCCCGGACATCATGACCGTGGCAAAGTCGCTCGGCGGAGGGCTCTACCCGATCTCGGCCACCATATTCAAGGAAGACATACAGGATTTCTTCATTCCCCATCCCTTCATCCATCTCTCGACCTTCGGGGGCTCTGACCTGGGGTGCATGGTCGGGCTGGCGGTGATCGATTACATTACAAAGCACGACCTGCCGGCGCACGCGGAGGAGATGGGCAGGCGCTTTCGCGCCGGCTTTGACGGCCTTCTGAAAGAGTATCCCGGCCTGCTCCTCGAGGTGCGGCAAAAGGGGCTCATGATGGGGCTGCAGTTCACGAACGAGTCGATCGGCCCGCGGCTCACCAGGAAGATGGCGGACCGGGGCGTGATTGCGATTTATACCGGCAACGATCCCAGCATCTGCCGCCTCATGCCGCCGCTGGTGATCGCTCCCGACGAGGTCGATACCGTGCTGACCGCGCTCGCGGACTCCCTGAAGGAGCTTTCGCGGGAGGCGGGCCTGGGCGCAAACGATTAACAACGCATATAGAACCGGGAGGAGGAACATGGCTACAAGTCAGGAGATTATCGATGCGCTGGCGGACTACCAGGTCCAGTGCAATGAAAACAAGCGGCTCAGGAAAATGCAGCGGGACTGGACCAGGCTCCTGCACTTCGTCGCGGACGACACGAAGGACGCGTTCACCATGGACGTCGTGAAGGGCGAGATCATCTCGTTCAAGGCCGGGGCGGAGGGCGCAGCGGACATCATCGTGAGCGCGACGAGCGAGGATCTCTGCGACATGTTCTGGGGCGACCTGAATCCCTCCCAGAAGTACCTGCAGGGGGAGATACGCGTCAAGGCGAGCCAGGAGGACGTGGTGCGGCTCGACGCCATCACCATGATCATCTGGCCGGACGCATAGGAGAAAGCAATGGGCGAACTCAAAAAAGTACTGAAGCTCAGGACCATCATCTCGACGTCGGCGGGCATGGCCATCGCGACGTCGTGCTACCTCGCGGGCATCCAGGTCGCCACCATCATGGTCGGCGAGCTGGCGTGGATATCGATCCTGCTGGCGGGGCTGCTCTGCCTGCTCTCGTCCATGTGCTTTTCGGAGCTGACCTCGCTCTACCCGACAGCGGCCGGGATCAAGCTGTACATACAGCACGCCTTTAACGAGCGCACCTCGATCATCATCGGCATGTTCTACGTGGTGCTGGGCATCGCCATGGTGGGGGCGGAGAGCTACCTCCTTTCGAGCGTGCTGTCCGGCACGTTCACGATCTTTGATCCCTTTTACGACAGGCTTTTCTGGATGCTCCTGTTTATCCTGCTCGTGGTATGTATCAACCTGCGGGGTGTGTTCATCACCGGGGTGGTGCAGGACATCCTGACCTACGCGATGGTCGCGTTCATGCTCGCCGTGTCGGCCTACACCTTCGCCACGCACGACTTCAGCATCGGCATGGCCGTCACCAGCGCAAAATTCACGGCCGGGAACGTGGTCCAGGCCGCGGCAGTTGGCGTGTTCCTCTACGTCGGGTACGAGTGGGTCGCGCCCCTTGCCGAGGAGACGACCGACTACCGGCTCATCGGCAGGGGAATGATGTGGGCGATCGGGCTCCTCTCGGTCACATACGCCCTGTTCGTCACCGCCATGTACACCGGGCTCACGCAGGAGCAGCTCGCAGGCGGCACCCCGATCCCGCACATCGTGTTCGGGAACAACCTGTTCGGCACGGCGGGCACCGTCACCTTTATCAGCATGAGCATACTGGCCTCGGTCACCTCGTTCAATTCGGGCCTCCTCAACACGTCGCGCTTCTCGTACGCCATGGGGAGGGACAATGTCCTGCCCCGGATCTTCAGCAGGCTGCACCCGAAGTATGCCACGCCCTGGGTCGCGATCCTGTTCCTGGGAGCGCTCGCGGTCGCGATCAGCCTCGCCACGCTCCTGACCGGCAAGTACCTCTTCCTCATACTGATGGCCGCGGCGCTGGAGTGCTTCATCTACGTGGTGGTGGCGGTCTGCGTCATCAGGCTCAGGAAGAAGCAGCCGGACACGGAGCGGGCGTATAAAATACCGCTCGGCTACACCGTGCCCGTGCTCGTGATCGTCGTATTCACCGGGCTCATGATCGGCATATTTACCGACGTGAGCCGGGACTACGCGGGACGGGAGCTGTTCAAAAACTACTGGGTCGCGGTGGTCATGGGCGGGTTCATGCTCGTGACGGCCTTCTATGCGCTTGTCGTGGTGCCGTTCTTGAAGAATAAGGCGGAGGAGCGTTCAAAGGCCCGGGTGAGGAGAAGGCCCGGCAGGGCGGGCGCGGAGGGGTAAGCCCATGCTTAAATTCAAATCAGTATACGATCCGATTGATAAAGACGACGGCCAGCGCATACTTGCCACCCGGTTCCGCGGCCATGGCATGAAGAAGGACCGGTACGACGCATGGATGCCGAACCTGGGGCCCTCGGAGAAGCTGCTAAAAGGCATGCTCGGCGGCTCGGTTTCATGGAAGGATTTCACGCGGGAGTATAAAAACGAGGTGCTCTCTTCCGCGGAGGTTGACAGGAAGAACAGGACCATCCTGAACCACGGGCAGAAGTTCACACTCAGGCTCATACGGGAGCTGGCGGAAAAGCGCAACGTGACCATCATGTGCCACTGCGCCACCGATGAGAAACAATGCCACCTGCGGGTGCTGGAAAAGATTATGCAGAGAGTGTGAGAAAAGGGCCGGGGCAGGGTTGAACTGCTGGTGGCAGGCTCCCTTTCCCGTCAGTCTTTCTTTGGCCGGCTTTTACGGTCCCTGAATTCCGGGCCGCCTCGCGCTTTTGGCCTTGCAGAGCTTGCCGGATGATTTTTCCCGCCGTGGCCTGATTTCGGCCTGGAGGATGCCGGGAACCTGTTTGGCGAACCTCCTGCCGGCCGCGATGTTGCATCATCACGTGTTCTGCCGCCCGGCTGCCGTGACGGACCGGAAGGCCTGTTTGAATGTGACGGTTTGTCATGCGACCATTCTCTGCGCTGCGGATGCGGAGATTCAGATCTTCCGCGCGGGTAATCTCTTGACGGTCTGTCATCCGGACCGGAAAATCGTTCCCTGGATTTGTAATCCGAATGAGGTTTGGGCGATCTGCCGTAGCCTGATTTTCTGCCATCCCGCGAGTTCCTGTCCTGGTATGCAGGTTTGTCGTGCGACCATTCTTTCCGCCGGGGACGCGGAGAATCGGATTTAACCCGTGCGTCTACCTTCGCCGGTGTTGCATTCGGGCCGGGGAACCTTTCCCAGGAGTTATAATTGATTTCATGGTGGGGAGACCCGTCGCCGCCGGGTTTCCTGCCTTCCCGCTGAGGTCTGCCCGGTTGCGCCGGATTATCATGCCTCCATTCTTTTTGCCGGTGATGCGGGGAATCGTCCTGTCTCCGGGCCGCGGGCCTGTTATTACGATGCCGGGGCCCGCTCGGGCCGTTTTTTTTATGTTCATCTTTCATGGAATAATGTCCTGTTTCATCTGGTTTTATCCGGTCCGGATTCCTGCTTTTTCTTTCCCTCGAAATACGTTCCGAACGCTCATTGTATTTTTTTATCGATAATGTTTTGGCCTTCTTTGCTTTCAATTCCAGGCTGACACGGATTTCCCGGTCCTTGAACGAGCCGCCGTTCAGCTTTTCTATGGCCAGTGCTGCCTCAGCCTCGCTGGACATTTCTATAAATGCATAGCCTTTTTTTTTGTGGAGTTTTATATGTATCACTGTCCCATAGTCGGAGAAGAGGACCCTGATTTCCTCTTCGGTCACCGCAAAGTCCAGATTTCCTATGAAAACCCTGCTATTTTCCATCACCAGCCCCTGGTTTGTTGCTGCCTATCGTGATCGATCACCCATGCTTGCTGTGCCCTGATTTACAATATACCGGAAATATCGGGCATTTTCCTGGGTGCCGCGGGAAAGATAAGAAAATTTCTAGTTACAGTGGGGATTCGGGCCATAGAGCATATCGCGCCTTTGAATCCCGGATCGTGTATCCTGCCGGTTACATACACTGATATAATAATCATTGGAATAATGGGTGCTTTTTGTCAAGCAGGTTCAATATTCCATGATCTGATTCTCCCGCGGAACCGCTCTGCGATCCGCGATAAAAATCAGCGATACTGTCTCCCGATCCCATAAAGCGGCTTTATCATAAAAATCGCTGGACAGTGGACTTGAACATTTTCATAATTCAGGGGGCAGGGTATTATATGGACCTTATTTCGCTACAATCGGGCAGCAACGGCAACTGCATCTATGTCGAGACAGGGGACGTGCGGCTCCTCTTTGACGCCGGGATCAGCGGCAGGCAGGCCGCGGGGCGCCTTGCCGCCGCCGGCCGTGACATCACCCGGGTCAACGCGCTGATCGTCTCGCATGACCATGCCGACCATGTCAGGTGCGCGGGAATATACCAGCGCAAGTTCGGCATTCCCCTGCACGTTACTGAAACGACACTGCGGGCCGCGCAGTCATCCTGTGATCTGGGCGCGCTGGGCGAAGTAAGCCATTTCCGAGCCGGGGACCCGATATGCTTCGGAAGGGTACGGGTCGAGACTATCCGCACGCCGCATGACGGGGCGGACGGTGTGGCATTTATCGTGGATGACGGCATATCGAGGCTCGGTATATTCACCGACCTCGGGCACGTGTACGATGACCTGAAAAGCGCCCTTGCCACGGTTGACGCGGCACTGATTGAAAGCAATTATGACCCGGACATGCTGCAGAACGGGCCGTACCCGCGGTATCTGAAAAGCAGGATAACCGGCCCGAAGGGCCACATCTCGAACATCGAATCGGCGGAGCTAATAGCCCAATGCGGCACGCGCCTGCGCTGGGCCTGCCTGGGGCACCTTTCCGAACAGAACAATACGCCCGAGCTGACACTGCGGACCCACCGGGCAGTGAACGGGAGCATGCGCTATCATATGGCAGGGCGATACGGGGCAGGGGATCTGCTTAAGGTATAGATTGCATGACGATGATGCAGCCCGAGGTTTGCGGAACATGCCTAAATATAAAATGGTACTGGAATACGACGGCGCCAATTATCGGGGATGGCAGGCGCAGAAAAATGCGAAAACCGTCCAGGAAACGGTGATTAACGCCGGCCAAAAATTCCTCGGCGTGCCGGTGGACATACAGGGCGCGGGGAGGACCGACGCGGGCGTGCACGCGCTGGGGCAGGCCGCACACCTGGAATGTGCCCGCGCGGTCGCGCCGGATGCCCTGCGCGCCGGGCTCAACGACAACCTGCCCGAGACGATTCATGTCCTGTCCGTAGAAAACGCGGCGCCACGGTTCCACGCCCGCCATCACGCGGTCAGCCGGAGTTATCTCTACCTTATCGCGAAACGGCGCACCGTTTTCGGAAGGCGCTATGCCTGGTGGGTGCCGGAGCGGCTCGATTGCGATGCCATGCGGCAGACGCTCGGCATATTTGAGGGGTTCCATGATTTCGTTTCCTTTGCGGACAAAAGAATGGAAAAGGGATCGTCGACACGGGTCAAGGTTGAAGGCCTGTGGCTCAGGGAATTCGATGAAATAATCGCGATACGGGTTCTCGGGTCCCATTTTCTCTGGAAAATGGTGCGGCGTATCATAGGCGTAACGGTTGAGGCGGGCCGCGGCGGCTTCACCGCCGGCGATGTTGAACAAATGCTTCTCGGGTATTCGGAAGCTCCGAAAAAACATACGGCTCCCCCGCATGGGCTTTTCCTTGAAAAGGTTTTATACGAGGGAGATGAATTACCCGGGATCAAACCGCCGATCGCGGTGATATGATAAATCCGCTTTTTCATGGAGCAGGGACATGTTCAGGAAGCTCGTTATCTATTATCTTACCGGGACCGGGAACGCGCTGAAGGCGGCCAGGTGGTTCGAGGATCTCGCACAGGCGCGGGGAATGACGGCAGTGCTGATTCCGATCGACCGGTTCAGGCGCCCGATCGCTCCGCCGCCTTCCGAAGACACGCTGGTCGGCTTCCTGTTTCCCACGCACGGCTTCTGCCTTCCCTGGTACATGCTGAAATTCATGCTGGCCTTCCCGCGCGGCCGCAACCGGCTGTTCTGCCTCAATACCTACGCCGGCACCACGCTCGGCCGTATCGCGCTGCCCGG
Source organism: Spirochaetota bacterium (assembly GCA_029564515.1). Lineage (GTDB taxonomy): Bacteria > Spirochaetota > UBA4802 > UBA4802 > UBA5550 > RBG-16-49-21. The sequence goes on along the minus strand of JAKQPV010000074.1, from coordinate 130,956 downwards.
CCTCTCCGGCCTGGCCCTCATCCTGCCGGCGATTGTCATGAGCCTGAAGGGATACCGGGTCCGCGGCCTTGTGTCCCTTAACCTTCCGTCAAACTGGATCTCGCTCCATCCGGGATTGACGGACCACGCGGTATCGGTGCTGGTGGAGCATTGCAAAAAAAAGACCGGGAAATACGCCGAAGCCCTCTTCTCCGGCGGGAGGGCGCTGCAGGGGCTTATATCCCTCCCGTTCGATCTCGCGGTTTCGCCGGTCGCTGTCGGATACCTTTTTGTGGGCCACTTCTGGCTGGCAAAGATGTACATGGCCAGCTCGGACTGCGACGGGTGCGCGATCTGCGCGAACAGCTGCCCCATGAACGCGCTGGTCATGAAAAACGGGCGGCCCTACTGGACCTTCCACTGCGAGAGCTGCATGCGCTGCATCAACATCTGCCCCAAAAAAGCGATACAGGTATCCTACGTATTCACGGCGGTGAGCGCATACTTGCTCTACGGGGTGCTCTTCCCGGCCGCAGTTATGCTCGCCGCGCAGTACAATGAAACCGCGGCCTCATTCATCACGTCGGCATCATATGGAGCGGGTTTCATCAGGGCATGGATCATCCTGAGCGTAATGTTTCTCCTGTATCGGCTTGTCCTGCGCCTCACGCGGTTCAAGCCCTTTGAGCTCGTGTTTGCCAGGTTCACGCCCACGAGTTTCCGGTTCTGGCGCAGGTACCTGGCGCCGGGGATCGGGGTGAAGGATTTCAGGAGGAAGGGGTAGGAGGGTGGCGGCCTTCGGGTCAGCCTTTGTAGCCCTTGTCCTCCGGGAGCCCCTTCTGCCTTGAGGAATGTACCGCAAGCTCATCGCAGCGTTCGTTTAACGTATTGCCTGCGTGTCCCCTGACCCAGACGAACGTGACATCAAGCTCCGCCGTAAGCTCAAGGAGCTCGCCCCACAGGTCCGGGTTGACAGCCGGCTGCTTGTCCGACTTGATCCAGTTATTGCTGCGCCACTTTTTTGCCCAGCCCTTTGTTATACCGTTAACCACATAGCTTGAGTCGGTGTACACTGTGACGGGCAGCTCCCGGTAGTCAAGCTCTCTCAGGGCAACGATAGCCCCCATGAGCTCCATCCGGTTATTTGTCGTGAATCTGAATCCGCCGGTATGTTCCTTGATTTTTCCATTGTATAGTTGTATGGCGCCATAACCGCCGGGGCCGGGATTGCCGGAGGAACCGCCGTCCGTATAGATGATCACCCTGCTGGTATCATTCATGTCATGGGCCCGGGCGGATTCCGGCCGTTTTCCGGGAGAAGCGGACCCCGATACCGGTTTTTTCAGCCATTCTTCCGCTTCTTTGCGTGTGGCAAACCCCCTGTATAGCGCGCCGGTGAATCGATCGATCTGGGATTTGGCATCCGGCCAGTTTGTGTATATACCGGGCTTTCTGCCCCTGGCGACCGCGTAGAATTTTTTTGCGCTCATGAATCTGTTCCTGCTCTTGTTAGTATGGCTTCCGGCAAAGCTCCCTGCAGCGGCCGGAATGATGAGCCGTAATGCTGCATGTTTCAATCTGCAGTAGACCGGGTAATACATTCCCAAACCCCTGTCCAGCGAATTTTTGCGTTGTTCGGGTCGCTTTAAGAAACCCGGGATAAGTATGGATCAAACCCGTTCCTTTTTCCGGGCTGTTTCCACATCAGGCGGGAGCTCTTATGGTCATGATAAACTATTGACAGGAACGGTCCTGCATGCAAGGCTTATTGGAAATTTATTATAGAAATATATATGGGCGATAAATTCAGAGAATTAGCAACATTGCTGAAGAACAATGATTGGGATGGCGTTTTCAAACGACCAACCGGCAATATTGTGATTCAGTTTGTCAGAAATCCCCTGGCGGGGATTGTCGCGTTTGCGGTTGACTATCTGCTATTATATATTCTCACTGATTGTGGACTGCAGTACCTTGTTTCAGCGGCAATCGCCTTTATTACTGGCACGACGGTGAATTACTTTCTTTGCAGGGTGATCGTTTTCAATGCATACATACCCAGGTATAAAAGTATGCCGGAATATACGATTTTCATAATCATCGGGGTAATCGGGCTTGGTTTGACGGAGCTCCTGATGTACCTGTTTACGGATGCGATCGGATTTCACTATTTGCTTTCGAAGGTTGTCGCCGGGATCCTGGTCTCGCTCTGGAATTTCTTTGGAAGACGGTTTTTTTTGTTCAATAACTATTAGTCAGCTTTTCAGCTCTTTGAACTTGTTTTGAAATATTTCAAGATCATGCGGCCCGTCTATGTCGTTTTCCCAGCGCGCGGTGTTCTTTTTAATATGGAAGAGAATGGCGGCGAAATTGCTCAAATCGATTTTATAAACCTGTTCTATGATATCCAGAATCGCCTCGTAAACATCATTCTCCACGATGCGCTTGTTGCGAATCTGTTTTATGACGCCAAGGTGCTTGGATTTTATGAGGTAGTATATTATTTTAGAAATCACGCTGGGGGTCAGGGCCTTCCTGAGATTGTAGGCTAAATTCGTCACCTCGTACCTGAGCAGATCATCCAGCCCGGGGGTCTTGTATACGCCGAATGTATTCCCGACCCGCGCCTGGTATTTCTCGAACGCGATAAAGCTTTTTAATTTTCCCTTGTTTTTCCCCCGCTTGGCCCGCCTGGTCCTGTGATCGAGCCAGTTGTCGGTTAAATCCTCATATTCGGCGACGCTGAAGGCCAGGTTGCATCTCACGCCGCGGTGGTCCTTCACTTTACCGAGGATCCTGTCGTACTCACGGTTTACATATTCAACATCATCCGGTTTGATGCGCGGAGTATCGCCGAAAAACGCGTCGATGCGCTGGCCGTATTCGGCGTAATTGAAATAAAAATCCTTCCAGTGGCCGCCGAGCGAGTCCTTCATCTGCAGCACGTGGAGGTTGGGATACAGGCTGACATCTATTTCCTGTTTGAAGCTTTCGACATCATTGTAGACATATATGTCGCTATAAAGCCGTTTTCCGTTTTTTTTCGCATTAAAAACGGCATCGATAACATATTGAATAACGGGACGCCCGGCCAGCTGATGAAGAAATTTATTGTCGCCGACATAGATTTCCTCGCCGTCGTAAGCCTCTTTTATTTCCTGTATTGTTTTTTTCTTTGTAGCAGTATCAACTTTATTGTAACCGGCAAAGATCAACGCAACAGGATTTTTGTCTGATATCATATGCAAATCCACGGTAAACTTGAAATACGGCACATGCTGCCACGCGCTATGGGGCGCAATAAGCCTTATGCAGACCAGCATGGGATATCTTGTGACAATCTTCAACTTAAAATTTCCGGAGAATGGCCTTAAAGTTAAAATAATATCCTGTTGATAGAATAGTATGAATGATATGAAAAGGGGGGGCCTGGAATTGAAAGACATCCATTGGGCGCTATTGGACATGAACCAGCGACCTTCCGGCTGATGCAATGATTTGTTTGAGCGCAAAAAAATTTTGGGCATGTCTTGATCCTCATGATCGGGTTATGCACCAACTATTCAGACGGGTCAAATCCTGCGGCAGAGGGAACCGGGCAAGAAGAATGCAATTAATATCAAATTGTTGTTGACATTTATACGGTATTATGTCACATTAAATTAATAATAATTTCTTGGGGGTAAATATGGCTACGAAGAAGAAAGCAGTTAAAAAAGCTGCGAAGAAGACGGCGAAGAAAAAAGTAGCAAAGAAAAAGAAATAATGTTTCATGATTCATGCCCCGCTTTATAGAAACCATAAGCGGGGCATTATTAATTTCCGCTCCCCTCGCGCCTGTTCCCACGCCATCAGTTGAAAGAATCATTACAATCCGTTTGATAATCTTTTCACATTGACTATTTCCTCTCGGTAAATCCGGGCAGGCTTTCGATGATTTATTAAACTACTCCATCATGCAGCGCTGCCGGCACCGAGCCGGAGGTTCTGCGCCCTGGCATACAAAGCATCTGAGAGTGAATTTTAAGGCCCCTGTCCCGAACTTTTTGCTTGTCAGGGAGATCCGGGTGTGCGATTGTCACAACTGCTGCAACCCATTGTATACCCCGGGCCTGTGCTGCAAACAGCACGTTCCCTGATGGGGCAGGTACTGATGAAAAGGAGCTCAAAAAAATGCTGACTTTCCTTCCGGGACCCATACGGGGCGCGCTTGGCGTTCTCTTCCTGATCTTCAACACCCTTTTCTGGGGAATACCGGTATACATTACGGCGCTGTTCAAGCTGGCGCTTCCCTTTAAGGCGACGCGAAGGTTTTTCGACTTCATCCTCAACTGGCTTTCCTACACCTGGATGTACTGCAACAATATGTTTATAGGTCTTCTGAAAGAGGTTGAATACGACGTGCAGGGCCTGGAGGAGCTCGAACTTGATGAATGGTACCTGGTCATTGCGAACCATCAAACATGGGTTGATATCATCACCGTCCAGAAAATATTCCATAAACGGATACCTTTTTTAAAGTATTTTCTGAAAAAGGAGCTCATCTGGATACCGATCCTGGGACTTGCGTGGTGGGCCCTTGACTATCCGTTCATGAAACGGTACTCCCGCGAGTATCTTGAAAAAAACCCCCACATGAAGGGAAAGGACATCGAGTCAACCAGGAAGGCCTGTGAAAAATTCAAGGACAGGCCCGCGTCCCTGATGAACTTCGTGGAGGGCACCCGCTTCACCCCGGAGAAAAAGGCCTCCCGCCGTTCGCCCTACCGGCACCTGCTGGAACCGCGGTCGGGCGGGATCGCCTTTGTGCTGTCCGCGATGGGCGGGTACATGAGAAAAATAATCGATGTGACCATCGTCTATCCCGACGGTGCGCCGGACACCTGGGAGTTTCTTACCGGTAAAAAGACGCGCATCGCGGTGCGCATCGAGGTCCTACCTATCGATACGGCCCTGGTATCCGACGATCCGGATGACGGCGAAGTGCGGGACCGCATTAACCGATGGCTGAATTCCCTGTGGCATCGAAAAGACGGCATTATTGACAAGGTTTTACAAGAGTACCGGGTGCTGTAATAGTGCGGGAAAACGTCATTGACGTAATCGATTACCGGCGAGGTGCCAATAGTGCTCAATCTGTGCATGCCCGATAAAACAAAATCCTGCGCCGCCTGCTGCGGCCTGATGAACCACGCCGATATCTCGCAGAAAAATCTGACGGAATTTTTGAATGACGGGGCCTTTCGCACGGAAAACTACTGGCGCTACCAGATAGACGGCAGTTACCCGGAGCAGACCGCCCCGTGCAGGGATTACTCCACGCATATCTGTCCCTTCCATGGATTCATAGCGGACGGCATTCCCGGATGCCTGGTGCATCCGGGCGTAGCCGGGGAGGACCTGCGCGACAGGGGGCTCTTTGGCGCCGCTGTCTGTAAAAGCTATCTCTGCCCCGCCTATGAGCTGCTGAGCCTGGAAGCAAAAAACATTTTAATCGACAATCTTGATGACTGGTATGCATACACCATAGCCATCATAGACCCATTGGCTTCGGCCAGGATAATCGACCGGCTCAGGGAGAAGGGCCTGCGCGCCGGCGATGAGCCGTTCAGGCAGGCCCTGGCCCGCGCGCTGGAAGATCATGGCGAATACCTGAACAGGCGGGAAGGGAACGTGTTCTGCTATTCGAAAGAGGAGTATGCGTTTGCAATAAAGGACCACTTCCGGAAAAACTGAAAGGGAATTTGAATCGTACTCAGTGCCTCTTTCAGCATCTGAATACCTGAACGGGATGATGTTCCGGATCCTTTTCATTGGAAACGGTGCACTCATATCCCGTAGCCGATTTGTGGTTGGCGGAGGCGGGTGCGGTTGCCAAAAACAAAAAACTCCTGAATCTATCAGGAGTTCCCTTTGGGCGCTACTGGACTTGAACCAGTGACCCTCTGCTTGTAAGGCAGATGCTCTTCCAGCTGAGCTAAGCGCCCTTTTCTGCTGCTGCTTCTTTCTCTGTAATTTTGCTTGCCCGAAACGCGATGGCCGTCTTGGCCGGGACATCGATGTCCTTGTTGATGATGGGGGAAAAGACTTTTCTCGCTTTTCTTTCGGCCTTGTAAAAGGTGCCAAACCCCCTGATCTCCACCCGGTCGCCCTTCAGGGCGCTCTCTTTTACCTTTTCCAGAAAATTGTCGACGATGTAGAGGACTTCCTTCTTTTTAAGTCCGCTCTGCCGGGTGATCCGGTCCACGATGTCCGACTTGGTCATCGTGGGGCCCCTATGACTGGCTTTTCTGGAGCGCGTTGATCCGTTTGGCTAATCTTGACTTTTTCCTGGCAGCGGTGTTCCGGTGAACGACTCCGGCGCCAGCGGCCTTGTCGACCGTCTTCTGGAGATTCACGAACAGGGTTTTCAGCGCCTCGGCGCTTTCTTTGCCCTCAACGGCGGTGACGAGCTTTTTCGAGGCGGTGCGGATGGAGGATTTTACCTTCACGTTCCGCTCCCTTCTCTTTTCGTTCTGCTTGATCCGTTTGATTTGCGATTTAATGTTTGCCACGGTTGTTCCCTTGTTATAAAGATAAAATCGTGCAGATGCAGGATTTTGGATGGCAAATATGCGGTTCATCCCGGAAACTGTCAAGAATATTTACAAAAAATTAATAATTGTTAGTTAATGCCATGCAGGTGGGGCAAGAAGGCCGGCCCGGTCGCCGTCATTCCATTATGAGGATACGGAACAGCTTCTTCGTATAATAGTAGACCGTGCACTTTGACCTGGTGTCGGACACCTTCATCAGGTAATAGAGCACCTTGGTTGTGTCGTTGTTATAGGAATATATCGAGAGGTTCTTGTCCTGCTGCACGAGGGGCGCGCCGTACCTGCCGGTGAGGGCGGTCTCGATCTCTTTCCCCCTGCGCGCCTCCACCTCGCCCCAGCTCTCCATGATGGTGTAGAGCCTGTCTCCCACGAACAGGTAGTCCGACACCGGCTGGCTCTTGACGCGGATGATCGTGATCTTCCTGATCAGCTCCGCGTCAATGGCCGTGATGTAGCTCATGATCTTGTTCTCGTACTCCGGGTCCTCCGACGGGGTGAACTGGACCGTGGGCGCGCCCGCGGGTACCCCCTTCCTGACCGTGGCCATGGATGAGCCCCATTCGTAATCCGCGCCCGCGAACGCCGCTGACAGGGCGAACGTGAGGGCCAGGGCCGCACCGGTTGCAATGCGCACCATGCGCGCGTTCATTGTATGTGCCGTGAAAAATCTCATGATGTGTCTATTATATCCGGGGGCGGAAATTTGTCAATAAACATTGGCCCGGGGCGGGGGTGCTGATGCTTGCGGACCTGTCGGGAGGTATGGTTAGCGCTATCCGGTTTTCCCCGGGGCTTTGGTTTTATTGACCGGTTTTACCGGGCGCATCTCGCGCAGTTCTTTTCTGGTCACTTCGCGGAAGCCCTGTTGTGCCAGGAACTCCTCGATTTCCTCAACATCGGTTTTTTTCTTTTTCTTAATACCTTTCATTTAAGAACCTCTCGATAATGAAATTGCAGTTTTCCTTGAAATCGAGTATCGCGACGGTTAATCCTGCTTTTTCATCAAGATGGGGGAAGAGTATCACCCTTCGCTTCTTGCCATGCTTGTCAAATATATCCTTGTGTACAATGTCATGATGACAGTCATATCTCTCAACTTCAAGCCATTTATTATTCCGGTAGTATTGGATTTTTACGACAAAAGTCGATACCTTCTTGCCATCGGATTTATAAAACACTGTTATCCGAATTAAATCATTAATTATTATTGTATAATTCTTTTCAGGCATAGGATAATGAACCTTATGTGTGATGACGTATGCCGCTTTACGGCTTTTTCTGTTTATACGAATAGCGATCCTGATTAATAAAAAATATTTCGGTTAAAAATTAAAATCATTGAAATAGGGTCATAGGGGCTCTAAAAACGATGTGTGATATAATGATATTAATTATTTGAAATAATTATGGCCCTGTGGTACATTGGGGTATGTACGGGACAAATCCTGCTCAGGGGGTGCAATCATGAAAAAAGCGTTATGTTTGTCCATTCTGCTGGTCCTCGCGGCGTCCGTTGCCGGCGTTTCGTCGGATTCGGTCAGGATCAGGGGGACGATCATCAATGTCAGCGACTCCTCCATCGAGATAAAGAAGGGGAGGACCGAGGTTGAGCTGTACTGGGCCGATGACTCGAAGGTCTCCCTGCTGGGAACGGCCGCGGACCGGGGAGCGGCCGCTATCTGCCAGAAGGTCGAGGCCGTGTACGCGGAAAAGGACGGTAAAAGCGTGATCGTTTCACTCGATATTCTTCAAGAGAGCTATTGCACTAAATAAATGGGTCCGAAAAACATTTACATGATCGGGATTTGCGGGGTCGCCATGGGCACCCTCGCGTCCATGCTTCACGAGCAGGGGCACGTCGTGTCCGGATCGGACCGGGACATCTACCCTCCCATGAGCGACCTGCTGCGGAAAAGCGGGATGAAGCTTCACAACGGCTTCAGCGCGGGACAGGTGGGCAGCCCGGACCTGGTGATCGTGGGCAACGCGATCAGCAGGGGCAACCCGGAGGTGGAGCACGTGCTGAACCGGCGTATCCCCTACATGTCCATGGCGCAGGCGCTGCGCGACTTTTTCCTCGCCGGCAAGGAGGTCATCGCCGTGGCCGGCACGCACGGCAAGAGCACCACGACCGCGCTCCTGGCCCACCTGCTCGAGTCGACCGGCATGGACCCCTCGTTTTTCGTGGGCGGCGTTTCCCGAAACCACGATGCCAACTACCGGCTCGGGTCGGGCCGGCATTTCATCATCGAGGGGGACGAGTACGACTCCGCCTTCTTCGAGAAGGTGCCCAAGTTCATCTTCTACCGGCCCTCGCACCTGGTCATCACCTCGCTCGAGTTCGACCACGCGGACATCTACCGCGACCTGGCGGAGATCGAGCTCTGGTTCCGGAGGCTCGTTAACATCGTCCCTTCCGAGGGCTGCATCGTGTATTCATCGGACTATCCGAACCTTGCGGACATCGTTGCGAAATCGCATTCGCGCACCCTTTCCTACGGCGGGCCGGGCGCGGACGTGGCCTACGCGTTCAGGGGATATTCCGGGACGTGCTCGGACCTCCGCATCGAGCGCCCGGGCGGGGTCCTGGACCTTCGGTCCGAACAGTTCGGGCACTTCAACTACGCGAACATCACCGCCGCGGTCGCCATGGCCGGGGTCCTGGGCGCGGACGACGCCGGCATCCGCAGGGGCGTGGAATCGTTCCTCGGCGTGAAGCGGCGCCAGGAGCTGGTATACCGGGGGAACGGGACCATAGTGTACGACGACTTCGCGCACCATCCGACCGCGATCTCCTCCGTGCTTTCAACCATGCGCGAGCGATATCCGGACGCGCGGATATGGGCCGTGTACGAGCCGCGCTCGGCCACGTCGCGGCGGAACGTGTTCCAGGACATACTTCCCGCCGCGTTCAGGGCGGCGGACGTCATTTTAATCAAGACGCCCTTTGAGGGCTCGGCGGTGCGCGAGGGCGAAAAGCTCGACCCGGACCGTCTCCTCCGCGACATCAGGGCCTTTAACCGGGACTCCCATCTCTTCCCGGAAACAGAGGACATTCTGGAACATATAAAAATGAACCTTGCCCCGGGAAAGGACAACGTCATCGTGATCATGTCCAACGGCGGGTTTGACGGCATTTACGAAAAGCTGCGCGTGATGCTGGAGGAATTATACCCCGATAGGTCCGCAAGCGCTTGCGGACCTATCGGGGCGGCATTAAATAATTAAGGAAGAAACCCATGAAAAAATTCATATATGCAATCGTCGCCCTCGCGCTGCTCTCCGCGCCCCTTGCCGCGAAAGAGAAATACGCGCTCCTGAAGCTTGACGGAAGCGTGAACCCGATCATGGCACAGTTCCTGTCCGACTCCATCAGGCAGGCGGGCAAAGACGGCGCCGGCTTCATCGTGCTCCAGGTGGACACGCCCGGCGGCATGGTCGATTCCATGCGCGAGATCATCAAGGCGATCCTTTCGTCCGAGGTGCCGGTGGTGGCTTTCACCAGCCCGCGCGGCGCGCAGGCCGGGTCGGCGGGCGGCTACATCATGCTGGCCGCCCACGTCGCGGCCATGGCGCCGGGCACCGAGATCGGCGCCATGCACCCGGTCGGCCCCTCGCTCGACTTCATGCCGCGCGACGAGAAGGGCGATCCCGCGGGGGTCATGGAAAAGAAGGTGCTGAACGACATGGTCGCGTACGCGAAAAGCCTGGCGCACAAGCGGGGCAGGAGCGAGGCCTGGGCCGAGCGCGCGGTCAGGGAGGCGGTCTCGAGCACCTACATGGAAGCGCTCCGGGCGAACGTCATAGACCTCGTGGCCGAGGACATGCCCGACCTCATGAAGAAGCTGGACGGCAGGCGCGTCGCCATGAACGGGAAGGATGTCGTGCTCAGGACCGGCGGCGCCGTTGCGGTCGCGTATGTAATGGACTGGAAGCAGAAGCTCTTCAATTTCTTCGCGGACCCGCAGATGATACTGCTCCTGCTGGTCCTTTCCGTGATAGGCATCGGGATCGAGATCAAGAGCCCGGGCCTCATCGCGCCGGGCGTGATCGGCGTGGCTGCCCTGTTCTTCTTCCTGCTCGCGGTCCGCATCCTTCCGGTCAACGTTGCCGGCATCGCGCTCATCGCGCTTGCCGTCGTGCTGTTCATCCTGGAGCTCAAGATCACCAGCTACGGGCTCCTTACCGTCGGCGGCATAGCCTCGTTCGTGTTCGGGTCGATGATCCTGTTCGACTCGCCGCTGCCGGGCGGCTCGATACCCCTGACCACGATCATCACCGCGGTCGTGTTCCTGATGGCCTTCATGTTCATCGTGGTGCGCTCGGTCATGAAGGCCCATCGCGCGCAGGTGACCACCGGCCGCGAGGGCATCATCGGCGAAACGGGGACCGCCATGGAGGACTTCGCCGGCGGGAAAGGCGTGGTCAGGGTCCACGGCGAGATCTGGAAGGCCGTCTCCGACCAGGAGGTCCGGAACGGCGAGGGGATCACGGTGCTCGAGATTGACGGTTTCACGCTGAAGGTGGCAAAGAAATAAACTCACCCCGCCTCCGGCGCCAGCCGAGCGCTTTCGGGACATCCTGTCCCCGCCCGGCATTACATCATCCTGTTGTGAACCTCTCTCGTATCGGAGAGGGCTTTTTAAGAACAATATCTTCCTGATTATAACCCCCCTTCTCCCCGGGGAGAAGGGGGGCAGGGGGGATGAGGTCAATATAACATAAAAGGAGGTCTTTCATGTTCGGTTTAAATATCATCATGGTGCTGGTCATTCTTGGCGCTCTTGTCCTCATCGCGTCGCTCAAGATCGTGAAGGAGTACGAGCGCGCGGTCGTGTTCAGGCTGGGCCGTCTCCTCAAGTCGGCCAAGGGCCCCGGGATCATCATTATCATACCCCTCATCGACCGGTGGGTACGGGTCAACCTTCGCCTCATAGCCATGGAGGTACCGCCCCAGGACATCATCACCAGGGACAACGTGTCGGTGAAGGTGAACGCGGTGGTCTATTTCAGGGTCGTCGAGCCGAACCGCGCCATCACCGAGGTGGACGATTACATGTACGCGACCTCCCAGCTCTCCCAGACCACGCTCCGGAGCATCCTGGGCCAGGTCGAGCTGGATGACCTGCTCTCGGCGCGGGACCGGATCAATGCCGAGCTCCAGAAGGTCCTTGACACGCACACCGAGCCGTGGGGCATCAAGGTCGCCAATGTGGACGTGAAGAACGTGGACCTTCCCCAGGAGATGCAGCGGGCGCTGGCCAAGCAGGCGGAGGCGGAGCGGGAGCGCCGGTCCAAGGTCATCGGCGCCGAGGGCGAGTTCCAGGCGGCGCAGAAGATGGTGGACGCGGCCGCGCTCATGGAAGCGCACCCGATGTCCCTGCAGCTGCGGTACCTGCAGACCCTGCGCGAGATATCGGCGGAGAAGAACTCGACAACGCTCTTCCCTATCCCGATAGACCTGATAGACATGTTTTTGAACAAGAGGAACAAGTAGCCGGAAGCCCCGGGCTGCATGCGATGTCATTGCGAGGAGCCCCGGCATGTCTGCAAGGGTATGCAGGCATGCCGGAGGGCGACGTAACATGCCTCGGCTCACTTCGACAGGCTCAGCGCAAGTCGCTCGGCAACCGACCGGTCCCTGAGCGTAGTCGAAGGGTGGGTCCCTGAGCGTTGTCGAAGGGCGTTCCGCCCGCGATGACAAAAATGACAAAGCTGCGATTCTGACAGGCCATGTATTTATATGTCAGACACGGAATTACTCTTGACAGGGACGCTGAGTAGCCAATATTTTCCCTAATTTTTTTCAAAAACAGAGGCGGGCGGGTGTATGCGCCCGCTCATATCATGGGGTGTGCAGTATGGAAAAGCGTGATGTAGTAAAGGCATGGCTCGGCCAGATCCGGAGCAATTTCCTCGTGCTGTCCGTGATGCTGGTCGCGGTTGGCCTTGCCCTGGCGGCGGTCCATATCAAAAGGACGGGCGAGGGCAGCTTCAGCGTCGTGGACGCTATTCTCATAATGATCGGGGTGGTCATAGCCCACGCGTCGGTCAACCTCTTCAACGAGTATTCCGATTCCCAGACCGGGATCGATAACCATACGCAGAAGACGCCCTTCAGCGGCGGCACGGGGCTGATACAGGCGGGCGTCACCACGCCCGTCGCGGTGAACACCGCCGCCTGGCAGACGATTGTATGGGCCTTTCTGATCGGTCTCTACTTCACCATGACGTCCCACTGGGTCATTGCAATCATAATGCTCATCGGAGGGCTCTCCATTATTTTCTACACGCAGCACCTGGCAAAGGTGCTCCTGGGCGAGTTCTTCGCGGGCCTGAGCCTGGGCTCCCTCGTGGTAGTCGGCGCGTTCGCGGCCATGGTCGGGCGGCCGGGCATGGACGCATGCTCCCTCTTCCCGATCGAGGTCATCCTTATCTCCATCCCGCCCGGCATCCTGACCGCGCTCCTCCTGTTCCTGAACGAGTTCCCGGACGCGGACGTGGACAGGAAGTTCGGCCGTTTTCACCTGGTAATCTGGCTCGGAAGGAAAAAAGCGTCGTACCTGTACGTGTTCGGCCTGCTCATGACCTACGTGACGATTCTCCTGCCCCCGCTTCTCGGCGTGTCGTCCTGGTGGGTGATGCTGGGGTTCCTGACCCTGCCGATCGCGGTCAGGGCCGGCATGACGGCCCTGAAGTATCCCGAGGACATGCAGAAGCTGGTGCCGGCCATGGGCCAGAATGTCATCGTGGTGCTCGCCACCGACTTCCTCCTGGCCGTCGGGCTCGTGCTGGAGCTGATATTCTCCGTATGAGGCTGCCAGCCGTCATCGTGCTGGCCGCGGCGCTGACGTCATGCGCCGTGCCCGGCATCCGCACCTTTAACAACGATCTCGCGAAATCGTACCATGATCCGGTGGGCTACTTCCACCGGGTCGCCGGCGCGGGCGACCTCGTCGCCGTGATGCGCTGCGTCGAGGAGGGCTTCGTCGGCGTGAACGCGCGCGACGCGTACGGCTGGACCGCGTGCATGTACGCCGCGCGGGGCGGCCACGACGGCGTGGTAGAGTATCTCGTCGCGAAGGGCGCTGATTTCAAGGCCGCGGAGGCCGGCGAGACTGCCCTTACAATCGCCATTGACGGCGGCTGGCCCGGGACCGCGGCGTATGTCATCGAGGCGGGCGGGGCGGTAACGTCACGGGACCCGGACGGGAATTCCCCCCTGATGAAGGCGGCGGTGCGCGGGTACGGCGATATCGTGCGCGAGCTCCTGTCCCGGGGCTTCGACATCAACGAAAAGAACAACGCGGGCAAAACGCCCCTGCTGGCCGCGATCGAGGCGCGCTATTTCGACATCGCCGGCATTCTCCTGAAAAAGGGCGCCGACCCGGACGCGCGGGACGCGTCCGGCGCTGCGCCGCTCCTCGTGGCGATTGAAAACAATTATTCCGACATATTCGGCCTCCTGCTTGCCGCGCGGGCGGATACGAACGTCCGCGACGCGCAGGCGCGGCCCGCGCTCGTCGCAGCCATGGACTTTGGCCGCCCGGACCTTGCCGTTCGGCTGGTCAGGGCCGGGGCGGACCCGGGAAGGGCGGACGCCGGCGGGAGGACCGCGCTTCATTGCGCGGTGCTGGCCGGCAACGACGAACTGGCCCGGCTTCTTGTTGAAAAGGGCGCGGGGCTGAACGCGCGGGACCGCGACGGCATGACCCCGCTCATGATCGCGGCCTACTACGGCAGGGACGACATGGTGCGGCTCCTGGTGGAGCGCGGCGCCGATACGGCCCTGAAGAACAACGCCGGCATGAGCGCGGCCATGCTCGCGCGGGAGAGCCGCTTTGAAGCGGTGGCCGCTTTTCTTGATAGCCGCGTATCCGGGGGCGGCAGGTGAAAGCGGCCCGGGCCCTCATCAACACGCTTGCCTGCGCCGCGCTCGCTGCGGGGTGCGGGTACATGACCATCAGCAAGCGGGACGACGTTTCGGAGAAGCGCAGAGCCCCGGGCGGCGGCACGGTCTACAGCTCCGCCGTGCTCATGGGCGAAGTGACGGCCCCGTGCGCGGGACCGGTGCTCGTGCTGGCGCAGCCGGTCCCGGAACCGGCCCTCGAAACCCCGGACCACGTGATCCTGGAAAAACCGGGCCGCTTCATGGTGTACGTGCCGGCCGGCTCCTACCGGGTCTTCGCCTACTGTGACGCTAACCGCGACGGCGCTTTCACCGGCGGCGAGGCGTGCGGCTCGGCCGGCGGACGCGGCGGCATCCGGGTCGGGGAGGGCGAGGTCGCTGCCGGGATCGCAGTGGCGGGGCCCGCGGCCGCGGACGGTCCGCGCGGCGGCATCTCCATCCGCGACGACGGCACTATGCCGCACCAGTCCGTCAACGGCGAGCGGATGAAGCTGTACGAGGAGCGGTTCTGCCTGCAGAACGCGGAGGCGGGCTGGTGGCGGCCCACCCAGTTCATGAAGGCCTTCGGCGCGAACATCTTCGCGGCGGACCCGTATGCTCCCGGGAAGGTGCCGGTCCTCTTCATTCACGGCGCGGAGGGGTCTCCGCAGAACTGGGCCTATTTCCACTACCGGCTCTCCGATCCCCGGTACGTGAAGTGGTATTATTATTACCCGACCGGTATCCGGCTCGCCCTGGCCGCGCGGCTGCTCTACGAGGCGCTCCTCGACATGAAGAAGCGGCACGGGTTCTCCCGGATCTGCATCACCGCCCACAGCATGGGCGGGCTCATCGCGCGCCACCTCCTGGCGAACTACGACCTGGGAAAAAAGGGGATCGAGGTCCGGCTCTATGTCTCGCTCGCGTCGCCCTGGTCCGGGTTCGAGTCGGCCGAGCGGGCGCTCCAGCTCCCGTCGAAACGGCTGCCCAGCTGGCTCGACGTGGCGACCTCGAGCGAGTTCATACGGCGCACGCTCCAGTCGCATATCCCGGCCGGCACCTCCTGCCACCTGTTCTACGGCACGGCCGACGGTGTTTCCGCGGACAAGGCCCTGGACGACCGCGCCTGCCGCGATGCGAAGGGCAAGCACGGGTTCGAGGTGAACCATGACTCGATACTCACGGACCGGAAGGTATTCAGGAAATTCTACGAGGTACTTACCGCCGAGATGGGGAAATAATATTTGATAGCGGCGGGTTTAAGCCCGCCGTTGTCAATTACAGCCCGGACCCTGTTTCCATCAATTCAACCAGCCGGCTGACGAAGCGCGCTGCCGGAGCGCCGTCAACCACGTCATGGTCGATCAATAAGGTCAATGACAGATACTCCCTGATTGTAACCGCGTTGTTTATTGCACCGGGCTTCCGGACAATCGAGCCCAGGCCAAAACATACGGGATGGATGCTGTAGGGGATAAACCAGCCGCTTGTCTTCCCCATCATGCCGATCGAGGTAACAATGGCAGTGCCCATCATGTTCTTCACGCGCCGGGGGTTCGACAACAGGATTTTCCAGATAATAAGGCGCAGCCAGCGGGGCAGGAGCGCGAACAGCTCCATGGGTTCCGCGGATTGTTTCCCGCCCAGGACATAGTCTTTTCCGGTGCGTACTTCCTGCTTTTTCGCCGTTTCAATTTCATTGAACAGCTCTTGTGCGCTTTTTTCATTGACCTTCCTGATAACAATGGGCAGCGGAACTAACGCTCCGTTGTAATCCTTCTCAATGACCAGGGAAATGTCGACATCATCGAATACGAGAATCCTGTTTTTGCCTTTCCGCAATGCGTGAACGCTCTTGTGCTCCGAAACGGCCTGGCCTATGCATTTGAGCGTCCAGGAAGTAAACGACAGCGTTTTCCCGGACTTCTTTTGAATGGTTCTGATCTTCTTCCGGGCCTCCGTGACGTCGATCTCGATCATTGCCCTGACGTGATGTTTCCGGGAGCCGAGCGCGCCGATGTCCATGGTGAATAGCCGGCTGGAGGGGAGGGTGACTATGCTGTAACCGGTGTCTTTTTGCATGATTGTTTCCTGGAATCACTCGGCCGGATTGATGCATGATCTTTTGTCCGACTCATATGCATCGCAGCAGAAGATCCTGCACCCCTGCGGCCTCGAGTCGTAGATCGTGCAGCGCCCCGCCGGGCTCAGGTTGGGACAGGCCATAACGGTCCGCCCCGGCGCCACGACCAGCGGGGACCGTTCTCCCGACATCGGGAGCTTCCCGCAGCACTGCATCAGCTTTTCATCGATCAGGCAGGATTCGCACAGGGACATGGGACGCGCCTCAGAGGGGCGCGCCGGCGGTGCAGAAGCTCTTGTACCGTTCCTTGGCTATGTCGTAAATCTTCTTCACGAGCTCGCCCGGGTTGCGGCGGTACTGCTCCATCCGGTCGGTGACCATCTTCTTCACCTGGTTGATGTTGATGGAGGAGCCGGTGAACACGACCTCGATCTCGCGCTCCACCGACTGGTAGCTTTCGCCCGAGTGCTCGATCCGCTGGCCGATGATGTTGTTCTGCATGTTGCGGTGCTGTATCTCGATGTCGATGAGCTCCTGCGACTTCTCCTTCGTGGTGGAGAACACCGTGAGCGACGGCATGTACTCCTCGAACTCCTCGGACAGGAGGATGCTGTCGAGCCTGCCGTTGAAGTTTAACAGGGGCAGGAGGGATATCAGCGACGAGCCGTACAGCGTTATGGTCGCCTCCGGTATGATGTTGTCAAACGGGTTGAAGGCGATCGAGTTCATCAGGGAGAAGGTCTTGACCCCGGCCTCGCCCCTTCCGATGTACACGATCTCGTCGCTTTTCAGGTCGCTCTCGTGCATGAACTTCTCGATCACCAGGCTCTTGCGGTCGCCGGAAATGAACCGGATCACGTCCCCGGCGTAGACCTCCTTGTTCGCCTGGTCGAGCTTCTTCATGTATTCGGTGGAGAAGAGGTTTATCTCGTTCAGCCCGACCCGCTTGACGAACTCGATGGCTATCTCGAAGGGCATGGCTGTGAGCACCAGGGGCGCGTAGGGCTTGATGAATTTGACGAAGAGCTCGGCGCCGGGGAAGAGGCGCGATTTTTCGCCGATGACCGAGATGCAGGAGGTGGGCACCTCTTTCAGGAGAAAGTCGGGGAAATACACCGCCAGCTTGAAGAAGGAGAAGGGGACATCGCCCTCGACGGATATCCGCCGGTTGTTGATGTCCAGGATGTTCTCGATCTTGATCCCCTCGGTGTCGAAGAAGATGTTGTCGATCAGGGTGCTGTAGTCGCCGATCTCGAGGAAGTCCCCCAGGCCGAGAAATATTTTCTTCGGCTGTTTCAAGAGGTAGGAGAGCTCCTTGAGGTAGTCCTTCCGGTCGAGGCCGACGCGCTCGAATCCCTTTTCCTTGCCGCGGTTGATTATCAGGTCGTAGGTGTCTTCTGTCATGATTGATCTGGTTGTTCCCCAGAAGAGAATGTGCTGAAAACGGGCGCCGGAGTCAATATTTTTTTTCCTGGGGCCGGGCGCCTGTCCCTCCTGTCCCGGGGATGTCAGGCCAGGGAGGTACACTGCCATGGAGAGCGGAGCGCCCTTCGTCCGCACTCGGCAACCAACCGGTCCCTGGGCGACTTGCGCTGAGCCTGTCGAAGTGAGCCGAAGGGTGCTTCGTCGTCCCGACAGTATCGGGACTCCCCGCAATGACTGATTACACCCATCAGTCCCTCGTATGGAGCAGGCCGGATGTGAATCCCGCCTGCCCGGGCGGTCATTGAAGGAAATTTATCTTGACACTTTTTCCCTTTATATATTATTCAGGCACTTTCCGGCCGAAAATATAAAGAAGAACACCTGTTTTTCAAAAACGCTCCAGCCGCATGCGGGGCATATATTTTACCAGGAATCGTAATGAAGAGAAAGATCGTATTGTTTTCATGGGCCGTTGCCGTATGCACGCTGATTTTTTTCATCGGGTATTCCCGCGCGTCGCTGGCCACGGGCCTGTTCCGCTCCGCCGAACGGGAGATGAGCAATAAGGCACCCGATTACACGGCGAATGACCGCGCCAGGACCTACGGCAGGCAATTCGCCTCCTGGCTCAACGGCAACGTGCCGGGCGGCATGGTGCCTTCCGCGGCGGTCGGCGTCATACAGGGCGATGAGCTTGTGTTCCACCATGGCGTGCGCGCCGACCTGGACACGCGGTTCGGCATCGCCTCCCTGTCCAAGACCTTCACCGCGGTACTGGCACTGCGGCTGCACGAAAAGGAGCTCCTTGACCTTGATGCGCCTGTTTCGAAGTACCTGCCCGGCGTGGTCATCGGGCGGGCGGAGCTCCACTCGGTCCCGGTCACAGTCCGGCACCTCCTTGCCCACACCTCCGGCATCCCGTCATACGGGAGCAGCCACCGGGTCTTCAGTTTCGGCAACCGGTCCGTGTCCGTGCCCGCGCAGGTGCACCCGGCCGGGTACTGCTATTCGTACTCCAACGAGGGCTACGCGCTCATGATGCTCGTGATCGAGGCGGCCACCGGGAAGTCCTACGCGCAGAACATGCAGGACCAGGTACTCGGCCCGCTCGGCATGACCGCGAGCACCGCCGAGTTCGCCAACGGCACCGGCGGGATCGTGACCACGATACGCGACCTGGCGAAGTACACGGCCATGCTCCTCAACCGGGGCAGGTACCGGGGAAAGCTCATCCTGGGCGAGGAGTCCTTCGCGCAGATGCTCGCCAAGCCGGTCGAGCTTCCCGCAACCCGGGTCGACTACTACTACTCGCTCAGCTGGGAGGTCATCACCGTCGGGGGCGAGATCGACAGCTACTACAAGGCGGGGCGCTGGTTCAACCAGGCGTCCGGCCTGCAGGCCTTTCCCTCGAAGAAGATCGCCTTCATCTATCTCTGCAACCCGCCCGAGCACCTGGGCGACTCGTTCATGTCGTGGCGCCAGGGACTTACCGGCATGCTGCGCTACCTGGTGCGGAAGATTTCCGACGACGAGAGGCTTTGCACGGAGTGGCCCTCCCTTACGCCGGGCGAGCTGAAGTGGTACGAGGGCTCGTACCGCAACGTCATCACCGGCGAAACGGTGAAGGTGTCCCTCAAAAGCGGCACCCTGTTCAGCAACGGCTTCGGCGGCTTCATGCCGCTCAGGACATTCACCTCTAACCGCTTCCTGATAGACAGCGGAAGAATGCTCCATAATTTCGTCTGGAAGGACAACCGCGTCGTCGGCCTGGCGCTCCGCCACGGCTACTACGAACTGGTGCGACCCTGAATTTAATTTGACAAAAGGCCCCGCATGACCCTCAATAGATTCCCTGCCGGTGAAGCGGGGGCGGGCGCGTTCATGCGCGCCGATACTGCGCCGCGGCACCGGCCATGGACCGTCAATGAGAAATTCGCCACTGACATCGGCCATCGTGCTCTGCTCGCTCCTCTCGGCCGCGGCCGCCGGCGGGTGCTTTGTCGAAAAATCGGCGCCGCAGCAGAACAAGGCCGCAGTGCCCGGGCCGGGGCCCGGCACGTTGAGCAAAGAAGCGGCGCGCGAGCTCCGCGCACGGAACATTATCGCGGAGAAAAAATCGCTCTCGGCATGGCTGCTCGCGAATACCTACTACCCGATCGTGCCTTCCGCTGCCGCGGCCGTGGTGGAGCATGACCGGGTGATCTACCGGCAGACGGTGCGGTGCGAGCCCTCCCGGCCGTTCGGGGTCGCGTCGCTCACCAAGACCTTCACCGCGATCGCGATTCTGCAGCTCGCCGAGCGCGGCATCATCTCCCTCAACGACCCGGTCAGCAAGTACCTGCAGGTCACGTTCGAGAACAGGGCGCTGGGCTCCCGGCCGATCACCATATGGCACCTCCTGACCCACACGTCCGGGCTCGTGGAAGACCCGAACCCGAAATATGAAGAGAAAAGCTTTCCCTTTACCGTGCCCGAGCAGAAGTACCCGACCGGCTTCCGGTTCAATTACTGCAACCAGGGCTACAACCTGCTCGGTTTTGTCGTGTTCGAGGCCTCCGGCATGCCCCTGGGAGAGTACATCACCCGGAAGATACTGATACCGATGGAGATGTACGATTCGCGCGCTCCCCTGAGCACGCACGGGGCGGCCGGCGTGGAGTGTTCCATCGACGACCTGGCCAACTACCTGGTCATGCTGATGCACGGTGGGGTGTTCCGGGGGAAACGGATCATCTCGAAACGCATGTACCGCACAATCGTGGACAAAACCATCGAGGGACCTTCGTCGAAGAACGAGGAATACCGCGGCATTTGCTTCCGCGTCTGGGCTATCGACGGGGACGTCTACTCCCTGCATCATGCCGCGCACATGCCGGGCGCCGGCGGGTTCATGCAAATGTTTCCGCGTCACGACTGCGGGTACGTGTTCATCAGCAACCCGCCCGTGTACGACCGCGAGGAATTTTACGGCTACTATTACGGGCTCAAGAGCAGGCTGGCGCGGTTCTGCCGCGCGCTGATGACGGACGATTTTGACCCGGTGAGCTTCCAGGCCGACCGGCCGTCCCCGAAACAGCTCGCGATGTTCACGGGCCGGTACCGCATGAACGACGGCGGCGCTTACGTCGAGATCGAGCTCCACCCGGGCGGTTACCTGGTCGCGACCAAGTCCACGACCGGCCTCCGCTACGGGCTGATCCCCACGTCCCTGCACACCTTCGTGTACATCTACCCGGGGCAGTCCGAGAAGGGCGAGATATACGATTTTGTCATGAAGGGCCGGCGCGTGGCTGGCCTCGGCGTCAAGGACGGCTATTTTATACGCGAGTAACGATACGAATTAACGAGAGAGGATCACCCATGGAAAAGACTGTATTATTCGAGAAAGAGAACGGCGTGGCGCTTATCACGCTGAACCGGCCGGAGCGGCGCAACGCGTTGAACCAGGACCTGTTGAAGAACCTGTACAACTGCATCGAGGCGGTCGCCTCGGACATCGATATACGGGCCGCGGTCCTGACCGGAGCGGGCTCGGCCTTCTGCTCGGGGCTTGACCTGAAGGCCATAG
This sequence comes from Spirochaetota bacterium, assembly GCA_029564515.1. Classification (GTDB taxonomy): domain Bacteria; phylum Spirochaetota; class UBA4802; order UBA4802; family UBA5550; genus RBG-16-49-21. Next base: position 109,417 of record JAKQPV010000074.1, on the reverse strand, counting down.
CCACCGACAACCTGATCGATCCGCGGGGCGACGGGAAGCTGCTCTCGGACGTGCTCGGCGCCTGTGACAAGCCGATCATCGGCGCGATAAATGGACCGGCCATGACCGGCGGGTTCGAGCTGGCCCTGAACTGCGACTTCCTGATCGCTTCGGAGCAGGCATCCTTCGCCGACACGCATGTGAAGATGGGGATTCACCCCGGGTGGGGCATGAGCCAGCTCCTGCAAAATGCGGTCGGCCAGCGGATGGCCAGGCAGATGTCCTTCACCTGCCAGTTCATTACCGCGCAGGAGGCGCTCAGGGCCGGCCTGGTGAACGAGGTGGTCGCGCCGGAGCGCCTGGTGTCCCGCGCGAAGGAGCTGGCCGGCCATATCGCGGCGATGAACCCGGACATGCTGCAGACCATGCGCAAGCTGATCGAGTACCGCGACGGAGCGAGCCTGGACGAGTCGCTCGCCCACGAGGGCCGCGAATTCATGAAATTTTTCAACAAGCACTGGAAGAAATAGGGCGCGGGCCGGGGGTTCAGTAGCCTTTTGACTCGGCCTCCCGCACTTTTTTATAGAGGTTCTCGTCGCTGGTCGCGAACACGACGGAGTGGCTTTTCCATTTCTCGTAGTCGCGCACGTACTCGGTGGACATGCCGACGGCCTCCATGGTGGGCAGGTAGCGGACCCTGCCGGAGGGCTCCCGGACCTCGGATTCGCCCGAACGGACGCAGAAGAGTATGGCGTTGGAGATCAGGCGGGGCAGGAGGTCTTCGAAGGGGATGCCCATGTTGTATATGTCCCGCACGAAACGGAAAAAGCGCTTGGAGTAGAACTTGATGGTGAGGACGCCCGGCCTGGCAAAGAACACGGTCCGGTTGGCCGGGTCCCACGTGTAGCTCCTGAAATCGCGGTAGGCGAGGAGGTCGCCGCTGTTGATGTACATCCTGCCGACCATGACGATAAACGACGCCATGAAATAGCTCTCATAGTATTTATCCAGCAGCTCAAGGTGGAGCTTCTGCCGGGCACGCTCCTCCTCCGTTGCGGGTTCCGGCGGCCAGGGCCTGGTGCGGGGTCCGAGCATCTCGTCCACCGTGAGGCCGCGGGGGTTCGGCGGCTTCCGGTATCCGTACCCGGTCACGGGCATGCCCGCGGCACCGCCCCGCGAGGGCGTGATGGCGTACCAGCATTTTATTCCCGGCTCTGCCGTCATGTCCGAGAATGAGGTCACCTTCGTCTCGCCGATCGGGACGGCCGGGCCCCGTTCGAAGTAGGAGCGGGTTATGGTAAAGACCGCGTCGGGATAGTTGCAGAGCCACGACAGGGTGACCCGGTCGAACGAGGCGCCGCGCGACACGTTCAGCCCCGACACCACGGGGAGCTTGCCCTGCACGAAGAGCGAGGCCCGGCGCACGACCCTGTCCGATGCGGCGTTCAGGCCTGTTGCGGTGACCGGCTCGCTGATGGTGCAGAGGTAGGCACGGTCCGCGGCCGAGTATACCTTCGCTTCGATGGTCAGCGCGCGGTCCCGGGCGATGATCCGTCCCAGCAGGAGGTGCGTGCACCTGAGCCTGGCGCAGATCTGCGCATAGCGCCTGAGGCTTGCGGCCGGTATCGTATTTCCCGTCTCGTACGCGTAGGCAAGCAGTACGGCGTCGCGCCGCGGCGCGGCATAGAGCCGGTCCTTCCGTGCGGCAGCGGTCATGGCGTGGTAGGCGGCCGAAAGGGTCTCGCCGCTCGCGCCCGCGGCCCTGAAGCGGAGGATCCCCATGAGGGGGGAGTCGCCGGCGGGGGCCGGAGGCGCGATGAACAGCGGCAGCGCGATAAGGACGCAGGGAGCCAGCCTACAGAAGCTTTTCAAAAAGCGCCTTGACCTCATCCTCTGATTTCAGCCTGTATTTTTTCATTTTAAATATTTCAATTTTAAAGAAACCGAACCTGAAGGTTTTAACGAGATTCTCCTGCGTGAAATGGTCGCGGTACAGGTCGGCGATAGCTTTCTCGAAAATGACGTTTCTGCATACCGCTATATACAGGGGGATGTTGCTCCGGTATTCGGTCGTCAAGTTCCCGTCCCTGAGCGAGTTGATCGGCACGGGTATATCATAGGTCATTTTCTTGATCAGGTTATGGTTGTACGGGATGAGCGACTGGACGACCAGCGGCATGATCCGGTTCTCCACGACCAGGCCCGATGACCAGCTCCCGGCCAGGACCGCGTCCGCCGGCAGGTCCCGCCCGACCTCCTGCGAGGCCTGGTACAGGGTGTGGTCGTGGAACAGGAACCACCTGCCGTACTGGAACAGCTGCAGCCCGATAATGAGAGCCAGTATGACCGGGCTGAATTTCGGGTTCCTGAGCAGCTCGAGGAGGCGCTTGCGCTTGAGCACGGCCGCCGCGGAGCAGGCCACGAGGACCAGGACGGCCAGTGCCGCGAGCAGGGCGATGGTCCTGTAATCGCGCGCCAGGTAGTAGGGGTAGAGCTTGTCAATAAGCATGTTCCGGACCGATACGGGCACCGCCTGCACCAGGACGACGATCCCGGTATAAAGCGCCCCGAACAGAAGGAAAAGGCCGAGCAGCAGGCCGTGCGGGGACTTCTTCTTTTCCATGATGTAGTCTGCGACCGCGGGCCCCGCGGCGCCGGTGATAAAGCGGGCCGCGAGCACGATCAGCGGGATGATGAAGAGGAGGTAATAGCGCGACGGGCTGTAATACATGATGGTCAGGAACAGGAACCCGAACAGGAGCCAGCTTGACAGAAACAGGTCGCCGTGGTTCCGGCGCTCCCTGAAGATATAATTGTAAAACGTGTACAGGGCGTAGATGAACCCGAGGAAGAACGTCATGGGATGGAGGAACACGAACTCCAGGTACATCCCCTTGGCCAGGACCAGGTGGATCGGGTCGAACGCCGTGAAGGGGATGAATGCGGCCAGGGGCCTGCCGAAGACCTCGTACGACATGAGCGAAAAGGCCAGGACGGTGCGGAGGAAGAACAGGTGCCCGAAAATCAGCCAGAATATGACGATAACGGCGAGCACGGATACGAAGGCCGTGTTGATCAGCCGTGCGTATTTTTTTGAGCGCCCGCACAGGTACACGAGAAGCGCCGGGAACAGCGCCGGGGCTATCACGAGCAGGTTCCTCTTTATGAAAAAGCCGCCGGCCACGCCCGCGAGCCCCGCCAGGAAAAAGAGCGCGCGCAGGGGAATCCGCCTGCCGGCCCCGGGCGGTGGCTGCCGGAACGCCTCCGCGAACCCGAAGAGTGAAAGCATGACGTAGCATATCAGGTGCGCCTCGAACAGGCCCAGGCGGTTGTACATGGCGGTGAAGTAGTTGGTTCCGAACAGGAGCAGTCCCACGAGCGCGGTGGCACGGTCATAGTTGCGCATGAGGAACAGGAAAAGCAGTATCATGGTCAGCGCCGCGTAGGCCACGGAAAGAAGGCGGATCGACGCGTAGCTCACTCCGAAATTCCTGAATATCCAGAGGTAGGGGATGGTGGCCAGCGGGCTGGTCCCGGCCCATCCCTGGTATTCGTCCTCGGGGGTCCACTTGATGTCACCGTACAGGACGATGTTGCGCGGGTCGTAGGTCTTGAAGCCCTCGTCGGTGATGGTGGCCGCCGATGTAGTGAGATCCTGCGGCGCGTCCGCGTTGATGTGGACGGCCCTCATGCCGGTAAAAAGCATGACCATAAGTGCGGCCGCGGCAAAAAAGCGAGGTCCCGTTGTCAATTTGTTAATGGCGTTCAGCATGGTCGGTTCTCACACGTTATTTTCTATGAAATTGCCGGGAGCGGCGGTGCCGGTGGCGCCAACCGTTTCAGCCGCGTGGCTGCGGTCCCAGGCGTGCCGGCAATGGTACTTGTTGAAGACCTTGATGTAGCCGTCCACCATCTTCTTCCACGCATAGTTGGTGATGGTGAAGTTCTTGGCGCCTTCGCCGAACTGCTTCAGGTAGGGGAGGTCCGAGAGGAGGTTGTGGATCTTCTCGATCCAGGCCGATTCCTTCTCCGGGGGGACCAGGAACCCGTTCCTGCCGTCGATGACCGCGCAGGTGATTCCCTCCATCGCCGAGGCGAGCACGGGCGTCCCGTTCACCGACGCTTCCAGCGCGACCAGCCCGAAGCCTTCGGCGTCGCCCTCGACCTTGATGTTGGGCATCACGAACATGTCCGCGTGCTTGAGGATCTGTACCATGTCCTCGTACGGCTGCTTGCCCAGGTAAAAGGCCCTGCCGGCGATCTCCGGCTTCCGGAGCGCCCTGTGAATATCGATCTCGTCCATGCCCAGTCCCAGCATCAGCACGATCAGGTGGGCAACGCGCCGCGGCAGGAGGTTCAGCATGAACTGGATCCTGCGTATGTTCGGGTCGGAAGGCCCCACGATCATGAAGATGATGTTCTTGTCCAGGTGGGGCACCACCTTCGTCATGAACCATGAAAAGCCCTTTCTTCTCACGCTCCGGCCGATCGAGACCAGTATCTTCTTGTCCTGGAGGGGGACGCCGATCTTTTTCTCGAGTACTTTACGGAAGCCTGCCTGCCGGTTGATGAGGGACATGTCGGTATCGACGCCGTTGCGCACCACGTAGACCTTGTCCCGGTCGATGCCCCGCTTGATGCACTCCTGCGCCGTCGCCTGGCTCACAGCGATCACGCCGTCGAGCCTTTTGAACTTCTCCAGCACGACGCGCTGGAAGATTTTGCTGGGGAACACGATGTCCAGGCCGTGGATGGTCGCCAGGACCGGGACGTCGGTTATCCTCTTGATGATCAGCCCCACGAACGCCATCAGGCCGTCGTTCATGTGTATCAGGGAGATGTTCGGGTTTTCGCGCAGGACCTTCCGTACCTTCATCGGGAGGGTAAGGATGAAGCGGGCCCGGCTCATCCGGTTGTCGTATATGAGGGTGTGGACCTTGTGCTCGCGCGCCACGCCGTTGATCAGCTCGTAGCTCTGCTTTTCCATCCCGCCGATCGTGGGCGGATACTTATGCGTTATGAACAGTATTTCCATTATCGGTTCCACCGGTTTGTCTCATGATGACGAGAAAGGCGATGAACCCCGCGCCTATCCAGAAGATCTGGCGCGCGCGCCTCAGGATCGAGACCGTGATCCACACGCCGGACCCGGGCACGTTGACGAACTCGAGCATCATCTTGCTGGCATACTCCTCGATGCCGATCTGTCCCGGGACGAAGGCCCCTATGGCCTTGAACACCATGACCCCGACCTCGATGGCCACGCAGGAGAGGAACGTCGCCGGGAGGTCGAGCAGGCGGAGTATCACCCAGAATTCCATTGCCCCCATGAGCCAGCTTCCGAATGAGAGCAGGAAGGCGACAATGAACGGGCCCTTCTTGGTTTTATAGAAGTCGATCAGCTCCTCGTCCACCTCGTGCATCTTGGCGATCGAGCCGGTCAGCCGCGTGGAATCGGGGAAGCGCTTTTGCATGAGCCTGAGAACCGCGGCCGGGAGGGACATGATCCCCCTGCCGCTGCCCAGGCGGTAAAGGAAAAAAACGAGGAGCGCGAACATGGCGGCTATGGTAATCGAGAGGGAAGCCGCCCCGGTCCGGAACTTGAGCTTGTCGAAAAAGACGTACACGCCGATCATGATGAGCGTCAGCGCGGAGAATAGCACGAGAAAACGGGAGATGGTGAGCGAGACGATGCTGTCCTTGTAGGGGATTTTGGCCCTCCGCAGCAGCAGGGCCTTGAGGGCCTCTCCCGCGATCACGTTCGTAGGGTTGATCTGGGCCAGGCTCTCGCCGATCTGCCGGATGATGAAAAGCCGCGCCGTGGACAGGTGGCCCGGGTACTTGTAAAAAGAGAGGCGCCAGGCCACGGTCACCATGAGGTACGCAACGAAGGTGACCGCGATGAGGAAGACGAACCGTACGTTGACGAGCTTCAGCTGTTCCCCGATGCCCGCCAGGGGCGATTTCGAAACGAACCAGTAGATCAGGAACAGGCCGAGCAGGAGCCCTGCGGCCCTGATGATGAGCTGGACCCTGCTTTTTTTCGGGGCCGGGGCCTCCGCCAGGTCGGACGGCAGCTTCATTTGGTTCCTCTGGCCTCTCTGTTTTCCAGTATTTTCTCTTCGTACGAGCTGTACATGTCGCGGCAGAGGATATCCCACTTCTGGGACTGCGCGTATTTGTGCGCCCGGACGCCCATCTGCTTCCTGAGGCGCGCGTCGTCGACGAGCCGGCCCAGCTTTTCGCAGAAGACGTCTATGTTTTTAGGCTCCACCAGGTATCCGGTCTCGCCATCCTTCACTATGCCGGCGGGCCCGCCCTTCGCGGCGGCCACGACCGGGAGCCCCGAGGCCAGCGCCTCGAGCACCACGTTTCCGAACGTCTCCGTGATCGACGGGAAGAGGAACAGGTCGCAGGAGGCGTATATCCGGGCAAGATCGGAGTTGATGAGCTTGCCGGTGAACACCGCATCCGGCATCTTCTTCCGCATCCAGTTGAACTGGGGCCCGTCGCCGGTGATGACTATTTTCACGTTCGGGTGGGATTTGTTGAGGCGCCGGTAAATCTTGACGATGGTCGATATTTCCTTGATCCAGAAGATCCTGCTGACGAAAAGTATCCGGAGCGTGTCCTTGCCGCACAGTTTGTCTATATAGTTTGTGTCGCGATTCCGGGGGTTGAACTGTTTCATGTCGATCCCGCGGCCCCAGATCGTCATCCGCTTCCGCTCGATGCCGCACCGGACCAGGTCCTCGAGCACCGGCGCCGTGGGCACGAATACCAGGTTGCAGGCATTGTAGTAGTATCTGAGAATGTACGGCACGATGTGGCTCAGGAAGTTGAGGAACGGCAGGTATTTGAAATAATAGGATACGTACATTGGAAAATGCGTATGATAGGTCGTGACCAGCGGAATGTTGTTACGCTTCGCGTAGTTCCGGGCGTAACGCCCCAGAAACGACGGGGTGGTGAAGTGGACGATGTCCGGCTTGAACTTCTCCAGCGCCTCCTCGAGATTTTTGTCGAAATAGGGCAGGCCGAGGGGATAGTCGCCGTACAACGGCATCTTGACATACCGGCACACGACGACCGGGAAGGGAAACTTCACCTTCTCGGTAGGAGGATAGGGCGTGATGCACAGGAACTCGAACCGGTCTTCCGGAACGCGCTCGATGATGTTGTAGAGCGTATGCGTCACGCCGTCGAGGTTTTCCCTCAGGACGTCCGCAAATAACGCGACCCTGAACTTTTTGTTTTTATTTCCCGCTGATGAGATTCGCCGTGTCTGTGCCATATAGCCCGCTTGATTCTTGAATTGGCCTGCCGGTTGCTTGCGCTGTCTCTCTGTCCCCGTGGGCCTGAAGAAACTATCGTGAAGTTGAATTACATGCGCGCCACAATAATTTCATAAATTTGGCCTGTCAAGGACTATGTGTTTATTTTTTCCCGCGATGCGCTGCGCGCAGTGCAAAAATGCACACTTGTATCATTAATGCAACAGGGGTGCGCTATTCATGCCGGAGCGCGTCGATCGGGTTGAGGCTGGATGCCTTCCACGCGGGGTAGAATCCGAATCCCACGCCCACGAGAGCGGAAAACATGAAGGATACGACGACCGTGGAGAGTGAGAAGATGAAGGGCTGGCTCGCGACCGCGGTGTACATCCCGTACACGAGCACTCCCAGGAAGATGCCGGACACGCCGCCGAACGCGCTGATGATCAGGGCCTCTATGAGAAACTGCATCAGGATGTCCCTGGTCTTCGCGCCGATGGCCATGCGTATTCCTATTTCGTGGGTGCGCTCGCTCACGGACGCGAGCATGATGTTCATGATGCCGATGCCTCCGACGATGAGCGATATGAAGGCGATGGCGACGGACGCGAGCGCGAGGTAGCTGGATATCTCCTCGGTCTTCTTGATGACCTCCTTGCTGGAGGTGATCTTGTAGTCCTGCATCTGCTCGGGCGTGAGGGAGTATTTGCGCTGGAGCAGGTCCAGGAGCTCCTGCCTGACCGTGTCCACCTGGGTCTCGGAATAGGTGGCGACGTTGATCACGAAGAAGCTCTGGGTGCCGAAGAGCTTCATCGATAGGGTCGAGTAGGGGCCCACGATGAAGTCGTCGAAGTCCCTGCCCGCAAGGGACATGCCCTTCTCCTGCAGGCAGCCGACGATCCTGAAGGGGATGCGGTTGATCAGGATCACCTTGCCGAGCGGGTCCTCGTCCTCGAACAGCAGCTTCTTGATGCTGTGCCCTATGATGGCGACTTTTTCGTAGGAGGTGATCTCCTGGGGCGAGAAAAAGCTGCCGCTCTCGAGCTCCCAGTTCCCCATCATGAAATACTCGTTGCTGACGCCGAAGATCTGCCGCTGGATGTTCTTGCTCTTGTACTTGACCGGAAACTCCCAGGAGTTCATCGGGGTGATATACTGCACGTCGGGAATGGTGCGCCGGATATCCTTTAAATCGGCCTCGGTGAACGGTTTTTTCACGGCCATCATGGTCAGGGCGTTGGTGCCGAAGCTCTGTATCTTCTCGCGGACTGACACCTTGAGGCTGTTGCTGATGCCGGCGAGGAGGATGACCGCGAACACGCCTATGATGATGCCCAGGCAGGTCAGTGCCGTGCGCATCTTGTTGCGCTGCAGGGCGCGCATCGCCACGATGGACAGGTTTTGGAAGCTCATGCTCATGGTATCATCTCACCCGGTGCCGGGCCGCGAGGGCCCGGGAAACTGTATGCGAATCGCCCGACCCGAACATTGTCGCCCCTTCGGGATACGCGTCAAGGAAAAAAACGGCGCGCGCGCCGCGTCCGGCCGTCACTTTTTCCCGATTCTCGCCGCGATAAAGCAGAAAAACGCCGGGATCGCGCTGGCAAGCAGACAGATGACATGGAAACCGAACCCGGTGAAGATCGCGTCCTGCTTGCCCATGCCGACCAGCATGAAGCCGCCGGTCCAGCCCGCCTCGAGCGTACCGAAGCTCCCGAAGCTGTTGATGGGCAGGACATTGGTGAGCACGCTGCCCGTGGACCCGGCCACGGACTGGATGAACCCGACCTCGACCCCGAGCGCCCTGATGGACAGGAAGAATATGAAGTAGAGGACCGCCCACACGAGCATGGTCGTCAGGGCGAGCAGCGGGACGAACTTTCCCGTTTTGAAGGAGGAGAACTCCCCAACGAGCACGTCGATCAGGCCCATGGCCTTTTTCACGAGGGGCCTGTCCCTGTAACGGGGCCGGTCGGCCGCCATATGAAACAGCCGGCCGCACAGGATGACGAGCCATTTCAGGTTGAACAATATGATGACGGAGATGACGAGAAACACGATGCCGGCGGCGACGAGCGCGACCGACGTCTCCCTGCCGAAAAAGAGCACGAGCGAGCAGAGAAAATAGATCGCGATGATGATGAAGTCGAAGATGCGCGTGACGACCAGTATGTGGAGCCCCTTGGTCATGTCGACGCCGCCGATTTTTTTCAGGTAATAGACGAAGGTCAGCTCGCCCGTGCGCGCGGGGAACACCATGTTGGAAAAATTATGATAGCTCGTGATCGTGAAGAGGTCGAAGAGCGGGATCCGGTAGTCCCCCAGCATGACGCGGAACCGGAGCATTTTCGAGATGTTGGAGAGAACGTAGACGGCGCAGCAGGCGGCGATCAGGAGCGGGTCCGCCTTCCGGATCATGTCCACCGTGCCCGCGATGTCCATCTGGCGCAGCAGCAGCCATGCGAGCAGCAGGGAGACGGCGAGGAAAACCATCGTCCTCCAGCTGAATATGCGCCGCTTCCGCTCTCGCAGGATCTCGTCCGGTGCGCTTTCCCGGCCCGGGTGGTTGTCCGGCATGCCCATTATTTCCTTCCGGCGCGGCCGCGAGCGCTTTCTTTCCCCGGGTTGCCGGCGGCCTTCCTGAGCCGGTACTGGATGTCCTCCAGGAGCGCGCGGTTAACGGCCATCAGGTCCACGATAAAGGCCGCGATCATGGACTGGAACCCCATCAGCATGAGTACGGCAGCCAGGACGAGGGACTGGATGTGGCCCGCGCCGCCGGTGGTTGCGTAGTAATAGAGGAAGCGCACCACCGGGACCATGCCGATGATAAACATCACCATGCCGATCCGGAGGAAGAAGCGGAACGGCTCGTACACCACGAAAATGCGGAATATGGTGATGATGGAGCGCTTGATGTAGCTCGAGATGCTCTTGACCAGCCGCGACGGCCGCAGGTCCTCGTTCACGCGCACGGGCACCCAGGTGATGGCCATGTTCTTCCTGCCGGCCTGGATGATTGTCTCCAGCGTGTAGGTGTAGGCGTTGAACACGTTCAGCTTGAGCGCGGCGTCGCGGCTGAGGGCGCGAAACCCGCTCGGCGCGTCCGGTATGTCGGTCATGCTCACACGACGCACCACGTAGCTCCCGAACTTCTGGAGGAGCTTTTTCACGAACGAAAAGTGCCGTATGTCCGTGATCGGCCGCGCGCCGATAACGTAGTCCGCTTTGCCTTCAAGGATCGGCTGGATGAGCTTCGGGATATCGCCGGCATGGTACTGGTTGTCCGCGTCGGTGTTAACGATAATGTCGGCACCGAGCGACAGGCAGGCGTCAAGCCCGGCCTTGAATCCCTCGGCCAGTCCCCGGTTCTTTTTAAAGTGCACCACGTGGTCCACGCCGTTCTTCTTGGCCACCGCGACGGTGTTGTCCGTGCTGCCGTCGTCGATGATGAGCCATTCTATCGTATCGATGCCGGGAAGCCTGCGGGGAAGCTCCTTCAGGGCTATCGCGAGGGTGGCTTCCTCGTTGTAACAGGGGATCTGTATGATCAGTTTCATCGGTCGGTCCTTCCGGGTTTCTGTTTTCGGATCATGGTTTTCCGGTGGGGTATTATTGGAGGAGGGCAGGGAGAAATTCAAGTATATTATTTTTTTATGCATGCGGAGGGCGGGGTCACGCGATCCCGCCTTCCGCATGCGGTCAATCGTCCTGCCCGGACCTGTGGACGTCGAACATGCTGATGTTCGTGGAGAGCTCATGTGCGCTCTCGTCGAGCTTCGAGGACAGGTCGCGCACCGTCTCGGCGTTCTCGGCCGACTGCTGTGCGATCCTGCCGATCTCGAACATGCTTTCAGTCATTTCCCGTATGACCTGGCGCTGTTCCTGCGAGGAGTTGGTTATGGCCGCCGACGTTTTACTGAAGTCTTCGATGGCAGATTCGGTTTCCTGGTTGCGCTCGGCAAGGGTCCCGGTGAAGGCGCGGGACTCCTCGATGACGCGCGCTGTTTCCTCGATATTGGAGCGCACGTCACTGAAGATGCGCGCCGTAGTCGTTATGAACCCGAGCTCGCTGTTTATCTTGCTGGAATGCTCGCCGATGTTCTTCCGGATGGTGCCGGCCAGGGACGTGGTCTGGTCCGCGAGCTTGTTCACTTCGTCGGCAACGACAGCGAAACCGCGCCCGTGCTCCCCGGCCCGGGCGGCCTCGATGGAGGCATTCAGGGCAAGCAGGTTGATCTGCTCGGCGATATCGTTGATCTGGTCCACCATCTCGTCGATGTTCCTGACATAGGCGCTGAGCTCCTGCATGGCGCCCACCGACTTGGTCAGCGTTTTCTCGCCCTCCAGGGACCGCTCGAGGGTCTTGTTGATATTGTCACGTATGCCGTCGAACCTCGCCTGGAGCTCGCGGCTGTCGCCGGTCGTTTTCAGGATTTCGCCCCTCAGGGAGTCGAACCGGCCGAGCTGGTTGTCTATCGTCGTGAGGTTCGACTCGAAGGTGTTGGACATCTCGTCGAAGGCGCTGCTTGCCTCCTCCACGAAAGCGGAGAGGGACCGGGCGTTTTCAGACTGGCCGCGCGACGAGACGTTGAGTTTCCCGCTGTACTCCTCGAGGTCATGGGCCTTCTCCGACGTGGCCACGACCACGCCCCTCAGGTTTTCCTTCATTTTGTAGACCGAGCGGTTAATTTTCGCGAACTCGTCCTCGACCAGGAGCTTGGTCGCGAACGCCATGAGGCGCCCCTGTCCGACCTTTTCCAGGAACTCGATGATGATGGCGATCTTCGATGTGATCGACCGGTTGAGGATGGAGGATATGAAGATGGCCCCGCCGAACCCGATGAAGGCTATGACTGCCACTTTCCCGTAGAAGGCGATGGTGTCAAACCCCTTGCCCTGGGCGAGCGTAAGGGTGTAGGTGCCCAGGATGACGAACGGCACGGCGGATATGAACAGCACGGTCCAGGTCAGGCGGTTGAGGAGCTTCATCCTGAGGTTTACCGGCCTCGACGGCCGCTCCGGAAACACGCCCATGGCGTAAACCTGCTGGGTGAAGATCTCGGAGAAGAGAAAGTAAAAAACGATTCCGGAGAAAGCCGCGAGGAAGGTGGTAATCCACATGAGCGAAATCTGCAGGCTTGTGAGGTCCAGAATTATCATGTACGGCACGATAGCCATGCCGAGGCCGACGATCCACCTGAAAAAGGCCCCTATGCTGTGCAGGTAGGGGAGCAACATGAAACGCCTGAAGGCCCCGTCATACACCTCGCGCGTGACTTCGGCCCCCGCCAGGAGCGCCGTGAAATAGGATGTGATCGGCGTCACGACGATCTTGTTGTTGATTAGGGTCGTGGCCAGGGACACGGGGAAAACTATTGTCATGACGATAAAGAACGTGCGCCACTGCTCCGCGGTGAACTCTATATTGAGCCACAGGACGAATACGATCACCGGCACCATGATGAAGTAGCTGACCGCCTCGGTTTTCAGGAGGAACTTGAGGAAAAAGTTTTTTATAAATTTACGGTTTTCCGGCGTGAGCTCCGGCAGCTGGATATTTGGCGGCGTTTGGTCCATGCAGCACTCCTGATAAAAATTTAATAAAGCTTACGATAATGCCGGAAAAAAGTCAACGCGAATATTAATGAAACGGACAGTAGAGGGGTATCAGGCTGATGTGTTAATAAAAAAGTTGCGTTATTTTCAGGGTGCACGAACACTATTCATCGTAAGCTGGAATTACCGGCCATGAAGTATCTGCCTTATTATAAACAGGATTTTTCGCCATTAATTTATAAGGAGAAGATAAATGAAAACCAGCGTACGTATACGCTCTTTCCTCGTAATCCTGCCGCTGCTGTCTGCAGTCGCCCTCTGCGGGGCCTGCGGGAAAAAAGAGGGCCCGGTCCGCGCCATGACCACTTTTGTGATCGGCTCCGTGACACTTGAGCGGCCCGGTTCCGCGGTACGCCCGCTGGGGCACAAGGTGGAGCTTAAGCCTGGTGACGTGGTAAGGACCGGCGCCGCTTCGATGCTGGTCATCCAGATCGGCCGGGACTCGGTCATCAGTATCGAGGCGGACACCACGATGGGACTGTATGAGATCATGGGCAGGAACGGCACGCGGCTCCTCATGGAAGAGGGCAGGGTGTTATCCCGGCTGCGTCATCTGCAAAAAGGAAGAGACTTCAGGATCTACACGAAAGCCTACATGGCTGCCGTGCGCGGGACCGAGTTCAGCGTCCAGTATGGCAGGGGCGAGCCGGTTGTGGCTGTCAGCGACGGAACGGTGGAAGTGAAAAAGGCCGCGGCAGGCAGGGAGACCGGGGAGGGCGAGATGATCGGCGCGGGAAACGCCGCCGTTGTCAAGGAAGACATCAGAACGAGGCCCGTCAGCGAGGATGAGAGCAAGGAGTTCGACCGGTTCCATGCGATCGAGCCGATCGATGACATAGACGGTACCAGCGGGTCCGACATCATCAGGATGGAAGCGGATTACCTGAAGGGCGGCGGCGCAGGCAGCGGCGAAGAGAAAAAAGCTGACGGCGTGGATGCGTCTTCGAAGCAGGGCAAGCCGTCGGATAACGAGGAAGCTGAAAAAGTGGTCCTCTGGACCGGCAAGAGCGTGTATACCGCCTCGGATACCGTTGTCGTGTACTATAAAAATATGCCGGAGTACCGGAATTGCTGGATTGACATATCGAGGGCCGGCGATGGTGACGGGAGATACCGGTCATACAACTGGACCTACAGCGCGGCCGGCGGCAAAATGGAGTTTCCCGGCCTGGGCCTCGAACCGGGCCTGTACGAAGTCCGGGCCCATTTCAGCAAGAGCAATTCGGTAGAAAAGAGGTTCCGCTTCAGGGTGCAGTAACACAGGGGGGGCGATCAGCGGCCGCTCCCCGCTTCCCACCTGTTATCCAGCTCGCGCCTTATATCGTGAAAATCGTTCCAGGGGATGAACTCTTTCCCCGTTTTATGCAGTATCTGTGCCAGGGCATCCCGCGCGAACACAAGGTCCGAGACCTGCGCCATGTTTATGTCCGTAAACCCGTCGCCGATCGCGATCACCTGCTCCGCACCATATTGAGAAATGATCTTCGGTTTGTCCATGAGCTCGGTTTCCCCTTCATGGGTAGAGGAGACCCGGATATACTCGCCGCTGAGGTCCGTGTCGACCGCGTAAATGCCGCGCACCCGCGTTTTCAACGGGCCGAGACGGGCCTCCACCATGCCGCGCAGGCCGCCGGATATCACGATGAGCGGCACGCCGCGTGAATCGAGGTAGTCGAGGAGCTCCTCGAGGCCGGGGCGTATCGGTACCGCCATGACGAAATCGATCACCTCGCCGTACCGCTTCGTCGGGATCGATTCGACGAGGGTCTTCACTCCTTCGCGCAGTGTCATGCGGCGGGCGAGCATCTCGGGCAGGATCTCCTTCCACCTGTCGGGGACGAGGTGGCTGACCATGCCGGAAAGGGTTTCCTTCGAGGTGATGGTCCCGTCGAAATCGCAGAACACGGCTGTTTTAAATGACTCCATGGCGTCCCTTCAATATAATAGGGCATGGTATGGGGCCGCGGTCTCTCCGTCAACAGAGAAACAGTAAATGCTCCCGGTTTGATCCATGCATGAATTGAAGGAGATGTTTTGCTTGACATCGTCTCACAAAAAGTAACTTATGCATATAAACTTTCAACCGTGGCGGGGTCAAATATGGGATATTATCACGGGTGTGCGATAATCCTGCTGCTGCTTTTTACGGGGTGCTCTCTCCATTCCATTCCGGATAACTATGTGTTGCAGAAAGGCGGGGAATCCATAGTGATAGGACAGCTCATACTCCCAACCACGGGGATGCCCTATCTCGAGAGGCCATACCGGGGGAGCGACGGTTCATTTTCCTTCAGTACCATTCTTGGCAGGGACTCCAGGGTCTACTCCGTGGTTCCTGATCAGCATGGAGTGGTCTGCGCGTTTTATATTGCAGTGCCGCAGGGCAGGTACAGTATCGACAGGATCAGCTGGGGCGAGTTTAAATCGGATGTGAACGGCATCTTTACCGTGTATGAACCCGGGAAGGTGTACTATATCGGTTCGATAAAAATGACCGTGCCAGAGCGGGACCCGGGACAGATTGCCGCACATATCGTGATGGATATATTCGCCAACCGGAGGTCGGTTCCGGTCAATTACACGGTAATTGACGACCTGAAGCAGGTATCCGCCGCGTTCCGGAAGAAGTATCCGCACCTGCCCCAAACAATAGAAAAGTCACTGGTTGTTTTCAGGGATCCGTATCAATGATTGGAGCTACCCGCTGAAATAGGCTTGCTTTTAAACCCATCAGACCATAGCCTGTGCCCGGTATGCGATTACCCCGAAAGGCATGAATATACAACCCGGATATAACGCGCACCCGTCACACGTCGGGCTGGCCCTGAAGTTCAGCTCGGTGAAGGCGATGGGGCCGCCCATGAGCGATACGCTGGTTGCGATTGTCGAGCTTCTGTTCAGCGTGGAAGAGGCGCGTATCGGCAGCCAGCTCTCTTTCGTTCACCCCCAAACGCCGGGCCATATCGCCCGGAAAACGGGCCTGGCCCCGGAATCGCTGGCCCCACTGCTGGAAGAAATGGTCCGGAAAAAGATCATCATCCGCCTCGCAAACCGCTATATGCTTTATCCGCTTATCCCGGGCCTGTTCGAGGTTGTTCTGAAAAGCGGGGAGCGGGATGAATGGCATGCGGCGTTCGCGGAGCTCATCAATGAACTGGTTGACACCGGGTATATGGGCGATTATTTAAACAGGCCGATCAGCGCCATCCGCAATGTTCCGGTCCGGCGCGCGGTCGATGCCGGCAGCATCGTCGCCGATACGGACCTTGTATTGGAGCTGGTTGACTCTCATAAGCATTTTGCCGTTTATGCTACATGCCCCTGCAGGCATTCGATGCGCCTGACCGGCCAAGACTGCAAACGCGCTTCGGCCGATGAAGGCTGCCTCGCCTTCGGCGATTATTCCCGCGGCCTGGAGAAGGATGGAAGCGGCCGCACCGTTTCCAGGGAAGAGATGCTCGCTATTCTCGGAGAGAGGAGGGCGAAGGGGCTGGTCTTTTTCACCTCCAACGTGAGGCCGTCGGCCCCCACGGCCATCTGCACCTGCTGCGACTGCTGCTGCCGCGCGCTGAAGATACACAACAACTTCAGCAGAAACCTGGTTGCTCCTTCTCATGCAATCGCATCAGTTGATGAATCGCTCTGCAATAATTGCGGGAGGTGCGTGAAGGCCTGCAATACGCATGCGCATTCTCTCGTTAACAGGACGCACGGTTACAGCCATGAACTGTGCGTCGGGTGCGGCATCTGCGCGGAGTCGTGCGGGAACAACGCTATTACCATGACGGAGAACAGGCTGTACAGGCCGCCTTCCGGAAGTTACACGCGGCTTATACTGAAAATGCTTCCGCCGATCCTGGTCACCGGCACGGGCATCAGGCTCAGGAGGCTGTTTTCAAAGAAATGAAGCCATATCGCACCAGAGATGCCGCCGTAATGAGGATCGCCGGACTCGCGGCCATGGCCCTGTCCGCGGCAGTACCGTGCGCCTGCTCGCCCTGTGCCGATCTGCGAATTGAAAGCAACATCCCGTCCACAGTGCTCGACCGGGGCGGCAGGACCGTGTGCGCCTCGACCCCCTGTGTGATGCGCGTGTCGCGGGAGACATGCCGGTTCTACAACTCGTCCACCGGATATATCATACTCGATGCTGCATCGCGCGGCGGCGTGACACTCCGGTCCATGCCGATCGTCGCCTGCGATGTTACGGACGGCATGCGATTGTCATTCATGTTCCCTTCCGTAAAAGGACGGGATTGCGGCGTGACGCTGTACGGGGGCGAGCGTGGGGAATATGGCATTCCCTGCGCGGACGCCCTGGTACGGTAATCCCGGTCTGTAACCGGATAGTTAGCTGGAGGAGCAGTATATGATCACTGAACTATTGCAGGGCTTCAACCCGGTGGTGCTCGCGCTTTTCGCCACGCTCTTCACGTGGATCGTCACGGCGCTGGGCGCCGCACTGGTCTTCTTCTTCGCGACAATTAATAAAAAAGTGCTGAATGCCATGCTCGGATTCGCGGCCGGCGTTATGATCGCCGCGAGCTTCTGGTCGCTCCTGAACCCGGCCATAGAGATGGCCGATGCACACGGCGATATCGTGTGGCTCCCCGCAGTCGCCGGCTTCCTCGCGGGAGGGGCGTTTCTGTTCGCGGTGGACAGGGTCCTCCCGCACCTGCACATGGGTCTTGATACAAGCAAGGCAGAAGGCATCAAGACCTCCTGGCAGAGGAGCGTCCTCCTTATCCTCGCGATCACCCTGCATAATATACCGGAGGGGCTCGCGGTGGGCGTGGCTTTCGGCGCCCTGGCGGACGGCTGGACAGCGGCAGCGGCGGGCGGTGCGGTCGCGCTCGCCTTCGGCATCGGTCTGCAGAATTTTCCGGAGGGTGCGGCCGTGTCGATCCCGCTCCGGCGCGAGGGCTTCTCGCGCTTCCGGGCCTTCTGGTACGGCCAGCTCTCGGGCTTCGTGGAGCCGGTGGCCGGTGTCGCGGGCGCGTTGCTGGTCGTGTTCGTAAAACCGCTTCTGCCGTACGCCCTGTCGTTTGCAGCGGGCGCCATGATCTACGTCGTTGTCGAGGAGCTTATCCCGGAATCCCAGGCGGGCGACGAGACCGACCTCTCCACCGTGGGCGCCATGGTGGGGTTCGCACTCATGATGTTCCTGGACGTTGCGCTGGGGTAGGGGGAATGCAGGCCATGCTCTGACCCCCGGGGCCATGCCCTGATCCTGTTGCTGTGCTCTGACCCCCAGGGGCAAACAGAATAGTTATCGCCCCGCATTACTATTGCGGAGTGGTTAAATGATACCTTGTTACTATATAATAATACTTCATAATATTTCTTCACGAATAATCCGATAGTGATTTTAAATACATTGCTCTGACCCGTTATGCAGGTTAAAATAAAATAAACAAAATAACTAATATTGAATATTTACTACCTACACAATGTATTATTTTTTAAAAAAAATCCGCCCGAGCGTGTTTTTTTTATTGTCTTTTCATTGACAATATAGGTATATAGAATAGAGATTTGTAGGATTAATTATTGATTATGAACGCCGCTATTTATATTCACGACCGTAAAACCAATATGAAATGTATGTATAAGATCAAATATAATCTACGATCTATTCCAGCATCCATATCATTTTTTATGTTGTGAATGATTATATGAGGTACAAAAGAATGAGAGCAAAACATCTATTGATCATCACCATGGCTGTCATAACCGCGCTGTTCTCTGCCGGATGCAACAGCAAGGTCTTTAAGGCCTACATGGACAAGAGCGACGGCGAGGGGATATTCCTGCCCAGCAGCGTTATTACGCCTGACACCTCGTCCCCTGACCTTGCGGGCGTTACAGCGACCGCGCATGACACGATACGGATCGCCTTCAGCGACAATTCCCGGCGCCTGGACCGGACGACCGCCGAGGACATCGCGAACTACACCGTCTAGGGAACCGGCTCCAATCCCGATGTAACGATCACCGATGCACGGCTGGTAGACGACATGACAGTCGAGCTGACCGTTGTAACATCACCCGGCATGATACATGGCGATACCTACAATATGATTGTTGTGAATGTGCAAGACAATCATGATAACGCGATAAACCCGGCGAAAATTATGCCATTCTACGGACGCGGCGCGGTCGTGGCCGAGCTCACTGACACGCCGGCCAATCCTACGTACATACAGGACATCGATATCACTGTCGGCGGCACGGACATCGTGAGCTACCAGTACCGCCTCGACGGCGGGGCCTGGAGCGCCGAGATCGAGCTCGCGACCGACGACACCATAACCGCGACCGGACTGGGCGAGACGCCCAGTCCCCATGTGCTGGAAGTTGTCGGCAAGGATTCGCTGGACAACTGGCAGAGCACCTCTTCGCCCACCACCTTCTCGTGGGTGATCGATATTACCGCTCCCACTGCCGTTCTCCTCAATACGCCCGATGACCCGACCAACGTGGTCACGACGGACATCACTGTATCCGGAGCAGGCGTGGCGGCGTACAAGTACCGTCTCGACAGCGCGGAGGCGTGGAGCGGCATCAGCGAGAGCACCGGGTCGATAGTGGAAACGGTCGCGAACGGCACGCATACCCTCGAAGTCATCGCGCGCGACGCGGCCGGCAACTGGCAGTCCACGCCGACCGAGCACACCTGGACCGTGGACACCACGCAGAAATTCCCGGTGCTGTCCCAGCTTCCGGCCAACCCCACGAGCGACACCGGGACCGACATTATTGTCGGCGGCGACGGCGTCGAGGAGTACGCCTACCGCATCGACGGCGGCGCGTGGGATCCCGTAGGCTATGATATAACCGGCGGTACTCCCGTAGCCGACCATATTGTTCTCTCGGGCCTGGGCGACGGGTCCCATACGATTGAAGTCATCGGCCTGGACGATGCGGGCAACTGGACGGATGAGGCGCAGGCCACGGACTACACCTGGACCGTGGACACGATCGCTCCCACAGCCGTGATCGCCACGAAACCGGCGAACCCGAGCAACGACCTGACCCCGAGCTTCACAATACAGAGCGCCGACCTGGAGGCGGACGACACGGTCGCCTACTTCAGATACCGCCTGTACCGGAACGCGGTCCTGGTCAGCGACTGGGGCTCGCTTAACACCCAGGTCAGCACCCTCACGTTGAACCTGACCCTGGAAGGCACCTACAAGATCGATTTCGTGGGCCTTGACGCGGCGTACAACGAGCAGGACCGCGCGACCCCGACATCGTTTACCTGGGTGGTCGACACCACGGCCCCCGCCGTGTCTCTGAGCGGCACGCCGGCGGACCCGACAAACGTGCAGACGACCGACATCACGGTCGGCGGCGCGGGCGTAACGGCCTACAGCTACCGGCACCACAACGGGACCGTCTGGAGCGCCTGGAGCGCGGAAACGGCGATAGCCACGCACATACAGCTTCCCGGCCTTGCCGCCGGGACCCACATTATCGAAGTGATCGGCCGTGACGCCGCCGGCAACTGGCAGGCGACCGGCGTTGCCGAGGCCTTCACCTGGCTCATAGACCTGACTGCGCCCACGGCCACGCTTACCGGCACGCCGCCCGATCCCACGAACGGCCAGTCGATCGACGTCACGGTCGGCGGGACCGACGTAGTGGCGTACAGCTACCAGCTCGACGGCGGCGGCTGGAGCGCGGAGGTGACCGACCTCGATACCCATATAATCGAGGGCGGCCTGCTTGCCGGCGAGCATATCCTCGAGGTCATCGGCAGGGATGAGGCAGGCAACTGGCAGACGGTTGCGCCGGACATACAGTCCCCGACCACGTATGAATGGACCATAGACCTTTCCAAGCCCACGGCACAGCTCTCCGGCCTGCCGGCTAATCCGACCAACGTGCAGACGACCGATATCACGGTCGGCGGGACGGACGTGGTGGCCTACAGCTACCGGTACCACAACGGGACCAGTTGGTCCGGCTGGAGCGCGGATACCCCGATCGCGACACATATCCAGCTAACCAGTCCGCTTGCCGAGGCATCCTATACGATCGAGGTCATCGGTCGCGACGCTGCCTTTAACTGGCAGGACACCGCCAGCCCGGCCACGCATACCTGGACCGTCGATATCACGGCCCCGATCGCCACGATCTCAGGCACGCCCGCAGCGGGCAGCACCGTGACCAGCACGGGCACGGACTTCACGATCGCCGGCACGGGCGTGACCCACTACCAGTACAAGCTCGACGGCGGCGCCTGGAGCGCGTCCACGCCGGTGGCCACGCACATACAGATTACGGTTTCGGAGGCGCCGCATACCATCTCCGTGATCGGACGCGACTTGGCCGGCAACTGGCAGTCCACGGGGAGCGCAACGACGCGTTCGTGGACCGTGGACCGGACGGCTCCCACGCCGCCGGCGGTAACAGTTACACCGGGAAACGAAACCACAACGACAGGCGGTCTTTCCTATCGATGGACGAACACGACCGATTTCGCGAATTTGAGGATCCAGCTGGTAGCGGTGGATGAATACGGGACCGAGACCATCGTGTACGGCGGCACGGACGGGGCCGACCTCGCGCCAAGTCCCGCGTCCGGAATGCAGACCTGGACCCGCACGGTGGGCGCCTCCGACGGGTGGCAGTTCAAGGCCAGGGTCAAGGCGCGCGACACGGCAGGGAACTGGAGCGCCTTTGGCACAGTTTCAGGCGGCATAACGCTGGTCGGCAATATCAGCGGCATCTGCTTGAGCTCGCTTGGCAGCACCCTCGACGGGGTGGCCCTGTCGCTGTACCGGATTTCCAACGGCGCCCTGGTCACAACAGCGTCATCGTCAGGAGGAGGCAACTTCACTTTCAGCAACGTGCCGGTGGGCGATACCGCGTACCGCCTGACTGCGGAGCTGGCCGATTACAGGAACGGCGCCAAGACGAACATCTCCGCCCAGCTGGGCGTCACGCTGAGCTGCGGTATAGTCTATTTGGTGCCGACCACTGCGACCGCCGGACACATCACCGGCCGCACCGTGGACGCAAATACCGGCAACAACATCAGCGGCGCGACCGTGGTCGTCCAGGACTGGGAGGGGGTCACGGTCAGGACCCTCAACGCCGACCCGACATTCAGCACATCGGACAGCGGCGGCGCGACCCTGGACCCGGGCGTTTACTCCCTGGTCATATCGTACCCCAACTACTTCACGCTGACGTTCGACAACATCATCGTGAACGGCAACAACGGGGACAACAACACCCGGTATGCCCTGTGCCAGGAGATCGCCGAGCCTCAGCTCAGGGTCATAGTCCAGTGGGGCCCGGACCCGGATGACCTGGACCTGCACGTGGTAGGCCCCACGGCGACCAAGGACCCGGCGGATGGAGACCCGGATTACAGGTTCCATGTCTATTATGACAGGTATTCATGGCTGGAAAGCACGGGCACCTATGATAACAATGATCCTGATCCGAATGGCTCCTTCTCAACCACCAGCCTGGTGCAGGACAATACCGACTATTACGGTCCGGAGTCGATCAACCTGTTCGGCACCAACGGCGGCTACCATAACGGGGTGTATACCTTCTCGGTGCACAACTATTCAGACAGGAACATTCCCGGCATTCCGCGCTGGTACATCTACCCGGTCACCATGCGTATTTTTGACAAGGACGGCCTGGTACGGCAGATATCGGTGCCCACGGGCGCCGCGGCCCAGGAGGATTGCTGGAAGGCGATTAAAATCACCATGTCCAGGTCACCCTATTCCCAATTGCCTGTTGAAGGAGGGACTTTCTTCAACAATACGAGCACCAGTAACAAGCAGCAGTTCGATTGGTAAGGCGCATTGCGGAGACACACGAAACGTAGCTAAGGATCTGGGCCCCGCCGGCGGCGCATGAAGCACCGCCGGCGGATGGGCTGGATCCGCCCGGGCCGGGCTGGCCGGGAGGAGCACACATACTATGGGCGGTTTGATTTATTCGGGTAAAAGACAGACAGAGGATGAATATAATGAACGAGAAATCAGGCATCATGAACAGGCTTAATCTTGCGGCCGCGGGTTTTTTGCGCACGGCACTGATCGGGTTCGCATTCGCGGCCATGGCGGCTTCTGCCGCCTCTGCCGCTACCGTAGTGCTCAACAACGGCACTGTCGTGAAGGGCGACTACCTGTCCCGGACCGACAAGGAGATCACCATACGGGACGAAACGACCAGGCAGGTCCGCTCGATCAAGATCGAATTTATACGCGACCTGACGCTCACCCAGGCGGAAAAGGCCACGGGCAAGGACCTCAAGCTCCGGGGCGGCGCGGTGATCGACATCGGCAAGGGCGGCAGGCGCCATTTCCTCGTGGCGCTCGGCGGCGCGGGGAGCAAGATCATCGACGGGCCGGGCAAGGCCCTAAACTTCGGCTTCGGCGGGTCCTTGATCTTTCAGTACAACTACCTCTTCATGGGGCTCGGCCTGGACCTGCACGCGGCCTATCATTACAACATGGACAAGAAATATTCAAGCGACTACATCACCATACTCCCGGTGATCGTATCGCCGATGTGGAAATTCAACACGAAATATATCGACATCGACCTGCGTGCGGGCGCCGGTTTCTCCTGGTCGTACGGGAAGAGCGCGCAGCGCTTCAAGTTCATCCCGACCGGGGACCCGGGCCAGCCTCTCGCTGCGACCCTCCTGGAGAGCCTGGATAACGATTCGATCGACCTCGCGGTCGGCGCGGGCGTGGGAATCTCGCACACGTTCGGCACGGGCGTCACGCTCGGGTTCGAGGTGAATTACTATTACATATTCCAGACGCTCAGCGCGAACGTGGTCGCGGCGTCCGTGTATGTGGGGTATTCGTTTTAAGCGTTGATTAGCTAATTGCCTGTCATCCCCGCGAAAGCGGGGATCCATTGGCAAGCACAGAAGGTCAGACCGTCATTCCCACCCCTCGGCAGTCTCGGGATAAACTCCAGCGGGAATCCAATGTCTGGCAGTTAATGGGATTTGTCATTCCCGCGAAAGCGGGAATCCAGAAGTCGACAGTGAAGGTTACTTAAATCATCTCCTCATATAAATCATTCCAATCAGGATTATCCTTCTCAATTAGTTGTAGCTTCCATTGACGGTTCCATTTTTTTAACTGCTTTTCGCGTTTTAAAGCTTCGTTGACATCGCCTGTCTGCTCGAAATTTACTAATTTATGGACTTCATATTTTTTAGTAAACCCATCGATAAAATCATTCCTGTGCTCATGGATCCTTTTTATGAGGTCGCCAGTAACACCGATATATAGCGTGCCGTTCTTTTTTTTACTTGCTAGAATATACACATAGTATGAGCCCATACATATTCCTCTGGATTCCCGCCTTCGCGGGAATGACATCAAAGACTATCCATAAACACTACCCTGGATTCCCGTTTTCGCGGGCATGACATCGATTATGAAACAAATACACACTAATATAACAACCTACTGCACCTAAAAACACCGCAATCCACCAGTCCCCCCACCGCACGTAGACTGTGGGCCCACCGCGGTTGACCGGCACGTCCCAGACCTGGTAATCGGACTGTCCCGGGGCGGTCATGGCCGGGCCGGCGAGGGGCGTAACGTAACGTCCCGCAATGTCCACGAACCCCGCGGCCCCGTCGTTCACAGCGCGCACGATCGCCCGCCGGGTCTCCACGGCCCTGAGCCGCGCAAGCTCGAAATGCTGGTAGGTCTCGTCCGTGTCCCCGTACCAGCCGTCCTGCGTGATGTTGACGATGAAGCCCGGGTCTCCGCCCGGCCCCCCGAAGAAGGAGCGCACGTGGTCCGCGAAGAGCACCTCGTAACATATCAGCGGCAGGAACGTGCCGGCCGGCGCGGCAGAGCGTCCGGCGGGGAACAGTTTCTCGAAGTCCCGGGGTCCCGTGCCGCGCAGGTCCGCACGCGACAGGGGGCGGGGCGGGGCCGCGTTCCGGTTGCGCGCCGTGTACACGATCGTGTTCGAGGCCGGTCCCGGGAGGAATCGCGAGCTCCCCATGATATCGCGGACTGTTTTATAAAGGCCGATCTTCCTGAAAAAGCCCTCGCCGGGCATGTACTCGCCGAAGGCGAGGAGCCGCCGCTTGTGGTAGGAGCCGCCGCGCCGGCCGTTCCTCAGATAGATGACCGAGGAATTGTACATCCTGGTCTCGGTGCGGCCGTTATCGCCGGGAACGGCCCGGTACACGGTCTCGTTCATGAAGATGTCGACATCGTGATTGTACGAAATCAGCTGCGCCATGAGCTCGGAATCGGGCATGTAGCGCTTGCCCTTCCGGCTGAGCGGCTCGTCCTCGGCGCACATGAAGGGGACCGCGGACTCGGGCAGGACCACCAGGTCGAGCGGCCCGGCGGCGGCGGCAGCTTTTTCGACAAGGCCGGGAATGGTCACGGACATAAGCTTCTCGAGCACGGCCCGGTTAACGTACCGGGAGTCCTCCGGCGGCGCATCCGGGTTGATGATCGCGGTCCTGACGACGGGCAGGGACCCCTGTAGATTGTCGATCTGGCGCAGCCGCGCCGCGCCATAGATGAAGCAGATGAGCAGTATCAGCGGCACAGGCAGGAAGCGCGCCAGCGCCCGCGGCCGCACGAGGTCGCGGAGCCAGTCGAGGTCCCTGAACAGGCCGCGTCCCCGGGCCAGCGCCCTGCCGGAAACCCGGTAGAATAACCAGCTTGCCATGAACAGAAGCAGGGTGAGGCCGTAAGCGCCGGTAATGTCCGCAACCTGTACGATGAGCCGGTTGCCGGCGATAAAGTGGCCCCAGCTGAAGGGGAAAAACTCCGGCGCAGCATAATCAGCGACAAGCGCTGCCGTTCCCGCGTACAGCCACGTCGGGCGGAAGACGCTGCCGGCTCTCAGGACAAGCCCGAACAGCACGAGGAACAGGGGAACGTGCAGGTTGAACAGGACTGAAAAGGGGACGAACAGCGCGGCTGACGCGGCCGTCCCCAGGCCGGCAAAGGTCCCGAACAGGGCAATGACCCAGTAAAATGAAAAGATCGAGAAAAAGAGTGCGCACGAGGCGCCGGCCGTTACCAGCTTCGGGACACTGCCCCTGAAGCGCCATGCAAGGTAAAAAAGGGGCCAGGGCAGTATCCAGCCTGTCGGCAGGCCGTAGGGTTCCATTGCGACCGAGGTGAGGAGGCCCTGTATGAGCCCCATCGCGATGATCGCTACCGGGTCGCTGGCAAGGATTCGTTGTATGGTTTTTTTCATATAGTAGCATCCCCCCTGCGCCCCTGACAGGTCCCCGGGCGCTTGCGGACCTGTCAGGCATGCCAATATTTTTTTCTTGCATTACCTCGCTGCCTTGTCAATCCTATTATCACGGGCCGCCGGACGGCCCGCACGGAGGACCACAATGAAAAAAGCAGCGGCAATTTTTGTCTCGGTCGTATTCTTTGCGATTTCAATCACCGGGGCCCGGTCAAAAGACGCCCGTCCCGAGATCGCGCTCACGAAGCCCGCACTCACGGGGGCAACGCTTATGCAGGCGCTGAATAACAGGCAGTCGTCCCGCTCGTTCTCAAACCGGGCCATTCCGGGCAACATCCTCTCCGGCCTGCTCTGGGCCGCCGCGGGCGTGAACCGGCCGTCGGGCAAGCGCACAGCGCCGACCGCGATGAACAAACAGGAGATCGACCTGTATGTAGCCATGGAGGAGGGGCTCTACCTGTATGACGCGAAAAAGCACGTGCTCAGGCTCATCGTGGCGGAGGACCTGCGCGGCCTCACCGGCAGCCAGGGATTTGTCAAGAATGCGTTCATGAACATAGTCTACGTTGCGGACATGTCGTCCGTGGCCGGCGGCAGCAGGGAGGAGAAGATGCTCTACGCAGGCGCGGACACCGGGTTCATCGGGCAGAACGTGTACCTCTACTGTTCGGCCAACGGCCTTGCCACGGTCATCCGCGGCTGGATGGACAAGGATAAGCTGGCCAAGGCCATGAAGCTCACGTCGTCACAGCTGGTCGTCCTGGCGCAGACGGTCGGGTACCCGGGGAAGTAAATTTTTTGTAAAAAATTTAACTTCATACCAGCTTCATACTATTATCACATTACGTGCCTATCCTTGATACGAGTTGTTTAACTCGCGGATCAAAACTTCAAGGAGAGGAATAATGAAAAGTCAAATGCTCAAAACCCTGGTTGTCGGGTTTCTGGCCCTGGCCATGCTAATCCCGGTCCAGATGGTGAGGTCTCTCGTCAACGAGCGCATGGAGCGTCGTGATGAGCTGGTAAAACAGATGGGTAAGGTGTGGGGGGCTCCGCATGTCCTGAAGGGTGCTTACCTGTTCAAGAAGGACGGAAATTTATATCCTGATGAGATCACCGTTTCCGGCGCTATAGTCCCTGATCTGAGAAAAAAAGGGATTTTTATGCTCCCGTTTTACACGTCCAGTCTGAACATTAAGGGAATGTATAAAAATCCTGTCAATACCTCTGCGTACCGCCGGATTGCAGTCAGGATCAACGACGCGGCCGGCGTCAGGATAAAAAACGCGTGGTGGGGTCCCGGGAAAATTCCCTGTTCATCCTGGATGTCGGATAACGATACAATTATTATACAGGTTCCCGAAAAGGCGGGCGTCGGCTCCTTTGAGATCGATCTTGTCATAAGGGGGATTGAAAGCCTCCAGTTTTTTCCACTGGCTCGAAAAACCAGCATACGGATCACATCGCAGTGGGAAGACCCTAATTTCATCGGAGCAATCATGCCGACAACAAGAGACCTGAGCGGCACGGGGTTCGATGCGTTTTGGAACGTGGAAACCGAACGGGTGTCGGTGCCTGAGGATGATGATGAGGGTGCTTCCTTCGGGGTGAACCTGTTCCTGCCGGTCGATATCTATACTCTTATCGACCGAACCACCAAGTATGCAGTACTGTTCATTGCCCTGACGTTCGTTGCGTTTTTTTTGTTCGAGGTGCTCAACCGGGTGAAGGTACACCCATTCCAGTATCTTATGGTAGGTCTTGCCCTCAGTATTTTCTACCTGCTGCTCCTTTCACTGTCAGAGCATATCGGATTCACCGTGTCCTATGTCATCGCAACCGTTGCCGTGGTCGCTCTAATAACCTGGTACTGCTTGAGGGCTCTTCGCAGCACCCGTCACGCGTTGATAACCGGGTCCCTGATAACGCTTCTCTACATTCTCCTCTTTGTTCTCCTGAGGCTGGAGACATACGCTCTTCTCGTGGGCTCGATCGGGTTATTTACGATTCTAGCGGCGATCATGTTCATGACGCGTAATATTGATTGGTACTCTTCCCGGCATGACATTCAGCCCGGGCCGGATGAGAAAAAGTCGTTATAAAACATTCGGGGAAAAGAAGCATCGGCAGACGGCAGGTCCGCAACGTATGCGGACCTGCCGTAGTGTGTATCTATGATCTAAACCAGGGGACGAACTTTGATACCGTGCGCTGGTATTCTTTGTAAGCCGGATACTTCCCGGCGGAAATATATTCGGTGAACCAGATCGATCCCTGGAACAGTGCGGTTAGCAGGACCGCTCCGATGACGGTCCAGTGGAGCCACATGCCGGTTGCCGCCGGCACGAACAGGTAGAAGGCCCACCAGATCGAGACCTCGGCGAAATAGTTCGGGTGCCGGGAATACTTGAACAGACCGTGCGAGATGAAGCCGTTCCCGTATTCGCCGGTGAGCTCCTCTCCGGCGGCTTTCCTCCGCTTTTTCTCCTCCTGGAACCGCCACATCTGCAGGTCCGCTATTGACTCGAGCGCCAGCAGGAAGATGAAGAGCGCTGCGGCGATCAGGTCTGCCCATGCGATGGGCCGGCCCCCGTCACGATACACGGCATAGGCCGGGAGGGTGAAGAGGAATATCAGTATCTGCTGGTATCCCGCGATGAAGGTCAGGTTGAACGCCTGCCAGGCAACCGGGTTCCTGATTTTTCCTTTCAGGAAAATCCAGCGATAATCCTCCTCGGACGTGTACCCGCCCTTGAGCGCGAAATTGAAGGTGAGCCGCGCACCCCAGAGCGTGACAAGACATGCCATGAGGACCAGACGGCCGTCGGGCCATCCCATTGCGGCGAAGTACCAGGCATAGATAACCGGCGCCACGCTCCAGAGCCGGTCCGTCTGCGAGTAGTCGCCCGTGATCCATCCCAGTATGAAGCAGGCAGCGATGAAGGCGCAGCAGACGGCGGCCGCTGCGTAGAGCGGGTCCGCGTCCGCCCCGGCCAGGTACTCCCACGGGGAGCCTCCTGAAAATAATGCGAGGCCGGCGAGAATGAAAACCAGTGACGTGATGGCAAGCTGTGCTATTTTCATGGTGAAATTCCTCGTATATCACTTTATCCGATTATATATATGCCATGATTATAATCAGCAGGGGTGAGTTGTCAATTCAAACTCAACCGGATAGTATCCGGTGCGGTCAATGCATTAAAACCCGGCAACCAGGCAGTATTTTGTCTTGTATTTACAGGGCTCCCGTGGTATATTAGTATTCTTTAGATGATGAAAGGGGTGGGAAAAGTATGAATCAGTTCAATGCGCATCCTTCGCAGATCAGGCTCGCACGGGTGATGAGCTCGGTGCGGCTCGTAGGGCCGCCCTTCGATGAAAAGCTCGTGCGCCTTGTCGCCCACCTCTTCAGCCCTGAGGAAGCGGATATAGCGCGCAGGCTGCCGTTCTATTACCCTCAATCGCTCCGCATGATATCCCTGCGGACACTGACGGCCATGGAGAAGCTTCTCCCGCTCCTCAATTCCATGGCTGACCGCAAGGTCATATTGCGCACCGAGGGCGGGTTCTCCCTGCTTCCCCTGATTCCCGGCATGTTCGAGCATATGCTCATGGACGGCGTTGACACCCCCTGGCACCGTGAGTACGCGCGGCTCCTCGCCGACGTGTACACCACCGGATACGTGCGGGACTACGGCCGGGTGAAGCTCCCGGCGGTGAAAAACATCCCGGTGAACGTGGAGGTGCCGGGCGCGGGCCGTGTCGCGGATTCCGACGCCGTGGCCGAGATGATCGAGGCCCACGACGATCTTGCCGTTGCGAACGTGTGCCAGTGCCGGCAGTCGATAGCCTTCGTGGACGGGACCTGCTACCGGTCGGCGCCGGAGGACGGCTGTCTCATCTTCGGCAGCTTCGCCGCGGGAACGATCAACGGCGGTTCCGGCCGGCGCGTGGACCGTTCGGAAATGACCGATATCGTGGCCGGGCGGCGCGAGAAGAAGCTCGTGTTCCTGACCGCGAACATCACGGCGGAAAATCCCAACGCGATCTGCACCTGTTGCGACTGCTGCTGCCACTTCCTGGAGAGCGTGAACCATTACGGGTGCGGGAACCTGATGGCGCCGCCCCCGCGCCTCGCGCGCGTGGACGAGGGGCTGTGCAACAACTGCGGGCTCTGCGTCAAGGCATGCAACACGGCGGCGCACAAACTGGCAGAAAAAAAACATACGTATTCGAGCGGGAAATGCCTCGGGTGCGGGCTCTGCGTACCGGTGTGCAGGAAAGGCGCGATCAGCATGGCCGCGAACCCGGCATACCGGCCGCCGGCGCGGGGGTTTGCGTCCCTCGGGATCAGCCTGGCGCCAAAGACTGCGATATCGGGGCTCAGGGCGATCCTGGCCCGCCGGAAGCCGCAGGAGACAATTACGGGAGGAGCCCGCCAGTAGCTCATCATGAGGCATATGTTCATTAGAAAGCTGCATGCCGTTGTCGCGGCTGCTGTTGTCCTGCTCCCTGTCCTTTTCTCTTGCGGCGCAGCGGAGCCGTCCCGGCATGCCGGCGGGACGGCGGCGGATACCCTTCAGAACGGGCATGTGGATATATCGGAATTCACGCAGGACTCAGGGGGCCGCCTCGTTCCCGTTGACCTGCGGGGCATATGGTTTTTCAGGCGCGGCGATGATCCTTCCTACCGCCTCCCGGAAACGGAGGACGGCGGATGGGAGAAAGTTCCGGTGCCGTTGAACTGGTTTGCCTTACCCGGCGGGGCGTATACGGGCTATGGCTGGTACCGGCTGCACCTGCGCCTCCCGGATGTCAGGCCGGCGGGGATCCTCGGCATTGAGCTCGGCTGGATCGATGACGCCGACGCAACCTACTTTAACGGCCGCCTGGTCGGCACAAACGGCGTCTTCCCGGGCCCGTCTGTCAGGGGCGAAGTCCAGCACGCCTACGACAGGACCAGGATTTATCCGATCGACTCGAGCATTGCCGTGTTCGGGGGCGATAATGTCCTCGCGGTGAGGGTCCACAGCATGGATTACGACACGGCCGGCATCTACAAGGGGGAACAGGTCCTGGGGTCTTTCGAGTCGCTCAAGGAGGATTTTCTCGTCAGCGAGATCATACTCTCCGTGCTCGCTTCCCTGTATGTCATGGTCGGGCTCTACCATGGGTTTCTTTTTATCAAGCGGCGGAAAGCATACGAGAACCTGCTGTTTGCCCTGTTCTGCGTTCTCCTTGCCGTCGTCACGATGTCGCGCGGAGAGTTGAAGTACTTGGCACTCGACGATTTTCACGTATTAAAATTCATTGAATACGTGCTCGAGATCGTCCTTCCCGCGCTGTTTTTCCATTTCATACTCTTTCACTTCGAAAAGAAGCTGTACACCGGGCTGTCCCTCGCCCTGGATACCGTCGTCGCCGGGTCGGTCGTATTTCTCGCGGCGAGCTATCCCCATGTCACGAGCTATTTCCGGTACACCACGTACGTGGGCTACTGGCTCATGCTCGCGTATGTGGCATACTCGCTGGTCTACCTCTTCCGCTTCCGGCTGGAGCGGCAGGACGCGCGTGTGATGCTGTACGGGTTCGCGTTCTTCGCCGCCACGTTCGTGCTGGATGTCGTGACCATGTTTCTCGAGTTCACCATACCCTGGGTCGCCCATTACGGGTTCCTCGGCTTCGTGGTGTCGATCGTGATTGGCATGGGGAACCGTTTCGAACAGCTGTACGTTCAGGTTGTTAACGCCGAGCGGGAGCTCAGGACATACAAGGACCGCCTCGAGGACCTGGTAAGCGCCAGGACCGGGGAGCTCCTCAGGGAGATCGAGGTCCGTAAATCGGCCGAGCAGTCGCTGCGGGACAGCCGCGCGGACCTGGAAATGCGCAACCGGCTGATGGAAAGGGACCTTGAACACGCCCAGCAGGTGCACCGCTCGTTTCTGCCCACGTCTCCCCCCGTGGTCGGCGGGCTGACCATTGATTTCAGGTGCATCCCCTATGCAATGCTCGGCGGTGATTATTTTTCGTTCATGGACCTCGGCGGGGAAAGGCTCGGGGTCTTCATCGGGGACGTGTGCGGCCATGGCGTATCGGCGGCACTTTTCCTGTCGCAGGTAAAGGCCCTGGCGGACAGGACCTGCAGCATATGCGGGAGCGATCCCCTGAGCTACATGACCGCCTTGAACGACGATCTTGTCAGGAACATGCCAAGCCTGCTTTTCACCGCCCTGTACGGGATTATTACACGCGGCGGACCGCCCGGTGAAATGAATTTCAGCTTCGTGCGCGCGGGCCATGTTCCCCCGATACTGTATCGCTCCTCGGATAATAGTGTCGAGCTTGTGGAATCTCGCGGCCCCATGATAGGACTGATGCCGGACATGCGCATCGAGCCGGTTTCGCTTACCATGAAGAAGGGAGACAGGATTTACCTGTACACCGACGGCATCCCCGAGGTCGAGAACAGGAAGCGGCAGATATTAGGCTACGAAAATCTTGCCGCACTGTTCCACGGTGCGCACAGGCCGGGCCTGAGCGACACCCTGGACGAAATAATCCGGAAGTGCCGTGATTTCACCGGGGGCGTGGAGTTTGCCGATGATATCGTGCTGATCGGCATGGAGGCCACCGGGGAATAATGGCCTGAGCATGATTGTCCGCCGGCAACGGGCGTGTAGCTCGCAGGGGCGTCTATCGTTGATGCCTGCGCTGCGTCTCACGGCTTGAACTCGTATATATAGCTCACGATCCCGCCCTTTGTGGTGAACTTCTCGACGAGCCTGAAATGACCGCTCTTCTCCCCGTTGTCCCGTATCTCCTGAAATACCCATGCCCTGCGGTCGATCGCGTTCGGGTCCTTCACCGGAAGGCGCCGTATATAAAAGTCGTCCACGAACACGTGCGTTACCTTCATCGCGGCCAGTTCGGGCACCAGCTCGGCCACGGTCCTCCCCTTGATGAAAAAGGACATGGGGAACCGGTCCGGTCCGAAACCGGAATAGTACATGGGAACGTTGGACTCGGATGTGAGCATTTTATCGCCGGGCTGTGCGTTGTCCCTGAACCAGAGCGCGGCCTTCTTGAACTCGACGCGCGAAAGGCCGTGGTGGTCGAGCGCGCGCACGCCGTAATAGACCGAAAGGTTTATCGCCACGCCGCAGAGGACGATGACCATGGCCTTGATGACCGTGTCTTTTTTTGCATCACCGTAGAGCGTGATCGCCGCGGCCAGGACCGTGAAGAGGAGGGCGAAGAAGAAGTGCCAGGCCGTCGCATCGCGGGCCAGGGCGACCAGGCTGATCGTGTAGATCGCGCCGGCCCCGGTGATAACTGCCAGCCTGATGATAGCCTGGGCCTTCTCCGGCAGCCTGTCCATCCGGCGGGCGAGCCAGGGCCTGATCCCCTCGGAAAGGCCGCACGCCATGAAGAGGACCAGGATCCAGAGGATCGGCATCACGTACCGGTCCTTGGTGTTCTGGTAGACCATGTGGATCAGAAGAAATCCCGCCAGGAATACGAACACCGGTGCGAACTCCTTCCTCCTGTCCTTCCAGATAAGGATGCCCCCCCAGATTATCCCGGCCACGGTAACGATGCCGGCGATGGCGAGCAGGGCGAGCGCCGGCCACTTGAACAATGGCACATCCGATAACCATGCGTGGGTGGCCATCCACTGGATGAAGCCGGAGGCGACGAGGAAGCAGTCGCCGATGTAGCGGTAGATGTTGGGCCCCCGGTGAGCTATCTCGCTCACGTAGGGGTGTGCGCCCCGTGTGCCCAGGAAGCTGAGGAGGAGCCACGCGGCCGTGCCGCCCGCCGCGAGCACGCCGAGGACAAGGGCGAGGACCCGTTTCCTGTTATAGAAGAAGTCCCTGAACATCACCGCCGGCACGATGAACACCGAGTCCCACTTGGTGAACGCGGTAAGGAACGCCGCCAGGTAGGAGATCTTTGAGCCGCGCATGGTCAGGTAGAGGGAGAGCACGACCAGGGAAGTAAGCACCATCTCCAGCTCGGAATTTATCGCCATGTACACGGTGTACAGGTTGACACCGAGGAAGAGCAGGGCGGCCAGTGACGCTTTCTGCGAAAGGAAACGCCGGTACACCAGGAATACCAGCACCAGGTAGGGCAGGAGAAGCGCCATGTTCAGGACTATGGCGGTTACGTAGACCGGGTCAAAGCTTTCGGCCGGATTAACGCGGGTCAGCAGGGACAGGAGCAGCGGATACAGCGGAAGGAACTTGAAGTTCTTTCCGGGGAAGTTTCCCTTCATGTACTCCAGCACCGGGCCGCGGATGTTGCCGATATAGTCCCCCGTGGGGGTCTCGAAGTAATTGAAATAAAAGGCGCCGTACGCGAGGGCAGAGACCAGTATCGCGGCGGCCAGGATGCGCGGAAATAGGGGAGCGTCTTGTTTCATCTGGCGTTTCCTCTTTGATGTTTCATGAATAATGTTAAACAAACTGTTGGTTGATCTGCCGCCAGGAGCGACCTCCGGGCAGCAGGCCATAGTATATCATACGCATGCCTGCCGTCCACATTTTTACATCCCGGATTATGATGTCCGGAAAGCGCCCGGCCGTCCTGCCCGGTATTGACAAACCCGTGAGGGGTCGATATATTATCACCATGGAACATGGCCTTTTTTCCGAATCCACTCCCGGACTGCAACCTGGAGGGATGCCCCTCCATGCCCTCCAGGGGACCGGTGACTCAACCGCCACTGAGACGCTCGCCAGGGATAAAACGGGCGAGGAGCCCGAGGAGCCGCGCAGCCTGGTTTGCAAAACCTGCGGCACTGCCATCACTTCCCGGGAGTGCGCTATCGAGGTGAGCGGATCGCACCGGCATACCTTCATGAACCCGGGCGGTATCGTGTTCCGCATCGGCTGTTTTTCCGGGGCCAGCGGCTGTTACATCATGGGAGAGCCGACCGGTGACTACACCTGGTTTCCCGGATATGCCTGGTGCTATGTCATCTGCTCCGGCTGTTTCTCGCACCTTGGCTGGCATTATAGCTCCGGGGAGGGCGGCTTTTTCGGGCTGATACTTGATCGGCTGGTGATGAGGTGATTCAGTCCTGCAGGGTCATGGTAAGCCTGATACGTCCGGTCAGCGCGGGGGGCGCTGACGGCGTCTGTTTCTGAATGCTCCATGCACCCCTGATGCCGGCCATGAACTGCGAATAATTCCTGGCGGGAATCTCGATAATAACGAACCCGCGCGACCCTGACGGGTCGGCGTCCGCGATTTTTACGACCCTGCCGTCAAGCGCTCCTGCAAGGTTTACGATAACGTCTACCCCGCCCTGGTTTGTCGCCGTGAGGTCGTTGGACCGAGCGTAATCGGTTGCCGCCATTTCGCTCCGGGTGGAGTAGGCGCCTTTTTGACTGATCGAAGGCGATGTGCCCTGCCGGCTGTCTTTGGACCCGGAGGCACCCTCGATATGGGCCGGCTTCAGCACAAGGCTGAATTCGACCGGCGGCTCGCCCCCGGATGAATCTTCGGCAGAGGCGGCTTTTGCGCTTACCGCTCCGTTTGCCACCGTGATCCGGCCGGTATCGGCAGCAGTTTTTTTCCGGGGTGAGGCTTCGTCAGTGCGCGCCCGGACAGCATTACGGGCAAGTATATCCTCGCGGCTGCTGCCGGGCGCTTCCGCCTCTTTAAGGGTCCCGGCCGCTTTTTCTTCCGCTGCCGGGGTCTCGGCATGATATTCGAGCTTTTTGTCGTCGAAGGGCCCGAAAATGAAGACGGCAAGCACGGTCAGTGCAAGCGCGCCCGCCGCTTCGAGGGGGAGCTTGATCCTCAGCGGATAAAAGAGCTTCCCGAGGATTCCGGGCGGCGCTGGTGCGTCAATCCGCGAATGTATCTTTTCAAGGAAGTCATCCGGCACGGGCACACTCGGGAAGGCGGCCGCCTTTTGTGCATATGCCTTTAAAAAGCGGAGCTCTTCCCTGCAGTCTGCACAGCCGGCGAGATGCTTCTTCACGGACGCTGTTTCGTTCGGGGAGAGGGTCCCGTCAATATAATCGGCCAGGAGGGATGATACATGTTCGTTTTTCATGCGAACACCTCCCGCAGCGATTCTCTCAGGATGTGGCGGGCGCGTGCGAGCCTGGACTTGACCGTTCCGAGGTTAACGCCCGTCATGTCGGAGATCTCTTCATATGATTTTCCTTCAAGATCCCTCAGCACAACCAGCACCCTGAGCTCGTCCGGCAGCGAGCTGATGGCCTTATGGATGAGCAGGGAGTCCTCGTTCTTTTCAAAAACCGCCACAGGATTGAAGGAACAGTCATTGATGTCGAGCGTCTCACCGTCGACGTCGGACGGGTTGTCGATGCGCACCGTCTTTTTCTTCCTGCGATTATCCGATGATGCAAGCCTGTTTCTGCAGGTGTTGATGGCAATCCGGTACAGCCATGTTGAAAAGCTGGACTGGAACCTGAATTTTTTAAGATTGTTATACACCTTGATGAACGTCTCCTGGGCGCAATCGTTGGCTTCATCATAATCGCCGATGATCCTGAAGCAAAGGTTCAGGACCATCGATTGATGCTTCACGACCAGCCGGTCAAACGCCCTGGCGTTGTTCGCCAGGAACTCTTTAATAAGCGCTTCGTCATCCGGCTGAGAAGCATGTGATGTCTTATCGTTCCTGCTCATTAGACATGACTAAGTTCGTAAAAGATCTGTTATTTATAACTATTAACTACATAAATACTTTGAATCCCGAGTCAATATTAATTTAATTTCACAATTGAACATGAAAAAATTATATTCAATAATTAAATCAAAGTTTAAATATATTTTTATATATAAAATAAATTACTAACACATCGTTTTGCATCCGCCCGGATGGGATTTTTATTTGACTTTTAGTTTGTTATTCAATATTATTATAGCAGCATTTATCGGTCCGCCAAGGGCCTTCGTGAGTTCATGTGATCGGGATGTTCTCAGAGCACCATGGTAATAATCATTCAGCATAAAAACATAATGTTCATCGGTAACGTTGATGGTTATGAGATGGTGATCGATAAAAAACGGGAGATAACTTCCGGAAGCGAGGTTCAAGCACAATGAAAAAGTCTTGTTTGTTATTCGCTGTGGCGTTGGTTTTTATGATCGTTTCCTGCAATGATGATGATAAAAAGTTTCTTCTTCCCAAGCAGGGCGATGCCCCGATGGATGTGATAAACGATCAGGCAGACACCGGGGAGTTCCAGTACCAGACGCTCCATGATGTGAAATTTGATCTCCTGATATTCGATGAATCGAACAAGCCCCTCGATCAGGCAATCATCAAGGTTATGAGCGAAGAAGGAGAATTGACCATAGCTGTAACCGCTTCGAACGGCTCATCGTCCTTCAAGCTGTCACTGGGAAACACGACGGAGAAGGTAACGCTGCTAATCGATCATCCGACATGTGAAACGAAGACCGTTGAGATCGAGAATATCCAGAACATATCCGCCGTGATCAGGACCATTTACCTTGAACTGAAAGAGAGCGGGGGGCCGGCCGATGACCAGACCGCCCACCAGGAAAATCCGGACCGCGACAACGACGGCGTGCCCGACGACGCGGACGAATTCCCGGATGACCCGTTCCTCATCGGTTCTGTCAACGGCGAATTTACTATCGCCTTCGAGGATAACTGGCCCGGCAAGGGCGACGCGGACTTCAATGACATGGTCGTTCGTCTCAAGATCAAGGAATACATAGACAATAACAACATGGTGAGCAAGATAGATGTGGTCTCGAGGATTCTTGCCGCGGGCGCCGGGTACAAGAACCAGCTCTGGATTGCCGTGCTCGACAAGGATTATGAGCTGATATTCAACCCGCACCAGGATCTGAAAGGCAAGTGGAACGCCCGGGAGAAGGACACGTATGTCCTGGCCCCCGAGCATAAACTCGAGATCAAGCTCGCGGCGCCGGTGCCCCGCGACACGCTGGAGCCGATGCCGTACGACCCGTTCATCAAGTGCAACGGCAATGATAAGAACCAGGTCCACCTCGCTTTCGTGGAGACGCGGTTCAAGTTCAAGGTCGTGGACGAGGACAATTTCCCCTGGGCCGTGCTGGTACCCGCAGACTGGGCATGGCCGTACGAGGGCGTCTCGATCCTTACCGCGTATCCCGAGTTCAAGTCCTGGTACGAATCAAAGGGGGCCGATTACAAGGAGTGGTACCTCCACCCCGAGCTGGAGTATGTGTTCAAAATATCAACGGGAACGACGCTGACGGCGTATCTCATGAAGGTGTCCATGGATATCAATACCCGCATAGTCGTCGGTGTACTTGCGGGAATGATACTCCTGATCGTGGGCATTAACATCTGGAAAAAACGCCAGGCCGCCCGCCCGGGCGTGTAAATCCGGGCACGGCACTATCCGCGCAGATTGCGGAGCCGGTAACATGACAGTTTAAAACCCTCCATATACTTTTTCCTCCCTGAAGGCCATTGTGCCTTCAGGGAGGAAAAATTTTTAATCCACCTGCAAGAAATCTCGAAAAAATCAGTCTTTCTCTTGACTTTTTAAAACGAGTGGATAATAATATCGTATCGCATAGGTTTTCATTTTCGATGAGCATCCCCAGACTTGATGTTGAATTAACGGTCGGCTTTTCAAATTTTTTATAGTTCATGCTGAGATTACGGGGTTCATGTGCCGGATTATTAATTGTTCGGCAGTTGTACATGAATGTGAGGATAAACGGGCACGGGCGGGGGCGCGTGGGGATCAGGCGCCCCCTTTGCTGGTGCGGGTATGCCGAAATTGGGCCGGGCGGGGGCCGATCAGACGGGGCGCCAACCCGGCGAATATGCGCCGAGAGGCGAGTCTGCGCTCATAACGCATGGAGAGATAAGTGGTAGTAATCTTCCTTTTCCTGGTGCTCTTTCTTTCTCTTGCTTTTCATATATCGTACCTGGTCAAGTACATTCAAACCCGAGAGCCTGTTTATCTTCACCGGTATGTCCTGACCACCATCACCAATGTCGTCATCTCGGGCGGCCTGATCTTCGTGGCCCTCTACAAGCCCATGGTGATCCAGAAAATCAAGTTTCCTCTCATGATGTGGATCATCACCGGTTTCATCATGGTCATGACGCTCATGGCCCAGATCACGATATTCCAGCGTGTCTACCAGCGGTCAAAGCTGCCGGAGAATTATCATTATAATTTTTTCGGTAAAAAGGTACTGCATCCGACAGTCCTGAAGCCGGGAGAGGTCGCGTTCTTCTTCGCCTCTGTCCCCATGTTTCTCCTTGCTGGGGCTTATTTCGTGGCTAAATTGCTGAGGTTTTTCATCTAACAGTTTCCTGAAAAACTCCATCCCTGGAGTTTTTCAGGGTCGGTTATACGAAGTGAATGAAACGTAAACGATTATTTCGGAAAACAGCCTTTCAAGCTGTTTCTGGAGCTTGCCGAAAACCCACGTTGTTCTCGGCTTATGCCTCGAAAAACGGCGATACATCCATGTATCGCTTTACGGTGTGTTGTTTTTTAGCAAACTTCTAACCGAATTTTTATCCGCTCAAAGGGCACACGAAGGGGAACGACGGCGACCGATAGCGCGGTACCGGCAGGGCCTGTTGCATGTGATCGCGCTGTAAGTGGTTTTATATTTCCGTCAGTTTATCCGGATCATCGTAGCGCCTGGGTATAATTGCCAGAATCACCAGATTCGTCAGTATAAGTATTACCGACATGGTGATGATGATAAGGGCCAGCATCTGGTCCTTGATGGCTTCGATCTGCACAAGGTTAACGCCGATGATGAACGATCCCCACTGCTTCCCGTATAACCGGATCGGAGCGCCGACGTTCCAGACAGTCTCTCCCGTATCGCGGTGGTAAAGCTCTTTGATGCTGCTGTCGCCGTCGTAGGCAAGTATCCTCTTTATCCCTTCATGGGCGTAATAGACGCGTTTCGAGCGGCTGTAGAGCACGTCCTTTGCATAATTGCCTGACTGCGGCAGGGAGTACTTTTTATTGTGGGCGGGCACATATCCATTAATATCCATCAGAACGGCAAATTCGACGTCTGTATCAAGGAGGAACTGGTCCAGTATGCCCTGCATCCACTTTTCGAAGACCATGTCGTACCGGGTATGGTATTTTTTCGGGTTGGAGCCCGGCACTTCAATGTAATTCGTGTCAAAGACGGCGTCCTTCGTCAGCATGTTCTGCTTGACCATGTAGTACATCATCTCGCTCATCGCGCGGGCGCCGGTCATTGCTTCGATGCGGCATTTTTCATAGAGCTGGTTTTCAAGATTGCTGAAAATTTTACTTATGATCAGGTACGATCCGAGGCATGATATGAGGCTAAAGGCTATAGCCAGAATTATTTTTCTACTTAAACTCATGGTTGCCCCTGGTCAGGTGGTTGTGTTTAACAGCTGTAATATCAATAGTATCTAATCGTGCTGATTTAATTTTCAGCGTGATCAAATCATACATATTATCCATTTATTGTCTATAATAATTTTCGCAAATTATCTTTTTACCCGCGTCCTCAATAACGGCAGCGGATTGACGACCTGAGCGTCTGCATTCCCGGACTTGAAAATAAACAAGGGCCGCATAGCAAATTCCGGTTATCACTCCATCACAGAAAACGGTGTTTTCATCGCAATGGCCCGGAAATTAATTTGTTTTATATTGACAAGACAGGCGGTATTGATACGTTGGCACTAAATATCAATAAGGCATGGTAACAAATGTCGATATTCAGCACAAACATTGATAAGCTCATCAGTGAAAACAATATCCCCGGCCTTATAAAGTGCACCACCAAGAGAGACCCTGAAATTAGAATTAAGGCCTTCAATCATCTCCTTGCTGTCGAGCCGAGATCCGACGCCATTCTTAGCGCCCTCAGGAATATGAAAAAAGACCGCGACCCGCGCGTAAGGAATGCCGCGATCCTCAAGCTCGCAGAGATCGGCGACGCGAACATCATGCAGGACCTCCAGACTATCCTGGTCGACGGCACCCAGAACGACAAGATCGATGTGCTCCGGATGATCTCGGCACGGGGCATTACTGACTCCGATGCTTCCAGCATCATCGCCCTGGCGCTCAATGACAAGAAGGGGATGGTCCAGCTCGAGGCGATCCGCACACTGGGCGTGCTCAAGGACCACAGCTCGCTCGTTCACCTCGAGGAGAAGCTGCATGACACCCGTCACCAGTTACGGCTCGAAGCCGTCAGGGCCCTGGGCATGCTGGAAAGCGACGAGGCCATCAACCTTCTCATTGGCGCTCTGACCGACAACCGGCTGGAGATCCGCCGGGCTGCGCGCGAGATCATGGAAGGGTTCGGCACGGAGAAGGCAACCAAGGCCCTCAACGACGCTCCTCTCATGATGATGGTCAAACGCATGAACGAGGGTGTGGCCTCCAAGGTGGATGCTCTCATCTACATCGGCAAGCACAAGTTCAAGGAAG
Organism: Spirochaetota bacterium; assembly: GCA_029564515.1. Classification (GTDB taxonomy): domain Bacteria; phylum Spirochaetota; class UBA4802; order UBA4802; family UBA5550; genus RBG-16-49-21. The sequence goes on along the minus strand of JAKQPV010000074.1, from coordinate 67,833 downwards.
CGCTGCCGCTGGTCCATAAGGCCACGAGCGATGAATACAAAAATGTTCGATTTGAAGCAGTGAAAGCGCTGAACCTCATGCGCGACAAGGGCTCGATCAACACGCTCGCGCGCATGATCAATGATCCATACTATGATATCCGCCTTGAAGCCGTTAAAGCGCTCGAGCATATAGTGGATTTCGCTTCGCTCAAACCCCTGGAAAAGGCCCGCGAGGACCTGAACAAGAGCGTGCGGGAAGAGGCGAAAAAGGCATACTACACTCTGCAGACAAAGCTCGGGGAACAGGGCAAGTAGTTAATCCCGCTCGAATACCAGTAATGATATGCCAGGTGGCCGGATATTTCCGGCCACCGCTGTTTCAGGGATATCAGATCGCGGTCGCGCCTCCGTCGACCACGATTGTCTGACCCGTAATGAAGGCCGACGCGTCCGAGGCGAGAAAGAGGGCGGGATGGACCACGTCCATGGGCTCGGCGATCCGGCCCAGCGGGATGCTCCGCACGACCTGTTCCCTGATCCCGTCGTTGGACCAGAAGGGTTTGCTGAATTCCGTCCGCACCATTGCAGGCGCGACCGCGTTGACGCGTATATTGTACGAGGCGAGCTCCGCCGCAAGAACCCTGGTCATCATCTCCACGCCGGCCTTGGCGATCCCGTATATGCCCATGCCCGGCGATGCCTTGCGGCCGGCGATGGACGATATATTCACGATGTTCCCCCTCTTGTTGGCTTTCATGATTGCAGCCGCCTTGCGTGAGCAGATGAAGGTGCCGGTCAGGTTCGTGTCGATTATTTTCTGCCAGAGGGCGACGTCCGTGTCGGCGGTTGACGCAGTGAGCAGGTTCATGCCCACGTTGTTGATCAGAATGTCCACGGTCTGAAAGCGCTGCAGGACCTGGTCAAAGAGGGCATTCACGTCCTCCTCTTTCGCGATATGAGCGGTTACCGTGAGGAGGTCGGCGCCTCCGCCAAGGGCGGCCGCAGCCGCGTCCAGGTTTTCTTTTTTCCTGCCGCAAATTACCACCTTCGCCTTTTCCTCAAGAAGCTTTTTTGCCAGCTCAAGTCCTATGCCGCGGCTTCCGCCGGTGACAACGGCTATTTTTCCTTCAAGTCCATAGCTGATCGTGCCCATGGTATTACTCCTTAACGTTGTTTTTGCAGTGTATTTCAAGCGGCTGTGCACGAATGCGTGACAGCGCAGCTGATGGACGGTGCGAGAGAGTAACGGCCGGCGCGGTCTGCGGCCGCTCAGCCTTCCTTCGGGGGTGTCTGCGGCTCGCCCGGGGCCGCCGCCTGTCCCGTCGCGGCGGGTGAGGGGACCAGGTATTTCTGCGGTATCACTGCAAGGATCATGAGGAGCGTGAAGCTCAGTATGATGATCATGATCGTAACCGTAATGATTATCATCTGGTTCTTGATAATGTCGACGCGGTGCAGGGATATGCCCACCAGGAACGCTCCCCAGTGCTTGTCTCGCAGCGGTATAGGTGCACCGATGTTCCACATCATCTCGCCGGTATCCCGGGTGTAAAGGTACTTGACGGTCCCGTCCCCCCGGTATTTAAGGACCTCCTTGATTTCCGGCTTGTCCGCGAAATTTCTCTTGGAGCGGCTGTAATAGAGGTTCTCCTGCTTGCTGGCGGATTGCGGCCTTGAAAACTTGGAATTGTGCGTCGGGACGTAGCCGTTCCTGTCGATCAGGATCGAGAAGATCACGTCCTCGTCATTGAGGAATTCGTCCTCCACTTTCTGGATCGTGTCATCGAAGATCCGGTCATACTGGGTCCGGTATTTTTTCGGGCTGGTCCCCTCGATCCATACGTAATTGGTGTCCATGAGCTGGTCCAGGGTGAGCTGGTTCGTGTGGATCATGAGCTCCATGAATGTATTCATGACCTTTGCGCCGATAAGCGACTCGATGCGGCATTTCTGGAGGAGCTGCTCCTCTGTCTTGTCGAAGATTTTTGCAATTATGATGACTGCGCCGACGGATAATATCAGACAGAAGGCGACGATGACCATTATCTTTTTTGTGAGGTTCATGACGTACCCTGGCCCAGAGTTGACCGGTCCCGTACGGGAATGATCAGGGCGTACCGGTGACATTATATAGAGGCGCGCTTTAAAAGTAAATAAATAATTTGACGGGAGAGTAAAATCCGGGTGCATTCCGCTACAGGAGCGGCTTCAGGCATTCGAAAATCATCTTCAGGCCCTTTGAATTGACGTGCACCTCGTCGATGGCCATGGAGTTAATGTCTATGCCGCCATTGTCCCGGAACGGGTCTACGATCTTCACGTTGGGGAACTGCGCCGCCACCTCGCGGTAGATCCCGTTGTACCGTTCCACGTTGTTCTGCACGTGCGGACTTTTCTTCACCATGAGGTCCATCGCCGGCAGTATGGGTATGACCAGTACCCGCGCACCGACGGCCTGGGCGCGGCGGTAAAAGCCGATGATATTGTTCCTGAATTCATCGGGCGGGACCTCGGTCACCTCCGGATCACGGACCCTGTGCTTTTTCACCCAGCTGATATACCGCCTGCGGGCCCATTCGGGAAGCGTCCTGCTGACAATGCGGTATTCAAGCCCGCGCTTGTTGAAGAGCCGGGGCGCGCAGTCCGCCATCCCCAGCTGGGTAATGACGATGTCGGGCAGGTACATCTCCAGGAGGTCGACCCCGCCCCCTCCCTCTGTGACAAGGCGCGTCGTTGTGCTTCCCCGCCCGGGGCGGTCGATGATATCGTAATGCGGGAACTCTTTTTTTAAAAGGTATATCCAGGTGTCCTCGTATCGTATCTCCGCGCGCGGCATGGAGACTGAATCGGTCACGATGATTATCCTGGTGCGCTTCATAATCTGCCCATTAATACCAGCGGCGAAATTTTGAAAAGGATTTTTTTATGCACGATACCATGATGCGGAGTATCGCGGATTCCATGTCCCGGGAATCCTTTTTTGGACCCTCGCCAATTGTTGGTTGACAAAACGCTCTCGGGTTTTTATGTGAATGTAGCGATTCGGCATGATCGATGGAATATGACATGCCGGCATGAGTATTCAATGTTCCCGCAGCGATGCAAGGCGGGTCAACCACAGTATCAACGATGCCCGTTGACGGCTGATATCGAAGAGACCTCCATGGCAAAATTAACATTATTCTCAGGAAAAAAAGGAGCGATCATGAGCGCTATCATGAACGCGATCATTCCGCGGGGAGGGGCTTTCGGGCCCGGCGCCGCCGACTTCGATCTTCTTCCCCGGGCCGAAGCCTATATCGGTGCGTTCAATCCGCTTGTCAGGATGGGTTTCCCGTTCCTGCTCCGTTACATCGAGTACGGGGCGCTTTTCAGCGCCGGGAAGCGCTTGACACGTATGAGCGATGAAGAGGCAACTGCATACCTGGACACCTTCGAGGAAAGCCGCCTCTATTACCGGCGCACCATTGCCCTCATGCTGAAAATGGTCACCATGCTCGCATTTTACGATATCGACGAAAACGCCGCGCTCATCGGCTATTCACACCTGGGCCACGTCGGCGGGAAGAAAAAGGGGCGCGCGGTTGGCCGAACGCGCGCAAAGACTGTAAAGAGATAGTATGGAAAAGACGGGTATCATCAGGCAATTCAGGGACTACACCGGCAGGGTCGCAGAGGAGTGCGACGTATGCGTCATTGGCACCGGCGCGGGAGGCGCGGTCGCGGCCAAGGAGCTTGCCGAGCGGGGCCTGACGGTCGTCGTGCTGGAAGAGGGCGGGTATTTCACCCCGCGTGACTGGGACGGTAAGCCGGTGCGCAGCCTTACGACCATGTGGCGGGACGGCGGTCTCACCGCGACGATGGGGAATCCACCCGTCTCGGTTACGCTAGGCAAGTGCATAGGCGGCACAACGGCTATAAACTCGGCCACCTGTTTCAGGACGCCGGACGCGATACTGAAGAAATGGCAGACCCTGCTGGGGCTGGACAACCTCACGGCGGAAAATCTCGAACCCTTTTTTACGCGGGTCGAGAAAGAAATACACGTCACGACCCTCTCCTGGGACGTGCTGGGCAATTGCGCGCGCATCATCAAGCGCGGCTGCGACCGGCTCGGGCTCCACTGCCGGCCCCTGCGCCACAACGTGAGGGAATGCGTGGGCGCCGGGACCTGCCAGTTCGGGTGCACCGATGGGGCCAAGCAGAGCACGGACATCACCTACATACCGAAGGCGGTCGCGGCGGGGGCCCGTGTCTACGCGAACTGCCGGGCGGAAAAGCTCGTCATCCGGAAGGGGACGGTACGCGGCGTGCGCGCCGCGCTGGTGGATCCCTCCCGCGGCGATAGAAAAGCATATCCCATGGAAGTCTCCTGCCGCACCGTCGTGGTGGCGTGCGGGACCCTTATAACCCCGCAATTCCTCCGGAAGAGCGGGGTCAGGAACCGGCACATCGGGAGGCACCTCCAGATACATCCTGCGGGCAGGGTGTGCGCCATCATGAAGGAAAAGGTCGAGGGCTGGAAGGGCGTTTCCCAGGGGGCTTATGTGGACGATTATCATGACGAGGGTATCGCCCTCGAGGGGATATTCATCCATCCGTCGATGATGCTCTCCGCCATGCCCGGCATAGGCAAAAAGCACAAGGAGCTGGCTGTCAGGCTGCCGTATATCGCGGCCTTTGGCATCATGATCCACGATTCCACCGAGGGCAGGGTGTACCGCTGGCGTCCCTCCCGACTGATCATGTCGAAGTACCTTATCCAGCGCGACGACATGGAAAAATTCAAGAAGGCCCTGGCATACACGGCGCGGATTTTTTTTGCTGCCGGAGCGGAAAAGGTCTTCACCGGCATCTCGAAGATGCCCTGGCTCGAGTCGATGGAGGACGCTGAAAGGCTCCTCACCATGAAGGTCCGCCCGAGCCATCTCGAGATACTGGCCTTCCATCCGCTGGGGACGTGCCGGATGGCGGCGCGCAGGGACGACGGTGTGGTTGACGGGAGCGGGGAGGTCTTCGGCGTGAAGAACCTGTACGTCGCCGACGGGAGCGTGGTCCCCACGTCGCTGGGCGTGAACCCGCAGGTGACCATCATGACCCTGGCAACGTATATCGCCGGGGGTATTGCGAAGAAGTTCGGGAAATAGCCCGGCTCTCATAACATGTCATTGCGGGGAGCCATCATGTTGAGGGCGGCGAAGCACCCTTCGACTGCGCTCAGGGACCGGTCGGTTGCCGAGCGTAGCCGAGGCGCGCTGAGCTTCGCTCGCGATGACATGAAGGACAGCGGCAACGAATCTGCAAGAAATATCAAAATTCTGAAGGAAGAGGAAATAAATGCAGCTCACCAGAAGCGAAACACTCATGAAATACGCCGGGCTCATGTACGCGATCATGTTCATCGGCGCGGTACTCGTTTTCATATGCCTGCCGGACATCATGTTCGGCATGATGAACGGGATGTCCAGGGCACTGTTCCCGTCCCTGCCGCTCGCGGCCGATGCGGGAAAGTTCTGGCTCTCACTTACGGTCTCGATGATGGTAACGATTACGGCGCTCTCAATCATGATCTACCGGGACGTGAAGAGCAACTACCGCATGGCTGTTCCCCTGGCGGTTGCGAAATTCACGTCCTCGCTGTTCGGGCTCGGGTTTTTCATTGCCGGGTTTATCTTTCCCGATACCTCCTGGAACACACTGGCGAATCTGGCCATCATGTTTACCGATGCGCCGCTGGGCTTCGTGATGCTGGCGCTGTACCTGGCGGTGAAGAAGGAGCGGGGGTGACGGCATCCGCATTGTTTCTCGCAAAGGCGCAGAGATATAGAGGTTGTTTGCATTGAGAATGTAATTTTATTGTTAACAGGTGTCAGAGTATATTACCATGATTGACAAGAAACACGGCTTCAACAGGCGCGATTTTCTGAAGTATTCCGCCGCCACGCTGGCGACGGCCCTGCTCCCCGATTTCATGAAGGAAACGCCCGCCCATGCGGCGGCCCTGCCGGAAGTGGACTACGGCATGCCCCTGCGCATAGCGAACTGCTCCGTGGTGGACGTGTCGCGGGGGGCGACGGTTCCGGGCAGGACCATAACCATGGACAGGGGCGTTATAACCGCTATCGAGCCGTATCGGCCCGAACATGACGCTATGACGGGGTCGATCGACGCGAACGGGTGCCATGTGATCCCCGGCCTGATCGACGGCCACTGCCACCTTACCCTTCAGTCGTGCGCCGATTTTCGGATCGGCGACCTTTCCCGGCAGATAAGCCAGATAAAAAACAACGGTTTGATGCAGATCAATGCCGGCGTCACTACGGTGCGCGACATGGGGAGCTTTCCCCGGATGATGCGCGATCTCCTGAAGGATTATGAATTGGGCGGGCTCACCGGTCCGCGGGTCATATACTGCAACGGCATCATGAACATAAACGGCGGGCACCCGGACGTCAAGCCCTCGGAAATCTCCATATTCGGTCCACTTTCCGAGGGAATCACGGGGAGGATGAACCTCGCTTTCACGAGCCGCAAAGAGCTCCTGCGGCTCCTGGCCGAAAACCTGGAATCCGGCGCCTCATTCATCAAGCTGACGATGGACGACAGGTCCCTGATCTGCGGCAGGGGAAAAATCCCCGTGTATGCTGATGAAGACCTGGCCGCGGTCTTTGATTTCGCGGACAAAAAAGGGGTGCCTGTTGCGATGCACAGCCTGATGCAGTTCGGCCTGAAGCGCGCGCTCAAGTACCCGGTGCATTCGATGGAGCATTGTACCGGGGATGCGCTTCTCTCCGACGAAGACATAAACACCATGGCGGCCAAAAAGATCACGATCGTGCCGACCCTGCAGATCGGGCACAATTTCGCCTTCAGCGAGCGGTACGACACTCTGCCGGAGAGGTACCGAACCCCCTTCATAGAGAACGAGCTCAGGATCAAGTACGATTACTTCAATGCCGCCAGTCTCGGCGGGTTTGATCCGTATCTCCACGCCCTGAACATGGCTTCCATTGGCTGGTTCCGGGACCCGGGTTGCGCCGGCATGCCGAAGCAGAAGAAGTTCATGACCGACCCCGAGGTCGGCTTCGAGTATCTCCTGCACGCACCGCAGAACGCGCGCAGGATGAAGGATGCCGGCATACTCATGGGCTGCGGCACCGACTCCGGGGTCCCGTTCCATTACCATGGCTCGCTCTGGCGTGAGATGGCGTTCATGTCCCGCATCGGCTTCAGGCACGAGGATATACTCCGCTTTGCAACGGTCAACAACGCGTCCATCATCGGCGCGGGCGACTCGATCGGCGAGGTGCGTGAGGGCAAGAACGCCGACCTGGTGGTGCTGGGCGAAAATCCGCTCCAGAAGATCGAGGCGGTCCGCGCGCCGCTCCTTGTCATGCTGGGCGGGCGGGTCAAGGCGGGACCGGGCCTCAGGAAGGACGACCGGCCCGGACGCGCGAATTGCTTTACAATCAGGCGTTATTAAAGGAGGTGCATCGTGACCAGGACAATCATTGTCGGGGCCGGTATCAACGGACTGCTGCTGGGTGCGCTCCTCGCCCATGACGGCGACGAGGTGACCGTTTTCGAGAAAAACAGCTTCCCCGGCGGCCGCGCGCTTCTTCTCGAGCGCGACGGTTACGTGATGGACTACGGAGTGCACCTTACAAGGTTCGGCCCCGAGAGCGCCCTGGCGAAAATCATGCGGCAGATCGGCCACGCGGTGTCCTTTACCAAGCTCGGGACTTCATACCTTATAGACCAGAACGGGAAAAAAGTTCTCTTCCCCACCAGCCCCGGCGGCATCTTCAAGAGCGATCTCTTCTCCTTCGCGGAAAAAATCCGGCTCGTCAGCCTTCTATTGAAGATAAAGAAGGATAAACTCAACATACCCGTTGATATGTCCCTCCGCGACTGGATGAACCTGAACAAGATACAGGGCGGGGTGCGCCGCTACCTGGAGCTCCTGAGCGCCTCGGTCATGGTCTGCCCGTTTTTCGAGAAGACCTCGGCGGGCGAAATGTTCAGAAATCTGCGGAAGGTGTTCGCCACCGGCCATTCGGCGGAATACCTGTCCGGCGGATGGAAGCCCGTGTATGATGCCATTATACGCGAAATCCAAAAAAACGGGTCGATCCGGTACGGGGCCAAAGTCGAATCGGTTATACTGGGGAAAAACAAGGCCTCCGGCGTCGTGGCCGGTAAAAAAAAGATCGTTGCGGACCGTGTGATAATAAACCTCCCGGTGCAGGAGCTTTTCACGGTCCTGCCCGAGGCGCGGTTTGACAGGGAGTATGTCCGGCTCTGCAAGGAGCTTGTCCCGACATCGGGCATCTTCTTCGATATCGCCCTGAAAAGCAGGATAGCCGATTACGACGGCCTCCTGTATACATATAGCCCCATGACCTACGGACTCATTACGTCGAACCTGGTCCCCGGCCTGGCGCCGGAAGGGGGACAGATCCTCACCATGCTCTACCCGGTGACGATGGAGGACGTGCGGGACAGCGCCCTGCGGATGCAGAGAAAGGACGAGCTCTGGAGCGCTATCCGCAAGTATTTCCCCGGTATAGACGATCACATCCTCTGGAAGAGGGAGAGCTGCCTGAGGATGGTAGACGGCGCGCAGATAAACACGCACCAGACAGACGACCGGCGGCCCGGTACCGCTGTCCCGGACATCTCGAACCTGTTTCTGGTGGGGGACTCGATCGCAGCACCCGGCGCGGGCGGCGACGTGGGCAACGAATCGGTGCTCGTGGCGTACCGGAGAATAACCGGCCGGGACCTGTAACGGCGGAAGAGATGGGGGAATTCATGAAACGAGCGACGGGAATAATCATCCTGGCCGCGGTCATCATGATCGCGGCCGCGGGCTTCCGGCAGGGCCGGGCGGCCACGTTCAGCATAGGGCCGGTTGTCCAGTACATCTGGTGGGCCCCGTATTTCGAAAACTATATCAGGGGACACGACCAGGATTTCTGCAACAGTGCTCTCTCGACGTTTTCCCTGCGGGATTCGACGCTTTTCTTCGGGCCCGTGCTCTCCTGGGCGTTTTCCGACCGGTGGTCTCTTTCCGGTACTTTCCTGTTTTCGGTCCAGAGGGGTTACCGCGCGTCCGGGCAGTATCTCTGGGCATCACCGGGTTACGCGGGTTACGCAAACCCGCGCATCAGCAATGCCGACCGGTACGATGTTGATGTCACGGCCGGCTGCGCCGTTAATAAGATAGTGACCCTGCAGTTTGGCGCTCAATCACAGGTGTACAATTATTCCGGCGGCGTGAATATGGTGGTATATTCCGGCGGAGCGCTTCTTCCCCTCATCCCCTCATCGCGCATGCTCTCCTGGAGCCTCGGCATCAGCGCCGGCGGACTGGTGAGGGCCCCGCTTGCAGAAGGCCTCACGCTCGACGCAAGCCTCCGCGCGCTCTGCCTCCCGGGTGAAAACCGGGGCAACACGCTCGTCAGAAAAAAGGACTCTTTTATATCGTATGGCGGCGAAGCAGGGCTTGCGCTCGCTTACTTTTTTAAAACGATCAACGCATCGATATCGGTCGGCGGTAAGTACCGGGTGCTGCGGTATACTCTCCTGTCCGGCTCGGATTCGGACGAGGGGAAGTTCGGCACGCCGTATGACCAGTCGTATGGGGTAACGGCTTCGGCACTATTCATTTTTTAAGCTTTCTGCCCTTTCAAGGGGGGAAGTTTGAGTTTTTTTTAAATTTTTTTTCATTTTTTTTAAAATTTGCTTGATTTTTGTTTCCTGAAAAGATTTATGTCATTGTTTTTAAATTCAATAATTAAAGGAGCTTTTTCAATGAAAAAGTCTATTTTTACTCTCGTTATCGCTTCTATCTTTGCATTCAGCTTCATGCTCGTTGGCTGCAAGAAAGCTGAAGAAGCCAAACCGGAAGAAGCCGCTGTTGAAGCACCGGCTGCTGACGAAGCTGCAAAAGCTGGCGAACAAGCTAAAGATGTTGCGAAAGACGTCATCAAACAAGCAGTTGACAAAGGTGTCGACGCTGGCGCGAAAAAGCTTGGTATGTAATTAGCTTTTTTTTCACGCAGAAGAAGGGGATGTTGAAAGACATCCCCTTTTTTTTTGCCGCCCGCCCCGGTGCTCCCGCAGCTTCCTGATGTGGCTGTCAGAGGTTCCCTTCTACCAATGTTAAGCCCGACCTGCGCAACACGCTGAACCGCGGCAGGACCCCGGAGCGGCACTCACAAAAAGGGCCGTCCCAGCTGAGACGGCCCCCGTACTTTCATGTTATTGCCTGTCGTCACTTCATGATCTTGAACGATTTCAGCATGTTGTCGATAGTCTTTCCATGTTGGGGCAGTGCGGCTTCCTGAATTGTCTTGATAAGCGAGTACACGTTCGTTCCCTGGATCATGACGATTATTTCCTGGACGATTACCGTCCCTTCCTCGGTGCTGGTCTTGTACAATCCCAGCGCACCTTCCCTGGCGCCGACGGACTTCAGCTGTGCGGGCTTCATGATGCGCTTATTCTCGGGGAGGAGGTTGGTGTACTTGAGCTGCCTTTCGGCTTCATCGAGCACGGCCCTGGCCGTGAAGTTTTCATCAATTTCGCCGTCGGTGGTCTGTAACTGGACCTGGACAACTGCTGTGCTATCGGGAGCGGTAAAGACGACATTGGCCCCGTCCTTGTTGGTTTCCTTTCCCCAGTCTGCCGGGAACATTATGGAGAACTTGGCTTCATTGTCAACGTGCTCCTGCATACCCGCAGGCTGAGCCAGGCCGGTTACGCAAAAAACCGCAACGATCAGGGAGATTATTAAAGATTTCTTGAGCATGAATGTGACTCCTTGGAGGGTATTGAATGGCTTTGATGATTGGACAGCATGGGTGCGGGATTGTCAATTATTATATTCAAGCGTCACCGGGCGTCCTGCCCGGCGATGTTCCTGCTATGTGAGAGCCCGGTGGATCTCTTCCTCATTGTATGTGAGGTGTATCTTCTCAGCGAGCACTTCGAGGATCTGGAGGGGGGGGGTCTTGACGGTGCGGGATGCGTAGTGCGACCCGATTATCAGCTCGTACAGTCGTTCGATGATCATACCGGAGCCCGGGTTCAGTATTTTAACCGTGATGAAGGCCTCGCGCTTCCTGCCGTTGTAGGCAAGCTGGATATTGTCACGGTTCATATCCCCCTTCCATCCGTATTCAGCTTCGATGGGCATGAGGACCGTCGAATCGTCTTCGCCGTGGCGTTGTATCTTGCTTAATGTCAGTTCCATGTGTTATACCCGTCATGGGGGCGAGCCTGCGGCCGCCGCCCGGTTTCATTTACTTGCCGATATCTCCTCAACCAGCGCGGAAAACAGGGTGATGATATCGGTGTTCGATTTCCGCAGATTTCCGCAGAGCTGTCTCGCTATCGATCGGGTGATTTCCAGCCCCGCGCGCGGGTTTTCGTCCCCGAGCTTTATGAAGTCGTCCCGGGTGATTACCAGGCATTCACATTCGGTCTTGGCAAGGACCGAAGCCGACCTGCGGTCGTTGTCGATCAGGGCTATCTCGCCGAAGTTGACCCCGCCCTCATCGGCGTAGAAGGTGGTGACCGTGTATTCCTCGTTCTGGAGGGTGTTCTTGATTATCTCGATCTCGCCGCTCAGGGCTATGAAAAGCTCGTCGCCATAGTCTCCCTCGCGGATGATGTATTTCCCCGCACCGAATCCCCGCCGGCTGCACACGGCCGCGATACGCTCCATCGTCTCGTCGTCGTTCTCGAACATGGAGAAAAACGAGAGCTGTTTCAGCTTCTCGATGATGACATCGTTGTCGTGCGGCTTGTGCGATGTTTTTTTAAACAATTGCATTGGTTTTCTCTTTTATTGATTTTTTCAGAACGCCCGGCATCCTGCCTTCGATGATGATTGCCCTGGTGTACCGCGTGATGATGTAATCGGACGTCGGGTTGATCACCGGCATGTTTGCGACGAGCTGCTTCACGTATTTCAGGTTGTCGACCAGCTTCGAGATGTCCGGCGTCTTCTGCGCGTCGCGTATGGCCTCGGTCTTCCGCGTATAGAAGTTTCCCGTGTTCTCGAGTATGCCGATCAGGATGGTGCGGTTCCTGGTGAGGTAGAAATCGAACAGATCGCCGAAGGTTTTGCCGATGAAGCGCGCAGGAATCTCCTGCGTGCTGATTGACACGTCGGCGTTAACGCTGAGGAGCTCTCTGATGACCTGGGAGATGCCGCTCCCCCCGAGGCGTTGGCGATGATCGACCTGTTGTATTCGGTCGACATGATGATCCCGTCGCAGTTCGAGAAGCGGAGGTAGCGCTCAAATTTCTCGTCAATCGCGAGACTAATTATGATGAAATATTGCAGATTTATCACAGAGGAGTGGAGTGGCTATCCGGCCCGGCAGGGGACCGGAAATATGTCTTGACGCGCAGGGTTTTTTTCAGGATTCATCACCAATCATAATCCGGAGCAGGTTCCTTGGACAGTTTCATGAAACGTATGTCGGCCATGCCGCGGGACTTCTTCTTTTTCATCATTGCCATTGCCCTGATCGGCTTTTCGATGAGCATCGTAAACGCGGTTTTCAACAATTACCTCAGCGAGGTCTTCTCTATAACAAATACCCAGCGGGGCCTGCTCGAGCTTCCGCGCGAGCTGCCCGGGTTCCTGGTCGTCTTTTTCTCGGCCCTCTTCTTTTTCATGAGCTCCCGGCGTCTCGCGGCGTTTGCCAACCTGCTGGCCGCCGCCGGCATCATGCTTGTCGGCCTCCTGTCCCCGACATACTCGGTGATGCTGGTCTGGCTCTTTGTGTTCAGTACGGGCCAGCACATGTACCTTCCCCTCAACCAGAGCCTGGGCATGGAATTCGCCCGGGAGGGCAAAACAGGGAGACGGCTCGGCCAGTTCACGGGGCTCATGAACATCGCGGCAATCGCCGGGAGCTTCATGATCTTTCTCGGTTTCAAGTACCTGGGCTTCACGTTTGCCCTCTCCTTCATATTTGCAGCGGCCGGGCTGCTTGGCGCGGCGGTGCTCCTGTTCCTGATGAAGCCTGGCACGGCACACCCCCTGAAGGCCAAATTCCTGGTGCGGAAGGAGTACGGCCTCTTTTACTGGCTGAACATCCTGTACGGGACCAGGAAGCAGATTTTCCTTACCTTCGCACCCTGGGTGCTCATTAAGGTATTCAACCAGAAGACAGAGGTGGTGGCGACGCTCCTGGCGGTGGGCGGTATCGTGGGCATCGTTTTCAACCCCCTCCTTGGGAGGGCGATCGACCGTGTCGGCGAGCGATTCATTCTGATGGGCGAGGCCCTGGTCCTGATACTGGTCTGCACGGGCTACGGTTTTTCGCGGGAGATCTCTGACGGGCCGGCCGCGATGTACATCGCCTTCGCCTGCTTCGTCGTGGACCAGATGTTGATGTCGGTGAGCATGGCGCGGGCGACCTATCTCAGAAGGATCGCGGTCAGGCCGGAGGACGTGCCCCAGACGCTCACCATGGGCGTTACGATCGACCACGTGTTTTCGATCGCGATCGCCCTGGTGAGCGGTATGCTCTGGGAAACGCTCGGGTACCAGTACGTGTTCCTCCTCGGCGCGTGCATAGCTGTAGTGAATTTCTTTTCCGCTGCGCGGATATCGCCCGGCCGGGGCCGCGCATAACCCGCACCGGGCGTATATTGTTCTTGACGGGCACGCCTGAATTTGTGTAACCTGTACCGTCGATTTTTACCACATAGACAGATAAAACCGGCGCAATAAAAAAATCACAACCCGGCCCGTCGCGCCGCGGTCAAATGACCGGGAAGTGATAATACCATTATTTCGGGGTGTCAGTATGAGAGCATTGATTATATTCATGACCGCTTCGGCGGTCTTTTGTGCGGGCTGCGTTACCATGCCGGCGGAAGTCAACCCGGAGTACCTGGTCGACCGGACTGCCGAGGAAGGCAGGACGCTTGAAAAGCTCGGGGCAGCCATTATCGCGAAACGGCAGGAGATACCCGATCTGAAGAAAAAGGTCGAGGACGCCGAGTTGAAGCTCAAGATTGTCAGGGGATGGACCGCTATCCTCAAGCAGGAAAAAAGCCTACTGGAAAACAAGCAGAAGCAATTCCAGCTCGAGAACGATACCGCGAAGATGAACGCGAACGCGAAGCTGATGGTCGATAACGATTACCAGATACGAGCCGAGAACGAGCGGCTGGACTATGCGAAAGCTGTCCTCGAGCTGGCCGAGGCGCAGCAGGAAGTGGCCGAGGCCGAGCTCTCGGTTTCTGTGGCCGAGCTGGCATTCGAAAAGGCAAAAATAGCACGGACATACCTTGTCAGGAAGCAGGGCGCGACAGTTCCGGATGACAAGAAGTCCTCATCGAAGGCGCCCGAAAGCTACGATGAGAAATACCGGAAGTACCTCGAGCAGCAGCGCGAGAGGCTTGTTTCAAAGAAAACCGCACGTGACGAGGCTGCCAAGAGGCTGAAGGTAACGGAAGACAGGCTTAAAAACAAGGACATGACAAAATGAAGACGAGGACTGCGCGAATGATCGTCGCCGCGGCGTGTGCCGCGGTAATGGCCGCTGCGGCCCTGCCGGAGCGGCTCGATGCCGGGCAGCTGCTCTACACGGCGGCCCAGTACATCAAGATATATAATGAGAAGGTCGCCCTCGAGCTCGAGCTGGAGACCCTCAAACGCCAGTACGGGAATGACAAGGCAAACCTGGAAGCGAAGATACGCGAGCTCGGCGCGCGGATCGACAGCCTGACCGGTGAGCTCGAGGACCTCAGGAAGCAGCAGGCGGGCGAGCGCGAGCAGGCGGCCAGGCGCATCAAGGAAATGCAGGACGTGACCGACCTTCTCAAGAAAAAGGGGAGCGACCGCGAACAGCAGCTGATCGACGAGAACAAGAAGCTGCAGCAGCGCTGCGAGGGCGATCTCGCCAGGCTCAGGGACGAGCTCGCGGCCGAGCGCGACGCCCACCGGAAAGAGATCGAAGCCCTGAAGGCCGATTACGAGCGGAAGATCGCCGACCTCCAGCGTGAGATGGCCCAGCTCAATGACCAGATGTCCGATCTCAGGAAGCTCACCGACAAGCAGAAGGAAGAGCTTGCCCGGATGGAAGACCAGGCGAACGAGCTGGAAAAACAGCTCGCCGAGGAGATCAGGAAGGGTGATATCAAGCTCAAGCGCTTTCACGACAGGCTGATCATCAATATCGACGACAAGATCAGTTTTGATTCAGGCAAGGCGGACCTCAAGCAGGACATCATGCCCGCGCTGGTAAAGATCACGACCATCCTGGGTAATTTCCCGGAAAATAAAATAATTGTCGAGGGCCACACGGACAACGTTCCTATCAGCACGAGCAAATTCCGTGATAACTGGCAGCTCTCGACCGAGCGGGCCCTTTCAGTCCTGAACTACATTCTCAGGGAAAAGCGCCTGAACGGTTCCCGGTTTTCCGCCGCCGGGTACGGGGAATACAACCCGATTGTCCCCAACGACACGCCGGCGAACCGCTCCCTGAACCGGCGGGTTGATATCGTTGTGGTGCCGCGCCTGACCGGTAAATGAGATTGTTCTTGACCGGGAGCGGGAACAATATACTCTTCACGAGATGAGCCGGCAGGAAGATATAAAGAAACTCGAGCGCCGCGCGCGAAGCCTGCTTATGAACAAGGAAATACCTCCTCAGAAGCAGGAGGTGGTGCGGACGCTCCTCAATAACAAGCGCCTTGACCCGCGGGAAAAATACCGCACCATCATAGAGGTCGTCCAGACCTGCCCCGACAAGAAAGCCGTGCTGTATCACGGCGAAGACACCGTCCCGCCCGCGCCGGACCGGAAGAAGCGCGGTGACGCGGAGGTCGCCGGAAAACCGGCACCATCGCTGTCGGCCCCCACGGAAACTTCCTATTTTGTCGACGAGCTCCTCGGGAAGTACGCATCGACGCGGCTTTTCAGGAAACGCTACCTTGTGCACCGCAACAACCGCTTCGGTATCGGTTTTCGCAAGCGGCTGGTACCAACCAGGGGTCTTATGCGCGTTTTCGAGTACCTGGCCGAGACCCAGGGCCTGATCACGGCACGGCTGACCACGATCATGATGGAGATACTGAAAGATCCGGAGGCCGACAACCCGATCGTGTTCAATTACCTCAGGATCATCAGGAAGTGGCTGCTCGAAGTGCCCCTCATCCACCTGCGCTATGATGCTGTAAAATGGATGGAGCGCGCGCAGTTCGACCGGGAGCTGAGGGGCTGGGCGCTGTCCTTCCTCTCGTTCCTGAAGCTTGACGGAGACACGAGGGAGAAGATCCTGCTCGAGGTGGAGACCCGCCTCCGGGCGATGGACGATTTGAGGAAAGAAACCCCGATCGACAACGAATCCGACTCGTACCGCCGCGAGAGGGAAAAGCGAAACCTCGAGAAGGAAAAGCAGGTGTACGAGTGCATGATGCTTTTCCGCTCGTACCTGCCCGTGGACCCGAAACAGGACGGCCTTCTCTCGCAGCGGCTGAAAAATGAATTCGGCCTGGGGAGTTTACTGGACCTGGTCATGGCGCTCGAGGAGGCGCTGGTGTTTCAGCGTCCCGTGACGCCGGAGGAGGCCTCTTCCCATTTCGGGATCCAGCCGCCTTTCGTGAACCAGGTAGCGTGGGACTACAGCGAGGACTTCCTGAAAAAAGTGGGGAAAGATGCTGAATCGATCCAGGGTAAAAAGAAAGAGTCCCTCAGGAAGAAACTCGAGCCATACGAGACAATGGCATTGATGCTCAAGATCGAGGACGGGGGCCAGAGCCTTCTCATGAAGGGCGCCGAGGACCAGTGGCGGTTCATCGACCGGAAGCACTATGACACCAGGACGACCTATAACGAGAACTTCATCGCCTTCATCGATGCCCTGGTGCAGTATTTCAAGAACATGTATATACCCCTCCTGGACGGCACTACTGTCGTATTCAGGGATACCACGCGCCAGGAAATAGAGGGGGCCCTCTTCTCGTTTATGTACTTCCAGGGCCACCTGGGCGTGTTCAACAAGATCCTCGACGAAATGCATTTTTTCAGAACAAAGAACCCGACCCTGGCGCTGACGAGGGATGAAGCGAAAAAGATGCTCAGGGGGCAAAGCGGGTCGCAGTCCGGCATCGAGAAGTTCATCCGCTCCATTGGCGACTGTTTTTTCCTGATCGCCCGGGAGCTGCAACGGGTCCTTGACCGTCACCGCCTCTGGTCGGCCGGGAGAACGGGCCTTCCGGCCGACGAACTGATTCGCGAGTCCCTGAAAGAGGGCGATATGCCCGGGACGGCAGAGAGGGGGAGGCCCCTGCCGTTCTACGACTGTGTTGTCAAGGAGGTCGAGAACGGGACAGCGCTGACGCGCGAGCTTTCCGGTAAAAGACTGATAGAGGACTCCCTCCGCGACGGGATCTTTGTGCGCATGTGCGCCTTCGCGTACCAGACGGCTTACGAATGCATGAGCGAGCGGCTTGCGCGGGAACTGGAAGAGCGCAATAAGCTGATGAAACTGATAGAAGAGACACCCGAATAAAATTCGCCCCGGCCGGAAAATTTCTTTCCATAACGGTTCCAGTCCCTGATTGTGTCTTTGGCCCTGTTCTCGCCTGATGTCTGGTTTCATATGTCATTGCGAGGAGTCCCGATACAATCGGGACGACGACGCACCCTTTGACTCACTTCGACAGGCTCAGCGCAGGTCGCTCAGGGACCTGTCGGTTGCCGAGCGCTTGCACTGAGCGAAGTCGAAGTGCAGCCGAGGCGCGCTTCACTGGGCTCGCGATGACTTGCATATAACATGAATGGGGGCTGATGACTGAAAATTCCCGTACTATCAGATTATGGAATATGAATCTTATAACATACATATATAACGGCATTGTGGGCCGTTTCAGGAACGAGGGCGGATATAGGGACATCCTGACCATCGCGGTGCCGCTTATTTTAACCACCGGCTCGTGGGCCATACAGAATTTCATAGACCGGATGTTCCTGAACTGGTATTCCACCGGGGCAATGGCCGCATCAATGCCGGCCGGTATGCTGAACTTCACGCTGGTGAGCCTTTTCATGGGGACCGCGAGCTATGTCAGCACGTTCGTGGCCCAGTATTACGGCTCCGACCAGAACAGGATGATCGGGCCGGTCCTCTGGCAGGGGCTGTATATATCGATCCTGTCCGGCGTTATAATCATGCTATTCATCCCGTTTTCGGACGCCATCTTCGGGCGGATCGGCCACGAGAAAGCCGTGCAGGAATACGAATCCGTCTATTTCGGCATACTATGCCTGGGCGCGATCCCCCTGGTCGCCTCGTCAGCCATGTCCGGATTCTTTTCCGGAATCGGCAAGACATGGATCATCATGATCGCCAATTTTGCGGCAACTGCCGAGAACATCATCATGGACTACCTGCTGATATTCGGTAATTTCGGATTCCCGCGGATGGGGATGAAAGGCGCTGCCGTCGCCACGGCGCTCTCCTCCTGCGTTTCGCTCGCCATATACGCCGCAGTCATATTCCGGCCGAACTACAGCGCGACATTCGATACGCTGAAGGGATGGCGCTTCAACCCGGCGCTCTTCAAGCGGCTGTTGCGGTTCGGGCTTCCGAACGGCATCCAGTTCTTTCTCGACATGCTCAGCATAACGCTTTTCATCCTGATAATCGGCCGGCTCGGCACCGACAACCTGGCCGCAACCAACATGGCGTTCAACGTAAATACCATCGCCTTCATGCCCATGATCGGGCTTGGTATAACGGTCTCTGTCCTGGTGGGCCAGTACCTGGGAATGAACGATCCCGCCCGGGCGGAGTACAGCGTGTACTCCGGATTGCACCTGGCAATCGCGTACATGGGGGCCATCTCGCTGGTATATGTCCTGCTGCCCGAGGTATTTATTTCCCTCTATGCTGCAGGCGCGGACCCGGAGAGCTTCAGGAACACTGCGGAGCTCGTACGCATACTCTTGCGGTTCGTGGCCCTCTATTGCGTGTTCGACGCCATGAACATCATTTTTGCATCGGCGATCAAGGGGGCAGGGGACACACGCTTTGTCATGCATGCGATTATTCTGCTTTCGGGGCTGGGGCTCGTCATTCCCTCGTGGCTGGTCCTGTTCGTCTTTGATCTGGGATTATACGCTGGCTGGACCGTATTAACGGTCTATGTAATGCTATTGGGGACGGTGTTCATGGCGCGCTTCCTGGGAGGGAAATGGAAGCAGATGCGGGTCATCGAGGAGTCGCCGGTCGCCCTCCCTCCGTCCATGCCCGGGGGGCATGCGGGCACAATAGAAGTCTGACCTGCCGGTAAGGCGTCCGGCCTATTCCTCTTTTTTAGCGTTTTCACCCGGGGCGGGGGTCCCGCTGCCGGTATCATCAGCCTTCGCGATCTCGGTTTCCTGATTCATGATTCGGCGTTTTTCCTCTTTTTCCACACGCCAGAGGTACATCCGCTCAGCCGTGCTGCCGGTCATTCGCTGGGCAAGCTCCTCGAGGATTTCGTTTACCTGGAGCAGCTTGAGACGCGTATCGTCATCGAAAAACTGGATGTAATCGGTCTTCAACTCGAACACGAGCTGGCCGACCTGCATGATCTTGAACGACATTTCAGCAGACAGCTTCTGTTCCATCTTCTGCTTCTGTGATTGAAACAGTGGCATGGGGCCTCCTCACCGCAAAAATCACCCAATAGTGTATGGATCGGCCATTATCGTCAAGGAATAATTTTTAGCCATCCCGTATGGAGAATACAGTATGTGACTTTGATTTCGTGAGTCCGCGATGCCGCAGTCAAGTCAACATACGGTTCTTTCCCGGTTCCCGTGTGCCCGTATGCAAAACGTCCCGGCCAGGCTGTTGCGGTGTTAGTCAGCCGGCATCCAGTCGGGGTCAGAGTAATAATCTGGCTTGTTATCAGTCTGTTTGCCGGACAAGAATCCTGGAGCCATACAGTATAGCCCGGGGCACACTGTGTGAAAGGAGTTAGCGGCATTCAGTCGGGAGTAATAGTAGTTGGGAAACACAGGGACTTAATAAAAGTGAAATAGCAGAAAAATGATGTGCTGATATATTTTATTGTAAATGGATTATTATATTATCAGGACCCGGGTGCTGCTGGATTACCCGGATTGAAATACGGTGTCAGAGTAAATTACAGGGTCAGAGCAAGGGTGTTATTTTACAGAAAAGTTCTTTATGTTTAAATAAAAGATAAACATTGTTTAAAATATTGTTCAATTTAATAATTTTTGTGGCCGGTAGAATAAAATCACTTGCATTATTATTTATTCGTTTTAAGATACCTGCTGCAATTGATGCTGGGAATACCAAATTTTTGAAATTATAATATCATATATTTATTTTTATATAGATTAAATAAAATAATAAATAATATGAAAAAGTTTTTAAATATTATAATATTAATTTCAATAATAGTGTCCTGTAATGCCCTGGATTCCTCTGCAAAGATAAAAAAATCAGCCCTTTCCGGATCATGGTTTTCTTCAAATCCGAATGAGCTCATTTCGCAGATTGACACGTTCTTTGGAAAGAGTGATATTTATAAAGGTAAAAGCCCTCTCGTTCTCATACTTCCCCATGCAGGGTATGCGTATTCCGGGAAGACGGCAGTTGATGGTTACCGATTCCTCGGTGCCCCGGGAAAGAGCACCTGTGAGGCGGATCTTGTACTTTTGATCGGGCCGTCCCATTATGCCGGGTTTCGAGGCTGCATGCTTCTGGATGTCGATTATATTGAGACACCGCTCGGGAAGGTGAAGATCAACAGGGAGGCCGTGGGCCGATTGTCCGGCGACAGGCTGTTCCGGAAGGACCCGGCGCCCTTCGAGCTTGAGCATTCTATCGAGATCCATCTTCCCTTTTTGCAGAGATTATTCCGCGAGAAGATGGCCGGAGACGTACAGGTGCTTCCCATTCTCGTCGGTGAAATAGACGATACCGAGGCCGTGCGGGCGGCAAGCGCCATAACCGCTGCGATCGCGGGAGCAAGGCCCCTCTTCATCATAAGCTCGGACTTTACGCATTATGGAGAGGGTTTCCGGTACGAGCCGTTCAAGCATACCGATGCGCGGACGACCACAGCGGAATTGAAAAAGCTCGATACGGGCGCCATCGATCTCATACTGAAGAAGGACCTGGCTGGTTTTTCCGGCTACTGCGATAAAACCGGCATAACCATCTGCGGCAGGAACCCGATCAGGATGGCGCTCGCCCTGCCGGTTGAAGGGTTCGAGGCAAAGCTGGCGGGCTACGATACCTCCGGCGCAATGACCGGTGATTATTCCAGGTCGGTCAGCTACGCTGCCATCATGTTTTCCGGCAAGCTCAGGGGATCGCGTGCCCAAGCCGGAGATCAGGAAGAGCTTACACGGGAGGACCGGGCGTATCTTTTGCAAAAGGCGCGGGACAACATCTCCTCGTGGCTGGACAGGGGAAGGGGGATATCGATCGCCGCCGCCGATGCGCCGATAAACACGCAGGCCAGGCGAGGCGTGTTCGTGACACTGAAGAAGAGCGGGTCCCTGCGCGGTTGTATCGGGTACGTGACCGGCTTGAAGCCCCTGGTACTTGGAGTCCTGGACAATTCGTACAATGCGGCGTTCAAGGACCCGCGGTTCGAACCTCTCACAGCAGCAGAGTTGAAGGAGATTGCCATTGAAATATCAGTCCTCACCGTACCTCAAGAGGTACGATCGGTGGATGAAATACAGGTCGGCAGGGACGGTCTCATAGTGGAATGCGGGAGCACCCGCGGTCTGCTCCTTCCCCAGGTCGCGACCGAGCAGGGATGGGACCGGGATACGTTTTTGGACCAGACCTGCTACAAGGCAGGGCTCCGTCCCGGGGCCTGGAAGGACGCCGACACCAGGATGTTACGGTTCCGTGCCGAGGTTTTCGGCGAGGACCGGCGATGAAATACGGTTTTGAAGGCCGCCTGGCCAGGAAAGAGTTCCTGGCGCGGGGCGGCCGGTCCCTCTGCATGCTGGCGCTGGGGGGCTTTGCACCGGGCGGCTGTTCCGATGGATATGGCCGCTCTGATAATGCTTATTACGTGAAGCCGGCGAAGATGTGGAAGCGGCTTGAGGGCAGTGTGGTCAAATGCATGCTCTGCCCCAACGGCTGTCAACTCAATGAGGACGAACGCGGCATCTGCCGCGTGCGGCAAAATATTCGGGGGAGCCTTTACTCACTTATCTATTCCCGAATCGCTGCATCCCACGTCGACCCCATAGAGAAGAAGCCGATGTTCCATTTTCTTCCCGGCTCCACTGCTTTTTCTGTAGCAACGGCAGGCTGCAACATGTCATGCCAATTCTGCCAGAACTGGCAGCTCTCACAGGCGGAACCGGCGGACCTCGATGCCGAACGTATTACCCCGGAGGATCTCACCGCCCGCGCGCGCCAATCCCGCTCGCCGGTCATTGCCTTCACCTACAACGAGCCGACCGTGCAGTTCGAATACATCCTGGACTCATCCGCGGCTGCCAGATCGCGCGGGGTGCGGTCTATCATCATCTCGAACGGATACATCCTGCCGGCCGCAGGCAGGATGCTGGCGAAGAATCTCGACGCCATCAAGATCGACCTCAAGGCCTTCACCGAAGGCTTTTACCGTACGGTATGCGGCGCGCGGCTCGCGCCGGTCCTGGACAACCTGGTCTCACTGCGGGCCCTCGGCAAATGGATGGAACTGGTGGTGCTGGTGATCCCGACTCTGAACGACTCGCCCGCAGAGATACGGAAGATGACCGCGTGGGTCCGGAAAAACCTCTCGGCCGACGTGCCGATGCATTTCACCCGCTTTCACGCCATGTATCGGATTCAGAACCTGCCGCCGACGCCCGTTGCCACGCTGGAGCGCTGCCGGACGATCGCCATGGACGAGGGAATACGGTATGCCTATGTCGGTAACGTGGACGGGCATCGGTGGGAGAACACCTACTGCCATTCATGCGGGACCATGATCATAGAGCGGAGCGGCTTCTACCATGTTGACAACCGCGTGAAATACGGCTGCTGTCCCCGATGCCGCACGCGGATCCCGGGGGTGTGGGCGTGAAACCGGCTGGTTGCCGCGGCTACCTGGCAATAGCATGTTTCATGGGATTCGCCGCGGCAATAACGCAGGTCGTGCTTGTCCGTGAGCTCATGACCCTTTGCCGGGGGAACGAGCTCGTGATCGGCATACTATTCGCATCTTGGTTCATGGGGATCTACCTGGGGGCGCGGGTCAACCCTCCCGGCCTGCCGGCTTCCCTGGAGAGAAGGGCGCTCGCGTCCATGCTCCTGCTGCCTCTCTTCCTGGCCGGATCCGTCTATGGGGCCTCCGCGATACAGCTCGTGTTCCCCCGGGCCCTTGGCACCTTTTATTCATTCGGTACCGAGCTTGTGCTGTCGGCCCTGTTCACGTTTCCCGTAAGTTTTTTCGTCGGGTTCTTTTTCCCGCCCCTGGTCGTGCTCGTCTCGGAGGAGATGAAGGAGCGCGCCGGCGGCGCCGTCTTTTACATCGAATCGCTCGGTTCTTTCGCAGGGGGCCTGGTTTTTTCGTTCGTCCTGGTGGAGCTTGCGAACCCGCTTGCGATCGCCGCGGTTCTCCTGTCGTTCGCGGCCGCCGCCGTCTGCCTGCTCCGCGCCAGGAGGCTCCTGCCCCTGGCCCTGGTCATCCTCGCCCTCCCGTTTTTTTCCGGACGGATCGAAGAGCGGATATTCAGCTGCGTCTGGGACCGGACCCATACCGGGAAGCTCGAGCTGAGCCTGCGCACGAAGTACCAGACGCTGTCCGTGGAATCATCGGACGGAACGGTGAGCGTGTGCGGGGACGGCATGCTGATGTACACGCTCCCGGACCGGTACGAGTCGCGCGGCCTGTTTCACCTGGTAAACGCATTCAGGGGCGACGGGAAGCGGGTGCTCCTGCTCGGCTCCGGGCCGGGCGCGCTGCTCCACAACCTGCTCGGGACCGGTATAGAGCGCATCAGCTACTGCGAGCCTGATCCTCAACTATGGGACGCCTTGGCGCCGTACCGTGAGAAGCTGTATCCGGCAGCGGATTACTCACGGCTCAGGGTGTTGCGCGAGGACGTGCGGCATTTCCTGTCGGGAAGCGCAGAGCGGTTCGACCTGATCGTGAGCATACCGCCGGCCCCGGAAAACCTGATGCTCAACAGGTTTTACACGCGGGAGTATTTCTCGCTCTGCAAAAAGCACCTGTCCGCACGGGGCGTTTTCATCACCTCGCTCAGGGGGTTCAGCAACTATTTATCGGCCGACCTGCGGGATTCCATCGCCTCCATTTACCATGCATTCAAGGGCGAGTTTCCCGCGGGCATGGCGGCATCGGGAGAAACCATGTACCTCGTCGGCGCCGCGCCCGGAATCCTGCCGGCGGACGCGGATGCGCTGATCAGGCGTTATGCCGGGAGGCTCCCGGTCGAGGGCGGGCCGTTCGAGCCCGAGCTTGTCGAACGCTATTCAGCGGACGAGCTTCGCGCGTTCTTTGAAAAGAGCCAGCTCGGATATTTCAATGACGCGATGCACAGTCGCGCCCGGCCCGTGAAGGAGAACCGGGACCTCAGGCCCGGGACCTACTGGAAGAACATCATCCTGGCCGCGTTCCGCGAACAGTCTGCGCTCTACCGCCTGATCAGGGGCGGCTTTGTCATACCCGGGATCATACTCCTGCTGAGCGTGGTCGCTGCCTGGGACGTGCGAAGGCGATATGGACGCCGGCAGCTCTTGTCCGGGATCGTGATATACCTGACCGGTATGATCAGCATATCGGCGATGCTGGTCATGATACTTGTTTACCAGAATTCGCACGGCATCGTATATTACCGGATATCGCTTATTAACGCGCTCTTCATGCTGGGCCTTGCGCTGGGCGCGTATGCAGCGAGCCGCCGTAAGCCCGGCCTGCCTGCGGTCATCATGGGCCTTTCCGTCTCGCTGGGCCTCGTGCTGGCAAATACGTTTATCGGCTCGGACACCCTGTTCTGGGTTCTGCTCGTCGCGGTCGCGGCCCTCTGCGGCGCTGTGTTTCCCCTGCTCTTTACGCGTACAGATGAAAACGAAAGCCTTGCGACAGCCTCCGTACTTGATTCTATGGACCATTTCGGCGCCATTGGCGGTTCCCTGCTGACCGTGACGCTGTTTCTTCCGCTCCTGGGGATACGGGGGACCCTTGTCCTGGCGATGGTACTGGCGATCCCTGCCGCACTCGCGGCGGGGGCGGGGAAGTGGAAAAAATAACGTGAGGCGCTATAGCGCCGGATTGCTCAATTGTGTTGACGTAAATCCCGGCCCGTTGTTAGATGTAAGGCAGTTAGTGATTATAGTAATAACGGGGCGGATTCCGGACAGGATAGCATGGTGCGTCATTCCCGAATATTCATATTCTGCTGCGTGGTGACTGCCCTCCTGGCACATGGCGGGCTTCAGTCAAAACCTTCAAAAGGCCGGCAGTACAAGGCACGGTACAGCCGCACGGCCCACGCGAAGCATAAGAAAAAGGTCAGGGTGCCCGACCCTGCGCTCGCATGGGCCGATTGCGGAGATAATTGCATCACCCGCCTTTTTAACGATGACCTCTCCTCTGTGAAGATTACTCCGGTGACCGGCGAGATTGCAGATTTCGCCGTAAAGGGAAACTACATTTACCTCCTGGTAAGGAACTTCAACCTCATAACTGACGCCATTTTTACAATACGAAAGGACACGGGGAAGATCCAGGCGATCTGGGGGATCGGCCGGCATGACGCGCTGGCGTTGACCTGTGACGGCGATTCCATCTGGATTGCCAGCAGGTCGAAGAAATATTTTTTCCGCAAGCTCACGATGTCCGGCCGTAGGTCGGGTGATGTCGGGCTCACCATTATCCCTGAAGGGGAGATGCGCGGGCTGGCCGCCACCCCGGACTACCTGGCATTTTCCATGAGGAGCGGCGAGGAATCCGCACTGTATCTTTTCAACCGTCATACCTGGGCCGTGACAAAAATGGGGTCGTACCACGGCATGATCGGTGACCTTGCATATCACCAGGGCATGCTCGCGGCATATTATAACGAATTTGACACCTATGGCTCCCACTGGCTTCTGCTCATCGATCCCCAGCGTGGAGTCGTGAAAAAGATGCGCTTCATCGACACGGAGCCGGCCGCGATCGCTAGCGACGGCCTTCACGCGTTCAAGATGGAAAAACGTGGCGGCCAGCTGCGGATCGGCCCCTTCGCCGTGCTGGTTAGCAGGAACCTGGTCGTCGCTGACCCGGTGGTCCGGCAGGCCAGGATAACCTTCCCGGTATGCGGGCAGAACGCCAATCCCTTCACCGCGGACCTCTGGGTGCCGTACCCGGTCAACCGCACTCTTCAGAACGTCCGCCGGGTATCGCTGGAGCCCAGGGAGCGCGAGATAACCACGGACCGGTTCGGGAACCGCTGGGCCCGCGTGCGGTGGGAACGCGCGACGGGATGCGTCAGCGCCGTGATGAAGTTCGACATCATGACTGCCGCCGCAGCCTTCACCATCGACAGGGACTACCGGTTCAGGGGCGATGATGTTCCGGCGGAGGTGCGGGCCGCGTCGCTCGGCGAAACTTCCGCCTTCGACGTGTCGAACGATATCATCAAAACCAGCGCGTCACAGGTCGCCGCCGCGAACTCATACCTTGAACAGCTCCTGGCGCTCCGGAATTACGTGAACGACACGATACGCTTCACCATCTATGACGATCGATGGGCCAGGGCGAGCGAATATTTAACCCGCGGGAGAGGAGATGCTTTCGGCCAGACGGTCGGTTTCGCCGCGCTTACACGCTTTCTGGGTTTTCCTGCCCGTGCAGCCGGAGGCATCCTGCTCGACGACGGGTCAAAGCAGGAGGGAGGAAGGGACACCTGGAATCAGGCCTATCTCCCCGGGACCGGGTGGATAGATATCGGGGTCGGCCGTGACTACGGGCATGAGCGTGAGCAGTTTGCGGGCCGGCATAACCGGTATTTCGTCACCTTTGAGGGCGACTACGACACCCGCGATTATACCCGCGTTTTCGCCGAGAAGGAGTGGAGCAGGGTCCTGAGATGGTCAAGTGCCGATAAGAAAAGGATTGCCGATGTCGTGACGGGCACCATTACCGTCAGTGCGCGGGAGCTGAAAGAATAAAAAAGGATCGGGGGCAACGGGCGTGCGGCATGACCGCACGGCACCCGGCCTCCCTGAGAAGAATGACATACCGTACAACACGATATCTCTGCACTCTCGCAGTCGCGCTGATCTTGCTCGCAACGGTCTCTCGCGGCGCCGGCCGCCCGACAGTCGGTCCCGATGTCCAGGAATCACCGCTCCTGTTTTACCACGAATCTGCCCTGCAGCCGGCGATTGAATCGTTCATACGGGAATTCAAGTTTGACGAATACGTTTCCGCCGGTACAACCGAGTTCGAGAAGATGTGCCTCCTTGCAGAATGGGTGTACCGCGCGGTCCCGTACGGACTGAATTACCGTGACGCCGAGCTGCGGGACGCGGTACGAATACTCAGGCGGGCCCGGAGGGGCCACACGTTTCTCTGCACCAACCAGTCGGCCGTATTCATAGAGTGCGCTGTGTCGCTCGGTTGGACGGCGCGCAACGTCTATCTCCGGAAACCGACCGCTGAAGAGCATGCCGGAAACGATATATGGTCCAACCAGTACCGGAAGTGGGTGTACATGGATCCGACGTGGAACATGCATGTCGAACGGAGCGGCATACCGCTCGGCATCCACGAAATACGGCGCGAGTGGATAAAAAACAGGGGAAGAGACATCGTCTACGTTGTCGGGGCCGGGGAGCGGGCCCGGCGCTACGGGCTGAGCGAGCTGCCCATCGTGAGAAAAGACAGCGCCGTCTGGCGAATGATACCGATCGGCAGAGGCTGGCTCAATTATACCTTCCAGGTTGCCGTCGTGGGCCGGAACGATTATTTCACCTGCTGCAAGGGCACAACCACCGGCATCTGGGACACACTGTATCTGGTGCGCGACCGGTTCAACCGGAGGGACAGGAGATGGCCTTTTTTGCGATCCGGTAAGGTCGTACCGCCGAATAAGCTGTTTCACGATCTTAACAGGGTGGATGTTTGCCTCCCGCACAGAAAATCGTATCGGAAGGGGCCGCTTGCTGTTGACCTTGACGGATTCGGCCCCAACAACCATACGCCCAACTTCAAGGAGTACCAGGTCAGGGTCAACGACGGTGAATGGGTCCCGGTATCCGATACCAGCTTCACCTGGGTGCTTGTGCCGGGACCAAATATTTTACAGGCGCGTATCATGAATAGTTTCGGCGTTGCGGGCCCGGTAACGGAAAAGCGCTTATCCGTGCCCGGTCTGCATAAGAAACGATGATGGGTGATGCCTGCGCAGCCGAACGCCCGGTAAATCTTATAAATATCCTCTGCTGTTATGAAATAATTGACAATGCATGCCTGAAGCTCCATATTGTTTAAAACTTGCACAACCCGGTGTTTTACGTGTGGCTTTTTAACATTATATCAATTAATAACCTGCTCCTTTTTGTCCTGCTGCTTGTTATGTTCCTCTATTTTCTGGGAAAAGGGGAAAAGAACAGGGAGCTGTTTTCGCTGTTGATGTTCATTTTCATGGTAATGGTCTGGCAGCTCTGCCTCCTGTTCCAGAATGTCCTGTTCCATCCTGCGTCAGCGTACCCGATTTATTACTTCCTCAACTCCGGCTTCACGCTGCTGGGCTACCTCGGCCTGGTCGTCTTTTCCTATTATTATATCAAGCCGGTATTCGAGCTCGAAATGCGCGTCATATTCGTAGTAATGCTTGCTATAATTTTTGCTTACATGACTCACGCGCTTATTATCGAATCGAGCAAGCCTCTTCATCTTGTTTTCAATCCGATCGGTGATACGTACGAGTTCAAGCACAGCCCGCTCCGGAAGTATATCGTGCTGATGCTCACGATCCAGAGCGCGATTATTGCGAAAAATTTAATTTACAAAGCCTTCGTGCTGAAGGGCGAGCTGAAGGCTTACCTGACCAGGATCAGCCTGTGCGTGATTACCGGCCTTCTTGCATTGCCGGTGTCCTATTTTATGGTGCAGATTTTCAGGATAGACGATAATATCGCGAACACCTTTCTCACGTTTTATAACAGCATTATAATTCTCTACACCCTCTGGTCGTATCTTGAATACGCGAAAATCAGGTTCAAATATTCGGACAAGATCCGCCTCATCATACTGTTCCTTGTCATCATCACTATCAGCATCACCTCGTCGTTTACCTTCATCGCTTACAAGCGGGCATACTACCGCAACCTCGAGGGCATTGTCAGTCAGATCGCATTTGATGTCGCAACCGGGCATGATAACGCCGAGTACTATGCCGCCCGGTACCGCGACCAGGCGGAGTTTATAACAGTCAGGGATGTCACGACCGGGCGGGAGCGCTTCCTCCTCGGGAACCAGCCCATGTTTCACATGTTTTCCGCGGAAGTGCCTGCGACCGGCTCCCGCCATGATGTCAAGCTGCAGGGCAAAAAGGTCAGCCTCTTCTACACTGCACGGAGCGGCCCGGCCATTGTGCAGGCGGGCTTCCCTTACCTGAAATACCGGCGCTATACCCATGACTTCGTGTCGATCGGTTTCTATACTTCCATGGTTATCATTATGATCGTTTATATCATGCTCCGCTTCATGGTGGCCATTAGCCTTATCAACCCGCTGCGCGGCCTGCTGAACGGCATCGGGGAGATACAGAAGGGGAACCTTGATCACCGGATCGTCGCGAACGAGATGGACGAGATAGGGTATATTTCGCAGGAATTCAACTACATGATTTCCGATCTGCAGGAGAGGGGCGAGGATATCCAGCGCTCGGAGAAAAAATACCGCGAGCTCATGACGCTCCTGCCTGACATTATCTATGAAACGGACACCGGCCTCAACATAACATTTTTGAACGAGGCGGGGATCCGCCTGACCGGTTACGGACCGGCCGATCTGGCGCGGGGAATCCCCATGAGCTCCCTCATGGATGATGAAGACTTCATCTTGCTCAAGCGCGTGCTGTTCCGGAAGTCAGAGAACGCATCGGTGAACATTTTTACCCACCGGCTGAAGTGCAAGGACGGGAGCGTCTTTCACGGAGAGAACAATGCCGCGATCGTCCGTTCCAGGGACGGCGTCACAGGCATCCGTGGCGTCATCCGCGACGTGACTGAAAAACTGCGGCTCGAACAGCGCCTCATCCAGTCGCAGAAAATGGAGATCATCGGCAGCCTGGCCGGCGGTATCGCCCATGACTTCAATAACATCCTCGGCGGCATTATCGGCAGCATCTCGCTCCTGGAATTCAAGCTCAAGAAGCGGGACCTCTTCCCCCGGCAGGAGATAGACGACGACCTGGAAACTCTGAAAATATCGGCAGAGCGCGCCATGAAGATGGTCGAGCAGATACTCGGCATTTCGCGGCGCAAGCGCCTCAGCATGGGGGTCACCGACCTGGGCAAGATAGTCGGGCATGTGTACGAGATCTGCAAAAACACGTTCGACAAGAAGATCGTGCTGGATTTCCGTCATGAAACGGACGGCGGTTGCATCGTTATCGGCGACGCCACGCAGCTGGAGCAGATACTGCTGAACCTCTGCATAAACGCCCATGACGCCATGACCATCATGCGGCCTTTAACCGAGGAGTATCACGGGACCCTATCAGTCACGCTGACCCGGGTGCCGTCCGACCGGGGCTTCCGGGCCCTTTACCCTGATGCACGTGAAGGCGAGTATATCTGCCTCCGCGTTAGGGACACGGGCGTGGGCATGGACGACTATACGCTGGAGCGGGTGTTTGACCCGTTCTTTACTACCAAGGACAAGGACCGGGGCACCGGGCTGGGGCTGGCGATGGTCTACAATATCGTCCGTCAGCATGAAGGCATCATCGACGTATATTCGGAAGAGGGCACGGGCTCAAGCTTCCACGTCTTTATACCCGCTGCGGCGGGGGGAGATGTTGCGGCTGAGGCCGTTACAGACCATGCGTCGCGCCACCGCGGGGGCGGCCTCATTCTCATGATTGAGGACGATCCCGCGATCCAGAAGACCTGCGAAAGGATTCTGAACGTCCTCGGTTATGACGTTATCGTAGCTGAGGACGGCGAGCGCGGGATCGAGCTGTTCCGCGAGCGCCACGCCGACATCACTGCAATAATACTTGACATGGTGATGCCCAGGCGCTCCGGTAAGGAAACGTTCATAGAGATCAAGAAGATCGACCCGAACGTGAAGGTGCTCATATCGTCCGGTTTCAGGAACGATGCCAGGATTGATGATGTGCTCCGCATGGGCGCTGGCGGATTCTTGCAGAAGCCCTATACGATAGAACAGCTGGCTGAAGAGCTGGCCAAAATCATTCTGCCCGGGAGCGAGTAATACGGGCCCGTCGGGCCCCGGCATGACTGTGACATCCGGCAGGAACATCAAATCAACGAGGGACCATGAAAGGTAATAAAGCACCGGCGGCGCTCGCGCTGATAATCGCTCTGGCGCTGTCCGCGGCTTCCTGCGCCGACCGGAGATGCCCGAGCGAATCGAAAATACGGAAGCTGTACCGCCATTCCAGGGATTACAACGAGACGGCCGCCTTCCTGGCTGGGACGCGGGTCCGTCCCGGCACGCCCCTGTTCCGGCTGACCCAGACCGACGGCTACCGCGCCTATCGCGAGAGCATCGGCTCGCTGTGGGAGCAGTACCGGAAACGCGACCTGGACAATATCGAAACATGGCGGCGAACCCATATACGGAGCGTTTCCGGCGTAATCATGTATCCGTTCAGCGGCCCCGATATATTGAACGCCCTGGCGTTTTTTCCCCGCGCGGAGGAGTTCGTAATGATCGGGCTTGAGGACCCCGGTTCCGCGCCGGACCCCTTCGCCTTCCGGGGGGATGCGGTGCTGGCGGAGTTATGGCGCGTAAAAACCGCGCTCCGGACCATATTGCAGCTGAACCTGTTCCGCACCCAGGAGATGCATGCCGACCTGAAACCCGAATCCTTCTCCAGTATCACCGGCATCATGATGTTCTTCCTGGCGCGGTACGGATACGATATACTGGACGTCAAGAGGGTCTATGTCGATCGGGCGGGCGCATTGGCGGAGTGGGATCCCCGCTCTTCGGGCAGGGACGCCGAGGGCGTTGAGATTATATTCCGGAAGGGGGCGGGTGCGCCGCTTCAGACGGCGCGGTTCTTCAGCATAGACCTGTCCGACTCGTCGCTATCGCACAAGCGCGGTTTTTCCGCGTTCCTTGGCGGTAAAAGGCAATTTACCACATTCATCAAGTCGGCATCATACCTGCTGAGCTACGATACCTTCACGGTCCTGCGCTCGTATCTCCTTGCCGGCTCCGCGTATCTCGTGCAGGAAGACAGCGGCATTCCAATGAAATATTTTACAGACGGGCAATGGAAGATAAGCCTGCACGGCACGTACCGGCTCCTGCCGATCTTCGCGAACAGGTTCCAGCAGGACCTGGACGCCGCAATAAAGTCCCGGTCGGAGGGGCTGCTTCCCTTCAGCTTCGGGTACGGGTTTGATCCGGAGAAGTCGAATATCATGATTGCGGTGCCGATGGCAAGAAACTAGCGTCAGCGGCGGCTGAAGGCCGGACCGGTGCTGCGGCTGAACACCTCGCGCATCAGCCCGGCGGCATCGGCGCCGTGGAGGAGGCGCGGTTGGGACCAGTCGTGAATCATGTACGGTATAAGTTCTGTTGATACGTGCCTGCCCCGGTAGAGATGGTATCGGGCAATGAGACCCCGCCGGTGGTTCAGGCTCTGCATCTGGTCGAAGAGGAAATTGCCCAGGCCGTAGGATATGAACCTGCCCCTGTAAAACTCGAGCCCCATCGCACGGTGCGCGGACGAGGACACCATGATGTCGGCGCCGAGCTCCGCCGCCCGGTGGAAATACCGCTTCTGAATATCCCAGGGTACCGGATCGTTCTCGTTCGCCCACTGGACCGTAACGATAACGACGTCTGCATGAGCTGCGGCCTCTTTTATCAGGCGCTCGAATCCTCCCCTCGTAAGGCGCGCGGCACCGGGCCGGGTGCCGGACGCGAAAGCGGGTTCGGGGCCCTGCTCGTTGAATCCGACGAAAGCCACCGTGGTGTTCCGGACCTTCACGTAGCGGACCCGTTCTGCGTCTCCGGTGTTCTTTCCGCCCCCGAAATAGGTCATTCCATTTTTCTCGATGAGATCGATCGAAGCGGCGTTGCAGGCGCTTCCGAAATCGTTATTGTGGTTTCCCGTGAGCTCGATCACGTCAAAGCCCGACTCGGTCAGTATATGAAAAAAGCGGAGTGGCGAGCAGAAGAGCATCCTGTCTTTCAACGGCCATGTGCAGGGTTCGAGGAACGAGACCTCGTTCGAGGTGACGGCTATGTCCGCCCTCGAGGTAATCTTCCTCGTGTAACGCACCGGCGAGAGAACGTCGCCCGACCTGTCGACCGCGGGGATGAAAGCCCGCGTCATGGCTGTCACGCCGGTCTGCACGACGGTGACGTGCCTGCCCGGGTCCCACGCCTCGGCTCCGCCCAGGGTTACAGGATAGGGCGGACCGTCCTCCGAGATTACGGCATCCTCACCGGTCTTTCCCCAGGGAAGGCATCCGTCGACCGGGAGGAGCTTATAGTACGGGCGGAGTCCCCGCAGGTCGCTTATGCCGAGGAACTGCCTGTCGGACATGGCACTCTCGTCGTCAAAGGGGACCGGAGTGCACCTAAGCGATGGATGGCTCTTCGCGAGCATTTCGGCTATAGCGGGATCAACCCGAAGGTGTACCGGCATGTCCGGACCGCCGATCTCCCTGAATCCGCGGACGGACCCTGCGAGGATGCGGTTGCTGTCTGAACGGGACAGGCGGGCGAGCGGGTTGGTTAGATGCACCTGAAAAAAGAGGGGCCGCAGCGTACCGCGCGCCTCTGTCGGAGTGTGCCATACAAGCGCCATCCAGACCGCCATCGCAGTCAGGGCAAGCGCCACGGCGCGCCCGGCAGGAGGTGCGTACTTTCTGCAGAAAAGGTTGCTGCGGGTGAATTGTTCCCTGCGGATCATGCCCGGTTAATTGCGCGCGGCTGCTTCCCTGAAGAGCCTGCGTATGTACGTGAGCTTTACATCGATGTTGGCGCGGGTAATGTGGATACAGATACCCGATGCCTCGGGATCTTTGCTGTTGTACATGGCGTCGATCATCGTGTCCGCAACGAATGGATAGCAGTGATTCGGATCGTGGAAATTGTTCATGTAATCTCCCGTCAGCCGGCTGGGTATCATGAAATTATGGCACTCGCCGAACACGTCCACGATATCCCGGATCCATCGTTCATATTCGTCGAGAAGCCCCGCGCGAACCATGGACGTCATGAAGGGTTTGGCTACGGGGGATGTGAAAATGACGAAATTCTTGGCCGGCGCCTTGTCGCGTATTTCCTGCAGCGTTGCCCGATAGCCGGGATTGTACTTGTAGTTGTTGAAAGAGTAGGCCTTGTCGGATTTTTCGAAATGCTCTATCAGGCGCATCATGTTGAATTGCGTATCCTTCATGTCCAGTTTGGTGGTGTGTTTGACATTGTCGCGGTCGTAATAGATGTGCCGGCCGTACAGGTAATTCATGAAATTCCTGCGGGAAAACTGCAATGTGCTCAGGCTGATAAGCGACTTGACCCTGAATAAAGGACTCCGGGTTTCATCGAAGATCTTCGAGGAATCGAACGGCGGCGAGGGCAGTCCGGCAGCGGTCAGGAGAAAATCGAGACCCAGGAAGATGACCCGGAAGTCCCGTCCGTTATTTTCGCGCGCGTATTGTATATATGATAGATATTCCGGAACTGACAGGGCATTGATTGAATAATTGTATACTCGCAATTCTTTGAAATTGTGCTGGTTAATGCCTGCGGTTGAGCTGGTGCCCATGATGAGCCCGTCATAGTCGAAATCGTGAAAGGTGATGTAATTGGTCTTCTGCTGGCGCTCATTGAAGTCGTCCTGCTTCTGGTTGTACCGGTGGGATATGGAGAAGCACCACAAGGGGTCCATGTAGTAGTTGATCCCGGCTACGCATGCGGGTATGATCAGCGACATGAAGATTGCGGCTACGAGCCATTTTTTATAATTGATGAATGTCATATGTTAAAAATTTGCGTAAATGAATTCGGTGACCTGCGTCGTGTGAATGACCCCTATTCCGAAGAGGAGCGACACAAGGAGGGCCCACCCCATGGAAGGCTTGAGTTTTTCCGACGTCTCCATGGAGTTTTTGCCTGCGAGCGCCGCGATTCCCGCCGCCAGAATAAGGTATATGAAATAATACTGTTTTTCTCCGAGGTCAGCGAGCCAGGATCCGTAGCTGAGCCATGCGGCGCCGGTAGGGCCGAGGGCTTTCAGCTTTTCAGGCAGCATCACGCCGTTAAGACCCGCCATGCCGCGGAATATCTTGGCGGCTCCCTTGAAATCAGCGGCCCGGAAAATCACGAAGGAGGCATTGACGAAGTTAAAGGTGATGAACCAGCAGAAAAAGCGGAAGGCGGCGACGCTGTGTTTCCCCCATGCCGCCTGCAGCCGCGACGCATGCGACCTCGAGAAGATGAGCGTCGGCAGCCGCCGTTCAAACCTGGTGCGTCTCTTCTGGGTGAGGTAATCGATGGAGAGGCCTATGCCGTGTATGAATCCGAAGGCTATGTAGTTCCAGCTCGCACCGTGCCACAGGCCGCAAATCGTGAAGGTCACTATCAGCGAAAGTATGACGCCGGCCCTCCCCCAGTATCGCCTGTTGATGACCATCGGGGTGTACAGATATTTATTGAGCCAGGTCGACAGGGTTATATGCCACCTTCGCCAGAAATCCTGCAGGCTCAGTGCCCGGTATGGCGTATTGAAATTATGGACCAGCCTGATATTGAACATGAGCGCGACACCGACCGCGACATCGGTATATCCGCAGAAATCGAAATATATCTGCAGGGTGTAGGAGAGGGAGGCAAACCACGCCTCGAAGAAATTCAGGACGGTCGCATGGTCGAAGGCCTGGGTAGCCCAGACGCCGAGGTTGTCGGCAAGGACAAGCTTTTTGAATAGCCCGATGGATACCAAGAACAATCCCCGTGCGATATGTTCGTAGTTGACCCGCATGTTTTTGGGATCGGTCAGCTGCGGCGACAACTCATCAAAGCGTGAAATGGGGCCCTGGATGATTTTAGGGAAAAATGCGATAAGCAGCGAATAGTCGAGAAATGACCTGTTCGTGACCTGTCCCCGGTATGATTCGACGAGGAACGCGATTTGTACGAAGGTGTAAAAGCTGATCCCGAGAGGGAACAATATTTTCAGGAGGGGGATATTCGAACTGAAGAGGTAATTGATGTTCTTTATGAAAAAATCGGTATACTTGAAATAGCCGAGCAGGGCCACGTTGAAACAGATGCCGGCAGTAAGGACGGCCTTTTTTGAAACGCCGGTTCGTTCTCCAGCCAGCATTCTGCTTGCAAAATAATTGACTGCGATTGATGCCAGGAGGATCGGCAGATAGCGAACGTTCAGGTATGCGTAAAAGGCTATACTGCAGGCAAGAAGCCACCATTTTGCCGAAGCAGTAAATCCCTTGCGGCAGATGAAGAAGTATATAAAAATCACCCCGGGGATGAAAAAGAACATGTATTCGAAGTAATTGAACTGCATCAGTTACCGTATAAAAAGGGATATGGGAATCATTCTCACGCTATGGGAGTGACAAATAGTTTACATTTGGAGATTAGGCAAGAAAAAAATATTTCCAGCAAAAAAAACGTGGTGCGCATTGATGCATCCTCCATGCTGATTCAGGTTGATTCAAGGTTGGCTAATAAAGAATTAATGGTTGATATGGTTGGACTGTTTTTGCATAGTGTCGAGGTATGAGTATCTTGATACGTATAAAAAAGGGAATGATGCTTTTCAATAAAGAAACGGCAGGGCGACTCTATTTCGATAACGCCGCCACCTCGTTCCCCAAGCCGCGGGAAGTTGTGGACGCGGTCGTGGACTACATGACCGTGGTCGGCGGTAATCCGGGCCGGTCCGGCCACCGCCGTTCGATCGAGGCGGGCGAGCGCGTTTTTTTGGCTCGCGAGGCCGTCACAGGTCTGTTCGGGGTGCGAAGCCCCATGCGCGCGGTTTTCTGCCAGAATGCGACCGCTGCGCTCAACATGGCGATACAGGGCCTGCTCGTGCCCGGCGACCGCGTCGTCACGACCGCGATGGAGCACAACAGCACGATACGGCCCCTTATGGACATGAAGCACCGCGGTATCGACCTGACCGTCGTTCCCTGTCCCGGTGGCGAGCTCGATCCATCACTCTTCGGGGACAGTCTGCGGCCGGGTACGAAGCTTGCCGTCGTCAACCACGCATCGAACGCATTCGGCACGCTCGCGCCCCTGGGGGAGATCGGCGCGCTCTGCCGCAAGAGGGGCGTGCTGCTTCTCGCGGACTGCGCCCAGTCGGCAGGGACAGTGCCGATAGACATGGGAGCGGATAACATCGACATGCTCGCGTTTTCCGGACACAAGGGCCTGTACGGGCCCACCGGAACCGGCGGGCTCGTGTTCGCGGACGGCTTTGACCATGCGCGGGTGCGGCCGTTGTGTTTCGGCGGCACCGGCAGCAACTCGGACAGCATCGAGCAGCCGGATTTCCTTCCCGACGCCTACGAGAGCGGCACGCTGAACGCCGCCGGTATCTGCGGTCTGGCCGCGGGCATCGGTTTTATCGGGGCGCAGGCGGGCGGCGTGGCGGGGAGCGGCCTGCACAGGAAGAAGCTGGCGCTTCGCTTTATCGAGCGCGCCTCTTCCCGTGTCCCGGGCCTGGCGACCTATGCGCCGGCGGAGCGTCACGTGTCCGGCGTGGTCTCTTTCAATATCGCCGGCATGGAGCCGTCGGAGGTGGCCTGGCTCCTGTCCGACCGTTACGGGATCATGTGCAGATCGGGCCTGCACTGCGCACCGCTGGCACACCAGACCATGGGGACCTTTCCCCGCGGGACCGTCCGGTTCAGCTTCGGCGCCTTCAATACGCCGGAAGAAGTCGACCGTGCGGTCGATGCCCTGCGCGAAATCGCGCGGGAAGGGAGGGGCCGATGAACCGTTTTTCCGCGATACTGTTCCGGTCGTCCGGCTACTCCCTCTGGGCGGCCCTGCACCTTAAAACCGCCGGGATCGAGCGGCATCTGATACCGGTACCCCGGTCCGTCAGCGCCGAATGCGGGTACTGCATCAGGATTCTGACCGGTGACGCGCAGCGGGCACACAAAGTGCTTGCAAATGCCGGCGTTGAATTTATAAATATCGTAGAGTTGGAGGAGCGGGCCTTCGCATGAGGCCCGGGAAATGACCGGTAACATCCGGCGCGGTCGCGTGACCGCGCATTCATATACGAAAGGAAAGGGTACGAATGAGCGACACGTGCGAACCCAGGAAGCTGAACGTTCTGCGCCTCACCGAGTCGGTCACCGGGGCCGGTTGAGCGGCTAAAATAGGTCCGGGTGATCTACAGAATGTGATGCAAAAAATCTCCGTTCCCCGCGACGAGAACGTGATCGTGGGCATCGGCACCGGCGATGACGCCGGCGTGTACAGGATTTCGGAATCGGCCGCGCTGATCCAGACGGTGGATTATATCACGCCGATAGTCGACGACCCGTACATGTTCGGGCGGATCGCGGCGTGCAACAGCCTGTCGGACGTGTACGCGATGGGCGGCAGACCCCTCACGGCCCTGAACATCGTCTGTTTCCCGACCGGAAAGTTTACCCTGGATATACTCGGTGAGATACTGAGGGGGGGGCTGGCCGCGATCGAGGAGTCGGGCGCATACCTGATGGGCGGACACAGCGTGGACGACCCTGAGCTGAAGTACGGGCTCTCGGTGACCGGGATCGTGCACCCTGACCGTGTTGTGCGTAACGACACGCCGCGCGAGGGGGACGCTCTCGTCCTGACCAAGCCCCTGGGAACAGGCATTATCGCAACCGCTGTCAAGGCCGGAAGCGCCGCCGTGGAGATCGTGGACCCGTTCGTGCGCTCCATGGGTACGCTGAACCGGAAAGCCGCGGAGCTGATGACCTCCCTCGGCGCCCATGCCTGCACCGACATTACCGGGTTCGGGCTGATCGGGCACGCGCGCGAGATGCTCGGCGGCAACAGCCTGCAGCTTATCATGGATGCCGGCAGCGTGCCGGTGCTTCCCGGAGCCCGCGAGGCGGCGGCCAGCGGGTTTATCCCCGGCGGCATGTACCGGAACAGAGATTTTGCGGGCGGAATCTGCGAGTTCGGCCAAGCGGTCAGCCAGGAGACGCGTGACGTCCTGTTTGATCCGCAGACATCAGGCGGTCTCCTCATAGCCATCGGGGAACGGGCCGCGGCCGAGCTGGTAGATGGACTTCGGGCGGCCGGTGCTGACGCGGCCGCCATAATCGGACACGTTCGGGGGAGTGCGAAGCCGGGGATCATCGTGAAATGAATTTTGAACAGCTGATAATGGATTACGGCTACCTGGCAGTGATCATAGGGACCTTCCTGGAAGGAGAAACGATCCTTATCGTGGCCGGCTTCGCCGCGTACGAAGGGTATCTTGAGCTTCCCCTTGTGATAACGGCCGCGTTTTTCGGGAGTCTCTTCGGGGACCAGCTCTATTTTTTCATCGGCCGGTACAAGGGGCAGGCGCTTCTCGCGCGGTTCAAGAGCTGGGAGCCGCGTATTACCAGGTTCAGAAAGCTCATGGACCGGCATAACACCTGGTTCATACTCATTTTCAGATTCCTCTACGGACTTCGCACACCGGCGCCTTTTGCCATCGGGTTGAGCAATGTTTCAATAAGGAAATTCATATTTCTGAATATTATAAGCGCGGCGATTTGGGCCGTGACTCTCGGCGTCCTGGGCTACTTCTTCGGCCAGGTGCTGGAAGCCATACTGGATGATATCAAGAAATACGAGCTGCTGGTCATGGGCGGGCTTATTCTCTGCGCGACCGTTATTTTCTGGATCAAACGGTACCGGTTGAAAAAGGCCCGGGAGCGCAAGGCCCTGGAAAACGGTGAGAAGGCCGCCGGGAAAGCTACCGATGCGGCCGACCCGGCTTCCGGTGAATGATAATCGAACCTGCGTTCATCATTGCAGATAACCCCCGTCATTCACGACTAAAACTCTTTAAAAAATGTATTGATTAATAACCCTCGTTGTGATAATTTGAGTTGTTGCAAAACAACTTAATTGCCTGCAGGGATGCCGGCACATTCGCGGAGCGAATGTGAGATATCGCGGGTTTCCCGCGGTTTCGATCCGTTGCGAAACTACCGGGATGGAGTTGCGCAACATGACTATTGAATGACTATCGGGATATCCTGCGGCCTCCCGCCCGGCCTGTGTCATGACAGCAGACTGTCGGGGCACTGCCAGAAAAACACACGTCAGGGAAATCGTATGAACGTCAGATCGATACCAAGACACCTTTCCGCGCTTCTCCTTTTCCTCGTTCTCATGCCGGCATCACTTGTTTTCGCCGCGCCGGTGACGATAGACGCGACAGCGTATCATGTGACGATCCTCAAGGAAGGAAAGTGTGAGATCCTGTACGAGATAACCTTTACCGAGCTCGAGTCCCGCGACAGGATACGGACCATCGGACAGTTCATCGAGCCGATGACGTTCATCGAGAGCTTCGGGACCTCCGGTGGCAAGCGGTTCGGCGTGACCATGGAGAGCCTGGGGAACGGGTTCTATTCCGCGGTGTTCAACCTTACCACGCAGACGGGCGGCAGGTACACGGTGAGCATGCGCTACCTCGTCGAGAAGCCGCTCCTCGACAGGACCGAGAACAACGGCATCGTGTACGGCAAATTCTGGTGGTCCCCGGTGCAGTGGAGCCTCCCGATAGGGAAGCAGACCGTCCAGATCATGCTTCCCATTGAGATTGCCGCACGTTACAACCGGCCTGAAATGATCACGCCCGCGGTGGTGGGACCGACCGGATTTATCGAAGATAAGGAATCGAAGGAAAGCCACCAGCGCTGGGTCTATTACCCGTCGCAATGGAAGGGAAAGAATTATCTCTCCATCCATGCCGAGAAGACCGGCCTGTCCGCGAACGAGAAGGAATCGATTTCCTTCTATGTCCCTGCGAAATACCTGGAGATCGGCGCGCAGGGGGGCGATTACACCCTGGACGAATTCAGGGCTGGTGATCTGGTCGAGGAAGGGGACTACCGGATCGACCGGGGCGATGCCATGGTAATGTTGAGGCCGGTGGGGGATAATAACGCCACTGTCCTCGAGCTGTCCTCCTTCGATCTGCATATCAACGAACGGGGCGGCAGGAACGTGTTCCGTGCGCTGTTTCGGTACGGTCCCCGTGACATGTTTTCCGGTATTGACGCCGCGCTTAAGGTGACCGTTAACGGCGATGAGATCCGCGCCAGGGCGCGGCCTTCCGTCACGAAGGACGGCCGGGTGGAGGAAGGGGCGTATGACCTCCTGCTCGGAAAAAAAACCGAGGAGGGAGACCGGGTCAGGGTATCGTTCACGCTGCAGCGCTACGTGGAGCTCGACCTGGACTCCCGGCTCTATGAAGGCCGCTTCCGTGCCGGCTACGCGTGGCCCGGGCTCGCACTGGCCAGGGTCCCGGAAGAGACCCGTTTCGTCGCCGCGATTCAGCTGCAGGAAAAGGCCGCGGGAGCATCGTCGCCGGACACGAGCGGCCTTCCGCTCGGCGTCGATCATGATGCTAAACAGGCGTATAAAAACTGGAAAGTCCAGATCAGGCAGGAAAACACCGGGGAGTATTACCTCGAAGGGACCGCGGAGAAGAAATATTATCCGTTCCTGTACCTGTCGTCGCGGACAGGATCAGCGGGACGGAAGGCGCTTCCCCCTGCGATGATGCGGATCACGCTGGACCCGTCGCGGGTGAAGATCGGCAACTGGCAGAAGCTCAAGATCCTGGTTGGCGACCTGTTCAGCCTTTCCCTGTCGCGCTGGGACCGTGTCTTCGCCGTTGACCTGCTCGGGCTGCTGGTCTCGATCCTGATCTCAAGCTATTTTCTCAACTTCTTCCTGCTCGGCGCCGAGATGGCGGTCATCGGGCTGCCGCTTTACCTGGTCGGCCGGGCGTCGAAAGTGGACCTTTTCAGCAAGGTATTTTTTCCGAAAGGGAAGCGGATGTTTAACTTCACCGCTGGCCTGATTTTCAGCCTCAACTGCGTCATCGTACCGTTCAGGCTCGCCTATTACGTCATCTCCGGCATCGTCTACCTGCTTGCCAGGATCGCGGCGATCCACCCGGCTGTCAGGACACGTTTCTTCGAGAAGAAGCCGGAATATATCAAGCCGGAGATTCAGATCGAGACCTTCAAGACCGCTGAAACCGTGGACAACCTGGATCCGGTCGAAACAGCCGTGTTCCTGAACAAGCCATCAACCGCGATAAACCTCATGGTCATGAGCCTCTTCAACCGGGGCTTCCTGGACATATTGAACCGGAATCCCCTGCAGGTCAGGATACTCAAGGCAGAGGCGGTCAGGGAGCCGGTGAAGCAGCCGGTCAGGATACTATCGGTGCTGAAAGAGGGCTTTGATGCCGCCGACCCGGCGGCGAAGATTAACGCATTCATCGTCGAGAGCCTTGCCGAAGGGACACGCGGCTCTCTCGTGCTGGCCGCGGCGCTCCCCGCTGATGCGGCGGCGTCGTACCGGGAACGGTGCCACGAGATTGTCGCGGCGGACGGCGCGCGTTTCATGATCGACGACTACGACGCGGGGGAAAACGCGATTACCGTTACCGGCGAAGTGAAGAGCGGCATTATTAAAGCGCTCGTCGACGCGAACCTCGAGGAGGAGGTCACCGCCGACAAGTCCGGCCTTGCACCTTACGAGATCATGTTCCTCAGGTCGATCGCTCAGGACGGGTCCCTGCCAAAACAGGCCGTGCCGGCTATACTCAGGTCGATCTCGCGCTCCCTCCAGGGCAAGGTGTGGAAAGCGGACATTGACAAGACGGCGAAGGCCTACGCGGACAGGATTGACCGGCACTGGGACGAGTTCGAGAAGGAGCCCGACTACCAGCAACAGCGACGGTATTTCGACGCGCACCTTCCCTGGATCGTCATGCATGACGGCTTCGGCACGAAATCCGCCCCCTTCATGGAGAAGGCGGCGAACGACACCATGAAAGGGGAGAGCACCGCGTTCTTCGAGAAGATCACCGACAAAACCGGCTCCGTGGCCGAGGGCATACGGGATTTTTCGGACGGCATCGTAGAGAAGGTCGAAGGGATGTCCAGCGCGATTGTCGAGAAGATGGAAAACCTGTTCCGGCCCCCGGACCTGAAATCGGCGGCTCAGGCCGCCGCCGTCGCGGCACAGAACGTCAGCGCGTTCAGCTATGACGCCTGCCACTCGGCCTGCCATTCCGCGTGCCATTCGGCGTGCGTCCACTCGGCCTGTCACTCCGCGTGCCACTCGGCATGCGTGTGCCACTCCGCGTGCCATTCGGCATGCCACTCGGCCTGCGTGTCGAGCTTCTAGGTGTTCCCATGAGAGCCGCGATTCAGGACATCCAATCCTTCATCCGGTCCACGCGCGACGTGGTGTACCTCCGCGGCGCCGACCGTCTCCTCATCATCCGGCCCAACAAGCTGCAGCACCTGAACGAGACGGCCTATGCCATCCTTGATTCCCTGTACACGGAGGGACGGACGCCGG
The DNA here is from genome assembly GCA_029564515.1 of Spirochaetota bacterium. GTDB lineage: Bacteria > Spirochaetota > UBA4802 > UBA4802 > UBA5550 > RBG-16-49-21. Next base: position 24,019 of record JAKQPV010000074.1, on the reverse strand, counting down.
ATGAGACGGCCGGGAGGATGGCCGCGCGTTATGGCGTTCCCGAGGCCGTGATCAGAAAAGACATGGAAGGCCTGCTGCAGAGCATCAACGCGATCATGAACGAGGAGTACGCGCAGGCCCCGCTGATCTCGACCATCGATTTTGACCCGGCAAGCGTCGTGTTCCCGGTGCTTTCCGAGATTGCAGTTACGTACCGGTGCCAGAACCGCTGCGACTTCTGTTATGCCTCGAGCCCATACCGGGGAGCGGACATGCGGGAGATGACGCTTGACGAGATACGGCTGGTCATCGACAAAATATGCTGCGAGGCCCAGGTGCCGACCATCTCCTTCACCGGGGGAGAGCCGACGCTCCGCGACGATCTTCCCGCGATGATACGGCATGCGTCGGAGCTCGGCATGAGGACGAACCTGATTACCAACGGCATCCGCTGCGCCGACCCTGCCTTCGTCGCGGACCTTGCCGGCGCCGGGCTGGATTCCGCGCAGGTGAGCCTGGAGTCGCACCGCGCGGACATCCACGACGCCGTGACCGGCAACCGGGGCTCCCACGAAAAGACGCTGCGCGGCATAGAAAACCTTTCGAAGGGCGGGATTTACACGCATACCAATACGACCATCTGCATGAAGAACCGCGGGCACCTGGTCGCGCTGGCATCCTTCGTGAAGGAGCGGTTCGGGTTTCCCTACCTTTCGATGAACATGATAATTGCGACCGGCATAGCCCGGGACAACGACAATATCAGGATCGGCTATTCGACGATCGGGGAGATCATCAACCCGCTCATCGACCATTGCGAGGTGCTGGGAATCAAGCTCGTTTGGTACTCGCCCACGCCCTACTGCCTTTTCAACCCGGTGGACCGGAACCTGGGGTCAAAGTCGTGCGCCTGCGTTTCGGGGCTTCTTTCGGTCAACCCGGCGGGCGAGGTGCTTCCCTGCTCGAGCTTCGACCGCGGGGTGGGGAGCCTTGTAAAGCATTCGTTCAGGTACGTGTGGGAGTCGGACCAGGCGCTCTACTGGCGTGAGCGCCGCTACGTGCCTCCCGTTTGCAGGGGGTGCGAGTACGAGACGATGTGCGGCGGCGCCTGCCCGCTCTACTGGGAGAATGCCGGGTCGTTTGCGGAGATCGAGCGGGTGTGGGACCGGAAGCCTGCGCTGAGAAATGCGCTCTGGGCCCTGGAGCACAGGCTCCGTGTCAGGACGAAGGGGATCCGGGGAATTACAGAGAAGAGGGGGTGATCCGATGGGCAATCTCAAGGGTATGCTCGATTTCCTGAATAACACGAAGAAAAGCCTCGACGAGATACAGAAAAAGCTCGATGAGATACAGATATATTTCAACAATAATTTCAGCAATGTCAACACGATCCGCCGTGCGGAGCTCGAGTTTCTGCAGAAGAAAATTTTTGATGATCCGAAGCAGTTCCCCGGTGAGGTGGCGGCCCTGTATGAGAAAAAGCTGAAGGAAGAGGGGGCGTCGTTCGAGAAAAATCTGCGGGCTCTGGAGCAGAAGAGGGCGGACCTGGACAAGGAGCTGATAGCGGCCAATAACGGGCGGCTGAACTATTTCAAGCGCGTGAAAGACAGGAACGCGGACCTGGACCGTGAAGAGGAAAATCTCAAAGCGAAAATCGATGTGCTTGAAAAGGAGATCGGCGAATACAACAGTACCATCGACGAGCTGGACACGGGCCTCGGGTTCGTCACCAATTTTTTAAAAATGAGAAAGATCCAGAAGAAGAAAGAAGAGCTGATTGAAAACCGGGACAATCTCCTGGTCCACGTGGAGAGCGTGCGGAAAAAATGGGACGATGCCACCGTGAAGTACCGCGGCGAAGAGAAGGAAATCATGGAAAAATGGAACACCGCCCAGACCGGACTCTCGCTGGCCACGGAAAAGATAGAGCGCCTGAAAATCAACCGCGACGATCTCATCAGGAAGGCCGCGTTCGTGAGCGCGTTGAACGAGCTGAAGGGAAGCGAAGGCTTTATAGCAAAGTCCGTGAAGGCCGGCGCGCCGGCCGCCTGCCCGCGGTGCAAGTCGGAGAACAGGTCAAACCGCTTCTTCTGTTACTACTGCGGCGAGCGTTTTGCTGGGGACCGCCCCGACGTGACGGGGAGCCTGGGCGAGGTGGGCGAGCTGAACAGCGTGCACGCCAATCTCCTGAAAGGTATCAGCGGGTCGGTCTCCGTGCTTGCCCTGATCAAGGGGATAGGCGCGGGCGTCGCAGAGTTCACTAAAAGCGTGGAATCGGTGAAGGCCTCTGAAGACCGGTACCCGCTCCCGAAGCTTGATATTGATGTGCCCGAGTTCACCAGGAAGCTGGCGGAGCGGATTACCGAGCTCAGCCCGAAGATCGACGTTAAGTTTTTCAACCTGCACCCGCTTGAATTCTCCACGTCGTTCAGCGAGTACACGGACAAAGTGTTCACGGACGTGAACATCGAGAAGTTTTTCACCGGCATGGGCGACGAGTTGAACCGGACGACCAAGGCCCAGTGGAAATGAAGCCCCGTAAGGAAGCGAGGTCGCGTGACCGCGCTCTCAAACGGGCAATTTGCAAGGAGCATATATCATGACACTCCAGATTATTTCAGGCGCGATGCTTTCAGTTCTTGGCCTCGTGTCGGCGGGGCTCGGCGCAGTCTTTCTTATCGGATCGTACGGGATCGCGTCGCGTCTCGCTGCGGGCGGCATCCTGGGAGGGAGCGGCTTGGCGCTCATGGTTGCCGGCATTATTCTGTTCCGGCGCGGGTTGCGCTTCAGCCCCGCCGGCATCCGGAATGAGCTGCTGCGCCTCGCGAAGATAAACAACGGCGAGCTGACCGACGAGGCCATCACCGGCTCCCTGGGGTCTTCAGACGCGGTCGGCTTCCAGGTCGCGGCGCTTGTACGGGAGGGGATCGCGGCCGAGCGCACGCGCGATAACCGCCGCTACTACCTGTTCGAGGACTTCCAGGTGAGGATGCTGCTCAAGAAATGCCCCTACTGCGGGAACGATTATCCGGTGCGCGACGTCGTGGAAAAATGCCCTTCGTGTGGCGGCGACCTGAAGGTCGACAGGTCGATGCTGGCGAAAGGGAATGATAAATTTTCGATGGACGGGAGCGACGATTCCGGTGTAAGTTGATCCTTGCGACGCGCCATACCGGCAATGGAGGGATAGCGGTGAAAATTGCACACATGGCCCTTGCGGCTCTCCTGGCGGCTGCCGCGCCGCACCTTGAAGCGGACGACGGGGGTGGGGGGACGCGCCTCAAGTACCGGTACGCGCCCGGCGAAAAATACCGGATCGTCACGGAGATCAGCGAGGATGTCTTCATAAACGGCACCCGCTCGCATTCCTCTGACATACTCAACAAGATATCGGTCGATACGGCCGAAGTAAAAAACGGTTCCGGAAGGCTCGACTGCTTTTTCCGCATGTCGGAGAGGATACAGGGCCGGTACGAGGCTTTTTTCCTGAAAGAAGACTACCATTCCGTATTCTGGCGCGACGAGAGGGGGGCCTTTACCATCGATCAGGGCTATTTCATGCCGGTAGTGAGAAACGTGCCGCTTTTCCCGACGGGAGCGGTACGGCCCGGTGACGCCTGGTCGGCTGCAGCCGAAGAGGTCCATGACCTGCGCCGCGGTTACGGAGTGGAGCGGCCGCTCCATTTCCCGGTAAGGGTCCAGTACTCGTATCTGAGGAACGAGGTGCGGGAGGGGGTGAACACGGCCGTACTCATGATCGAGTACAACACCTTCCACCGCGTTCCGGCGGCCGCGCCGTCATCGCGGCCCATGCCCGACAAGATAACGGGCACATCCGTCCAGACCTGGTACTGGGATATCGCCGCCGGCACGATGCACTCGTACGAGGAAGAGTTTGATTTTATATTTTTCCTAAACAATGGTTCTAACGTGGAGTACCGGGGGACCGCGCGCGGCAGCCTGATACGGTCGCAGCCGCTTGACAGGGACAGTGTTGCCGACGAGCTGAACAATAAATTAAAAGAGGAAAAACTTGACGACGTAACGGTCAAAAAGGACCGGAACGGCGTATCGATAGTGTTGGAGAACGTGCAGTTTCCGCCCAATTCCCCTGAGCTTACCGATGCTGAAAAGTCGAAGCTGGCGCGAATTGCGTCGATCCTCCGGAAATTTCCGGGCCGCGATTTCCTGGTGACCGGCCACACCGCGCGGATAGGCGACGAGGAGACATCGAGGAAGCTGTCGGTGCGGCGCGCCCAGGCCGTGGGGGACTTCCTGGTCGGAACGGGCGGGATCGGAAAGACGCGGGTCATGACCCGCGGGATGGGCTCGGGAGAGCCGGTCGGCGATAACGCGACCGAAGAGGGGCGCAGGCGCAACCGCCGCGTCGAGATCATGATACTTGAAAATTAAGGGAGGAACAGATAGATGAAAAAGCCGATGGTGCGGGCAAAAAACCTGCTTTCAAACAGGTTCGTCCAGTTGATCGAGGAGAACCACGAGTCGCTCACCGAGATATTCATGAACGACCTTCTGAAACACCCGGAGACGACGGCATATCGCCGGGCGGACCATGACGAGATTTATAACGCGAGCAAGATGATGTACAAGGACCTGTCACAGTGGATTTCCCGCGAGTTTTCCAAGCAGAAAATCGAGGAGCGCTACATCAGGATGGGGAGGGAGCGCTTTGACATGGGCATCCCCATTCAGCAGGTGATGAAGGGGCTGATCCTCCAGCGCCGGCACATCTGGCTGTTCGTGATGAACCGGATGTACGACGACATGACAGACTACATGGAGGCCCTTGAGCTGAACAACAGGGTGACGCTCTATTTCGACCGGGCCATGCTGGCTTCGCTGAAGGGCTACATGGAAATGATGAACCGCCAGCTCCGCTAGGACGGCCGGTAAGGACGATACGCATCATGACGGAAACGAATCAGCTCAATTCCAAAATTGACCTCCTGAAAAAGGTTGCGCTCTTCTCGAACCTGAAGGAGAGCGGCCTGGAAGTGGTGGCACGCAACAGCGGTCTCTATTCCTTCAAAAAGGGGGACGTGATATTCCGCGAGGGAAGCTACGGCGAGGGGCTCTACGTCGTCAGTGAGGGGGAGGTCCTCATCACCAGGCAGACCGCGGACAACGAGACCATGAACATAGCGCAGTTCATACCCGGGGAAAGTTTCGGGGAGATGGACCTGCTCGAGGGACGGGTGATGCCCGCGACGGCGGTCGCGGAGACAGACGCCGTCATACTGATTTTCCCCGGGAGAGGCACCCGGTTCCAGGACGTGCTGGGAGTCCACCCGGAGCTCTCGGCCCAGATCCTGCACGAGCTCCTCGCGACCATCGCCGGCAGGATCCGGTCCACCAACCGGCTTATATCGGAGAAGTCGCAGTGGGTCGGTGACCTGAAACGCCAGCTCTATTACGACAAGCTTACCGGCTTATATAACCGCACCTTCCTGAACGAGGAGCTCCCCGCCCGGTTGGCCGAATACGGCCCGACGGCGGCGGTCATCATGGTCAAGCCGGACAACTTCAAGGCGATCAACGACGCGTACGGGCACGAGGCGGGTGACCGCGCCCTGAAACTCATGGCCTTCAGCATCTCGTCGCAGATCCGCAGCGGGGATGTTGCGGTCAGGTACCGGGGGGACGAGTTCGCCATTATCTTTCCCGGGGCCAACGCACGGACGGCACAGCAGCACGCCGAAGAGATGCTTCTCCTGCTGCGCGGCCTTGATTTCACCCCCATTACCGGCGGGAACGAAGTCCGGATCACGGGGAGCGCCGGTGTGGCGATGTATCCCGATGATTCCCGGGACGCGAAGGAGCTTGTCGAGCTCAGCTTCAAGAGAATGTTCGCGGCCCGCGACGGCGGTGGTGACCGGGTAACAGCCGGAGAACAGATCGTATGACGAAGGCGGCACATATGGAAAACCCGGTCGAATTCCTGGGGCATGTGGAGATATTTTCGCTCCTCGGCCCGCGGGAGATAGAACTGATAGGCGCTCTCTTTAAATCGCGGCGGATAGGCGCGGGCGAGGTGCTGTTTCGCGAGGGCGACGAAGGCAGCGAGATGTTCATCGTGCGGAGCGGCTCGGTGGCCACATCGATCCGCCTGCCCGACGGGAACGACCGGGAGATCGCCCGGTTCCGCGAAGGAAATTTTTTCGGGGAGATGTCCATATTCGAGAACGCGCGCCGCTCGGCCACCTGCGCCGCCGCGGAAGAGAGCGTGCTGATCGGCCTGCACGAAAAGGACTTTTACCGAATCATCGAAGAGCATCCCGGCATAGCCACCAAGATCATGTTCCGCATGCTGAACATAACGGCGCAGCGTCTCCGGGACACGGGCGAATTCCTGTCTGACATGGTACACTGGGGCGAGGCCGCGCGGCGGCGCGCCATCACGGACGAGCTTACAGGCGCTTACAACCGGCGCTTCCTGGACGAGGCCATGCCCGGCCATCTCGAGCGGGCGCGTAACACCGGCAACCCGCTCTCGGTCATCATGGTAGACCTGGACTTTTTCAGGGACATCAACGAGCAGTACGGGCATGAAACGGGGGACCGGTGCATCGTGGAGGTCGTCCGCGTGTTCAACCGCCTGCTCCGGGAGAGCGATATTCTGGCACGCTTCGGCGGAGACGAGTTCACGATCCTCATGCCCGGGCTGCCATCCGCTGCCGCCATGGAGACGGCCGAGCGGGCAAGGGCGGAGGTGGCGTCGATCGATATTTTGAAAGAGCTTCCGGGCACGGTCAAGGGGATCACGCTGAGCATGGGCGTGGCCGCGTTTCCGGATCACGGAGGCGACATGCCTTCGCTCAAGCAGGCAGCAGACAGGGCCCTGTACCAGGCCAAGGAAAGCGGCAGGAACAGGACAGTATGTGCGGGCTCGAAATAATGTGTGAAGGAGCCGGTTGACATGAACAAGCAGGCCATCGAAACCATCCACGAAAAAAACATGATCGTTGACAATATTATCCGTGCGTTCCAGGAAAAGAATTTTTTCCTCTTTCTCGGTCACAGGAACCCGGACGAGGACTGCATCGGCTCCATGGTCGCGTTCGCCCTGATCGTGGGCAAGTTTTCGAAAAAGGCTCATGTTCACATCACCGACAACGTGCACGAGCATTTCCAGTACCTCCTCAATATTTGCAGCCATAATGCGATCGGATGCTCGGCGTCCACGAACATCAATACCGAGGACGTCGACGTGATTGTCGTGTGTGATACGCCGAAACCCTCCATGATCGATGCGACCCCGCAGATGGAGGCGCTTCTGGCCAATCCCGGAATTCTGAAAATTGAAGTCGATCATCACCTGGGCGCGGACAGCCAGTACATCGGCGACGAGGGGTATCGCCTGGTGACGGAGGCGACGTCGTCCGCAGAGCTTGTTGGCCATGTCGCCCTCAAGCTGGCGAAACGCGAAGAGCTGATACAGCGCTACAACATCAACCACCTTCTTTCCCGCAATGTCGTGCTTTCAATTCTGACAGGGATCGTGGGCGATACGAACATGGGACTGTACATCAAGTCCAGGCGCCAGAAGCGGTACTACGATATTTTCAGCAACCTGTACAACGCGCTCCTGGTGCGGTCGACCACGCAGGAATCGAACCTGATGAACAAGGACGAGGTGTTCCGGGAGATCCAGCGCCTCTCCACGGGAGAAGAGCGGTGCCACCGCTATTTCATGGACAGGAAGAAGTTCTCGGACTCGATCGCCTACGTGGTCCTTGACGGCGCGGACATGGAACGGCTGGCGACGGAGTTCGACAACGATACGATCGTGTCCGTTTCCCGTTCCATCGCGGACCACCTTGCCGAGGAAAGCGGGCGGCTCGGCCTGGTCGCGTACGACGATTCCTCGCAGTCGGGCCTGGTCCAGTTCCGGCTCCGCCGCGGGCAGGGGTTCAAGACGTTCGACGTACGCACGGTGCTCGAGCTGTTTTCAATCACGGACGGCGGAGGGCACGAGGGCGCTATCGGATTCAGGATACCATTGAGCAGGATCGGCGATATCAATGATTTTGTAGCGAAGCTGGTGAACGGCATAGAAGCGGCGATACGGTAAAAGCCGGGACGGCCCGGGATGCCGCACGCGGCATCCCGGCGAGGCGGTTCAGGCGGATTTCCTCTCCTTCTCTCCTTCCGGCTTCTTCAGCGTCTCGAGAAAGCGTACCTCCTTGCCCACGATCTTGATGCGGGACTGCTTTTTGCCCTCGGCGTTCTCCCACCGGTCCTGCCGGAGGGAGCCCACAACCATGAGCCGCCGTCCCTTGGAGACGTTGCCGGCGCATATCTCGGCGAGCTTGTCCCATGCTTCCACGTCGATGAACGATACCTTCGGCTCGGAATCGTCTTTCGAGTAGTGGTTGACCGCCAGCGAGAAGCCGCATACGCTCTTTCCCGTTTTCGTCTTTTTCAGCGCCGGATCCTGCGTCGCGCGCCCCTCGATGGTTACGATGTCGTAGTTTTGCATACTGTATCTCCTTGAATGTTGTTATACCGCTACAACGAACGGAACGGGCCGTGCGTGAAAAAAAAACGGTGAATAATAAAAAAATATTGTGCCAATAGGCTTGACTGGCCGGGACCGGTATGATACGGAAGGGACATGGATGAGCGGGACGAGAACGGCGGAGCGGGAGAGTACGCTGACATCGACTTCGGATACGAGTGCGATCTCCACTTTTTCGAGCCGCGCGAGACGGCTGCGGTAGTCAGGGAGTTTATTCGCCAGGCAACGCAAAAGGGACTCTCGACGGTCAGGCTGGTTCACGGAAAGGGGAAATCTGCAAAAAAACGGGAGGCCTGCGATATCCTGGCTTCACACCCCGACGTTGTATCATTCAGGAACGAAGGGGCGAACTGGGGGGCGACCATCATCACTCTCGGGCGGAAGGGTTCTTGATCCGCTCTATCACCGATTTAAGCAAATCGAGGTATTCCTTCTGGCTCTGGATGTAATCCTTCACCAGCCGGTTGTTTTCCAGCTCCTGCCGCATAAACTCATGCTCGGAGGAGGGCTCGGGGCCGATCGTCTCGCCGCGGGCGATCTTCTCGTTGATCTCCCTCCCCATGGCGACAAGGCGTGAATGAAGGTCCCGTGCCTTCCGGTCCCCGTTCATGTCGGCGCGGCATTCATTATAGCGTTTCGTGATCTCGTGCTCCCTGATTGCCCCGGCAAGGTCCCGCGCTTTCTCGATAATGATACTGACCTGTTCCTGCATTGTGAACCGTGCCTGCTATTGTTTCCCGGATTTCCGGACTGCCGCTACCATCTCCTTGAAGAGCTCGTAGAAGTCCTTCAATTCGTCCTTGTCGCGGAGGGGCCTGAGCTTCGGGTCCCTGCCCTCGATGATGTCCCTCATGAAGTTGGAGATGACGTAAATCGGGCCCGAGACCCGGTGTGTCTGCCGTATGAGTATTATATAAAGGAGGAGGCACTGGAACATCACGATGAACAGGATCGCAACCAGCAGGTACCTGTTGTAGGTGATGATCGCGTTGTTGTGGGCGATGATGTTCTCGAGCGTTTCCATGTTCCGGTCGTGCTTGTCCGAGCTTGCCTTCATGGCTTCCGTCGTCGCGGGGTCGGCTTTCGAGTAGATCGTGGAGAGCATGGTGAATATATTATTCTCTATGTCGTAAATGTTCTGTATTTTCGAGTTGTTGTCGTTAAGTTTTGCCGTGTTATACACGACGCTGGCGGTAATGGCGCCCAGGATCACCGCGGTAACGAGCGTTACGACGCCTATGATGGAGAAGGTCGTCCGGAGCTGGTATTTCCTGTCGATAATATACTGCTTTCTCTTCGTCATCTCGTACCTCGTATGCGGCGCGCAGGCAACGGCGCCGGATGCCCTATTCAGTCATGACCGGCGGCTAAAGTCAATATTTTTTCGGTCGGCCCCGCCGGCCCGCATGCGTGTGGCTCAGAGTCCGAAAAGGGTGGCCGCGGCATCCATCTCGGCCGCCATGGAAAAGAAGAGCCGGAGCGGGAAGCCGATGATGTTCGTTGCCGATCCGCGGAACCCCTCCACGATCATGCTCCCGTGCTCCTGGAAAGCGTAGGCGCCGGCCTTGTCGCGGTAATCGATCGTGTCCAGGTATCGCCTGATGCCTGCGTCGTCGAGCTTTCTGAACGTGACCTCGGTTGCCTCGTACCCGATGCGGCCGCGGTCGGGACCGTGGCCTGAAGCGTGGAGGGCCATCGCGGTGATGACGCGGTGCGTCCTTCCCGCAAGGAGCCGGAGGATCCTCGCCGCGTCCTCAAGGCCGTCCGGCTTCCCGATGACGTGCCCGTCTATGGTAACGATCGTGTCCGCCGTGATGATGAGGGCCGCCCCCCCGGCGGCTGCGCCCGATTCGAGCACGGACCGGCACTTGTCGCCGGCGATGCGCAGGGCGAATTCCTCCGGGCTTTCCGGGGGGCGGTGCGTCTCGTCCACCGACGGAGCCACTGCGGTGAATTCGCCGAAAAGGGAGCCGATGATCGATTTACGCCGCGGGGACGTGGAGCCGAGCACTATCTTCATGGATCACTTGAGGATGACTTTTTCGTTGAGCTTGTACACGTTGGTGATGTTCCGTATATTCTTGAGCCGCGCGATTATTTCCTTGAGGTGGTCATGTCCCCTGACCTCGAGGATGAACTTGAAGGAGGCGATGCCTGACTCCTCAACGCGCGCGTCGGCCTTGATGATGTTCGTCTTGCCGAGCGAGATCTCGTCGGCGATATCTTTCAGGAGGTTGGGGCGGTCGATCGCTTCGACCGCGACCTTGACCGGGTAGAGCGCGCCGGGTGAATCCTCCCAGCGGATGCTTATCAGGCGCTCCTTCTCGCTCGCAAGCCGCTTGAGCGAAGGGCAGGTCCGCTTGTGCACCGCGACGCCCCTGCCGCGGGTGATGAACCCGATCACGTCGTCGCCCGGGATCGGCTGGCAGCACTGCGAGAGCCTGATGAGCACGTTGGACGTTCCGTCTATGGTGATGCCGGCTTTTTTCTGCTTCGACAGGGTCTTCAGCCGGACCTGCTCGTCCGTCGGGATAGAGACGGCCGGCTCGCGGTCGTCCTTCTGCTTCTCCTCGTCCGTGCCGATGGCCCTGAGCTCGGTCTCCTTCCGGAGCCAGGCCCGGATCTTGTAACGCGCGTTGGGGGAGGTCACGATCTTGAGCCACGATTCCGACGGGTGGCCCTTCTTGTTCGTCATGACCTCGACGATGTCGCCGCTCTTCAGCCTGGTCTTCAGGGGGACGATGTGCGAGTTCACCTTCGCTCCCACGGTCGTGTTTCCGATCTCGGTGTGGATGGCGTAGGCGAAGTCGAGCGGTGTCGCGTCCGGCGGGAGCTTGATGATCTTGCCCTTCGGCGTGAACACGAAGATCTCGTTCTCGTACAGGTCCATCTTCAGGCTCTTCATGAACTCGCGGGTATCTTTCAGGTCGGTCTGCCACTCGGTGATGTCCTTGAGGAAGGTGATATTCTTGTAGTCCTTCCGGATGGTCCCCGGGTCCTCCTTGTAGAGCCAGTGCGCGGCGATGCCCATCTCTGCCGTAGCGTGCATCTTCTCCGTGCGGATCTGGACCTCCAGGCGGTGGCCCTGGGGCCCGATCACCGTGGTGTGGAGCGACTGGTACATGTTCGATTTCGGGACGGCGATAAAGTCCTTGAACCGGGTCGCGATGGGGGACCAGAGCGTATGAACCACGCCGAGGACCCCGTAGCAGTCCTTGATTTCTTTCGTGATGATACGGATGGCCCGGATGTCGTAAATCTCCTCGAAACTCTTTTTCTGCTCTTTCAGCTTTTTATAGATCGAGTAGTAGTGCTTCGCCCTCCCGGTAATCTCCGCTTCGATGCTGAGCTCCCTGAGGCGCTCGATCATCAGCTTCCTCACGTTTTCGAGATACGCCTCGAGCTCGGTATTGCGTTCCGCGATGTTTTCCCGTATCTCGTTGTAGTCCTCCGGGTAGAGGACCCGGAAGGCGAGGTCCTCGAGCTCGCTCGAGATGCTCGACATGCCGAGCCTCCGCGCGAGGGGGGCGTATATGTCCAGCGTCTCCCGCGAGACCCTCAGCTGGTTCTCCGGAGGCTGGAACATGATGGTCCTCATATTGTGGAGCTTGTCGGCGAGCTTGATGATAATGACACGCACGTCCTTGACCGTGGCGATCAGCATCTTGCGGAGCGTGGCGGCCTGGGCGTTCGCCTTGGTCCTGCTCTTGATCGAGGATATCTTCGTAACGCCGTCCACCAGCCGGGCTATCTCCTCTCCGAACGCCTTTTCGATCATGTCAAGCGTGGTGCCGGTGTCTTCGACCGTGTCGTGGAGCAGGGCGGCCGCTATGGTGCTGGTATCGAGCTTCAGGCCGGCAAGGATGATCCCGACCTCGAGGGGGTGGACGATGTATGGCTCGCCGGAAAGGCGGAGCTGGCCCTCATGGGCCGCGCTGGCGAAGAGGTAGGCCTTCTGTATCACCGACAGGTCGTATTCGGGGTTGATCCTCCTGATGGTATTGAGCAGGGTGGCAATGTCCCTGCTGCGTATTTTCAGCTCGATGTCCGACATATTTCCATGGCCCGCAACAAGTGTAGCGGCATGGACCGGAGCGTCAATACTTAATTTTCGGTGTTGGGCGGGACATTTTGGATCAGGGGCACGGGATTATTCCGTATTTTTCAGGGCCAGAAGACGGCATAACGGGGCAAATAAAACATCAAGTAATGCGGTTTTTCTTCCGAAAATTTAAAAAATACTATAGTATTAAATTTTCATTAATACTATGATTTTTAAGGAATAAAGCAATGCATTTATCAAGGAAAAGATTGTCCGCATGCCTGGTGCCTCTCATTATCCTGGTCAGCCTGGCGGTCATCGGGGGCCCCGATTCCTATTATCTCATGGATGATCAAGAATATATTGATAAGACGGATACCAATAAAACCGAGAGCAAAATTCCTGAGAATATAGCCTTTAACATCAAGGCAACGCGGCTTCCGGACCCCTCCGAAGGGAAATGCGCCATCCAGATAACCTTTGAGCTCAAACCTGAATATGCCGGCGAATACGTTCTGGCCCGCTCTAATTATATTATCGATACCAGCGAACAGATGCAGAAAGCCCAGGTCGTGCAGAACGTCAATGCCGCGGCTGCAAACACCATTCTCGATACCGACTGCACGCCCGGCAGCTATTATTACGCCGTCGTATCCAGAAAAAGCATAGTGGACGACAAGATTGCCCTCTATCGCGGCTATAATTCGACGACCACTCCTGTCGTGCTCTATGGCAGCGAAGCCCTGTTCCGGGTCAAGAATATCAAGGCCGAGGACGCGGGAAGCATGAAGGTGCGCGTGTCCTGGGAGCGTGTCGGCAAGTCCGGGATGCTCTATACCGTGTACCGGAACCGCAGCGTCATTGACTCGGCTGACAGGCTCCGGGAGTCCCAGATAGTGAAGGTAGTCCCCGAGACCGGTGAATTCATCGATGACACCATTGCAGTAAGCGGCACATACTATTACGCGGTTACCGCCAAGGTGCTCTATGGCAGGGAGGACACGGTCCTCACCCGCGACGAGAACTATACCTCGGGAGGCGTTACTGTCAAGATAGTGGACAGGATCGCCATCAAGTCGATCAGCGCGCGCCTTGTGGGCGGAACGGCCGTAATCACATGGGACTTCACCGGGACGCAGGGCGAAACGGCCTACCGCCTCGTCAGGTCGGAAACGCTGCTGAAAAACACGAGTGAGCGGACAGGCAGGGAGACGGAAGCTGATGTCGACCTGACGAAAAAAAGCTATACCGACACGGTTCTCCGGCCGGGCGTCTTCTATTACTGGATCGCGCCTCAGTCGGTCGGGGCTAAAGACAGCCATGAGCTGGTGGCCGGCATTAACATCACGGACACGCCGGTAATCATAAAAGCAATAGAGAAGAAGAAACCGGTGTCGAATGACATTGACCGCATTTTGAAGCGGACCTTCTTCAAGGGACTCTATGACGGCGCTGTAAAAGAGTTGCAGGAACTCCTGGAGCGGACCGATAATCAGGAGGTAGCGGCAAAAGCCCGGTTGTTCATCGGCCGGTCGTATATCGAGAAAGGCCAGTACCAGAAATCGCTTGATTTCCTGATACTGAACGATGTAAAGAAATATTTTCCGAAAGAGGCCGAATTCTGGACTGAATTCGCGCTTTCCCGCGTCAGGAACTATTAGGTCCGGCTGCAGGGGAGAGGAGTGGAGATGAAACAAGGAATTATACTGGGTGCGATTCTCATTGCCGTCGGTATCGGGCTGTTTGCCTATTATGACCATTACGTCCGCTACGAGAGGGAGGCTGGCGAGCTCCTTACCGAGGGAAAGCTGATCTACGAGCGCGGCTCGCGCGAGGCGATAAATGATTCGATCAATCTCTTTTCCAAGATCATAGCCCGCTACCCGGGAACCAGGGCGGAAGCGGAAGCCTTTTACTATATCGCGCAGAGCTACGAAAAATTGAACCTGAACCGTCTCGCCTACCTGAAATACGTTTATATAATGAAGAACAACGGGAACGTTGACCCGGCCATCGCGCAGGAGATAAAGACCAGGATAGCCCGTCTCAAGGTGATGAAGCGGTATACCGAGGAGGGTATCCATCAGCTGCTCGACCTGCTCAACTATTCCGATAACCGCGAATTCCGGAGCAGGGTGTATACCGAGCTCGGGCACACCTATCTGCAGATGCGGGAGCTGGAAAAATCAAAACGCATGTTCGATATCGCACTGACCGAGAACGGCGATAACGAGGACGCAATCCTTGGCAAAGCGCGGGCGTACAAACGCCTCGGACATGATGACCTCGCCTATAATACCTATGAATATTATTTCAAGTATTACGGCAACTTCAGCAATTACGCCGGCGACGTGAAGAACGCATACGTGCAGCAGGTGTACCGGAGCGGCCACGAGCATTTCCGCGCCGGGCGCTATACTGCTGCCATCTCCTATTTCAAGAGGATACTGGAGCATTTCCCGGACAGCGAAAGGGCCGAGAACTGCCTCTACTGGATCGGCCAGAGCTATTTTGCCATGCACAAGTACGGCCCGGCCATCACCTATTTCGACCGCACGATGGGCAACTATGACGCGGGCAAGGACGAGGACGCCCGCATAAGGAAGGGCTACGCGTATTTTCTCATGAAGAAGTTCGACCTCGCGGCGCGCGAGTTCCAGATATACCTCAACAATTACCCGCGCGGGCGCTACAGCGACACGGCCCAGAAGTGGAAAAGCATGAGCACGCAGGAGATGCTGTACCGCATCCAGAACAGGATGATCCCCGACGAGGAAGAGGGGGAAAGCCCGGAGGAGGGCAGGAAAGACGGGTCCGGGGACGGGACCTCTTCGCAGGACACCTCCAACAAGCCTATGACCGGCCGGCCCGGCAGCGCGCAGTTTGAAGACGCGGAATACGAGAACGTGGGCGAGCTATAGGGTGCGGCGCCTCACGGCCGCTCCCTCACGATGACCTCCACGGTCACTTCGCCCATCTTCCTCCACACGGTCACGCCGATCGGCTTCCCGATCGCAGATTTCCCCACAATCGTGAGAAGGTCGGTGTAGTTCCTGATCTTCGCACCTGCGATGCCCGTGATTACGTCCCTGACCCGGATCCCGGCCTGTTCGGCGGGCCCGCCCTTTTCCAGGCCTGCTATCAGCGCGCCTTCATTCCCGGCCAGCCCCAGCTCGCGCGCTGTTGCATCCGTGAGGGGCGAGATCTGTACGCCGATATATCCCCTCCGTACCTTCCCGTGCTGTCTGAGCTGTACCAGCGTGTCCCGCACCGTGTTGATCGGGATGGCAAAGCCGATCCCCAGGCTCCCGCCGGTGCTGGAATAGATCATCCGGTTCACGCCGATGACCTCGCCGTCGAGGTTGATGAGCGGTCCGCCGCTGTTGCCGGGATTGATGGATGCGTCGGTCTGTATGTGCGAAATACCCGCGTCGTTGTACACGTGCCGTCCCGTCGCGCTAACGACACCGGTCGTGATGGTCTTGTCGAGCCCGAAGGGATTTCCTATGGCCACAGCCATGTCGCCGATCCTGACGGAATCCGAGTTCCCGAAGATCACGGGAGCGAACCTACCGCGGTCCGTTATCTTCAAAAGGGCGATGTCGGTCAGCTGGTCCGAGCCGACCAGCGTGGCGGTGTAGTCTCTGTCGCTCACCCTGACGGTGACAGAGTCCATACCCTCGATTACGTGGCGGTTCGTGCAGATATACCCGTCACCGGATACGATGAAGCCGGTGCCCAGGCCCATCTGCTTGCGCGTCTCCGGCGGGTCGCGCCTCAGCCCGAAAAAGTTTCTGAAGAAGGGATCGCCCAGGAACGGGTCGCTGTATCTGCTCCGGACGGTTTTCTCGGTGCTGATGAACACGACGCTGTTCCGGTACTGCTCGTAGATGCTCTGGAAGGTCTTCTGCAGCTCGTACACGGGCGCGTCCCGATTTTTCTTCTTAAGGGGGGATTCCCTTCCGGTCTCGTCAAGGAAGGTATCGGCGCCTGCCTTGCCAGGGGCCGTTGCCGCATACAGGAGAATCAGTATCGTTATCGCTTTAATCTTCATGTATCACTCCACCGGGCACGATTCACGGGAGCAGGGAGACCGGTACCTCCCCCCCCCCGTGCTGTCTTGATGCCCCGGGTTAGTAAATTGCGTAATGTAAAAGTTACAAGCTTTTTTTATGACGGGTTGCGCGGAGTGATCCGGCCATTAAAAAAATATTGACATGGACGACGCTACCCATCGTTATTATTCTTTAACTGTTACGAGATGCATTGGACCTGATGATACCCCGGCCCGGGACCGGCACTGTAATACCGGTATAAATACCGGAGGTGGAATTTTCCTGCTTGAAATATTGATTGTGCTGTCGATCATAGGCAGATAACACTGGAGGCTGTAATGAGAAGTAGTCTGGTTCGTTTATTACTGGCGGCGGCTGTTTTAACTTGGTGTATACCCGCATTTTCTCAGGAAAAACAGGGCGAAAAAGCGGCCGAAGTAAAAAAAGAGGATGTAAAAAAGGAAGAGAAGGACGGAAAGGACCCGAGCAAGCTCTACGTTGACCTGTCAGGCGTCATGTACCTGGAATGGGTCTACAATACCGGCTTCAATTATACCGGCAGCTCGAAGTGGTACAAGAACTCACGGTACGGGGTGTACGCGGACGCCTTCTTCCAGTCCGGAGGTGTTGATCCCCTCGTCGGCGTTCAGCCGGTCAATTACTCGAAAAAGAACAACACCACGGTGCGCATGCAGCGCGTCTATATTACCCTGAAAAAGCAGATCGGCGAGTATTTCAGCGTCAAGGTCACGACCGATATCGCGCCGAGCGGCCAGGATTTCATCTACCTCAAGTACGGTTTCGTCCAGTTCTTCAAGGAGTGGGGGACGCAGTTTGGCCCCGTATCGCTCAAGGCCCAGCTCGGCAAGATAGCCACGCCGGTCGTTGGGATCACGGACAACCTGTGCGACCTGCGCTGGCTCGGGCTTAATTACCTCAACAACTCGAAGCTGATGCTGAACGGGAACAGCTTCGACGACTCCGCGGACCTGGGTGCGGAGGTCGCGCTCGGGCTTCTTAACATGGTGACCCTGGAGTACACCATCACCAACGGCGAAGGCTACAAGTCAGACGACAACGAGCGGTACGGCGGCAAGGCGCATACCCTGCTCGTATCGGTCAACCCGGTCGATTACATCAAGGAGCTGTACGTCAACTTCTACGGACGGTGGGAGGACACGGATAAAAACGTGATCGATATCACCGATCCGACCGCCCCGATAAAGTACCAGGGCGTGGACGACAGGATATACTATGGCTTCGGCGTGGCGTGGTACAGCGACCTTATCAAGGCGGGGCTGAACTTTTTCGCGCCGGAGAAGCATTATTCGAAGACGGTCTTTGCGGACCTGACCAGCACTGACACCTTCTACGGCTACGTGCCGAAGCACCGTGTCAAGTTCTTGCTTGTAGATTCATGGATCAACCTGAACCTGGGCGCCGTCACCCCGGCCGGGATCCTCGTGGTGGGGCGCTGCTCCTGGGGCAAGGAGCTCTCAAGCCTGCTCGGCAACCAGCGGGAAGCCAGGGAAACGCTCCTCCTGGGAGGCGGCCTCGGCTACCAGTTCAACAAGTATTTCCGGGCGGTCCTCTACTACGAGACGATCAGGTACGCCCTGCATACCAAGCTCCATTATTTCACGAGGAAAGACCCGACCCCGAACAACAATGTGTACATAAAGCTCGAGGCGAAATACTGACAGGTATAATTGCCAGTTGCAAGAGTTCGGGATTTTTCAGGAAGTCTGTTTGCATTTTGTCATCGCGAGCGCAGCGAGGCGATCTATTCTATCATCACCGCACGTTGCACGTTGAAACATCAAACATTTTTTCATGATACTGCAGATTGCTTCGGGACCCTCAAAAAATGAGGGTCCCTCGCAGTGACGTGAGAACCTGTAATTCGTGCTATCACATTCGTTGTGGAGGATCCATGGGCATCGAAGAAACACTCAAGTCAAAAATACGAAACATACCCGATTTCCCGAAAAAGGGGATCGTGTTCAGGGACATCACCACGCTCCTCGTGGACCCGGAAGGGTTCCGCATGACTATAGACGCCCTCGTTCGCCGGTACTCCAACAGGGACATAGACGTGATCGCCGGGATCGAGGCGCGCGGTTTTCTCATAGGAGGGGCGGTGGCCTACGAGCTCAGAAAGGGTCTGGTGCCCATCAGGAAGAAAGGGAAGCTCCCCTACGAGACGGTCTCGCACGAGTACGAGCTTGAATACGGCTTTGACTGCATCGAGGTCCATATAGACGCCATCAAGAAGGGGGACCGGGTGCTCGTCATCGACGACCTGCTGGCGACCGGCGGCACCTCGCTCGCCTGCGCGAAGCTGATCGAGAAGATCGGCGGGCAGGTGGTGGAGCTCGCATTTATCGTGGACCTCCCCGAGGTGGGCGGCCGCGAGAAGATCGCGAAGGCAGGCTACAGTATGTTCTCGCTCGTGGAGTTCGAGGGCGAGTGACGCCGCCATTCATACAGCGCTATCGATAGCGCGACCGGCGCGTTGAGCGACTCGATCGCATCGTCGAGGGGTATCGACACCGCCCGCGCTTTCAGCTCATCGGGGAGGCCGGGGCCCTCGATCCCGGGAAGCAGCAGGAACCGCTCCGGGAACGCAAGACCGGGCAGGGGCTTCCCGCCCCTGTCCAGGGCGATCAGCTCCGGGCCGCCGGCCCCGAGGACCGACGGCAGCTCGTGGAGCGACGGTCCGCGCGTGATGCGGACCGCGAACACCGCGCCTGCGGAAGCGCGTACCGATTTCGGATGGAACGGGTGCGCCGCCTCCTTCAGCATGACAACTTCCCTTACTCCGAACCCCGCCGCTGACCTGATCGCGGACCCCACGTTCACCGGGTCCTGGAACGGCACGAGGAGCGTGCAGCCGGGGCCGGCGGCCCGGTCCCATTCCCCGATATCGGGCACGTCGACGACAAGGAGCGGGCCCTTTGTCTTGAACAGGTCGAGCTCGTTGAAAAGGGCTTTTTTAAGCACCAGCAGCGCGCCTCTCCCGTCAAACTCGCCGATGGCCGCGTTCATCGCCTCATCGCTCTCCGAATGGCCGTCCGCCAGGATCATCTGCCGCACTGAGCCGGCCCTGCCGGAAATGAGCTCCGCAACGACCTTTCTCCCGGCGACGAGCGCCCTGCCGCTCTTCCGTATGCCGTCGCTTTCATTCAGCCGCTTAAGCTCGCGGAACGAGGCATTGTCCGGCGAAGTAATGGCCGTGCCGGCCGTGGACGAGAGGTCTTTTAATATGGAATAGGTCCGGCTCGTCGCGGTGGATGTCTTTTCGTACACGATGATGCGCCGCCGGTGCGAGGTGCCGGGCAGCGCGTACTCCCGGTCTTCGGCCCGGACATAGGCTTCGCAGTTCGCCGTCGACAGCGAGCGGACGTCCTCCTCGGCATCGGGCCCTTTCATGAAGAGGACCCTGCCGCCGCGGGGCAGGAAGTGCGCCACGCGCGAGAGCGTGTCGTCGATCGGCTCCAGCGCCCTGGTAACGACGCCCGCTACCTCGAAGAACGACCGCGCCGTGACCATGTGCGGGTACACTTCCGTGTTTTCGAGGCCGAGCTCGCGGATGACAGTTTCCAGAAATGCGACGCGCTTTTTCCGCGGCTCGGACATGATGAGCGAGAGGCCCGGGTCCATGATTGCGAGGGGCACGCCGGGAAACCCGGCCCCGGTGCCGATGTCCAGCAGGGGCGAGGGCACCCGGACGAGCTTCGTGAAATATACCGAGTCGATGAAATGCTTGATAACGATGTCCTCGAACGAGGTGAGGCGCGTGAGGTCGCGGTCGTCGTTGTGTTTGACAAGCAGTCCGTGATAGAGGGTGTACCGCTCCAGCTGGCGCGGCGTGAGGTCGAAGCCGCTTCGATGGAACAGTTCCCGGATCTGGCCGCTTCCGTCCGTCATGGCCGGGTCATATCGTGCCGACCGGGGACGGCTCGTCCACGCAGAATTCGATGCATTTTTCAAGCATCAGCACGGGGACCGACCCGGCGGTGCTGAACTGTTTCACAACGAGGTCGTAGGGCCGGAAGCCAAGCCTGGTGTAGAGCATGAGGCCTGCCGTGTTCTCGCTCCAGCAGGGCACGATGATGCGTCCCGCCTTGTGGCGCTCGATAGCCATGCCGACCATGGCGTTTACGAGAAACCGGCCCGCGCCCTTTTTCCGGTGCTTCTTGTCCACTATCACGTTGCCGATCGTGCATTCTTTCCCGGGTACTATGTTGAAGATGTTTGCAAAGGCCACCGGTGCATTGTTCCGGACGACCACGGAGGAATCGGAGCGGGTATCGATCGACCTCTTTAAAATGTCGACCGTGAGGGGCCAGTCCGCCTCCGGAAAGGAATAGCGGAGGTCCTTCTCTTCTCCGAAAAAGCCGATGATGCGTTCCAGGTCGCTTTCCTGTACAGGTCGTATCTCGTATGAGGTCATGATTATCACCTCCCCAGGCGGTTTCGCAGATAAGCGGCCACCGAATGGGCCGGCACTGTCTCCTGCGCGCCTGATTCAAGGGCCTTTACCGTGCAGGTCCCGGCCGAAATCTCGTCTTCGCCGATCACGAGCACGAAGGAGGCGCCTTCCCGGTCGGCCTTCTTAAACTGCGCCTTGAAGCCCTTGGTCGCGGGGTCGAGATCGGCGGAGAGTCCGGCCGCGCGCAGCTCGCGTACCAGGGAAACGGCTCGCTCCAGTGCCGCGCCCCCCGTATGGGCTATGAACGCGTCTATGCCGTCCCCCGGGATATCGGCGCCCTCGAGGAGGAGCTCCATCCGCTCAACGCCCGCGGCAAAGCCCACGGCCGGGGTCGGCCTGCCGCCGAACTCGGCCACCAGGTTGTCGTAGCGGCCCCCGGCTGCGAAGGCGTTCTGGCCCCCGAGCCGGTCGGTCACAAACTCGAACGTGGTGCGGGTGTAGTAGTCCAGGCCCCGTACCAGCAGGTGGTCCTCCGTATATGCTATATGCGCGCCGGAGAGATAGCCTTTCACCGCGGCATGATGCGCGCGGCACCCCTCGCAGAGAAAGTCGGTTATCCGGGGCGCGTCCTTTTTAAGGGATTTGCACGACTCCTGCTTGCAGTCGAGGAGGCGCAGGGGGTTGCGGTCGAGCCGCCCGCCGCAGTCCTTGCACAGGCTGTCCGCGCGGCCGGCGTAATACTTTTTCAGATCCGCTATAAAGGCCGGGCGGCAGGCCGGGCACCCGATCGAGTTGACGAGCAGGGTGAAGCCCGTTATTCCGGAACGCCGCGCGATGTCGTCCATCATCGCGATGACCTCGAAGTCGTAGTAGGGATCGTCGCTGCCGAAGAACTCGGCGCCGAACTGGTTGAACTGGCGGAGCCGCCCCTTCTGCGGGCGCTCTGCCCGGAACATGGGGCCCGCGTAGAAGAGCTTGCACGCGGAAAGCCGGTTGTACTCGCCGTTCTCGACGTAGGCCCTGACCACGGAGGCGGTCCCTTCCGGGCGGAGGGTAAGGCTCCGGCCGCCGCGGTCCTCGAAGGTGAACATCTCCTTGGTCACTATGTCAGTCTCGGTGCCCAGACCGCGCACGAACACGTCGGTGAACTCCATGACAGGGATCACGATCTCGCGGAAATTGTAGAGGGCAAAGACCTCGCGCGCGGCGCCGAGGATGCGGTTACGCCTGCCGATGCGGTCTGGGAAAATATCTTCTATGCCAGGAGGCCGTGATATCATGTGTGGTTCCTTTTCAAAGGGTGTACGGCGTTACAATGACAGCGCTGACATATTTTGTCAAGTGGTTCGACAGGCTCTACAGGCGAAAAAAAGATTCAGGAAAAGCAGCTGGTTGGGGGGGTAGAGGGGGTCAGAGCCGGCGGCGCAGGATGGCGAGGTGGAGGGGGGGGTCAGAGCCGGCGGCGAAGAATCGCGTGGTGGAGGGGGGGCAGAGCCGGCGGCGAAGAATCGCGAGATGGAGGGGGGGGTCAGAGCCGGCTGCGAAGGATCGCGTGCTCCCCCATCTCCCGGTCAAAAACGAAGCTGCAGACCGTGTTGGGCCGAGCCATGTCGACAGGCTCACCGTCCGGATTGAGGATCTTTCGTACTGTGAACGCGGCGTCTCTCACAGCGCCCTCGATCGGGAAAATCGCCTCGACCTGTTCGTTCCGGTATATCGGGTTGAGGGCTTTGATGAGGGGCGAGCCGTCCGCGCCGGTCCCGGTACGGAACCCGAGGAAGAGCGCCTTCTTCACCGTGGGCATGGGGCCGAACCCGGCGCCGCCGAACTCGTTGAACAGGTCGTCCGTGTAGGGGCGGTGGCTCACCAGGTCCAGCTCTTCCCGGTAAAAGGGGACGAACGAGGCGAAGTCGCATTGCGTAGCGTGCTCGAGCGCATGACGGTAGACGCGGGCCGTGTTCGCAGTGTAATACACGGACTTCATCCGGCCCTCGATCTTGAAGGCGTCCGCGCCTGCTTCGGCGTATTCCCCGATCCGCTCGACCAGGCAGAGGTCCTTTGACGACAGTATCTCCGTGCCGGAGGGGTATTCCACGATCTCGAGCTCCTCGCCAGGCCGCTTCTCCTCGGTCAGGGTGTAGCGCCAGCGGCAGGGCTGGGCGCAGTCGCCCAGGTTCGCGTCCCTGCCCGTGAGGTAGCGTGAAAGGAGACATCGGCCAGAGTAGGCCACGCAGAGGGATCCGTGCACGAACACTTCGATCTCGGCGTCGCTGTTTTCCTTTATCATGCGGACCTCGTCTACGGTCGCCTCCCGGCCAAGAACGATCCGCTTCACGCCGGCGCTGGTCCAGAACCGAGCTGCCAGGTGGTTCAGTGTGGACATCTGGGTGGAGAGGTGTATCTCGGCTCTGACCCCGGTGTCACGGATAAGCGCGATCATGCCCGGGTCTGACACCATGAGCGCGTCGAAGTCCAGGTCCCGGATCGAGGCCAGGTACCGCTTCGCTTCCGGTATGTTTTTCTCGTGCAAAAAAGAGTTCAGTAAAAATACGCTCCGCGCGCCGTGCCCGCGGCAGAAACCGACCGCTTCCTCGATGTCCTCGCGGGTGAAGTTGTCTGATTGTACGCGCAGGTTGAGCGTTGCTCCGCCGAAGTAGACTGCGTCCGCTCCATATAGGACCGCGAATTTGAGTTTTTCAATGTTGCCGGCCGGGGCGACGATCTCCGGGCGTTTTTTTTGTTTGGGTGCCATGACAGTCCATGATCATACGGACGCGGGAGGGGGCAAGTAAAATATGACAACATGCTGACAAATCCGCACTGTCTGATAAATAACCACGAAGGAACACTACGATCAGGCTCTGACCCTCAATTAAAATACACCGCTAACCTCTTAAGATAGGCATCCTCATAGGACAAGAATCTTTTTACACATTCCTCAAAGGTGTTCCCGAGCTTCCAGAAGAATT
>JAKQPV010000069.1:0-3085 GCA_029564515.1 Spirochaetota bacterium | reverse complement strand
GCCTATACGCAGCGGCGAATGGATCCTTATGGTGACATCTTCGGGGAGCAGGTCTACGGACAGCGGGAACAGGTCCAGGCCAGAGAGCAGGATATCGAATACAACCTATCGATTACGTTGGAAGAATCAGTTCTCGGCGCGGAAAAGAAACTTTCCCTTAAGAAGGGCGACGTCGCCGAGGAGGTCAATGTGAAGATCCCGGCCGGGATCTCCTCGGGTAAAAAGCTGCGGCTAGCTGGAAAAGGGCTCGGAGGGATATTCGGCGGACCGGCGGGGGATCTGTACCTCAATATACAGGTGCTGCCGCATCCCCTGTTCACCAGGGACGGGGATGACCTCTACGTGGAGAGGGTCGTCAGTTTTTCCCAGGCCTGTCTCGGTGCCACGATCGATGTCCCCACACTCGGAGGCCCTTCCAAGCGCATGAAGGTTCCCCCCGGGACGCAGAGCAACACAAAAATCCGCATGAAGGGCTTTGGCGTGCCTCATCTGAAGGGTGATGGACGAGGCGATCAGTACGTCCGTATCTTTGTCGATGTGCCGAAGAAGCTCAACGCCCGGCAGGCGGACCTGGTCCGGCGACTCTCCGACGAAGGTCTATGAAGAGTCGCCGTCCGCCCTGAGTTTTTCCCGTCTGTATCATAGATTGTAAGCATCGTATAAATCAATACAAACAGTTACGCACGATTCATAATATGAATTCTAAAATTCTATAAACTCGATTCTGTAATTCATGGGTAAGCATCGGATATTGAACCTATTGATAGACTCCATATATGTTGAACCGGTTAGAAAGAAGCGCTGTTCTATGTGGACACGTAGACGAAATTATTTCAGATAATTAATCCGTTACAAGAGAAACATAAAATAATAGATAAGCGATCATGCCGGCCCCCTGGCCAGGCCGGAGAAGCACGCGAGAAAGTGAGGAAACGCTCAGGTGACCACGGGACTTTTGGCCAGAAAAAAGTAAATGTCTGATAAGAAATGTTATGTAAACTCTCTGAGCCATACAAACACTTACTCGTAAATCAGCCGGATATCTGCATCATCCTTCCCTTTTCCTGTGTTGCCTGGTCCTGAATGCATGTCTCACGGACCGCCCTTATCCCTGCGAGTGTCATCGGGTCTCCGCCAGTTCCATGGCTCCCTGCACGGCCAGGGTGTCTCCCGCGACGATCAAAACACCCAGGACGCCCTCAATGGACATGGCGCGCGCAATCCCCTTTCCCACGTCCGCCCTGGTCCTGATCAGGTTGCCGACGGCGGTAGCAGCCGCATCGGCAAGGGCCGTGGACTTCGACTTGATGCAGACGGCATCGGCGGTCCCGAAGCTCAGTGAATGGCCTACCGTGCCGGATGACGTACAGACGCCGACAGGCGTCTCTGCAGCCGAGATGCGCAGGGCGATCCTGCCGCTGAGCGAAGACGGGCCGGCAAATATGCCAACGGTAATATTCTCTTTTGTATTCAGATAGATATCGCCCCCATTTTCAACCACTACATTGGAAGTGTGCGGCAGGAGGGCCCGACCGACCTGCTCGGCGATCGCTCCCGCCACGGTAGCCATGGGTCCCACACCGGCCGCACCGGAGGCGGCGATCATCTCCCTGACAACCGGTGGCGCCAGGGGGTCGTTGAGCAGAGGGACGAGAGAGGTGCGGAATTCGGGATGTATCCGGATGTATTCCTCGATCTGGGAGCGAAACTGGTGAGCCGATTCCAGGGCGAGCGTTTTCAAGTCGGAGTCGGCCAGGACATAGAGGTCCGTTTCGCTGATCTTCACGGAAAATCGCGAGAAACTACGGGATGATGAAATATCCCGGTAGGTTCTTTGGACGTAACTGGACAAGGACTCACCCGGTCGGCGTCGCGGCGGCCTCTTGGCAGGAAGAACCCGTTCCGCATAGGATTCGTCTATTGGAAACGGGTCGATCCGGGACCGAGAAGACGCTCCACATCAACTTTCAAGGGCTGCGAGATGCTGACTCTCGACGAATGGCCGAGGTAGACGACCGTTTCACTCTGGTTGGGAAGCAGGATGTGCAGGAAGCAGTTATGCTTTCCCGGGTGTCTGCGGCAAATGTCGCGGAGCTGCTCCAGGTGGTCGTTGTCCATTCGTCCCGCATCAAACGAGACGTGGATCGAGGTGAAACTCACCCCGTTGTACTCCGTCAACCGGTGCACATCGGAGACGATCAGGCGAATACTCTCCTCGGTGACATCCAGGGAGCCCTTGAAGAGGAGAGGCTCGTCGGAATCCAGCAATTCCCTATAATTCCTGTACACGTCGGAAAAAACGATGCCCGTGTAAGAGCCCTTCAGATCCTCGATGGTCACGTAGGCCATCAGATCCTTTCTCTTCGTAGGGACTTCACGCTTGTGGCTGACGATTCCCGCCACGGTCACGGTATCCTTGTCCCTCAGTTCGGACATCCGCTCGGAGTCCGCATCCGTGATGAGTGCCAACCTGTCCGCGAACCGAAGCAGCGGATGCCCCGTGATGTAGAACCCGAGGGTCTCCTTTTCGTGGAGGAGCACGTCGCCGTGGTCCCACTCCTCGAGCGGAGGAAGGAGGTCTTTTTCGGAGAGCATGGGCCCTGCCTCATCGTGTTCCGGGCCGTCGAAGAGGCCGGCCTGGTCACTCCGCTTCTGGTCCTGGAGCCTCTGCCCGGCATCCATGACCCGCTCGAAGCCTTCCATCAATTGCCGTCTGCCGTATTTCAAGGAGTCGAAGGCGCCGCATTTTATAAGGCTCTCCACGACGCGCTTGTTGATCTTGCGGAGATCCACTCGCGTACAAAAGTCGAGAAACGACTTGAAAGGTCCTTCGCGATCTCTTGATTCAACGATGGATTCGATGGCGCTTTCACCGACGTTCTTCACGGCGGCAAGACCGAATCGGATGTTGCCGCCATCGACGCTGAAATCGAGCGCCGACTGATTGATGTCCGGTGGAAGGACATGGATCCCCATTTCCTTGCAGACGCTGATGTGCTTGATGACCTTGTCGCGGTTGCCCTTTTCGCTCGTCAGCAGGGCCGCCATGAACTCCACCGGGTAGTGGGTCTTCAGATAGGCCGTC
>JAKQPV010000062.1:0-2253 GCA_029564515.1 Spirochaetota bacterium | reverse complement strand
GGTCAAACTCAAAAACGACGACGGCAACGAACGCGCATACCATGTCGTTCCGGCCTTTGCCGGTAAGGCCCAAAATTCGGGCGTCGTAACGATAGGCCGCGACGGCAAGGGCCGATACTGGCAGGTCCGCATCGAGAACGTTGACGGGGCCGATTTTTCCGTTGATTCCATCGATGCCGTTGTCGTCGTGTTACACGGCAAACCTTCCGGGAGTTAAGCGGGATGGCCGATGCGGAACGTAATATCGATTCGCGCCGGTTCCCGGAGCGCACCTTCAAGATATGGGTGCCGAACAAGGACTTGACAGGTCAACTTCCCGTTCTCGTAACGCTCCAGGGAGACCTTGACGGGGCGCAGTCGCTTCTTTTCTCGGGCGTGCAGCACTTGAAGCAACTGCGTCTTGAGAACGTACAGGACCTGCCGCAGTATTGGCGCTCGGTTGCACTCGATAACGGGTCCGTCATTTTTTGCCGGACGCAATTCGGAATGGAGGATATTGTCATCCATGTTCCGCCGGTGACGGCGCCGCAAGAGAAGTTCGTTGAAATCATCCTGAAAAGGAGCGTGCTCTATATCGTGTACCTGCTCTTTGCGGGAGACGGTTACACACTTACCGGGGAGTACATCAACGGTGAATACGTCGATCCGACTTCATGGGGCATTCATCCGAAAATCGATCTATACGATACGCCGCCAATCGATGAAGACAGCCTGAAACCGGAGGCCGTGAAGATCGTTCCCGATAAGCTGGAGTATATCGAGGACGGATTGGAGTGGGTGCTGTGGTTCAAGGTAGTCCGGGGATGGTATGGATCGGTTCCGGGCAGCATAATCCCAGAACAGTGGAATACATATTTTCATTTTTACTACATCACGAAGATTAGGGTCAGAGAAACCGGAGAAGTTCTTTTTGAGGGAACTCTGGAATATTATAACTATGCAGCCGGAGCGGCTGAATTACAACCATGGTTCCCTCCAGACGAATGGGACCCAAACGGACCGAACATCCTGGTCGGAGCCGAAGGCATAGGAGGATCTCCAGGAACTCCTCCCGTTCCCCCGTATTTCCTGGACGATTACGGAGAGCAGTTCTATCTGCTCCTGTCCATGGCAAGATCGGATCCCGATTTCGATCCGCACCCGACTTACGCGCAGGCCTACGATCCCGAAACCGGCGCGGCGTTGTGTCTCTACAGGAAAGTTGACTATGAGGCAGGCCCGGATCCGGTCAGTACGTTGTGGCTGTTTACCGATTGTTTGCGGGTCTGTCTTGAGGATCCGGCGACACACGAAACGGCGTCACGGGATGAATTCGGAGACGCCGTTCTCGATTGGGACGCTTTCGAGTCCAAAATCTACATCGAAGGCGGGAGCAGGTATTACCTCTATTCGTATCGTCTGGAAGACGGCATAACCGGGGAGACGCTCTATTACCAATACGGAATCGTGGTTGCGGACGGGAGCGGACAGTTCCAGGACCACTTCACTTACCGGTTCAGCGAAATCGACCCATACGACAGTCATACAATCGACATCGATGACGGCGCAACGCGTTACGGGCGCGGTTTGTTCGCGTTGTGCAGGGAATATGCCGAAGAGCGGTTCCGCGAAAAACAGGAGTAACAGCCCATGGCTTCAGGAGTAATCGGCGATCCCGGATTCCGGGAAGTGACGGGAGATGAAACCCGATCAATCGTTCAAAATCAGTTCGATGTGGTGCGCGGGGATACCTCGTCTCTTAAGGCGACCATCCAGGGAATTCTCGATCAGATCCTGGATACGTCCCTGATGAACTACCTCTACAACAAGATCGTGGAGAACCTCGAAAGCGACGATCCGAACCTCGAATTCCCGGAAATAGACGTCCCGCTTTGGAATATTGATCCGCCTCCCGTTCCGCAGCTTCGAGGAGAATTCGATCCGATAGACGTTGACGACGAGGTTCCCGATATCGGGGATTTCGTGGAACGTGAAATCGTCTACGCATCGGCAACCATGGACGCTCAAATCACGTGGCTGCTGGAGCAGCTGACGGAGGGCGGGACGGGTCTCGGCGCAGCCGTCGAGGCTGAAATATGGGACCGCGCGCGGTCCCGCAAAGACCTTGAGCGGCAGCGCCAGTTTCAGGCGGTGCTCGACCGGCACGCAACCCTTGGCTGGATGCTGCCGGCAGGAGCCATGAGCGCCGAACTTGCGGAGCTGCAAAGCGAGTGGACACGGGCCGACAACGACTTGAACGCGGACATCGCCGTC
>JAKQPV010000164.1:0-57093 GCA_029564515.1 Spirochaetota bacterium | reverse complement strand
CATACCAATTAAAATTGACAGGGTTATCTTCGTGTCAATCTTCCTCATCTCTACTTTGACACTTCCAATCAACCTGTCAATATCCTATAATATAATTCCCTCACATTTTCTGGAAAGTGGTTTACCGTAGGATTGAAAAAGTAATTATATACAACTAACAAGACGTTAGACGAAACAGGAAATACTATCAATGAATGTGTTTATAGCAGACAAAATACCAGCAATTCAACAGGACATGATTGATGTGTCTGATATTGCCAGGGATTTTGAGATAACCAAGCCCGTATTCATCCAAAGAAATACTTGGGAATCACATCTTTGTCGGAAGGGAAGAGGCGGAAAACCTCATGTCGAATATGGATTATTGCATGATGTGATCAATAACCTCGGCACCAAGATCAATGAGTCAGCATCAAGGAATATTGTCATCACCATTGAGTATCATGATCACAACGGGGTCACTCGAAAGCTGGCGTTAAAGGTCATCATGAATAATAGCAAATCTGGCATTATTATTGGCAGTTTTGATGAAGAAAAAAATGCAAG
The DNA here is from genome assembly GCA_029564515.1 of Spirochaetota bacterium. GTDB lineage: Bacteria > Spirochaetota > UBA4802 > UBA4802 > UBA5550 > RBG-16-49-21. The sequence continues at coordinate 56,547 of JAKQPV010000164.1, read as the reverse complement.
TTTAGGAGGCCGTTTTTGAACTTTTTCTAAACGTTTTGAACGTCGCCCGAATACAATATAGGGTACTGTCATAATAGGTAAAATTTTATTTTTTTTGCCTTTATGTAGGATCTTTGCGTATGAGGGCAGCGTATGGAGCAGAGGAAGAACGCTCAAAGTTTTTTGGTTCAAAAGGACCTGGGAAATGATAAAGACAACCCATTTTCTACTGATGATCCCGAAACAATAGAATTGTACCGGGATCGTCTCATGGAATTTTGTCGGGTATCGGAAAAGCGAAGAAAGATCATTTATGGCAAATGAGTTAGAAAAATCAATTTCAGCTAAGATCGCTGAATTAAAAGCTCAAGGATGTAATACAAATACTTTCGCGTTTTCCTATGCCCGTGTCTCGTCAGAAAAGCAGGAAAAAGGAAACAGCCGGGATGACCAGGTTCTTGAGGCAACCGAATACGCCGATAATCATGAGTTCCATTTAATCCACACCTTTGAAAGTACTGAATCAGCGTGGCATAATAACCGGGAAGTATTTAACCGAATGCTTGAGCTTGCCCTCGAATATAAAGTTAAAAACCTTATTTTCAAGAACTATGACCGTCTTTCCAGAAACTACCTTGACTGGGGAAGGGTCATTGACCTGATAAAATATGAAGGGCTCCAAATCCATTTTTATGAGCAAGCGGTAATCCTTCATGAAGGGTCCACCGCTGAAGAATTTCTCATGGGTAATTTCGGGGCCATGATGGCGAATTACTGGTCCAATAAAATATCACAATCAGTCAAACGGGCCTGTAAGAATAAAGCCGAGAAGAAGGGAGTTGCCCTTAAAGCTCCTTTTGGGTATAAATGGGATGATACAATCAAAAACTTTGTGTTTCACCCTGTTGAAGCACCAATCATAAAGGAGATGTTCGACCTCTACGATAGCCAGCAATATTCAATGGTGGAAGTAGCTCGAATCCTTAACGCCAAGGGATATAAAACTCAGAAGGGATATAAGTTCAATGCCCAGACAATAACACGTATTTTACGGAATGAATTCTATGCGGGGATATACAAGTTCAAGGGAGCGCCATATAAAGGGTCACATCCGACCTTTGTGTCAGAAGAACGGCTTGCAGATAGAATAAAATTCATAGAAGACAACTTCAAGGGACATAGAAAACAATCAACTGATTTCTTGTTATCTAAATTCGTGAAATGTTCGATCTGTGGCAAAATGTATACTGGCTATAAAATCAAAAACAGCTACATCTACTATGACCATAAATGCGCCGCTAATAATAACCAGAAGGGACGGATCAGGGAAACAGAGCTAATGGGCTTGGTTGATAAAGAGGTTGAACAAGTAGTTTATTTCGGCCAGTTCGATGATTACCTGAAACGGGTATTCAGTAATTCGATCAGTTCACGGATTCAGAATACAAAGAAGCGGAAAAGAGACATCAATAGGACTATCGCGCAAAATGAAACCAAAAAAGAACGGCTTCTTGATCTTTATGGAGACGGACAAATAAAGAAAGAAGATCTATACAAAAAGATCAATGAGGTAGAAATCGATATAGGCAGGTTGAAAGACGAGCTGGAAATACTGGATGATGACCTGGGTAAATATGAATATAAGGTCATTGAGGTCATCGACTATTTACGGTATTTCTCGGATACGTATGCAAAGGACACCAATGAAGGCCGGATTGAGCTATTACGGACAATGGCTTCAGGCATCTATTTTGACGGGATGTTTAAGGTAAGAATCGACTGGATCAAGCCCTTTTCCTTCCTGCTTGACCCGAAAGTCATGGAACAGGTCAATAATCTGCCTGAAAATTCCAAGAGGCGGGAAATCCCGCCTCCTGAAAAGTTTAAGTCCCGTTCTGCAGGTGACGAGGGAATCGAACCCCCAACCTGCGGTTTTGGAGACCGCTGCTCTGCCAGTTGAGCTAGTCACCTATTTGGTGAGAGTATAAAAGATTTTAGCCGCCTGTTCGTCAAGTATTTTTATACGATGGCTGGAAAATGCATTTTAGTGTTCAATTTTATGAAAATTGCCATTTTTGCTGCTCTGACCCCCTGCTGTCCTGGTCAAGTTGGTGATAGTTATCGCCTTCTCGTGGGGTCAGAGCCCCAATTTCAACTGGCACCGGAAGCTGATTAAGCAATAGTTATCGCCCGGAATGGGTAAGACGCAATGATATGTATCGCCTCAAAGCCGGGGTCAGAGCCCTGTGTCGGCCGAGGGGCCGGCTCGCGAAGATGGTTAAGCGATAGTTATCGGTAATTGTGGGCCCCAAACCCCTATGCTCTGACCCCCTGTTTCTATCCCCGCGGCCTGATCTTCCAGGTGCATGCCAGCAGGAGAATGGATACTATCGTGGCGCCGTAGATGGTATACATCACGCCGTCCCATCCGTACGCGGGGTTCTGGGCCATCCAGCCGAGCCCCTTTGCCTGGGCGGTCCTGCCGATGTAGCCCCACAGCCCCACGAACCCGGCCGCGGCGCCCACCGCCTTTTTCGATGTCATGTCAAGTGCGGCCACGCCGAGGAGCATCACGGGCGGGTATACGAAAAAGCCGATAACGCCGAGGAACACCATGTCCAGGTAGAGGTTGCCGGCCGGGTTGAGCCGCAGCCCCACGAACGCGAAGAAGATCGGGATCATGCAGAGCATGCTCACCATGCCGCGCCTGCCGCCGAGCCGGTCGGAGAGCCAGCCCATCAGGATGGTGCTCGGGATGCCGCTGAACTCCAGCACGAACACGCCGATCCCGCCGCCCGCGAGCGTGGCGTGCTTCACGTCGCGGAGATAGGTGGGGCCCCAGTCGAGCATGCTGTAACGCACCACGTACACGAAGATATTCGCCATGGCGAAGAGCCATAATTTTTTATTGGCCAGTATGTTGTCCACGAAAAGCTCCCGCGCGGTAAGCTCGCGCTCGTGGTCCTCCTTCGCCTCTGCCGGGTAGTCGTTCCGGTATTCCTCGATCGGCGGCAGCCCCTCGGACTGGGGCGTGTCGCGCAGGCGAAGGAGCAGGTAGCCCGCGCTTATGAGCGCAATCACGCCGGGCACGGTGAAGGCGCCGGTCCAGCCCCACCGGCCCGCGGCCCACGCGGCGATGACGCCCGCGATGCCGCCGCCCACGTTGTGCGCGATGTTCCAGACCGAGAACACGGTGCCGCGCTCGCCCACGCTGAACCAGTGGCCGAGCGACCTGCCGCAGGGCGGCCATCCCATTCCCTGCACGAACCCGTTGAGTGCCCAGAGGAATAGGTGCGCCGGATAGTTCCGCGCGCCGCCGAACGCGAAGTTGACGGCCGCGGTAAGGATGAGGCCCAGGGCCATGAAGCGCCGGGGGTTGCTCCGGTCGGAGAGGGCGCCCATCAGAAACTTGCCCAGCCCGTAGGCGATCGCGCTCACGGAAAGGATGTCACCCACCATGGAGTAGTCGTAATGGAGGGCGCTTCCCATGTCCTTGGCCACGACCGCCAGGTTGTTGCGCGTTATGTAGAAGAGAGCGTACCCGATGAAGGTGGACTCGAGAACGGACCAGCGGTAGCGGGGGTAGAGGCGTTTCACCTCGCCGTCGGGAAGGCGCGGCGCGTGGGGCGCGGGTTTGAAAAATGCCGCTACCTTCCGGAGCAATCGGCCCCCTCACGCCCCACATGCGTTTTGTTTTTCCTGATGCCGAAGTATCTTGATGAAACTGCCGGGAAGCCCGGAGCGGGCTCGTCGGTTATGCATTCGATCAGCCACCTGTTCCGGCGCGCGTACGAGGCCACGCTCTCGGTCTCACCCTTCTCCACGTGCTCGTCGGGATTGATGATCATGCGGATGCCGCGGCTCGACTCGATCATCTCGCGGTCGCCCCGGCTGTTGCCCGCGGCGAAGAGCGGCGTCTCCTGCACGAAGGTCTCGATCGCCTCTTTCTTGCCGCGGTCCTGGGGGACGGGGCGCACGATCTCGGCCGTGATCCGCCCGCCGCGCACGACAGACTTCACGCCGATGACGTTGGTGACCGGTATGCCGAAGGCTTTTGCCAGGAACTGCTGGTACATGGCCTCCGGGCTCGCAGACACGATCCATATCTCGAACCCGTTGTTTTTCAGGAGGCTGATGAGCTCTTTCATGGGCGGGAAGATCTTGTCCCGGTACCGTTCGTTGAAGCACTGCTCGCCCCGGTCTCGCACGCCCTGCACCGTGTCGCCTTCGAAGAAGAGGACTCGCATCTGCACGTACTCAAGGGACACGTTCGAGAGGGGCTTCATGCGGCGGATCAGGTCCGGCTTCCTGCCCGGCTCGTCCAGGGCGGCCCGGTACAGGCACTCATCCGCGAGGTAGTGCGGCGCCTGGCCGATGGTGGTTCCGTCGCCGTCGAACACGGCGACCTTCCGGCCCTTCACGGACGCCGTGTCCCGGAAGAACTGCTCGAGCGCCGCGTTGGTCGCGTTGCTGAACCCGGGGACCGGCCGGAACACGTACCTTTGCCCGCCGCACGAGGCGAGGAGGGTGAGGAGCGCGAGGATGACGAAAAGTTTACGCATGGTCCATTCTTCCTGCATGATACTGATACTTATACGGGAAAAAGCCGTATGTCAAGAAGAAAGTCGTCTCTCCCGGTCTCGAAAATGTTTGACATTCCCGTCCACGCGCTGCACAATACGTCCTCCGGTTCAACGGAGCCGTATGCGGAGTAACCCCGGAATAAAGGAGGCCTTCCATGCTGAAAAAGATCGGAGCAATTGCGGGTCTGGTAATCATGACAATCCTGGCGATTGCGCTCATTCGCACCGCTCTTTTCTCGTCCAAACAGGTCGATGTAAAGGCGATACCGAAAATTGACATCAACGTAAAAGGTGCGGCTGAGCGGTTCGCCGGCGCCCTGCGCTTTAAAACGGTTTCACACATTGATCCGGCACAGGTCGATTACCGCGAGTTCACGGACTTCTACGCCTATCTGGATAAAGCGTTTCCCCTTGTAAAGAAGCATCTCACAAAGGAGCTCGTGAACAGGTACAGCATTCTCTACACGTGGAAGGGGAGCGATCCGAAAGCGAAGCCGATCCTCCTGATGGGGCACAGCGACGTGGTACCGGTCGAGCCCGGGACCGAGAAGGACTGGAAGTACCCACCGTTTGCGGGAAAAATCGCGGAAGGCTGCGTGTGGGGCAGGGGCGCGCAGGACATCAAGCTCAATGTCACGGGCGTGCTGGAAGCGTTCGAATATTTGCTGAAGAAAGGATATAAGCCGAAGCGCACGATATACATGGCAATAGGTCATACCGAGGAGGTGCGGGGGCAGGAAGGCAACGGCCGGATCGCCGATCTCCTCAAATCGCGCGGGGTGAAGCTCGAGATGGTCGTGGACGAGGGCGGATTCATATCGAAGGGCATGGTGGCGGGGGTCAAGGCGCCGGTCGCGCTCGTGGGGACCGCGGAAAAGGGCTACCTCTCCCTGGAGCTCTCGGTGACCACCGCCGGGGGCCACTCGGCCATGCCGCCGAAGGAGACTGCGGCGGGGATCGTCTGCACCGCGGTGAGCCGTCTGGAGAAGAACCAGTACCCGCTCAGGATAGCCGGCGTGACGAAGCAGATGCTCCAGACCATCGGCCCGGAGATGCCCTTCGGCAACAGGCTCGCCCTGGCCAACCTCTGGCTCCTGGGCGGGGTCGTGAAGTCGCAGCTCGGCGCGTCGCCCTCCATGGCCTCGGTGATGCACACGACCATCGCGCCGACCATGCTGCAGGGAAGCATGAGGGAGAACGTGCTTCCTATAAAGGCCGCGGCCGTGGTGAACTTCCGCATCATGCCGGGCGAGACGACCGAAAGCGTCACCGACCGTGCGCGCGCCGTCATAAAGGACGAGCGGGTGAAGATCACCGTGCTAGCGGAGGCGAAGGAACCGACACCGGTCACCGATGCCGGGCTCCCGGCGTACAAAACGCTGGAGCGCACGATCCGCGAAGTGTTCCCCGGAACGGTCGTCACGCCGTTTCTCTTCTCGGCCGCGACGGACTCGCGCTTCTACATACCGGTCAGCGAGGGCATATTCCGGTTCTCGCCCATGATCAACACCTCCGAGTCGCTCGGCCAGGTGCACGGCACCAACGAGCGCCTCGCGGTGGACAATTACGGCGACATCATACGGTTTTTCGTTCAGCTGATAAAGAACGTGGACGGGAAGTGATGGGTTGACCATGAGCCATGTCGAGTTTTTTTTGTCGCCGACCTGACCCTACTGTCACCAGGCGAAAGAGTTTCTTTCCCGGAATAACGTCACGTACACGGAGTACGATATCTCGCGCGACGCCGCGGCCGCGCAGCGGCTCGCAAGCGCGGGAGTGAAGGGGGTCCCCGCGTTCATCATCGACGGGCAGATGATCGTGGGGTTCGATCGGGCGCGGCTGGAGGGCCTGCTCCTGGGAAAGATCGTGGAGTGTCCCTCATGCAGGACCAGGCACCGCGCGCCGCGGGGCAAGGGCCGCATCCGGATCACCTGCTCGAACTGCGGGACAAAGTTTGACGTGATGACGTGATCCCGACCCTGAGCGGCCGCAACAGAGACCGGCGGCATCCTGGCCTGTCAGCCTGCTTTTTCCCTTTCAAATGAGAATGAGAACACTGCCGAGGCGGTTGCGCCGTAGAAGTGGTCCCACCTTTCCTCCTGCGAGAACATTGAGTCAAATGCGCCGAATACCATGGAATAGGGATCCGGGCGCGCGTCCCTGCCGAGGACGTAAATGAACTGGTACCGGAAGCCGACCGCCAGGGTAAGGTATGCTTTTCTGATATGATAAGAGAATGTAATCGACGAGTTCGCGCCCGCGTAATGATAGTCGGGCTTCATGGTGCTTTTCAGGGGATACAGAGATGTCGCGGCCGGCACGTAGCGGGACCCGATATTTTTTATTCTCATGAGCGGCTTCATGTAGAGTCCCGAAAAGCTCGCCGTGAGATAAAAGTCCGCTACGAGGTTGAACGCGAGGCTCAGCCCGAGGCCGGGGCCGACCGCGTTCTGGAGTATGTCCCAGTCCATGCGCCCGATTATACCCGTGGCGGGAACCAGCGTGGCATAATCGGTCCTTTTCTTGAACAGGTAGTACTGGTACTTGAGCCCGATAAAGAACGAGAGATATTTTACCGCCCTAATGGACAGGGTGGTGTCAACGTCATATCGCTGTACCAGGGTATTCCGGCTTGTCCCGTACGCATTAACAAAACCGGCGCCCAGGTTCGCCATTTTCAGGTACGATGCCGAGAGCTTGTACCTCCCCATCAGCATGACTGCGGACAGGCTGACACGGTCGGAAAGGGTGAATCCGATCGACGGCCCGTATAGAAATTCCGGGGCCATGGAGAATTATTTTATTGTACGAATAACCCAGAGCGAAGCTTTTCAGGTCACCGGTCAACCAGTTCGTGAAGGCGGGGTTCCACTGGGCATACCATGAATAGGCGCCTATGCTCATGCCCGCGGCCCGCGCTGGTACATGCCCGGCGACGACCGTCAGGACGAGAAGCACGCCTGAGAAAGCAGCCGCTAAACGAAGCTTTTTCATCGTATCCTCCATGGATGACGGCAGTCCGTCCCGCATGCCCGCGCTAACCGCCGGCAGTTGAAGCCGACGGGAAAGATGCCGGTTTGATGATAATGCATTGCTATGCTTACTAAAGCAGGCGGGCGGCGTTATGACAAGAAAAAAATGCGGTAGTTGAGATATTCAATCGGTATTGCGGATCAGTAATAGTCCCCGTTCCCCGAGTCCTCGAACAGGTACTTCTGGCTGTCCTCGCACATCTCGTCGAGCTCGCAGGGATAATAGCCGTCGAAGCAGGCGGTGCAGAAGCGCATGCCCGGCTCGTCCAGGGCTTTCAGCATGGTGGCCACGCTCATGTACTCGATCGAGTCGACGCGGAGGTACTTGCGTATCTCCTCGATGGTGTGGGTGGCGGCGATGAGCTCCTTGCGCGTGGGTATGTCGATACCGTAAAAGCAGGGGAAGGTGGTCGGCGGCGCGGATATGCGCACGTGTATCTCCTTCGCCCCCGCCATGCGGAACATCTTGATGATCTTCCGCATCGTGGTCCCGCGCATGATCGAGTCGTCCACCACCACTATGCGCTTTCCCCGGACGGAGGCGCGCACCACGTTGTACTTGATCTTGGCCCCGAAGTCCCGTATTTTCTGCGTTGGCTCTATGAAGGTGCGGCCGATGTAGTGGCTCCGGATCAGTCCCAGCTCATAGGGGATGCCCGCCTCGCGCGAGTAGCCGATGGCGGCGCACACGGACGAGTCCGGTATGGGCACGATGATGTCCGCCTCGACCGGCGCCTGGTGCGCCAGCATGCGTCCCAGGCGGATCCGCATGTCGTAGACCGACCTGTTGAAGATGATGCTGTCGGGCCGGGAGAAGTAGATGTACTCGAACACGCAGAGCGACTGCTCCTTCTTCTCGAAGGGGCGGTATGATTTAATGCCCGATTCGGATATCTCGACCAGCTCGCCAGCCTCGACTTCCCTCTCGTATTCCGCGTCCATGATGTCGAAGGCGCAGGTCTCGGACGCGATAACCGTCGCGTCGCCGAGCTTGCCGAGCACGAGAGGCCGGAACCCGTTCGGGTCCCGAACCGCGTAGATCTTATCGCGGTTCATGACCAGGAGGGAGTATGCGCCGCGCACCTGCTTGAGGGCGTAGACCAGGGCCTCCAGGAAGTCATCGATACCGGATTTCGCCATCAGGTGCACGATGACCTCCGAGTCGATCGTGGTCTGGAAGATGTGCCCTTTCTTCTCGAGATCGTGGCGGAGCGACACGGCATTGGTCAGGTTGCCGTTGTGTGCGAGCACGATCGGCCCCAGGATGGACTCGGAGCGGAACGGCTGCGCGTTTCTCAGATACGAAGACCCGGTCGTGGAATAGCGGTTGTGGGCGATTGCCATGTGCCCCTGCAAATTGTCTATGTGCTCCTGCTTGAACACGTCTATGACCTTGCCCATGCCCGCGTACCGGTAGATGTGGTGGTTGTCGGACGTTGCGATGCCGGCGGATTCCTGGCCCCGGTGCTGGAGTGCATACAGGCCCAGGTAGGCCAGGTTCCCGGCCTTCGGGTTGCCGTAGATGCCGACTATGCCGCATTCGTCTTTTGGTTTCCCGTCGCTGCCGTGGGGAATGGCTATTGGTTTCATACTCAATTGGAAATCCGGGTGATCGTCGTTGTTACGGTGACATATAAGTGGAGATTGTGCCTTGTTGTAAAGTATTTTTAAAAAATGTGAACATTTAAATTGTTAAGTTCAGGTAACATTTTCATTAGTGACAGTTATACGCGAGTTGATCAGGAATTAATACATTTTTAAAGCCAGGTCCGCACGGCCGCTGGCCCGGGGGGAGAAATTTACTTGAAAGATGAAGTCGACCATCCATAATTGAAAAGAGAATGGAGGATACATGAAACGCAGAGTCGCAATCGCACTATTGATGGCTGCCATGATTTCAGTCGCCCCGGCATTGTATGCCATTGGCGTGGGCGGATACTTCACCACCCACTACGGGTGGTACCGCTTTGTGGCGGACGAGTCGATCAAGATGTTGGACTCGACGCTCGGGGGGATCGACGCGCCAGCGCCGGGGAAGCCGGTTATCCTGGGGGGCGGGATCCTCTGGGACTCAAACCTGGGAAAGGACGAGCTGGTCAATTTCCGCCAGCACCTCGGGTTCGATTCGCACCTGAAGTCCACAGTAAAGCTCACGCAGTTCGGGCTGACAAATACGCTCGGGTTCGGGGTGGTCAGGACCGGGCTGCTCCGCTTCTGGCTGGGACCGCAGCTCAACCTTCACTATCGGTGGGGCAAAGACGCGAAGAATTATCGTACGCTTGCCGTATCCGCTGCCGTGCCTCCCGTGAACCTCTGGGACATCCTTTCTGTCAAAAGAAAATACAAGTACGTCACGCTCGGGACCGGGCTCGCGCTGGGCCTGAACATCAACGTGCACAGGAACGTTGCCGTCGCGATCGAGGCCGGATTCCAGATCGGGACCTCTATCTGGGGAGACGGCAAAGACCTGGAACCCATCATGACGTCCTGCTGGGGTTACGAGGGGTTCATCACTGTATCGGTGCTGGGGAGATTCAAGGAGCCGGAGAGGGTCGAGGTTCCCGCGCCGTCCGGCGAAGGGTTGTGACCGGGAGCTTACGCCAGCTCTATTATCGGCGGCAGGTAGCCCGCGGGCGGGGTGAAGCCCAGGAAGAGGAGCAGCGTTGACGCGACGTTGGCAAGGCCCGGGTCGTTCATGATGTCCGAGAGCCGGTAGTCGTTTTTGAAGTTCGGATCGTATATGATGAAGGGGACCGGGTTCAGCGTGTGGGCGGTCTTGTTCTTCGGCAGGCCGCTCTTCTTGTCCCGCTCGATCGCGCCGGTCTTTTTGTTCGTCTCGTACATCTCGTCCAGATTGCCGTGGTCCGCCGTGATCACGGCAATGCCGCCGCAGCGGCCCACCGCCTCGATCAGGCGCCGCAGGCACAGGTCAACCGTCTCTGCCGCTATGATGGCCGCTTCCAGGTCTCCCGTGTGTCCCACCATGTCGCCGTTGGCGAAGTTCAGGCGGAGGAAACCGTACTTGTTGCTTTCCATCGCCTCGATGACCGTGTCGGTAATCTCGGCCGCTTTCATCCAGGGCCTGCGATTGAACTCGATCCTGTCCGAGGGTATCTCCATGTAGGTTTCGCTCGCCTCGTCGAACTTGCCGCTCCGGTTTCCGTTCCAGAAATAGGTGACGTGCCCGAACTTCTGCGTCTCGGATATCGCGTATTGCTTTACGCCGGAGAGGGCCAGGTACTCGCTAACGGTGCGGTCAATGGCCGGCGGCGGAACCAGGTAGCGCTTCGGTATTCTTAAATCACCGTCGTATTCCATCATGCCTGCGAAGGTCACGTTCGGCAGGGGACCGCGGTCGAACATCGAGAAGTCCGCCTCGTCGAAGGCGCGTGAGATCTCTATGGCGCGGTCTCCCCGGAAGTTAAAGAAGACGACGGAGTCGCCGTCGACGATTTTCCCGACGGGACCCCCGTCGTCCACGATCGTGAACGAGGGGAGGTACTGGTCGGCAACGCCCGGGTTCTCCTTCCGGAAGGTCTCGATCGCCGCGGTCGCGCTCCGGAAGGGACGTGCCGCGCCGAGCACGTGCGCCTCCCACCCGCGCTTCACTATGTTCCAGTCCGCCTCGTACCGGTCCATGGTTGTGACCATGCGGCCGCCGCCCGAAGCGACGCGGTAGTCGAGCCCGGCCGCGCGATGGGCCTCCAGGCGTTTTTCCAGCGGCTCGACATACAGGAGCGCCGAGGTCTCGGGCACGTCCCTTCCGTCGAGCAGTATGTGGACCCGGACTTTTTTAAGGCCTTCCGCCGCGCAGGCGTCCAGCATGTTATACAGATGTTCGATGTGCGAGTGGACGTTCCCGTCCGAGAGGAGCCCGATGAAGTGGAGGGCCGCGCCGGTCTTCTTCGGGCCGTCGGTGATCTCTTTCCACGCGGCGCCCCGGTACAGGTCGCCGGATTCGATGGCGCGCGAGACGAGCTTGGCGCCCTGGTCCATGACGCGGCCGGCGCCCAGCGCGTTGTGGCCGACCTCGCTGTTGCCCATGTCGTCGTCGGAAGGCAGGCCCACGGCAGTACCGTGCGCCTTGATCGTGGTGTACATGCCCTCGCGCATCAGCCGGTCAAGCACCGGTGTCCGCGCCAGGAAGAAGGCGTTCCCCTCGTTCTCCCGGCCGATGCCGAAACCGTCCATGATGACAAGGAGCAGGGGGCCGTTGCGTTTGATCCTGTCGTTTTTCGCGAGGGGTTCCATTACCGCCGTCATTCCATCAGGAACTTGTCCATTCCCGACAGCTCGAGCACCCTGAATACGGTGTCGGTCGGGTTTGAAAGGTGCATGGTGCGGCCCTTCTCGGTGAGTGCGTTCTTGAACCGGATCAGGGTCGCAATGGACATGGAGTCGATCTTGCGCACGAAGCTCAGGTCGACGATGGCGTCCCTCGTATCGGTCCTTACGAAATGGTTGAACTCGTCAGAGAGCAGGGTCATGTTTTGTGAAACCATCTCGTCCATGATGATGAACGTGGTTTCGAATTCGGTTTCTTTCCGTTCGATATTCATACTGTGCGTCAGTTTCCGTTTGTTGATACCCGCCGGGGTGATGTTCATACTGTCAGCGGGGCCTTATCCTGTCAATAAAATTAGGGTGACTTACCATTACATATGCGCCGGGCTTTGTCCCTTCCGGCGAAGGCATACGGATAGAGATAAACGCTACTTTTTCCGGTTGAAATGAAGGACGATCTGGTTCCCTGCATCGTTCCAGGTTATTTTGCAGAACTGGTTTATGATGTAGATGCCCCGCCCGCGGTTGCTCAGGACGTCCCTGTTTTTAAGCATGTTTTTGATGCTTTTGGTGGAGAACCCCTTTCCCTGGTCGGTTATTGAGATGGTCATCTCGTCCCGCTCGGCCGTGATGGCGACACGGATGGATTTTCGCGGGTCCCACTGGTTACCGTGCTCCATGGAATTCGTTATGGCTTCGTCCAGGGACAGATAGGTTTCTTCGGGAGTGACCTCGAGGTCAATGCCGCTTGAGGATATTGCCTTGCAAAGCGCGTCAATGATGTCCTTGCGTTTTTTCGGGTCGGACGGGTACAACTCATTGAGTATTAATGTACTTTCCTGTCGTACCATAAATAATGTTAACTCGAAGTAACTCCTCAGTACTACTTGCGTTGTTCAAGGTTTTTGATTTATTTTTGAAGGTCCAAAAAAAAGAGCTCTTATCTTACCAAGAAACGATCGGAGACTTTTTTTAAAAAACTTCGGGATGGGGAGATTTGAACTCCCGACTTCTTCGTCCCGAACGAAGCGCGCTAACCGGGCTGCGCTACATCCCGTATGTCAATAATCTGACTTGGAGACAAATTATGTATATTATAATATATTTGCAATAATATTTTTTTAAAAAAAGCTGAAATAGCGATGAAATCATGTATAAATTTACAGGTATGGCGGTTTCACTGGATGCGAAGTCAACTTTTAAAAAAATACTTGCATGCATAACCTTATTTTTATACCATACGTTTCGCGTCTTTTTAGACGGTTTACGTGATGCGACCCGGGACAGCCCGGACTGGTGTATCGCGGTATTTGAGGCACCTATTGTGCTTTCGTCGATGGTGTAATTGTGATCGGATAGGTGGTAGTTATGGATACAGTCCAGAAGCGCAGCTTGTATTACGGAAATGAAACCATGGTCAGGACGCGGGCAAATGACTTTATGGAGAAGGTCACCGCCGTCTTTTTTAAAAGCGTCGATTTTGACGAGGAAAGCCTGCGCACGCTCCAGGAGTACCAGGGGAAGGGGCGGATCGCGTATGTATCGTACCAGAGCGCCAATACCTCCCTCCTGGTCCTGGTAAACCTTCTGCGGGCCAGGGGCCTCCCGGTGCCCGAGCGGGCGCTTGATTTTACACCCAATATATTCCAGATGTTCGCCAATATCGCCAATTACATTTCATCACTGGCGAACAAATTCGGCAGCAGCGGCGCGAAGGTTGAGTCGGCGTCGGAAGCGGACATGGTCCTGGAACTGCTGCGCGACAACAGGCCGCTCATACTGTCTATCCTGTCCCGCAAGCTCTTCATCCGCCGATATATCGAGATCAAGTCGGACTCGCTTCAGTACCTTATCGAAGCGCAGAAACAGATCGACGAGCCGATCTACGTGTTCCCTGAGATACTGTTCTGGAACCAGAACCCGGAGCGGACGAAAACGCTCGTGACCTCGCGCGCCACCATCGACCGGGGCTTTTTTTCCGGGCTTTTCACCCTGTTCAAGAGCTCCACGCCCGCGTTCGTCCGGGTGGCGAGGCCCATTAACCTGAAGGAAGAGATCGCGCAGGCCACTACGGACGAGCCGCGCCAGCTGGGCCGGCTGCTCCGCAACCGTCTCCTCGAGATCTACGGCCAGGAGAAGCGCGCGGTCCTGGGCCCGGTCATGAAGTCCCAACACGAAATCATGGAGAAGGTGCTCTACCACAAGAACGTCATTGACGAGATCAAGCAGCTCGAGCGGGACGACCATACGTCGGAGCGAAAGCTCAGGAAGAAGGCGTACCGCTACTTCCGCGAGATAGCGGCCGATTTCTCGATCAACATGATAAAGTGGTTCCACGCCTCGGTGCGCTACATGTTCACCAAGATATTCGACGGCATCTATTATGATATTGAAGACATGAAGCGTGTGCGCGAAGCGGCGCAGAAAGCGCCGCTCATACTGGTTCCCAGCCACAAGAGCCACATGGATTACCTGATCGTCTCGAGCATATTTTACGAGAACAAGATCATCCCGCCCCACATTGTCGCCGGATCGAACCTCACCTTCTTCCCCATGGGGCCCGTGTTCCGGCGGTCCGGCGCGTTCTTTATGCGCCGCTCGTTCCGGGGCCTCAAGCTCTACCCGGTCGTGTTCAAGCAGTATATCAAGACCCTGATCAACGAGGGGTACAGCATCGAGTTTTTCATCGAGGGCGGCAGGAGCAGGACCGGCAAGATCATGCTCCCCAAGATGGGCATCCTGAAATACCTGATCGACGCAATCGAGGAAGGCTACAACAAGGACATGATGTTCGTGCCGATCACGATCAGCTACGACCGCATACTCGAGGAATCTTCGTACCATATGGAGCTGAAAGGGAAAGAGAAGGAAAAGGAATCGACCTCGAACTTCGTGAAGAGCAGCTCGCTGCTGAAGCGCAAGTACGGGAAGGTCTACCTTTCCTTCAACGAACCGTTCAGTTTCAGGGAATTCCGGGAGCGCCACGGGGGAGGCGAGGACCTGACCGACTCGCTGGGCGAGTTCATCGGGAAGAGGATCAGCGAGATCGTGATGGCCACGCCGTTCTCGGTCACGTCCGCGGCCATGCTCCAGTCTTCCGCCTCCGGCTTCACGCGCGACATGCTGAAAGAGCGCATAAGCGTCCTCCGGGATTACCTCGCCTGGGCCGGGGTCCGCATGAGCGAGGACCTGGCGAGCGCCGCGGGCGCCGACGCGATCATCGACTACGTGCTCGCGTCGTACATGCAGGACAGAATCGTGGGCGAGGCGGTCGCCGGCGTAAAGGGAGGCGCGCCTGAAGTGCTGCCCGGGCTTTATACCCTGAATGATAACGAGCGGTCGCGGATCAACTTCTACAAGAACAGCATCCTTCATTTCCAGCTTCCCGTCACCTTCCTGGCGGCGCCGCTCCTCTGCCTCTCCGGCGCGGACGGCCTGGATGAGAAGGCGGCCGCCGATTGCTTTGCTGACCTGATGGATCTCTTTTCCGGCGAGTTCGTTTATTCCGAGGCCATCCGCGACACCGCTGCCACGGTCGCGAAGAGCCTCGACTACCTGGCCGGCCGCTCGGTTATCACGCGGTCCGGATCCATGATACGCGTCGCCGAGGAGCGGCGCGGCGAGCTTGTCCTCTTCGCGAAGGGGATACAGGACATGCTGGAATCCTACCTGGTCGTGTGCGACTGCGTGGCCGGGCTATCGAAGCGGATGAGCAGGAAGGAACTCGTGCACGAGGTGCGGAAGAACGGGATCAGGCTCTACCACCTGGGCGAGGTGAAGCTTACCGAGTCGCTCTCCCAGCCGACCTACGATAACGCCGTCACGAAGCTGAAGGAGGCCGGCGTGCTGGAGATGACGCAGTCGGGCAAGAAGCAGGTCGACGTGCAGGTCCTGAGCGCGGAAAAAGCGACGGATATGAAGGCGCGGGTCGAGAAATACCTGCGGCCGCTCCAGAAATTATGATTTAATCCGGGCCCTGATACGTCCGCATGCGCTTACCTCGACGGGCCCGGTGCAAGTGCGGGCCTGTCGGGGATTTCGGGTTTTGCATCTTCCCGCATTTTCTACTTGCCTTTTATTCTATCCGCTGTTGTCATTTTCCCTGCGTTCGCATATTCAGGCGCTTTCGGGGAGGGGGTGTGTCATGGATAAGGAACCCGCAACGGACATTCCTGTCGGTCTTTCGAGAGAAGAATTATCCCACTATGCCGACCTGGCGCGCACGTTTTCAGGGAAATCCGTGGCGTCCCTGTTCGAGGGCGAGCACCCGGACGGGGACCTGTCGCGGCTGCCCGCCGTGCTGGACACCGCCTTCACCATCGGGCTCGCGGCAAGCCCGGACCGCTCGCTGCCCGGTAGCCAGTACGGCATATGGGGCAGCGCCGTGGACGAGCTCGGCCCTGCGCCGTCCCTTCTCCTCCTGTCGGTAGTGGCGGAAACCTGCGGCGGCGTGGCCATGTGCCTGCACAGCCAGGGCGTCGCGTCCGCCATCGCCCTGCGGGCGAAGGGCGGGCCCGCGCCCGCGCGCGTGCGCCTCTGCCTGCAGGAAGGGCCGTATCCTCCCCACGCGGGAGTGCTCGCCAGGCCGGGCGAGGACGCTCCGGCGAGGATCGAGACAACCGCGGCCGAGGAGCGCGGCGGGTACGTGATCCGGGGCGCGAAATCCTTTTCCTATTCGATGGAAGGCGCGGGCGCGTTTGTCGTTTTCACCCGGGCGAAAGACAGGTGGGCCTGTTTCCTGGCTCCCGCCGGGCAGGGCGGGATCACGGTCACAGACGCCGGCGCACGCACGGGCCTGCGCGCCTGCCGCCTGGACCATGTCGCGTTTGACGGCGTTGAGCTGCCCCGGGAAGCGCGCATCGACGGCGGCGACGCGGAAGAGCTCGTGTCGCGCGCGCTCTTCCTGAACTGGTCAGGCATGTCTGCCATTGCGGTCGGGATCGCGCGGGGCTCGGTTGCGGCCGCGCGCGCGTACGCGTCGGAGCGGTACCAGGGCGGCTCGCTCATCGAAAAGCACCCGGCAGTGAAGATGCTCATCGCCGGGGCCGATGCCGCGGCCCGCTCCGCGGAAGCCGCGGTCATGGCGCTCGCGGATTGCGCCATCGGATCGCGCGGCGCGCTCGCGCGTGCGGCAGCGGCGAAGCTCGCGGCAACGGAGCTGGCCGCCCGCGCCGTGACGGATTCGATGCAGGTATTGGGCGGGTACGGGTACATGGAGGACTTCGGCATGGAGAAGCGGCTCCGCGACGTCATGGTGCTCAGGACCGCGTGCGGGCCGCCGGCATACCTCAAGCAGATGTTCTTCGATCTCACCGGGGAGTATGCATCATGAACCAGTCAACGCGGGAACGGATTGAGCAGCTTGCCATGAAAAACGCGACGGGCCGGATGAACCTGATAGGCCGGCTCCTGGTCGATAACCGCGACATGAGCCTGTGGGAGCACGACACCCTGACCCTCCCGCGGGGCGCGCGCCGCTGGCGGAGGAAGGCGCGCCGGTTTGCGCAAGAGCATATACGCCCGCTCGCTCCGGAGGCGGACCTCCATCCGCATGAGTACGACCCGAAGCCGCTGCTCGCGGCAGCGGCGCGGGAGGGATTCCAGACGCTCCTCGCGCCGTGGCCCTTGGGCAGCGCGAGCCTGCGCCCCTACCTGGGGGGCGCCGCGCTCCAGGTCGCGGTCGTGGGCGAGGAGCTCGCGACCGAGTGCGGGGGCCTGGCCCTGCTCCTGCTCGCCCATAACCTGGGGATCGTGCCCCTGCTCCTCTCCGGAAGCCTCCGCGTCATGGTACGGCACTTCATCCCCTTTTACCTGGGGTCGCGTGTCCTGGGCAGGCCCGGGTGCATGGCCTTTGCCATCACCGAGCCGGAAGCCGGATCGGACGCGGAGGAGACCGCGGGCGGAGCTGCCGCGCGCCTGGTCACCACGGCTAAATACATGCCCGGCATGGGCGGCTATGTCCTGAACGGGCGGAAGTGCTTCATCTCGGACGGCGCCATAGCTGACAAAGTGACCGTGTACGCGAAAATCGAGGGCGAGGGGATCGAGTCGTGGACCTGCTTCCTTGTCGAGAAGGGCATGAAAGGCTTCTCCGTGGGAAGGAGCGAGCGCAAGATGGGACAACGCGCGTCCGACGCCTCGGAGCTCGTTTTCGACAACGTGTTCGTGCCAAAGAAGAACGTGGTGGGCAGGGTGCGGTCGGGATGGCCCAACAACCGCAACGTGCTGAACTACTCGCGGCCCGTGGTCGGGGCCATGGCGCTGGGGCACGGCCGCGGCGCGTTCGAGCGGTGCCTGGAGTTCTGCCGGCGCACAAACCTGGGCCCAAGGAAGCTCATCGAATACCAGGACGTGCAGATGGAGCTCGCGGACATGGCGATAAGCCTCTGGGCCGCGCGCTCCATGGTCTGGCAGAGCTGCCGCCAGTTCCGGTGCTACCAGTCCGCGTCCGCGTCGGCAAAGGTGTTCGCCTCGGACACGGCGTTCAGGGTATGCGGCCAGGCCATGGAGCTCATGGGCGACGCGGGCTGCCTGCACGCGCACGGTGTGGAGCGCGCCTGGCGCGATTCGCGGCTCACTCAGATTTACGAGGGGACAAACCAGATCAACCGGCTGGCGCTGTTCGAGCACCAGTCGGGGACGGATTTTATGATTAACAAGGAATCTTTGTTCACCGGTTGATCGCGGTCATGGATGGCCCTGCCCGTGTTGGTGCGAATGGTGTAGTAGCAGGGCGTCCGTACCGCGGGATCGCGATAGTACTGCGGGTGCTCCCGGGCGTTCCGAAGTAACTCTGTGGACACGATGCCGGGGCGCAGCTCCGTCCCGCCCATTAAGAAAAGGTCCTGTACCAGTGAAGAGGATATCAACCAACCCGGGGTCAGAGCCCCCATCACCAACCCGGTGTCAGAGCATTTCGGTCATTTCTATGAAAAAAATCCACTTTTCAGAAAAAATGTCTCATCACAGTTGACTTTTAGCCATTAAATGACTATTATTCATTTAATGGATTGGGGTCATGGGAACGCAACAAAGAAAAATTAATGAAAAGATAAAACGCAGAAAGGACATCCTTGAGGTCGCAAAAGGGGTGTTTATCTCAAAGGGCCTGGAAGCGGCCACGATGGAAGAGATAGCCAATAAAGCGGAGCTGAGCAAGGGCACCCTGTACCTGTATTTCAAAAGCAAGGAAGAGCTGTACGTGTCCCTTGTCGAGGAGGGCGCGCAGCTCTTTCACGAATTTTTTAAAAGAGCGACCAACCCGGTGTTGAGCGCGACAAAACAAACCCTCAACCTGATCGAAGCGTTCTATTCATTTTACACCGAGCACCGGCTCTACTATACCATCCTGACCTCGATCCAGTCCGGTTCCATCGATCGTGAAAAGATTTCCGATGCCGTATATGACAGGATACACGGGATGGCCATGGAACTGCTCGAGTACATCGTGAACATCATCAGGAAAGGCATAACTGACGGCGAGTTTATCGACGTCGATCCAAGGGAAACGGCACTGTCATTCTGGGCGCTTGCGACCGGCGTGTTCGCCGTTTCGGATTTCATGCAGCGCAACGAGCTGGGCGAGGTGAAGGACAAGAAGCTCCTCGATTTTGCGTCGGATTTGATGCTGGCAAGACTGCAGGCGGTCTGACCGAAATCCGGTCAGGCACGGGGGAAAACATCAGACTTCCTGCCTGGCTCATCTATCATTCCGGCACAATCATGGCAAATAGCCGGGTTCCATTTTTTTCGCTTGGATTCCCGCTGGAGGTTCTCCCGAGCCCTTCGACAAGCTCGGGATAAACCTGTCGAGGGGCGGGAATGGCGTGCTTTGTATGCGGGAATGACATGCAGCTGCGCAATACATCTATTCATGCAGGGAGCAAGGGTAAGAGGATATGGGCATATTTGAAAAAATCGGGCACTATTCAGTACGGTACCGGTACGCGGTTATCGCGTTCTGGCTTGTCGCCGTGGGCGTGATAACCTGGCTTGCGCCGAACCTGTCCGAGCTGAGCATATCGGACCAGTCGGCCTATTTAAGCGCGAAGGAGCCCAGCATCCAGGCCCAGAAGCTGATCAGGAAAAATTTTCCCAAAGAGGTCTTTTCCAATTCCGCGATCCTCGTGCTGGAATCGAACAGGGGTTCGCTGAAAAGCACGGAAGGGGCGGCCGCCATCGGCGAACTGACCGGCTGGGTGCGATCGCTCAAGGACCCCAAAATTTCAGAGAACCTGCTGTCTCCCGAGGACCCCAACCTCACGGACCGGCTGATAAGCCCTGACGGGCGCGTGGCCATCATCTTTGCGGGCATCAACGGGGCTCCGGACGACAAGGCCGTTGAGAAGACCATGGACACCATCATGAGGCACATGGCCGCCATGCCCGCCGGGTACCGGGGGTATGTCACCGGGGACGTGCCCATTACCAATGCCTACAAACAATGCATTCTGGAAAGCGCGGAAAAAACGATTGTCATCACGATCGGGCTGGTCATCGTCTGCCTGCTTCTGATATACCGCTCCCCGATCCTGCCGTTCGTCCCCCTGGTCATCATAGGCGTGGCGTACGGGATAGCGCGCGGCATCGTCGCGTGGCTCGCGCAGCAGGGCCTGGTCATATCGTCGATGACCGACCTGTTCATGGTGGTGCTCCTCTTCGGCGCGGGCACGGATTACTGCCTCTTCATCATCAGCAGGTTCAAGGAGCACATGGCCGACGGCATGCCCGGGAAAGACGCCGCGGCCAGCACGATGGCGCGCGTCGGCGAGACGATCACGAGCAGTGCGGGCACGCTGATCGTGGCGGACATAGCGCTGAGCTTCGTGTCCGTGAAGCTGTTCTCCAGCACCGGCCCGAGCCTTGCGATCGCGCTGGTGATCGCGCTCTGCGCGGTCATGACGCTCACCCCCGCCATGCTCGCGATCATCGGCAGGCGCGCGTTCTGGCCCGGCAGGCCAAAGCATGCGCACGAGGCGACGATGTGGGGGCGGCTGGGCGGCTGGATCACGCGCATGCCCTGGGCCTTCCTCGTGCTGTCGCTCCTGGTGATGGCGCCGCTCGCGATCTACGGCCAGGGCCAGAAGCAGACCTTCGACATGCTGGCGGACCTCCCGAAAAATAACATGGTGCGGGTCGGCTACAATATACTCGCCGAGAAATTCGGCGTGGGCGAGATGCTGCCGGTGGACGTGCTGGTGACCGGGCTGCGGGACACGCGCACACCGGAAGGCATCGGGAAGATAACGCGGACCACGGAGTATCTGCGCAGCATACCCGGCGTGACCGGGGTGCGGAGCCTTACCAGCCCGACGGGCAAGCCCGACGCGTTCACCTCCCGGGTACTGCGCGTCGATTTTCAGCTGGCCCAGCTGGCGGTCCAGGTGGACGCGATCGGCGCCGCGGTGAGCGACCCGCCCAAATTGAAAGCGTTCATATACAACGCGGACGGCATGTTCGCGGTGCTGCATGATTATTTCGCCGGCCTGGCCGGCGCTTTCCCGTGGCTCGCGTCGGACCCCGATTATATCGGCGCCATGGCCGCGCTGCAGCGGGTGCGGGAGCGGTATGATTCCTCATCGCATCTCATTAAAGTCCCGGCGCAGCTGGCCGAGATCGGCAGGATCATGAACGACATGAAGGGGACCGATCCCGAGATCATCCTGCCGAAGCTCGAGATGCTGCGGCAGTATTTCGCCGGGCTGGAGCGGGTCGCGCCGCAGATACAGGGGATGGACGGGTACGCCGGCACGATGTCCGCGCTCGACGGGCTCCACGGGAAATTCGCCGCCTACGGGAAGATGCCCGCGGTGACGCGTCTCGTCCTGATGATATTACAGTACGTCGAGCTGCAGGGCCTCCGGTCGGAGCTCTCCGACAACCTCCACCGCCTGACGAAAGAGGCGGAGATGAAGCTCGCCGCCACCGTGTACGTTCCCCCGGTCGTGCCGCCGGAGCTCAGCTATATCATCATGCCGATCCTGACCGACCTGCGGTCATTCGAGGGATCGGTGCGGGGCCTGTCGGTGAAGTTCGCCGGCCGCCCGGACGGGTATTACGCGCCGGTCGAGCTGGCCCGGCTTCCGGGCGGGGGCGCCCTGATGATGCTCCTGGACACCTACACGACGCTCGAAGGCGACGCGGTGCGCTACCAGCTATTGCTCAGGGACGAGCCGTTTTCTCCCGCGGCCATGGATACCGTGAGGAGGATCCGGAACATGAAGATGAGCGACACGTTTCACGTGGGCGGGAACATCCCCGTTCTTGCCGACCTGCGCGATGCCATGAAGCGCGACACAGTGCTCATGTGGCTCCTGGTCTGCGGCGGTATCATGATAGTGCTCGTGTTCCTGCTGCGCAGCGTGGTGGCGCCCGTGTACCTCCTGGGGACGATTCTGCTGAGCTACAACGCGTGCATGGGCATCATGCGGTTCGTGTTCGAATACCTCCTGGGCAGGGAGATCGCCTGGTTCGTGCCGTTCTTCATGTTCGTTCTTCTCCTGGCGCTCGGCATGGACTACAACATATTCCTCATGGGGCGGGTGCGCGAGGAGGCGGCCGTTCACGGCACGCGGAAGGGCGTGCGGCTCGCCGTGCTGCACACCGGAGGCATCATCACGTCCGCAGGCATCATCATGGCGGGAACGTTCGCGGCCATGATGTCGTCATCGCTCCTGGGGCTGGTGCAACTGAGCTTCGCCATCACCGTCGGCGTTCTTCAGGATACGTTCATCACGCGCACGATACTCGTGCCCTCGATCGTGGTTCTGCTGGGCCGGTGGAACTGGTGGCCGGGGGGAAAGCGGTTAACAGAGAATAGTGAATAGTGAACGGTGGAGCTGATCCGGCGCAGTAACCCGGCGGCGATTCCCCGGTTACATCATATTCTTTTCATTGCCTCGATGACCGGGTAGGCCATTCCCGCGATCAATGCGAGAGTGATGAAAGGGCGGTTGATGTTCTGCCATTTGAAATTCCTGTCCCTGACCGCGCTCGCGGCATGATTGATTCCCGAAAAAACAAGAAAAAAGATGAATGCGAAGAATATCGTCAGCTCGGCGCGGATGCCCCATCCGCTCACCCGCACGAAAACGGCAACCGCGGCATAGGACAACAGGGCGAAGGAAGATTGCCTCTGGTAATTGCCGTCGGCAGCGTAACCTTTGGCCGCGGCCGCCCGGTCGCCCAGTACAAGGCCCTCAATGCCAGATATGCCCGCGATAATGACAATGACAGCGGGAACCATGAAGTGCAATTGCGCTATCGGGTCATAGTCCCCGGCGAAACCGATTGAATAGCCGATATAGAACGTCGCAGCTACCCCGAGTATTCTCGCGATATCCAGTATGTGCAGCAGCATAGCCACTCCTTGACGCTTCGCGCGCTCGTTGCGTTTTTTGCATGCCTGAGGCGGAACGGTAAACCGGCTTTATTCCCGCGGCCACACCTTCTTGAACGCCGTGCCCGGGAAGAAGCAATAGGGGCATTCCTCCGGCGGCTCGTCCCCGTAGTGGATGTGGCCGCATATGCGGCATCGCCACGCCGTTTTCCCCTCCATCTCGCCGTAGAAATCATTGCCGCCGGTCTCGCTCCTGAGCATCGGGAGATCTTCCAGCGGCGGCATCACCGGCTTGTATGATCCCAGCGCGTACCCGGACACGATGATGCGCTGGACCTCGCTGGTCCCCTCGTATATCATGAGGAGCCGCACATCGCGCAGGATTTTCTCGAATGGGTAGAGTTTCGTGAATCCGTAGCCTCCGGCGATCTGGAGCGCGTCGTTCGCGACCTGCACGGCGGCCTCGGTCGCGTAGAACTTGGAAATGGACGCGTCGAGCGTGGGGTCCATCCCGTTGTCGGTCTCCCACGCGGACTTGAGCACCAGGAGGCGGGAGGTCTCGATCTTCTGGAACATCTCGGCGATCTTGAACTGGATCGCCTCGAAGTTCGAGAGCTTTGTGCCGAAGACACGCCGCCTCTTTGCGTAGTCCAGCGCGAATTCCATGGCGGAGCGGGCCGCGCCCACGGCGAACGCGCCGATGATCGGCCTGGTGCGGGAAAAGGTCTTCATCGCAATCACGAACCCCTCGCCGGGCGCCGCGATCACGTTTTCTTTGGGCACGCGCACGTTTTTCAGGCTGATCCCCGCGGTATTGGACGCGCGCTGGCCGAGTTTCGGGATGTGCCGGCCGACGGTCACGCCTTCCCAGTCACGCTCCACGAGGAACGCGCAGATACCCTGGTGCTGCGACTTCGGGTCCACCGTCGCGAAGATGCTCATGTAGTCCGCGACGCCGGCGTCGGTGATCCAGTACTTGGTCCCGTTCAGGACGTAGTGGTCGCCCCTGTCCTCGGCCAGGCACCGGAGGCCGGCCACGTCGGAACCCATCGTGGGCTCGGAAGTGGCGAACGATATTTTCTTGAATTCCTTCGCTATCTTCGTAAGGTATTTTTCCTTGAGCGCCTCGTTGCCGCAGAGGATGAGCGGCTCCATGCCGAGCGAATTGACGAAGATCGAGGTGGCGAGGCCGGAGCACGCCGCCGATATCTCCTCAGTGGCCAGGGCGGCTTCCACGAGGCCCATCCCGCGGCCGCCGTACTTTTTCGGGATGTCCCCGTTCATCAGCCCCAGGTCGAAGGCTTTTTTCAGCAGGGGGAGGGGAAGGTCGTTCGCCTCGTCGTAGTACCAGGCCAGGGGGAGCACTTCCTTGAGCGCGAACTCGCGGGACATTTTCTGGATCTCAATCTGCTCGGGGGAAAGGCTGAAGTCTAGCATGCGGACCTCCTATTTGTCATCGGTATCGGTTCTGCCAGCAACCGCGATACAGGCCGGGATGCGCAAAGAGAAACATCCTATCATGATACGGGGAGATAAATCAAGAAAAATATCTGTCCTCCCGGCTCAAGGAGGATGGTGAATAGTAACCCGCAAAAAGGCCCCGGTTTCCCCGGGCGGCTGCGTGCGGTTAAAACCGCAGGTTGAGAGGATGAAAAAAGGCGGGTACTTGCGGACCCGCCTTTTTGTGCCAATCCAGGCCTTCTCGCCGTGTGGCTGAAACCACGCGGTACATCAGTAGGCGACTTTCTTTCCGCCCTTCTTGATCTTGCTGCGGTCAAGGGGGATACCTTCATACGCGTGCTCAAGCACCATGAGCGAATCGTACTCGAGTATCTCCTCCGGGTTGTACAGCCGGGCCCCGTCCATCATCGTCGCCTTCGCTATCGCCGGCAGGATCGACTGGGGTACGGCCTGCTTGCCGTCGCGGTTCATGATCTCCTTCAGGCACCGGGGGTGCCTGCCGCCGGTGGCATCGTACAGGTCCTGGTTCATTTTACGGATCAGCTCGATCACCTTTTCCGCCCGGTCCTTCTTTCGCGTGGCGGCGTAAACCTCGGGGCCCGCCAGCGGGAAGAGTATCTCGCCGATGACGTCGGCACAACGGTGCAGGTTGTATTCCAGCCCGTAGGGGAGGAAGATGCTCATGCACACGCCGTGGGGCACGTGGCACACCGCGCCCGTGGAGTGGCCCATGTTGTGGACCAGGCCGACCATGGAGTTGGAGAACGCGATGCCCGCCATGGCCGAGGCATTGGCCAGCGCCAGGCGCCCTTTAAGGTCGCCCGGGTTCTTGACGACGTTCAATAAATTGTCGCTGATCATCTTTATGGCGTACAGCGAGTGCGAATCGCTCACCGGGTTTTTTTCCTTGCAGAAATAGGCCTCGATCGCGTGGGTCATGGCGTCCATGGCGGTCGAGGTCGTGAGCGCCGGCGGGAGCGTTTTGGTCATACGCGGGTCCAGGAGCGCAATGTCCGGGAGCACGAAGTAGGAGACGAAGGTCATCTTGACCTTGCGCTCGGGGTCCGCGATAACGGCCACGAGCGTCATCTCCGATCCGGTGCCCGACGTGGTGGGGATCGCGATCAGCGGGTTCAGCTTCTTCTTGACCGCGCCCGCGCCCTCGTAGTCGAGCAGGTTGTCCCCGCCCAGGGACACGAGGATGTTTATGCCCTTGGCCGTGTCCATGGCGGACCCGCCGCCGATGGCGATGATGGAGTCGCATCCCTTCTGGCGGTATATCTTCGCCGCCGCGTTGACCACCTTGTAGTCCGAATCGATCGGCGCGC
Organism: Spirochaetota bacterium; assembly: GCA_029564515.1. GTDB lineage: Bacteria > Spirochaetota > UBA4802 > UBA4802 > UBA5550 > RBG-16-49-21. The sequence goes on along the minus strand of JAKQPV010000164.1, from coordinate 30,542 downwards.
CGTCGAAGATGGCCCCGATTTTCAGCTTGGTTCCGATGGCTTTTTTAATAACGTCGATGAGGCCGACGGCAACAACGCCCTTGTCCGTGACGATCATGGGTTTTTTGGCATTCATGCCGGCAAGAAGGACGGGGATCTTCTCCAGGGCCTTGTTCCCGGAAATGGTTTTAACCCGGCAGCAGAAATCGTAAAAGCTTGGCAGTAACATGGCAATTCCCCTTTATAGTTAGAGTATGTTCGTTATGATGTCTTTGACCAGCCCGTAGCCCAGGGCGCGGCCGTAGATGATGAACCGGCCGGTCCACTTGCGGAAGGGAGACATTTCCGACCACTTCGGGTAACGTTGTACAGCCAGCTTGGTTATGATCTTGGGGAGCAGGTAGACCTCGACGATGTCCAGGATCCGCACGATCGCGGTCGCGGTGGGAAGGTCTCCCTCCACGACGAAGCGGTCATGGGCGAACGCGGTCGCGGTGGACTCCTGGAAGGTGAAGACCTGTATCGCGGCCTCGATGTTCCGGATGTTCATCCTGAGGTTGATCTTCTTCCCGACCAGGTTCCATCCCAGGTATTTCATGCCCCCTTCTTTCGTCTTGCCAACCACCATGTACGGGCCGGAGGGCATTACGCCCAGGTAAAAACAGAGGTCATTCGGCAGCCCCTCGACCTCCTTCTTGACCACCTTGTCGGTTTTCGCCGCCGCCTCGATGGCCCGTCCGACGATCAGCAGCATGATGAAGCAGTAGACTTTTTTTATAAACTTTGAACCCGGCTTGATCTCGGGATATTTGTTCGTGTTCATGTTGCGCTCCTTTCAGTGTGTGATGGACTAATACGCTTTGCCTTCCCAGGCATGCTCCAGCAGGGAGAGGCAGTCTGCCGCGGTGAAAAATTTTCCGCTCGCGGCCGAGGCTGCTTCCGCTGCATTTTTCAGCTGGTGCCGCGGGACGTTCAGCTCCTTCATGGTCTGCGGCAGGGCCTTTTTCGTGGTATTGAGCAGGTCGAGCACCGCCTCGATCCCCTTCCGTGTCCGCTCGCCTTCCGGCGTTGACGAGTAGGCGTCGAAGCCGGCGAGGGCCAGGTAGAGCTCGTCCCGTATCTTCATTTTTTTACTGAGCATGTAGGCCATCCTGTAAGGGAGAAGGACCCGCATGAATCTGCCGGCCGACGTGCCGGTGATCCGCGCCAGCTCGACGGCCAGCAGGTGCACCATGCCCGGCTTCGAGTTGTAGAAGGCGACGGCTGCCATTGCCGAAGCGTTGGCCAGCGCCATGCTCGCGGCTTTGTCCCCGGGCTTTTTCACACCCTTTTTCATGTTCTCGGCCAGGAACCTGAGCGCCGCGTGGATATAGGCGTCGAGCATGGGGCTCGGCTCCGGTCCCGCGCCTGCGCCCAGCGCGTGGTCGAGCGCGATCACTGCGGACTCGGCCGCGCAGGGCGGGCAGCAGCCCGGTGCGAGGCGCGGGTCGATCATGATGACGTCCGGGAAGAGGAAGTCGGACTTCATCACGCGGTTGTCGATGGACAGGTAGCCGGTCGCCTCCAGGCCCATTGAGCAGCAGGCGTATACGTAGATCAGGGGCTTCAGGTGCTTCCCGATCGGGGCGCCGTCCATGTACGGCTGCAGCGTGCCGCTGTTTTCCGAAACGAGCACGTTCAGCGCCTTGGCAACGTCAACGACCGGACCGCTTCCCAGGGCGATGATGGAATCGCACCCCCGCTCGCGGAAGATCACCTCCGCGTTCAGCGCCAGGGATATGCCGGCGTAGTCCCGCACCTCGTCGTAAATCCCGCCGAGGGTCATGCCGGTATCGGCGAATGCCGTTATGAATTTTTTCACGAGCCCGCTTTCGGTGATGCTTTTATCGGCTATCACGAGCGGTTTGTACGCGTCGTAACTTGCCAGCTCCGAAGGGATGCTCTCCAGTACCCGCTTGCCGGACATTATCTTGAGATGATTGAAAAATTCGTAATAATCTGGTATATGCATAATCGATCCTCTCTTATAGTTTCTGCTCCCCCGCGCGGTTGTTCCGCGGCCGGGGGAATGCGTATCATTTGATCTCGATGCCGAGGCGTTTCAGCGTGCGCTTTTTCGGTATTCCGTTCTCATCGTATCCGCGTGCCTTGTAGTATTTACCCAGCATCTTTTCGATCGGCACGACATGCTCCTCCTGGTCGCACCTGCGGCCTTCGGTCAGGAGCCGGCGGGGAAGGGTGTCGTCCTTTTTCGAGATGCCCTCCCGGGTGTTCATCCAGCGCTCCAGCACGTGGATGCGCTCGCCCGTTTTCAGGAACCGGAGCATGCTGATGTAGGGGATGTAGGGCTTGCCCACGGTGGAGTGCCACATTTCCGGCCAGAGGCTCACGTCCATGAGGTTCAGCGCCAGCGGCGTGAGATTTTGCGTCAGGAGCCAGAGGAGCGGCGTCGGGGACAGCTTGATGAGCGGCGGCTCCAGGAACACGGCGAAGGCGGTGAAGTGGCAGATGTGGAGCGAGTTCATTGCCGCGTAGGTGTTTTCCATGAACTTGACCATGGTGTGCTTCCCGCGGGTCGCATACGGGCTGGCCATGCCGAAGTACGATTCGAGCGTGAAGAGGCTCGTTGACAGGTGGCAGGCGCCCCGGTTGGCAACGGCATATGAGAGTCCGTGGCCCACGCATCCGCGCGGGTCGTACGCCGCCATCTCCATGCCTTTGACATGGATGGCGAAGTCCTCGCCGCCGAATTTCCGCGATGCGGCACGCGATCCTTCCGCCAGGTCGTTGCCGATGCCCTTGCGATAGGCAATGTCCCTGATCATCTCGGCCACGCCCTTGACCTGCCCGAACTTCAGCCCGGTTTTTATAAGCCCTTTCTCCGTGGCCTCCATCGCCCAGGCCAGCGTGCCGCCGGCGGAGATGGTGTCCATGCCGTACGCCGAGCAGAGCTCGTTCCATTCGGTGATGACGACCGGGTCGAATACGTCGAGATTGGAGCCCATGAGCCCGATGGTCTCGTACTCGGGGATGTGGCGGTCCTTGCCGTTGACCGTCCCCTTGTGGCCGCACATGATCGCGCACGGCTTGCAGGTATCGTACTTGGTGTTGAAACGGTTGGCCATTACCTCGCCGGAGATCTTGTGCGCTTCGCCGTGGGACCCGCCCGAGAAATTGTGTACCGGCAGGATGCCGGCCGCATTGGACAGGTTCACGTTGGCGTTGGTGCCGAAGTTCCGGTACGAGCCTGCTGTGATGGCGTTGGCGTTTATATATTTGAAAAACCGCTTGTTCGATTTCTGGAATTTCTTCTTGTTGGCCGGCACGATCTTGAACTCGCCGCCTTTCGCGACGATGCCTTTTAAATTCTTGGAGCCCAGAACCGCGCCCATGCCGCCCCGGCCCAGGAACCGGTGGCCCGAGCGGATATTGGCGAACCTGACCAGGTTCTCACCTGCCGGTCCTATGACCACCGCACCGGTCCCGTCCTTGAGGAGCGCCTTCTCGGCCGCCTCGGTGTCCTTGCCCCAGACGCCCGTCGCCGGCTTGAACTGAACGCCTTTGGAGTCGATGACCAGGTAAACGGGCGAACTGGCTTTACCCTTGATGACCATCGCGTCCCAGCCCGCGGTCTTGAAGGCCATGCCGAACGGGCCGCCGCATGACGCGGAAACCATGATCCCGGTCAGCGGGGACTTGGTGACCGCCTCGAAACGGCCGGAGCAGGGCGCCCCGGTTCCCATGAGCACGCCCATGCAGAACGCGATCATGTTGTCCGGGCCCAGCGGGTCTGTGCCCGCCTCCATCCTGTCGTAGAGGAGCTTGAGGCCCATTCCCTTGCCGCCCAGATACATGTCCCTGTCTTTCGGATGTACTTCCGATACGCTGAATTTCCTTGAAGACAGATCAATTTCAAGTATGCGGTTATTTGTGCCTATAACTTCGCCCATGGTGGTTCTCCTGGTGTAATGTATTCGCTGGTAAGGAAACACCCCGTCACATGCCGGGATGAGAATCTTTTCTGTCTGTATGTCTGGTGCGGCGGGTCAGGGGACGAAGCGTCCCCCTCAGCCCCCGCCGGAAGGCTTGAGGCAGCTTACCTCGTCGCCGTCTTTAAGCTTGGTCCAGGTGCTGATCCTCGAGCCGCTTCTGAAGAACGCGTTGCCCGAGAAGGATGTCATGCCTGCGTGTTTCAGGGCCCATTTCAGGCGTTTACCGGACGGAATCTTCATTAGTATTCCTACGGCAGGGTCGTAGTCAGACAGCTTGAGTTCTTTATCGATACCCGAGAAGAATTTGATGCGGACTGAAATTTCTTTGGCCATGAACCCAACCTGTGCGGCAGATGATACAGGCGTTAAAATTAATTTCAACTAAAAATATCGGACGCAGATTAAAAAACGAGACAAAATCCGGGGGAATGCCCGCCCGGGCGCGCCCCTGATGTTATCGCGACTTTTTGGCGTATTCCCGGAGTTTTTTCAGAAGCTCATCCCGCCTTTTCCTGAGCTCTTTGCCCCGGAACACGTCCTTCATCTTGATCGGCTTGTCGAACCGGGCTATCTCCTCGAACTTGAGGTTCGCGTGCTTGGCCTCGCGTATCTCGTCCAGGGACGGCAGTATAATGGCATAGATCGAGAAGGGCGTATGGATCAGGGAGTGGCCCCTCCCCAGATAGGCCTCGGAAAAGCCGCCGTCAATGTTTATGGCGCGCCCGTCCGGCGATGAGATCTTCTCGCCCTTCATAATGTCCACCGGGGTGTGGCCGTACACGATCCGCTCGGTGCCGAATTCGTCCATTATGAGGTCCATGAACTCTTTCTTCTTTAAATTCTCGCCCCAGTGGAGGGTCTTTTCCTTGTGCGTGACCTTGTCCTTGAAGAAGTAACGCTCGAAGGTCTTCATGGCATGCTTGCCGAAGAAGGGCGATTTCGGGCCGCACCAGAGGTAGAACATGACCGCCAGCTCGAACGGGTCCTGGTCCTTTTCCTCGAGGTAGCGTTTACCCACGTTTTTCACCAGGGCCTCAAGGTGGTTCATCAGCTCTTTCCCTTTTTTACCGAAGAGCTTGTCGAATTTGCCCTCCTCTGTGCTGGGGATCAGGGCGTGTATGTTCAGGATGTAGTTATTGATGTGGTAGAGCTTGCCCTCCTCGAACAGGTACTTCATGAGGTCCCTGATCTTCGGGCTGGAGGTGAACTGGCGCGCGAGGTCGTCGATCACCTCGCTCTCTTCCCTGGTAAGGGCGAGCGGGTTCCCCGGGTCGAGGGTGGGGAAGTGGGTGTCGGTGAGGCCTTCGGTGTCGCCGGTTTTCAGCATCGCGGCGAACTTTTCCAGGTTGAGGCGCGGATCCATCTGGAGCTCGGGGAACTGCTTGATGGTCTTTTCCTCGAGCTTGAACTGGATCATCGCCAGCGTCTTTTCCATCTTGCGGGAGATGTCCATCTTTGCCTTGAACTGCCCGGTCACGCCCCCGGGGTAGAGCGACTCGGCGAAGGCCTTCAGCTTTTCCAGGTTGATGCCGAGGCGCTCCAGGAAGGCCAGGTTGTCGTAGCGGACGCTTATTCGCAGGGCTTCGGCGATGAGCGACTTGTTCCCCGCTGCCGCGCCCATCCAGAGGATGTCGTGGTTTCCCCATACGAACCGTACGTAGGGCCGTATCTCCCTGCTGGAGAGGATCCGCAGTATCCTGTCGGGCTCGTCGCCCCGGTCGAACACGTCGCCCAGGACCACGAGCTGGCCCAGTATGACCTGCTTCACGATCTTCGCGAGCCCGGTTATGACCTTGTCGGCTATAAGCTCGTTTTCGTACACGATGTCGGGGACATGGAACCCCAGTATGAGGTTTTCGATGACGGACTTGAGGTCCTCGTTGATGTTCGACCGTATCTGCTCGAAATCGACGATGTCCTCGACCTTGTAGCGGATTATCTTTACCAGGGCCCAGATTACGTCCTGGCGCTCCATGGTGAACGGCTCGTCCGGGAGGTAGCGCTCGGCCTGGACAGCGTGGTCCAGGTAGTCGAGCTTTTCCACGGAGAAGTGCTTGGAGAGCGCCTCCTGCGCCGTCCGCCAGATGAGGCCGAACCGCCCTTTCAGGATGGTGGTGAAGCGCTCGCCGGCCCCGTGCGGGTCGCTGACCCACATGGTGGTGTTGATGCTCCGGTCGAGCTCGGTCTCGATTTCCGTCAGCTCCCTGATCGTGTCATGGATCTCGGTAAGGCTCAGCCTGGCAGCCATGTCGTCCTCCTGGCAGGTTTCGTAACGCGTGGCGCGTGTCCTATTCTCTATCCGGCGCCGCCCTCATGTCAATTTTTTTATTTTTTTTCAGGTTCGTCCTTCATGATTTTCGGGCGGTAGGAGTTGGCGGGAAAGCTTACCCGCACGCCCCGGAGGGTAACCTTCGCGCCGTCATAGCTGACGAGGTAATACTGGTTGTAGCTCCAGTGCCAGTCCTCGAACGTGTACCCGAAGCATCCGGCCGCCGCGTACCTGATGCCGTCCTTTTCGAACTCGTACAGCCCCCTCGTACTGCCGGCTATAACGGCTTTTACGGGGTACTCTTTGAAGAGCCTGTGGAGCTCTTCCCCGTCCGCGTACCGGGTGCCGGCCTGCGGCGGCGCCATGATCGGGTAATGGGAGAAAATGAAAATCGGCCCGTGTTCGCGGTTTGCTTCAAGGTCGCGCTTCAGCCAGCGGCTCTGCTCGGGCGACAGCTTGTGGTCCCTGTTGAGAATATGCAGGAGAATAAAATGGGCGCTTCCGTAATTGAAGGAGTAATAGAGCTTCTCCCCGATATACCGCTCAAACAGGGAGAGGGACCCGTTGTACAGGTCTTTCCTGCCGGCGAGAATGTGGATGATGGGGCGGAGCACCTTCTTCTGCATCTGGAAGTTCTCGTACTGGCGCTCGACATCTTTAAGCGTGATACCCATCGATTCGTTGCCGCCCTGGATGATGTCCCCCGTATGAATGACCAGCATCGGGTTTTCACGGTTGAGCGTCTTGAAGACGAATTCGAGTTTTTCGGCCTCGCCGGTAAAGGGCGAGGCGGGGCTCGTGTTGCCCATGACCGCAAAGGTGACAAACTGCATCGGCTCCTGCTGGGGCGTTGAGCAGGCCGTGAGCAGGGCCAGGGCGGCCGCCAGGGCGGCGGCCCTGGCCGGGTTTATTCTTTTATGTTTTGATAGATTCATTTTTCATGTTCCGAATTCGGGTGGTAATTAAGTTATTTTGGGGGAGAGGGGGGGAGAGTCAAGAGGTTTTTTGACCTCACCCCCCCCAGCCTCCTGGGGAGAGGACCTCACCCCCCTTGCCCCCCTCTCCCCAGGGAGAGGGGGGTGGCTGATGCTCCGGACCGGGGCAAGTGCTCCCTCCCCCTTGATGGGGGAGGGATGGGGTGGGGGTGGAGGGTCTTTCGACGATTGTGCGCCGCCCGGCGCATGGGGATGACCCTGAGCGGGTCAAACCATATGAGGGGAGGGGTGGCAGCCGCTTTGATAGGGTCGGGTTTAAACCCGACCCTATCATAAATTGAGCTATATCCCCCCAATAAATTAACAATCTCTGAATCAGCATAATTCTTTCTGTTGGCGACGGATTTAAATCCGTCGCCGCTTATAACCCCACCCCCGCGCCGCCTCAGACGCCGGCAGGGGCTACCGGCAGATTCGCCGATCCGGCTGCGCCGGAATCGGCTCACTGCTCGGCAAGGTTTGTCCCAACAGATAGGTCCGCAAGCGCTTGCGGACCTATCTGTTGGGACGTTTTAATGGCGTGCACTTCTCCCGTGCGAGCTTCTGTAGGAGACTTGTTCTATCGGGAGGGGTAGTGATAACATGCGGTATGCGTACGCTCGAGGGCGCACTTCCATGTGCGCGCTCTCGCGACGCCGCGCATCCGTGCGCGGCGGATTATCTTATTTTTTGAATATCTGGATGAACGCGTTGAAGCCGCTCATGTTCCTACCGGCGGACACCGCGTTCCAGCTTTCACGCGCCGCGCTGCCGATGTTTCTCTACGCCTCCGCGAGCCGGGAGAACGCGGTGGGAACGGCGCTACCCCGTGGAGGGGAGTAGAGAGCCGTGGTAATATTTGTTATTTATTGCGCATGGTTTGTATACAATGAACAAAATAACGGAGCTGTATAAATAATAATTACTAATAGGTGTTATATTGTATTAAAATAATTATTGACAAATTCTTATTGCCGATTGGGGTGTAACATACACCTGTTATATGACATTCGGCTATTGAGCTCGATGGATTGATTCAACTCAAGGGATCGCATATACTTCATTAGTAGCTGATTACGCATGTCTTGAATTTTAAATTAATATATAAGTACGGGGGGGATATGAAAAAATATTATGTTTCGATATTTATTACTATCTTGCTTATGGCGGTGGCTGGTTGTACATCTGTTGAAAATAGCTTGAAACGTTCGTTAAGCTTCAGGAGTAATTCTGTTTATAAAAAACTGTGTTCCGGTGTTCCCGTTATTAATGGTTGTACCTGTGAACCCTCCGGCAGCGAGCAGTGGCGGTCCATTAAAAGATTGGGTCTTCATGATATCGCATTTTCAAATTTAGATACTTCAAAATTGAAGACCGCAGAAGAAATTAAAAAGTATATAATTAAGAAATATTTATTAAAAACGTATGATCTTAAAACGAAATCATTGGATATTACCTGCCATAACGGTTTGTTCAATGACAAAGAGTCGGCCCAATTTCTCAATACACCGTACTCGGTCACATCTGTAGCAGAGCAATTTACAAGTGATGCGATATTAAAAGGGCAGGCGAACTTCAAGGCGGCGCTTGAGGGATTGCAGTACAAAAGCTTCACTGCTGATCTATCTGCGAAGTTTGATATTGAGCTCGAAAAACAGATAAAAAAGAGTGGCACCGGAAAAGCACAATTCATGTATGTCATCGTATCTCTTGATGGAATTGGCAATCCAGAGCAATCTGCATATCTGAAAAAATTCCCGGTATGCTTGAGAAAATACACTCAGTCAGAATCCGGATTGATACTCGGAATAGCGGGGATTGTTGTTAAAAATTTTTCATCAGATCTTACAATTTTTGAGGCAAGCATGTTTAAAGCAGCTTTCGAGGCGACTATGAGGGGCAAGGTGGATTTGAAGCTTCAGAAAAATGTTGCTATAATGTTAGATTTTGCATCTACCTGGTCAACAACGATGAATGAAACGATCCGGACAAAAATAGTCGTCAATCAGGCTGCGAGTGTTTTTTATCCGATGTGGATAAAAAATATTGAGAAATAGGTGCATATAGGAGTTATCTCATAATGATTACCTCGTGACCAGCCGCCCGGCCAGGACGGCCGGGCGTCGCGAGAGCACACACGGATGTGTGCCTCGAGCGAACGCTTACCGCATGTTATTACAACACATAATGGTAAAACAAGTATCATCCTGAAGTGAGTACCGGAGAAGTAATTGCCATGAAAACGTCCGCCGTCAGGCGGACAAACCTTGCCGAGCGATGAGACGGATTCGGCGAAGCCGAGTGTCGCGGAGGCCATGGATGGCCGAGAGCGACCGAATTCGCCGGGAAGTCTCCGCCGGCGTCTGAGGCGGCGCGGGGGTGGGATTTCAAAAGGGAGGGGGTGACCGCGGTGCCACCCCCTCCCTTTTACTCATGCCAGACCCGCGTCGGGTCGCCCGTGTGCGCCGGGCGGCGCACAAACATAAAACTTTTTAACTTGCCATTTTCCGGACATCCTGAATAGTATATATACGATGAAATACTTCATGCGGAGCATGACATGACACAACGAAAAACCGCCCTCATCACCGGCGCGACCTCGGGCATCGGCCGCGCGTTCGCCGGGCGCTTCGCGTCGATGGGCTACGACCTCATCGTGACGGGAAGGCGGAAGGCCCTGATCGAGGCCGAGGCGCTTGAGATAGCGGAGCGGTACGGAGTGAACGTCAGCGTCGTGATCGCGGAGCTGCCGGAGGAAGGGGGCGTCCGGCAGGTCCTGAAGGCGATTGCCGGGTGCGCTACCCTTGCGGCCCTGGTGAACAACGCGGGTTACGGGATCGACGGGCTTTTTATCGAGCGAAAGATCGAGGAGCACATTGCGCTTGAGCGCGTGCTCGCGGAAGCCCCTATGCGCCTGGTCCACGCGGCCCTGCCCGGCATGATCGGAAGGAAGGAAGGGATCATCATCAACGTCTCCTCGCTGGGCGCGTGGGCCCCGGCGCCCGTTAACGGCATCTACGGTGGCTCCAAGGCGTTCCTCAATGTGTTCACCGAGTCCCTCCACATGGAAGTGCGTCAGTACGGGATCAGGGTGCAGGCGCTCTGCCCGGGGTTCACGGCCACCGATTTTCACAGGCAGATGGGGGTCGAGAAAGAGATGCAGAAGCGCCGGCTCTACTGGATGGAGCCGGACGACGTGGTCGGTTATTCGATGAAATGCCTGGAGCGGGGAAAAGTGATATGCGTACCGGGGCTCGTGAACCGGCTGCTCCGCGCGCTCATCGCGATCGTGCCGCGAAAGATGTATTACCGCGTAACAGAAGCAAATCAGTGACGATGCGCCCGCGTCATGTTCGGCTGCCCTGCAGCGGGCCGGTACTGCCGCTTCTAGGATGTGAGCGCGTCTATGTCAGCCAGGTCCCTGTTCCTGCCGAGGGAGCGCTTGTTCTTCAGAAAGCTTTCCCTGCCGATATAGCACGCAGTGAGGTCGCCGAACGGGGCCTCAACCCTGCCGTCCCATATCTCGTCATCGGTCAGCCCGGTGAGACGCGTCAGGATGTCTATACTGACCGGCGGGTCCCCGATTTGAATTACCTTGCCGGACAGGATGTCTCCGGCCGTGATGTCCGCCGGTGCAAAGCCGAAGTTCCGCAGGGCTTTCATCAGCCGCGCCGCGTTTTCAGCCGAGGGCCTTATCCAGATGTCGATGTCCCCGGTTGCGCGGGGGTGGCCGTAGAGGGCCAGGGCGAACGCTCCGACGATGACATAGTCCACGTTGTTCTTTTTCAGGGAGAGGATGAATCCGTAGAAATCGGGATGGACCTTCATTGTATGTCCCGCAGAATTATTTCCCGCCTGATGCGGGGCAGTTTTTCGTTGCTGCTTATGGAATAGAGCTGCTCACGTAAAAATTCCACTGCTTCGATGCGCTCTCCCGCCGGCAGGGACAGCCAGTATTTACGGGAGCTCACGGGGTCATCGGCATCTCCGGAAAAGCGAACGCGCATGTGCGAGTGGTCTTTCATCACTTTATCGTGAGATACGTATACCATGATGAAAACGGCCTGTCAAGGCTATTTAGCGCTGCTTCAGTTCCGGTAGCTCTGCAGCGGCGCCGGGATCCTGCCGCCGCGCCTGATCAGGCCGCCGGGGCTGAAGCCGTTCACCGGCATCACGGGCGCGCGTCCCAGGAGCCCGCCGAATTCCACGAGGTCCCCCGCTTTCATGCCCGCGACCGGGATTATCCGCACCGCGGTGGTCTTGTTGTTCGCAACGCCGATGGCCGCCTCGTCAGCGATGATGGCGGCGATGGTATCCTCGCCCGTGTCGCCGGGTATCGCGATCATGTCCAGCCCCACGGAGCAGACCGAGGTCATGGCCTCGAGCTTCTCGATGGTGAGCGCGCCCGCTTCCACCGCGTCGATCATTCCCTGGTCCTCGCTTACCGGGATGAAGGCGCCGGAGAGGCCGCCCACGAACGACGAGGCCATGAGCCCCCCCTTCTTGACCGCGTCGTTCAGGAGCATGAGGGCCGCCGTGGAGCCGGGCGCGCCGCAGCGCTCCAGCCCGATCTCCTCCAGGATGGCGGCGACGCTGTCGCCGACGGACGGGGTGGGGGCGAGCGACACGTCCACGATCCCGAACGGAACGTCGAGCCGCCGCGCCGCCTCGCGGGCCACGAGCTGCCCGACCCGCGTTATCTTGAAGGAGGTCCGCTTTATGGTCTCGGACACGGCCTCAAGGTCGCTCCCCTTGATCTTTTCCAGCGCGCTCTTGATCACGCCGGGCCCGCTGATCCCCACGTTGATGACCGCCTCCGCTTCGCCCGGGCCGTGGAAGGCGCCCGCCATGAAGGGGTTGTCCTCCGGCGCGTTCGCGAACACGACCAGCCGCGCGCATCCCACGCTTCCCCGGTCCTTCGTGGCAAGGGATATCTCCTTTATGACGCGGCCGAGCATGATGATCGCGTCCATGTTGATGCCGGAGCGCGAGGTGGCCACGTTGACGCTCGCGCAGACCCGTTCGGTGGAGGCGAGTGCGCGGGGAATCGAGGCGATGAGGGCCCGGTCGCCCGGGGTCATTCCCTTGTGCACCAGCGCGGAGAACCCGCCGATAAAGTTCACGTTCACCTCCGCAGCCGCGTCTTCGAGCGCGCGCGCGTACGGACCGTAGTCGGCCGCGCCCGAGCTTTCAGCCACCAGCGCGATCGGCGTCACGGCGACACGCTTGTTTATAATGGGCACGCCATAGCTCTCCTCTATCTCGTCGCCGACCGCGGCCAGCCGCGACGCGAGCCGCACGATCTTTTCCCGTATCTTCCTGCAGGACTTTTTGATGTCGCCGTCCGCGCAGTCCAGCAGGGAGATTCCCATGGTGATAGTCCGGATGTCGAGCTTCTCCTCCCGGATCATTTTCAGCGTTTCGAAAACTTCGTGCTGGTTCATGGCCTACACCCGGTGCATTGAGTTGAAGAGCTCTTCGTTGTAAATGTTGATGACCAGGGCCATGCGCTCGCCTATGTCGTTGAGCTTCGCTTTCAGCTCCTTGAGGGAGACGCTGCTCTTCGCCAGGTCGACCGACATCATCATGGTGAAGTTTTCCTGCATGATGGTCTGGCTGATGTCGAGGATGTTGACGCTGACCTCCGCCAGCATGGCGCTGACCGCGGCGATGATGCCGACCCGGTCCCGGCCCACGACGGTGATGATTGCTTTCATATATACTTCCAGTATGGGGATTGTTGTTCACTATGCGTCCGCATGGGATATGTTTCGTCGTAAAGGTGGTTTTTTTTAAGTCATTTATGGCCGGTGCGCCGCACGGCGCAGGGGGCGGCCTGATGTCATTCCCGCGAAGGCGGGAATCCATTGGCAGACAGGATTATTCTCGGGTTGAGCAACCCATGGCGCGTGCCTCCACCCGGAGGCAGGGGTGCTACCCGCCGTGGTCGAGACGGGATAGGGGGGTGCGCTACACGCGCGGTGTTGTGACCCGGAGCGGGTCAGGCATTGTTATGAGGAGAGGGGTGGCAGCCGCGGCCACCCCTCCCCTCATACTCCCCACCCCCGCGCCGCCTCGCCGGCGGGGGCTGCGGGCAGATTCGCCGGTTCGGCTGCGCCGAAACCGGCTCACTGCTCCGAACGGTTTGTCCCTGTGAAGGCGGGGATGCTCATCCCCGCCTTCACAGGGACGTTTTAATGGCGGTTTGTTCTCCGAAGATCGCTCCCGGATGATACGTGATTTTTCATGTGGTGTGGTAATAACATGCGGTACGCGTACGCTCGAGGCACGCATCCATGCGTGCTCTCGCGACGCCGGGCATCCGTGCCCGGCGACTTTTGCAAATGTCTCACCCAAAGCTAGGGCCAATCCTGTAACCCTTTGTATTCTCTAGGTCCCCTGCGTTTGAATCCTTAAGCATTCAGCCTGTCAAAATAAATACCATGCACAAAAGAAAGTATATTCCATGTGACCCCGGGGACCTCGGTGGACAATGCAGACGGAGCGTTAGTAATCCGCATAACAATATTATTGTTGATTAATATTTATGAGATAGCTATAGTTAATACTATGCTGTAAGATATTACATGCTTCCCTGATCACAAAGGATGAACTTCTATGACAAAAAAACTATTTATTTCCATGGTGTTTATTCTTTTCACGGCCGTACATGCCCACGCGCTCGGGTTGGGTGTGAAGGTTTCCCATAATCTCGGGAACCTGCATTTCAAGTACTCCGACATGTCCGACCTGATGAGCTTGAAGAAATACGGCTTCGTCTCCGGCCTCCTGCACTCGTTCGGGATCGGTGCGATGCTTGATACGAATCCCGGCGGCGAGTCCTGGTTCGCCTACCGCTTCACCGCCGAGGTGATGTTTGGCGCATCATCCCCCGACGGTTCGCTGTCGCTTGTGAGGTTCCATTTCAACAATATGCCTCTCTTCAAGCTCTACCGGAACGATCTCATACGGCTCTGGATCGGGCCGATGATCTCATTTGGCGGGATCTATGGAGTGAATATGAGAAAATCGTATATGATTATATTTCCCAATTTCTATGATTTCAATAATGCCTCTGCTTCTCCGTTTAAATTAAAAATCCGGCATTTCTATTTCAATGCGGGCGGGGCCGTTGGCGTCAATATAAACCTTAAGAATTCCAATACCCTGACGATAGAGGTTGGAGCCCGGCTAGGCGTGGGTCCGGCATCAACTTCGCGCGTCCCGTATTCGGCGGGACATATCAGCTCGCAGTACACGATTGCCGAGGGATATATATCATGCGGCTATTTGTACAGGATTATTGATTCGGGCAAAGGTAAAGTGGAACAATGACGCTGCGCATCAGGCGGCCTGTTATGGCATTCTCTTATATAGTTTTAGTTTCCTCTGCGACTTTGCAAAAATCTTGCAGGTGCTTTTTATATAAGATTATGTTGTAACCAATAGTGTACCGGACCACTACAACTATTCACTTTTAACTATTCACTGCCTTACCTCCCCATGTTGATCCCGATCGCCTCCGCGCACTGGATGAGCTGCGAGTCTACCGGCACGGCGCGTACCTTTCCCGCCAGCTCCGACAGGGGCACGAGCACCATGTCCGGCGTGTCCAGCGCCACCATGGTGCCGAACTGGCCGGCCGCGGCCGCGGCCACGGCGTGGCTTCCAAGCCGTGTCCCGAGCACTCGGTCAAAGGCGCAGGGCGAGCCGCCTCGCTGGATGTGCCCCAGCACCGTGCAGCGGACCTCCAGGTCGACCCGTTTCTTGATCTGGTCCGCCAGGTAGAAGCCCACGCCGCCGAGCTGCGGCACGCCCTGGAGGCGCGTGGAGGCCGCGGCCTGGGTGATGACGTCGCCGCCCTCTTCACGCGCGCCCTCCGCCACCATGATGATGCTGAAGGGGCTCCCGCCTTTTTCGCGCATCACGATTTTCTCGACCACGCGGTCTATGTTGAAGGGGATCTCCGGTATCAGTATGATGTGCGCGCCGCCCGCGATCCCGGACTCGAGCGCGATCCACCCGGCCGTCCTGCCCATGACCTCGAGGATCATGACCCGCTGGTGGCTCCTGCCGGTCGTCTGGAGCCGGTCAAGCGCCTCGCACGCGACCTCGACCGCGGTCTGGTAGCCGAACGTGTAGTCGGTCCTGTCCAGGTCATTGTCTATGGTCTTGGGGATGCCGATGACGGGCACGCCCTTTTCATGGATGCGGTAGCCTATCTCCAGGGTGCCCTCTCCGCCGACCACGAACAGGCAGTCCAGGCCCAGCCTCGTGAAGGTGTCCACCGCAGCGTCGGAGCGGTCGCTCACGCTGATTGTTCCGTCCGGACCCAGCTCGCGGTACTCGAAGGGGTTGCCCTTGTTGGTCGTGCCCAGGATGGTCCCCCCCAGCGTGAGTATGTCGCGCGTCGAGCGGACCGTGAGCTCCTGCGTGCTGGCGGTCAGGAGACCGTCGAAGCCTCCCTCTATGCCGACAACCGATGCGCCGTGCCCAATGACCGCGGCCCGCGTGACCGCGCGAATGACGGCGTTAAGCCCGGAACAATCTCCGCCGCCCGTGAGTATTCCCACCCGTTTCAATGCCATTGCCTTCACCCCTCCGGTATGTTTTGCATAGTATATGCATACGCGGGGGCGTTCGTCAATAACAAGTTTTGCGGGTCATCGGGGAAAACCCTTACGGTTATTGTCGGGAATCCCTGATGCTCGTCCATGCTTTATATCGAAAAAACACTTGAATTTACCCGTTGCGCAAACATGCTGGTCTGCCGGATAATACGATACTACTCAACTCGTGTAATGTCCGTTCCGCGGAGGCCGGCCATGATTCAACGATTAAGAAGTTTCTTTCTGGAAACATATGAAAACGAAGACTACCTGACACGGAGGAAAGCGTTCCTCGTCCTCGTTTTCGCCTTTATTGTCATCATCGTGCTTAACGTCGGCATGCTCTTCACCCTTACCATAAGCTTCGAGCGTTTCCTGGAGTTCGCGGTATCGGCGCTTTCGGCTTCTGCCGTCTCGGTTGTCGTGATCTTGATACTCAGGCGCGGGCACCTGGCCGCCGCCTCCAATATCTTCGTGATATTCTGCTCGCTTGTCGTCTCGTACGGGTTTTTCAGGAAGCCGCCCGAATCGGCATACAACACCATGGTCTATTTCATGTTTGTCGTCATACTTTTCGGCGCGGTATTCACCAACCGGATCATCGCGTCCTGCGTCATGGGCTCGTTCGTCGCGGTTGACCTCGCCTATTTTTTTATTCACCGCGGGCATGCCGATCCGCTGGTCGCGGGCATCATCAGGATCGGGCTCATCGACAGCCTCGCGGCGCTGTTGCTCGCCTACGTCATCGCCCTCCTGTCGATATCCGTCCTGCAGAACGCCATCGCCTCGATAGGGGACGAGAAAAAAAAGAACGAGGAGCATTACGGGAAGCTGGTCGGGCTTCACGGCGTCATACGGGAGAATACCGGCGAAATGTCCTCCCTGGCCGAGGGCCTCTCCGGCACCGCGAAAGGCTTCCTGGAAAATTTAAAAGAGCAGGCGAGCTCCACCGAGGACATCGCGCGGTCGTCGGCGGACGTCTCCAGCAGCGCGGCGGTCGTGGGAAGGACGATGCAGGAGCAGTTCGCCGCGCTCGAGTCCCTCATCGGGACCATACGGGGCCTGGCGGTCGAGATAGAAGCGCTGAAGCGCGGGTCGGAGGAGGTGGCCGGCGAGTTCCGCTCGGTCCTGGGCCTGACGCGGACCGGGGAGGACGCCATCGCGCTTATCGAAAAGAACTCGACGTCGCTGCTGGAGAGCTCGACCCAGCTCACGTCGGTCATGGCCATACTGGAGGACCTGTTCGACAAGATCCATCTCCTCGCGCTCAACGCCGCCATCGAGGCGGCGCGCGCGGGTGAGCAGGGCCGCGGCTTCGCGGTCGTCGCGGACGAGGTGGGCAAGCTGTCGGAAAAGTCGATGGACAGCCTGAAGGAGATCAACCGCCTCATAAGCTCCAACGTGAAGAACGCGGGCGAAGGGGGGCAGAGCGTCTCGACCATCGTTGACCTGATACGGCAGATCGTTGAAACGGTCAGCAGGCTGGAAGACAGGTCGCAGGACATATTTTCCACCATTAACCGGCAGGAGGAGATCCGCACGAACCTTGAAGCGAAGATCGATGACCTCCAGAAACGGACCAGGACCATGCGCGAGGACACCGGGCGCCAGGACCGGGCGATCGAGAGCATAGCCGCGTCCATCGCGGGCACGCGCGTGCTTATCCAGTCCAATACCGACAGGGGAGAGGCGATCTCGGACACATCGGTACAGCTGGCGCGGATCGCGGACAATCTGAAGAAGCAGGTGACTGATATTTAAAAAGAAGAGGTTTGCAACCCCCGCCTGCCGCGAATCGTTCCCGGCACGCGGGGTTCGAAATGACACTTCCGGTTTAGCAACCGGTCAATTGATCATTCCCGCCCTATTTGTATACTACCTGCCTGTGGCTGCCGTCCGCCCGCTCGCGGTATGCCAAATATCTCTTTACACTTTCGGCATCTTCCTTATACTTTACCCGGCATAACCGACATGAATCCATTATCATATATACTTTTCCTGGCCTCGGTAATTTACCTGTTCCTGGGTGTTTATTCGGTAAAGCTGGAGCCTTCGTCGTGCCTGAACAGGACGTTCCTGTTCACCTGCACCTGCTTTGGACTGTGGGCTTTTTCTTTTTCGTTCATGCATGCGTCCTCGTCCATGGCGGACATCATGTTCTGGTACAACATCAGCTCGCCGGGGTGGTGCCTGTTCAGCGGCACGGCGATCCATTTCCTGCTGCTTTTATCGAAAAAAGACACGCTGCTTGACAGAAAGTGGATTTACCTGATTCTCTATGGACCGGGGCTGCTCCTCATTTACAAACAGCTTGCCGATTCATTCGCGGTCACGGGCTTCATGAGGGTCGGCTGGGGTTATGCAGAGATAGCGCCCGTCACGTCCGGGTGGTACCTGTTCTTCATGGCCTACCAGGCCGGGTACCTCGTGCTGGGGCTGGTGTCGGTCGGCGTCTGGGGGATAAAGACGCGCATACGGAGGGAGCGGAAGCAGGCCCTGATGATGTTCGTCACTACAACGCTGTCCCTCGTCCTGGCGTTCGCGAACGATATCCTCCTGCCCGCGCTGAATGTGTATCTCTTTCCCTCGTTATCGCCGGTCATTGTCCTCATCTGGGCCTTCGGCATGTGGTACTCCATAACGCGGTACAAGCTGATGTCGTTAAATATCGAGAACGCGGCGGACGAGATCATCTCGAACATGAAAGACATGGTCCTGCTTCTTGACACGTCGGGCAGGATCGTGAAAATAAATTTACGCGTCACCGAGCTCCTTGGATATGACGAGTGGCTCCTCCTCCAGAAGCCGTTCGGTTCCATGGTCCGGGACAGGGAGTATGTTGAATCCGGGTTGTACTCCATGAAAAACGGGAGTGTGCGGGACAGCGAGATGGTCACCGGGTTCCTTGATTTAACCGGCCGCGAGCTGCCGGTGAAGATGACCGCGACGACGCTGCGCGACCGGTACGGCGACCTGATCGGTACTGTCGTTGTCGGGACCGACATCAGGGAAACGATACAGCTGCGGAACGAGATCCGCGAGCGGATCAAGATGGAGGGCGAGCTCAAGCTGCGGAACGAGATGATCGAAGCCGATCTCCTGAACGCGCAGTTCATCCAGAAGGCCCTGCTCCCCGCGCATGCGCCGGTCCACCCGAGGCTCGCCATCGACTTCCGGCACTACTCGATGCACAGCGTCGGCGGGGACTACTTCTCCTTCGCCCCGCTTGAGTCCGGACAGATGGGGGTTTTCATCAGCGACGTGTCTGGGCACGGGGTGTCGGCCGCCCTTTTTCTCTCGCTCCTGAAATCCGTGTCTGAATCGGCGCTGGGGAGATATGCCACCAGGCCGATGTATTTCATCCGGGACCTCAACGCGATGCTCCTTGCGGGCATGCAGCACTATTTCGTGACCGCCCTCTACGGTTATTTCAGCTTTCCCGGGGAGGGGGCCGAGTTTTCTTTCTCCTAGGGCGGCCACCCGAACCCTGTAATCTACCGCGCCGATACCGGCGAGGCGGGGTTCCTGGAATGCGAGGGCACTCTCCTCGGAAAATTCGATACCATCAGGCTCAATGAGAGAAGCACCCGCCTGGGCAGGGGGGACCGGGTCTTTCTTTATACGGACGGGCTTCCGGAAACCAGGAACGGGAACCATGTCATGTTCGGCTATGAGAACCTGGTGCCGCTGGTCAGGAGGGCGGGCGCGGCCGGACTTTCCGAGACCCTTGACGCGATCATCGGCGAGATCGATGCCTATCGCGGCGGGGGGCCGGTGGAGGACGATATCGTCCTGATCGGTGTCGAGGTCGTATGATGTCAGTGACTATGTTCTTCGGAGTTTGCTTATGAGCGCCGGTAAACGGAAAACCATTCTCCTGGTGGAGGACGAGGCGATTGTAGCCCTTGCCGAAAAGGCGACCCTGGAGAAGCACGGGTACGCGGTCATAACCGCGTATTCGGGCGAAAAGGCGGTGGCGGTCGCGGAATCAACGCCCGGCATCGACATCATTCTCATGGATATAGATCTCGGTAAGGGAATCGATGGGACCGAGGCTGCCAGGAGGATACTCCGGACGCATGAGGCGCCGCTGGTCTTCCTTTCCTCCCACATCGAGCCGGAGATCGTGGAAAAGACCGAGGGCATCACCTCGTACGGCTACATCGTCAAGAACTCGGGCGAAACGGTATTCCTGACTTCCATCAAGATGGCGTTCAGGCTTTTTGAAGCCCGGATGAGCGAACGGACCAAAACAGGCGCGCTGGAGAAGAGCGAGGAGAAGTACCGCACGCTGGTCGAGAACATGAACGACATCGTGTTCGCGATGGACGTCAATGGACGCTTCACCTACCTCAGCCCGGGCCTCTCGCGTGTAAGCGGGTACACTCCTGACGAGCTGACGGGCAGGATGTTCACCGACCTGGTCTACCCTGATGACCTGCCCGGCCTGAAGGTTGGCTTTAAAAAAATCGCCGGCGGCGCCATCGAGCCGCACGAGTTCCGCGTGGTGGACAAGGACGGATCGGTGCGGCACGTGCGCACATCCAGCAGGCTCGTCTTGCATAGGGGCGCCGTTACGGGCATAACCGGCATCATGACGGACATCACTGAGAGCAGGCGCGCCGAGGAAGAACTCGTCCTGAAATCTCTCGTCATTGACCAGGTAAAGGACTTCGTGACGATTGCTGGCCTGGACGGCACCATCACCTACGTGAACCAGGCGGTGATGGACCTGTTCGGCCGGCCCAGGCATGATCTCGTGGGGAAAAATATAACCATCTTCGGAGAAAGTGCGGAACGCGGCTCCACCCAGGGCGAAATTCTCGAAGCAACGCTGCGGGACGGGGCCTGGCGGGGGGAGGTGATCAACATAGCGGTGGACGGCAGCGAGCATGTGATGGACAGCCAGACGCAGGTCGTCCGCGATGCCGCGGGAAAAATCATCGCGCTATGCGGTATCTCGACCGACGTTACCGAGCATAAAAAAGCTGATGCGGCTCTCCGCGAGAGCGAGGAACAGTTTCGGATGATCTTCGAGAACACCAACATGGGGATATTCCTTTCCACCCTCGATGGCGTCTATCTCAGGGTGAACCGGGCCATGCTGCGCATAAGCGGGTACGACAGCATCGAGGAATTCATGAAGATCCCGACGTCGCGGCTCTACGCGGAACAGGCGGACCGGCAGCGCATCCTGGGGGAATTGCGGGAAAAGGGGTCGGTTGAGAACGCCGAGATACGCGCGGTAAAAAAAGACGGCGCCATTCACTGGATTTCCCTGAACGCGGTAATGCTGAGGGACGATGACGGCGTACCGAAAAACATCATCGGTTTCGTCGAGGACATCACGGAGAAAAAGCGGGCCGGGGAACTGATAAAGGCCGAGCGCGACCTGGGCCTGCAGCTGGCCGGCGCCACGTCGTTGAAGGAGGCCATGCGGTTTTGCCTGTCCGCGGCCATGACCGCGGGCGGCATGGACAGCGGCGGCGTGTATTTGGTCAATGATGCGGGCGGAATCGACCTCGTGGTGCATGAAGGGCTCTCGGACAGATTTTTGTCCAAGGTGTCGCATTACGACGCGGGCAGCCTGTCAGTGGAGATCCTGATGAGAGCGGTCCCTGTTTTCGTTGACGATTCGGGAGTTGTAGCCGGGACCGCACCCCCCCCCTCGGTTGCCGGCTTGAGACCGGTGATGAAAGAGGAGGGGCTGAAGACGCTTGCCATGCTGCCCATCAGCATGGGGGGCGGGATACTGGCCGCCATGAACCTCTCCTCCCATGCCAGCGGTACCATAAGCCATCATGCGCGCATGGCCCTGGAGAGCATGGCGTCCAGCCTGGGCTCCGCCATTTTGAGGTTGAAGACGCAGGAGGCGCTCCTTGACAGGGAGAGCAGGTTCCACACGTATTTCACCCTCCCGCTTGTCGGGATCGGCATCATGACGCCTGCGGAGGGGACGAACGAGGTGAACGAGCGGCTCTGCGAAATCCTCGGCTACCCGTACGAGGAGCTGAAGGCGCTTTCCTGGGTGGACGTCACCCACCCGGACGACGTTGCGGCTGACCTCGCCCAGCTGAACCGCCTGATGGCGGGCGAGCTGGACAGCTATCTGCTCGACAAGCGCTACGTGCGAAAGAACGGTGATATCGTCTGGGGATCGCTGGCGGTGGGATGCGTTCGCAATCCCGACGGGTCCGTGCGGCACCTCGTCGGCATGCTGAACGACATTACCGGCCGCAAGCGGGCGGAGGAGGAGAACCGGGCCCTGCTTGAGGAAAAAGAGGTCCTCCTCCGGGAGGTGCACCACCGTATCAAGAACAACATGAGCTTGATCACGGCCCTGCTCACCCTGCAGGCCGGGAGGCCGGAGAGCGCCGGGGCGGCCCCGGCGCTCCGCGAAGCGGTGAGCCGAGTGCGCAGCATGGGGCTCCTGTACGACAAATTGTACCTGTCCAGCAACGTGCGGGAAATGCCGATCGACTCTTACCTGAACTCCCTGGTCGGCGAGATCGTTTCGCTGTCCCTCGGCAAGGCCGCCATAAGTGTGGAAACGGACATTGAAGATTTCACGCTTTGCGTCAGGGAGCTCTCGCCTGTGGGGATCATAGTGAACGAGCTCGTCACCAACGCGCTGAAGCACGCATTCCCCGGCGGCGGGAAGGGGACCATCCGCGTATCGGTCTCGAAAAAGGGAACAACCGTCACCCTTGCCGTCCAGGACAACGGGGTGGGCCTTCCCGTGAATTTCGATATCGCGAAATCCACCGGATTCGGCCTGCAGCTCGTGGCCATGCTCGCCCGGCAGCTCGGCGGTACGATCAGCGCGGAGAAAGCGAAGGGGGCGCGGTTCGTGCTTCAGTTTGATGCGGAATAATATAAGGGGGAAGAGGACGCCGTCCTCTTCCCCCTTCAACCCCCATCTCCTGCCGCCTCAATCGCCGGCGGGGGGCTCTCCCGGGCTTTTTTCTACTATACATGCGTACATGTCATTACCTGTCATACCCCTCATACTATATTGATTAATATGCCGTTTCCGTTTACCGTATGTCAGGTTGTACACGCGGCCGTTCGGGGCAGTATGCGGTGCGGGAGCGTCCTGTGCGGGAGGAAAATATGGTGCGGTTGATGATTGTGATAGCGTTTGTGGCATTGTTCGCGGTCCCGGCTTTTTCGTGGACCGCGATCCAGAAATACATGATGTGCCCAAACAGCATTACGAATGACGTGTGGGGATATAACGTGGTGGCGGCGTAGCGGGACGGGGGAATGGGCGACGTCCGGCAGGCTATTGGCGAGGGCGGGCCCGGTGCCGGGTTCCCGTATCCGCTTACGGCAAAAAGCCTTATGCGAAACTGTCCGGATTGCTTCCCCGCACCGGGACCTTCTAGTGAGCGGAAACCGCGTTACGGCGGTTTTTAGGAAATATAGCGCGCTGGCACTCAACTCCCGGGAGTGCCAGAAGATAGGAGTTGAAACGGCGTTGGTGCCTCGTTGAAGCGATGAAATTACAATAAGCCTCTAACAAGCCGCCGGCCAGGACGGCCGGCGCCGCGAGGACTGTCAGGAGGGCTATCCGCATAAGGGCATTGAGCAGGTTTCGGCGCAGCCGAACCAGCGAATTTGCCCGTAAGGCCGTCGCGCCGCCTGTACGAACCAGACACGAGGGGGGATCATCATCATAGCAGATGTGAT
Source organism: Spirochaetota bacterium (assembly GCA_029564515.1). GTDB lineage: Bacteria > Spirochaetota > UBA4802 > UBA4802 > UBA5550 > RBG-16-49-21. The sequence continues at coordinate 7,027 of JAKQPV010000164.1, read as the reverse complement.
GATTAAAGAGGAGAAAATCCACGGTATAAGTGTTCGGATAGCGTAAACATTTTGAAACTTAGGCTTAAATACTTTGAAGCCCGGAAATATAACTCCTGATTTTTGCATTAATGAAGATTTTAAGATGGCACCTGATGGACGGTGCCCCGAAATTAGAATCTTTTACTTTTTAGCTAATGCGAGGGAACATTCTAATAAAAGTTTATCGATGTTTTTCTTTGATATTGCCTTATTATATTTTTTACATGATAAACATGATTCTACTGGGAGTTGACTAAATCCATTTTTTTCATCAAAAGCGAAAGCTATTGCACCTTTTTTACATTTACATAAATACCCTTTTACAAGTGGTGTTTGAATTGATCTATCAATTTCATATTGCCATGATTCCATAAAAGCCCCCTTTTGTATTATAATTTCTTGAATATAGCATAACAGCAATCATAAGTCAATAAAACAATTCCGCTTCTCTTTAAACTGCAAGATCATGCGGAGTAAATTGGGCGCCACGAATGTTGGCTGTTTTCGACGCCAATAACGAGATGCCAGTGTACGACCATACACCTGTGTGTGGTGTATGATTTTTTTAAAACATTTTAAAATAACGGGTGTTAGCCGCAACTAACAAATCGTAAAAAATTATGTCACACGGAAAAATCATGTTGACGATACACCCATTTTTATGTATAATGTATATAAGGGATTAGGCTAGATCGAATGGCCGTATAATGTCCGCTAGTGACCGTCCTCAATGCCGAATAAAACGATAATCCTGCCCGAGAGTGATACCCTAAGTCACGCCTAAATTGAGTCATACGGCGTAAGCCGTTGATATAAACTATCCTGAAAAGAAAGGTAAGGGCGATATGATTAGGGCATATCGCTTTTATCTTTTAAGGATGGTTTAATATGTTTACCCCAACAGCCACTTTTCACGAGATCGAAAAACACGATTTATTACTCGACCCTATCGGCTATGAGTCTAGACCGCCTAAAGGGGACGATGCGCTAATAACGTTTCGTCTCGCTAATAATCCTGTAAATCTGAGCATTGAAGAACTAGCCGAAGCTATTCAATCGGGACACGCATTTTGTCCGGCTACATTTACCGGGAACCATAACACCATTGAGGCGTTTAAACAGACAAGTCTATTCATTGTCGATGTCGATAATGAATGTAAGAGTCCGCTTCAATGGCGGGATGCTCTTCAATATCTGAGTGACTACGGACTTGCTCCGGCCATCATTTACACCACCCACAGACACACGGAGGAAGTAAACCGCTATCGGCTTATTTGGCAGTTAAAATACTCCGTGACTGATATTAGAGTAAGGAACCTTATCGCCAATACTTTAGGTTGGCTATTCCCCAAAGGATGCATAGATAGGAACTACGAACAGGCGCACATGAGATTCCTAGGAGGCACAGGGATCGTACACCTAGACCCGGATGCATATCTTGACTTAGAGTCACTTTTCAAAGCCGTCTACTACCTTGTGAAGAGCATGCCCGATAAAGACAACCACGCCCGAGAGTTACGGAGGTATAGCGAGACCGTGGGCGTAAACATGGTTAATGGGCTCCCTGATATAGATATAACCGAGCATGACCCGAGTGAGCCATTTTTGATGGATATGCAGAACTCACTATTATATATAATAATGAGTTCTACGCTCCCTTCACTTTTCACCGTTTCGTTCTCTCGGGAAACTGTACATAATCGCAAAAGTGTACTAGATAGAACTAGACATATAGAGAAGCAATCTCTTTATGACTCATGCAGACTTTACCGGGAATTCACGGATAATACCCGGTATCTCTCACACTCTGAGCGATGGGGAATAGCGTCGAACTTGATACATTTTAGAGGAGGAGAGAAGCTCTTTTTTGAAGCTCTAGCAAAGAATCACAGATACGACTATGACGATTGGAAAGAGGCAGACTTACCATACCTTAAGAAGAAGAACTATGCACCACAGGGCTGTGATAAGTTTTGCTCTTACTGTGAAGAGTGCAACCCTCGAAAAAATATCTTAATGACTGCAAAGGGAATATGGAAGGGTAAAGTAACGGTGCATACACCGCCCGTGCGTATACCACTTGATGAGGCCGAACAGAACTTTACGGGAGCCCTTGACGAAGCCTTTAACGACCCTGAGACGCATGTACACCACATACGGGCTATGGTTGGACTCGGCAAAACTCGTGAGATCATACGGCGTATTGTCTTAGGAGAATCTTTCGTCTATGCCTCACCTACACATAAACTATTAAATCAAGTCGCCAATGATCTAAGGCAACAGGGCTTTTCTGATTTCGTTCAAATCGGTGAATTACCACGAGAATGTTTCGATGAATCAGAACTATTCATGATCGATTTATATCACGGTCTAGGGTGTATTGGACACGCCAAAAAGCTCTTATACGATAAACAGAAACAGTTACGGGAGGACGTAGAACGTCTACACACCCTCGGGACTATCGGCGGAACCGAACACGATCTAGCCGTATCAAAGTATTACTCTCTCAGAGACTATTTAAAAACTATTGACGAAGCTCAGACCACATTGAAACCGCTCCTGATTACTCATGAACGGCTACTCGGGGGAACCTTCGCACATAGCACTATTGTAATCGATGAGGACATCATACCTTCCCTCTTGAAGCTCGGCACGACTTACGAGACGGACCTGGTACAGTTTCGAGAACACGCCCCCCTTGAACTAGTCGATAAGGTAAATAGAATCCTTAGTGATGTGACCTCATCAGCGGACGGCGAGATACACGAAACGCCTATTTTCTCTTTTAAATCTGCCCCTCTCGAAAAGCTCATATTGGAGGAAGACGGAATAACAGGTAATGTTCTCGGACTCCTCAATTCTAATTACTATCAGGTTAATATTGAGGATAAACGCCGAGTATTGAGGTATATCCAGAAGAGGACACTACCCGCCTCAAAGAAGATCATTATCCTTAATGCCACAGCTAACAGGAGCATATCAAGAATGTTGTGGGGCGATAGATGCCTATTTACATCTACGGGCTTAGTCTGTGAGACCGGAACACTATATCAAGATGTATCTTTTAGCTTCTCTCGGTCACAATTAAGAACTAATAAGGCTATGCTCAATCGTGCGAAGTCTGTGATAAGAGATTCACCTTGCATTACTTATAAAGAACTCAAATGTGAATTCAATACAATAAGCACATTCGGCGGGCTCAGGGGTGAAAACCCGGATATAGGAGGGAACACCCTCTATGTACTAGGTACACCACACGTTAATGAGAGCGTCTATAATCTATGGTGTGTCGCTCTCGGTCAACGTCTCGGGCTTGATTACAATACAATACACATGATACCTATGGATAGGAGAGGTATGTCATTCTACTTCATGACATATAGCTCTACGGATACGCTCCTACGGGAGATCCAATTATACTTGATAGAGAGCGAGCTTGAACAGGCTATAGGGCGGGCTCGCCTGCTTAGACAAGATCGACGGGTAATCCTATTGAGTAATCTACCTATTTATGGAGCTACATTCACGGACATTATAGACAAAGTTAATGATGAGGAGCTTAAATCGGCATAGTTAAACCGTGATACGGCAACAATACGGTAAAATTAACGCCATAAAAACGCCACAGTGTGGGTTTACTTCGAAGTTTTTTCGGGAATTAACCATAAATTCACAGGCCATTTTCCTATATTTCTCTACAAGAATAAAAAAAAGGAAAGGTAGAGGATATGGAAAAAGCAAAAAGTCAAATTCAAGTTACAAGGTATAACCGGAACTTATTTCACGTTATGAGCCTGATAGAATTCGCCGGGAATCTTCAACCAATACGGCACCTTCTAGCGGATCGGGAAAGGGTAAAGCGGATTGTTGCTATTGATCGGCAGGAACTGCCCGCACCGTGCGAGGTGAAACTCCCGCCAGGTTTTTTACTCATAGGATAAAAAAGTGGCTGACGATCCGGCATAATATATGTAAGTAGTATATAGGCGGGAGGCAGAGCCCGCCTATATAAATCGGCTTAATCATGATTGCTTGAAGTCATGTTAAACTATTCAAGCACGGAGCTTTACAACACTAGCACGACAACCCACGTTACGGGTCTACACGCCAACCTGCGATACGGTCACCACGTCCAGCGATACGATAACCGCCTTTACGACTGATATTCGATACCCTATCTATTTTAATTAAATAGGAGCGTTCTATTATGAGAACAGCACTAACTATCGAACTTGACCCTGAAATCAGGCGAAGGTTCAAGACGTATCTCGCTAGTCATGGACTGACGGCGAAAGAATCAATTCTCGGTTTTATCGAGAAGACACTAAACAGGGAGACAAAGTAACATGGAAGAGCAAAGCATTATAAAGATGGAAGACGGAAACGCCGAAGAGTTCGGAGCTAAAGCAAAATTGACTCTTGAAGATGTTCAAGAGATGCAGACAGCCAAAGCTAAAAAGATCAAGCTCGCAATAATGGCTAATGATTTTTACGCACTTGCAAACACTAAAGCAAAGGAAAGCGGGAACCTTGCCGAGCTGGACAAGATCATAGCCCAACTACGTGATGAATACGAAGTTTTTCGCAATGAAAGAGACTATAACAGTTATGTTGTCGAGGTGGGAAGCGGGCAGAAACTTCTCGGCGGAGCCGATTTTTGGAAGAGCATGTCAGCATTAACCGCTTATATCAGCAAATGGAACGAAGACCACAAAGCAATTAACACAGTCCGTGAGTCAATCGGGCTAGAACCGCTCAAAGTCGATCTAGGCGAGGAACAGTTCAAGCTACTGTTTGACCTGCAAATCCTCGATGAATGGGCCGAGTCTCAGAAAGCAAACAACAACGGCGTAGACATTTGGAGCTATCGTATTGCCGAATTTAAGCGGAAAATGGAAAAGGAAGAGAGTCTGAGGAAGCTATATAATGCAGCCATTCAAGATTATATTAGCCGAGCTAAAAACCTGGGCGAGCAACCTCCGGCAACACTGACTAATGATAACGGTGAAACCGGTCTGAACCAGAACTACACCCTTTGGTTAAACAACAGGCGTGTATTGCTAGAGCGTCTTAATTTGGAATTACGAAAGATTCGATGGGACGCTTTGCCTCATCAAGTCGAAGCATTTAATGATCTCATCAAGACCGTCAAAGGTTTAAACAAAAGAGCCGATCTTGAAAACATTTTGCTTAAAATCCTATAGGGTGCTGATTATGGCAAAAGGCAAGAAAACAGGCGGACGAAACTTTACAAAAGGAAACAATTTCGGACAGGGGCGAAAGCCCCTTCCGAAAGAAATCCGAGAGATCAGGGCGGCTAGTTACAACGAATTACTCCGGTCGATCGTTGCGGTCATGTGGATGACTGAAAAAGAGGCTAGCGAAATTAACATTGAGGAACTTACACTTGTCGAGAGGATTGTCTTAAAGGCTTTTCTGGACGGGGAGCACAGCTTTATCATTTACCTGTGGAACCGCATATGGGGCAAGCCAACCGAAAGTCATCGTCTCATCGATGAGGATAGTCACGATAGACAGCTAATCATCGTTAGTAGTGATTTTCTGCCCCAGATCGAGGACAAGACAGCGTGAGTATTAAGCCACGAGCCCTGCCGATAACGGCGGGGCTTTTTTTACTTCAAGTGCTTTTTCAGTCTGTCTTTTACAATAGTAAAGTAGTCTTCAAGTGTTTTAGAATATTCATTGTCAGGTGAGGACTTAGAGAGTATCTTGTAATTCTTGTCTAATAAATCGATATACTCCAGTCTCTTTTCTTGCGGTATATGTAATTCAGGTCGTAACATTCTGTTGTAGTGATCATGATCAATTATACTATTTCTTAATTTAGTTATGAGGGTTGTCATTGTTTCATCACCGATTTTATCAACCTGATAATCATCGAGAATTATCTTTAAATGTAACATTTTAGAATCATAATCAGTATAGTCTAAAAAGACCTTGTTCCATCTTATATTTCTTGCATGGATATTTGCCTTATCAATTTCGGCTGAATCAAGGGAATCTAATTCTTTCTGTTCGGCTTCTTTATAGGCAGCATATAACTCACCGGCAAAATACATAGGATGCCTGAATCTCTCAATTTCATCTATCAATATCCTCAATGATTTAATTACATTAAGAGACAGCTCGTATTTATTCTGACCGAGTAATTGTTTTCGCCAAGTCATTAACCCCTTATATGCTATGATAAGGGCTAATATTCCAAGAACCATAGTTACGACATCTTTTGTATCAGATAATGTCCATAGACACATATTTGGAGTCCTTAATTAGGAGATTAGAGTATGCTTAATTTGCAATGACATAATAATCAATTACTTTTTGCATTGACACACATCTCGTTATGTGATATTCAATTTTAGAATGACATGTTGGAGGATGATATGGAAATAAATAAATATATCGCAATACCAGAAGCAATTGTTGTAAATATACCTCCAATTACGGCAAAAAGGTCAACAAGCAGTTGGGGTAAATAATATTGATTTAGAAATGTTTCCATGATTATTCTTCCACAATTATTAGGGGAAACAAAATAACACACAACATAAAAAATCAATAACATTTTAAAGAACAATATACATTTATTATACACCTTCAAATTTGTATTAATTAATCTGGAATTATGTCTATATAAAAATTTGCTTCCTCCAGGTTTTAGTCTTGCCGCACGTTAGCAATATTAATACATTACTTACATACTCAATTATACGGGGGCGGTTATGGGAACGATTGCGGGCTATTGCCGGGTCAGTACGTCAATGCAGGTACAGAAAAAGGACATGGAATATGAAGGGAGTCTCCGAGATCAGCAAGAACGAATTAAGAGGGAAGCGGAAAGGCTTTATACTGCTCCCCTGACTTGACAAGCCACCCATAAGACATGATATAATGTCAATAGGGAGGCAATATCATGGATAAAGAACAAGAAAACGAAAGTGCCCAGAGATGGACAACGAAAAGAAAAACAGCACTGGTATTAAAT
>JAKQPV010000021.1:0-3980 GCA_029564515.1 Spirochaetota bacterium | reverse complement strand
TCCGGTTCAATGATTTCGGCGATGGTTCATTCCGCATCCGCTGGTCCGGCGGCGGACAGAACGCTCAGCATATCTCGAACGGGTCCGGCAGCGAATACGGGGAGGTGACAGAGACCACCGACCTATCCGGAACCTTCTATGCCACCAACACCGGCGGCAGGGGATACTTTGACAATGTCTTCCTGTGTGTTGCGGTGAACGGTACCATCCCCGCCGACTTCCGCCTGCACATCCGGGCCGACGGATACCAGTGGACGCCGCTTCCGATTTGTCGCGACGTACCCACGCCTGAGAATCGCACCTACGTGAATCCGACGGTCGACGAGTGGTTCACGAAGGACGACCTGATCTACGGTCCGCAGACCTGGCGGCCGGCGGCAGGTACCACGTACCCGATCTATCCGGGCCAGGATGTCAGCGACGAATCGAACCAGTTCCGGATAATGTTCGTCGACTTGAAGACCGGCGTTCTCCACGGCTATCCGATAAGGGTGAATTACACGATCGAGAACCTCCAGACGATGGCGGCCTTCAACGTCTACGGGTACTCTCAGAACGTGGATGAGGTGAACGATTACCTCACCACCTGGACAAACCGCCTGATCGGGAATACCGGCGAGTTCAGCGGTTGGTATGTTTACGGCACGCCTCCGGAAAGCGTAAAAGGCGATTTCGACGGAAACGGCATCGTCGATATCGGCGACGTCTCGAAGGTGGCCTATATGGTCGTCGGGAAGACGGCGGCCGACCCGGCCGCGGACTTTAACCAGAACGGGAAGGTCGATATCGGGGATGCGGCAAAGATCGCCTGCCACTTCGTCGGGAAGATAGGGGAACTCTAACCCCTTCCCGCGAGATTCCATATCAAAATACGGCCCGGTGCTGATCCCGACGCCGGCGGAGCAGACGCACCGGAGATGAAGGCCGCACCTGACTCCAGATCGTCTATTTTTTCATCGCCACCACCTGTCGTACCCTTTAGCTCTCCGGTTCTTTGTGGGCAGGAGGAGTATGCCACGTCTGCAGAAGATACATTATCTTTAGTGAAAACTCAAATTTGTTAACTAAACTCATTTAAAACAGCCCGATTTAGCAACAACCTTATACCTCTCGATTAAAAATTTACTCATTCTCAGAGAGCGGTTATAGCGATGCAGGCACATGGGGTGCCGGTTCCGCAGAAACTTCTTCGAGAATTCTCGATTTGAAAGGGAAGTATTATGACAGGGGATAAACGTATTCAGAACGGTCCATGGCAGGGGCGGATAGCCGTCCTGCTGCTGATCCTCGCGATCATCGCCGTACCGGCGGTGGCGCTGGGAGCCGACCTGGCGTCGAACACAACCGAACCGACTGTCGGGATTCCCGATGAGATATCTCCGAGTGTCGATGTGGAGGATAATGGCACACCCGAACCAACACTGACCGAAATGGTCGAAGAAGAGGTGACGCTGGCAGCGATCGAGCAGTTGCCGCAGTATATCGACATCGATACCACTCCCGGCATCTACGCAGTAATACCATCGAACAATAACGTGCTGTTGCAGATCTCAAACGACGGGAACGCCCGGTTCAACGATTACGGCAACAACACTTATCACTTCTTCAGCCCAGACCAGAACGCCGGTCAGGGCATGAACGCTCTTCATATTACAATCGATCCGGCGGAATCTTCAGGCCAGGTCACATTCAGCAGCGACCAGGCGGGCGTCTTCTACCTCACCGACACCGGCGGCCGCGGCTGGGACGACGACGGCATTCTGATGCTCGCCGTCAACGGAACGATACCCGATAGTTTCCGGGTCAACATCAAGGCGAGCGGCTACCAGTGGACGCCAGTGCCCGAGAACGCCAAGCCAGCGTTCGATGACATCATCTACGTTTCCGAAGCCCTGAACGAGACGTTCACCAAGGACGACTTCCTCTACGGACCGCAGATCTGGAGGCCCTGCGCGGCGGCGAACTACCCCATTTTCGACGGGCAGGACATGGCGGATACCGAGAACACCTTCTCGATCCTGTTCATCGACCTGAACGCAGGCATCCTTGGCGTGAATACGCTCAGCCAGCCGAGTTTCTCGGGACAATCCGTCACCGATAACGGGGCGATCAAGGTCGAGTACTCCTTCGAGAACCTGCCGACGCTCGCGGCCTTCGATGCGTATGCCTACACGGTCTCCTCGAACCAGGGCCAGGGCATCCGCTGGACCAACTGCCTGAGCACCAGCGGGTCGTCCGGATACGCCGTCATAGGCCAGCCGCTCCCGGAAGCCCCCATCGCGGACTTCACCGCCAGCGCAACCAGCGGGGCTGTGCCGTTCTTCGTGCGTTTCAACGACACGTCAACCAACAGCCCGACTGCCTGGGAGTGGGACTTCGGCGATGGAGCCACCTCGACAGCTCAAAATGCAACGCACACCTACATGGCCGCGGGAACGTATTCCGTGAACCTTACGGTGACGAACGAGGCGGGCACCGACAGCAAGATAAAACAGGATTACATAACGGTCGGCGAAACCCCGTCCGGGAAAGGCCTTGCCGATACCGCCTGGCCGAAGTTCGGCTACGACCTCCAGAATACCGGGCAGTCTCCCTACCTCGGCCCGCAGACGGCCACTATAAAATGGACTTACACGATTAGCATAGAGGATCCAGCGGGTCAGCCTGCCATCGGGTCGGACGGAACCATATATATTGAATGCATTGACAGACATCTCTACGCATTAAACCCAGATGGAACCCCCAAATGGAATTTTACCGCAGGAGATAGGTTATACGGATCACCTGCTATAGGAAAAGACGGAACCATCTATATAGGAAGCACCGATAAGAACCTCTACGCAATCAATCCTGACGGGACGCTCAAATGGACTTACACAACAGATAGTTCAATATCCGAATCTTCCGCAACAATCGCTCCGGACGGAACCATCTACATCGGTACCACTGGTTATCAAAAAAATACTTTACATGCAATATCCGACGATGGAACCCAGGGAACTACTAAATGGACGTTCAATGCAGGTCAGTTATACAGCACGCCCGCTGTGGGAACAGATGGAACCATCTACATCGGAAGTTTGGACAAGAACCTCTATGCATTAAATCCGGATGGAACGCTCAAATGGACCTACACCACCGGGGGGAAAATGCAACGTACCTCCCCAAGTATCGGTACAGACGGAACTATCTATATTGGTAACGCAGACAACAACCTCTACGCTATAAATCCGGACGGAACGCTCAAATGGACCTACACCTTTGGATCCTACATCTACAGCTCTGTTGCAATCGGATCCGACGGCACCATCTACACAGGAAATAATGATAAAAAAGTCTATGCAATAAACCCTGACGGAACACTCAAATGGGATTTTACCACGGAAAACATGATCCGCAGTACGCCGGTACTCGGTTCTGACGGAACCATCTACATCGGCAGCTACGATAGAAAATTCTATGCATTGAACCCGGACGGAACACTGAATTGGATGTACACCACCGGCGGCGGGATTAATTGCCATGCGGCAATCGGATCCGACGGAACCCTTTACATTGGAACCACGGAAAATATCATCTATGCATTTAAGGATCCCGTTACTCCGCCCACCGCCGACTTCACCGCCAACGTGACATCCGGCGACGCCCCACTCGCGGTCGCCTTCACCGATACCTCCACGGGCGCGATCACATCCTGGGCCTGGGACTTTGGTGACGCCGCGACCTCGACCGAGCAGAACCCGACCTACACCTACACCACTCCCGGCACCTACACCGTCAACCTGACGGTCTCAAACGAGGCCGGCAGCAACTCCATGGTCAAGACCGGTTACATCACTGTCACCGAACTGTACGTGCCGCAGCCGGCCCGCATCGTCGTCACCCCGCCGGCAGCGGAACTCGCTGTCGGGGCAACGCAGGCATTCGCCGCGACCGTCTACGACACCGATGAGATGGCGATGAATGACGCCGCCGTCACC
>JAKQPV010000005.1:0-3273 GCA_029564515.1 Spirochaetota bacterium | reverse complement strand
AAACCCGATGCGCGCCGACCCGGACCCGGTGGTGTTCGTTCCCGCGCTGTATCCGGACATCGCCATTATCCACGTGCAGGCCGCGGACCGGTTCGGCAACGCGCGCATGTACGGCCCGCCGATCAACGACATAGCGCTGGCGGCGGCGGCACGCAGGGTCATCGTCACGGCGGAAGAGATCGTGCCCCCGGGCGACATCCGGAGCAACAACAAGGGCGTGGTCATCCCCTTTACCGCGGTCGACGCGGTCGTGGAGCTGCCGTTCGGCGCGGCGCCCGGGAGCATGCCCGGGTATTACTACTGGTCGCGTCAGTGGTGGGAAAAGCTGATGCGGTGGGCGTGCCAGTCGCAGGCGAACATCAACGAGTACTTCGAGCACTGGGTTTTCTCCTGCAAGGACCAGTTCGATTTCATCGAAAAGCTGGGCGGCGCGAAATGGGTCGCCATGTCGCGCCGGCTCACGAAGGCGGAGGAGTACGACAACGAGGACCTGGGCTTCGATTTCTCGTACAAGGAATTCAAGTCGCTCGAGACAGAGACGGGCATTTACTACTGAGCCGCGCCATCTGAATAAAGGAGGAAACGAACCATGACAGACATCAAACCGGCAAATCCCCTTGAAATGGTTGCCTATAATCTCTCCCTGCAGATCGGGGACCACCAGGTCGTGTACGTGGGCACCGGGCTCCCGATGGTTGCGGCAATTCTGGCGCGCAAGACGCACGCGCCGAACATAACCCTGGTGTACGAATCGGGCGCGCAGGACCCTCTCGAGGGCGGCATGCCCTGGTCCGTTGGCGGCCCGTTCACCTGGCGCAAGTCTCCCCAGATCCTGGAGATGTCCTATTCCTTCGGGCAGGCGTACAACGGGTACGTGGACATCGGGTTTCTCGGCTTCGCGCAGATAGACATGTACGGGAACATCAACACCCACATGATCGGGACCGATTTAATGAAGCCCAAAGTGCGCCTTACCGGCTCGGGCGGGAACAACGATCTCTCCTCGCTCTCGGAGAAAATGGTGCTGGTAGGACTGCAGTCGCCCGACAAGTTCGTGAAGAAGGTGGATTTCATCACCTCCGTGGGCTTTCTTGAGGGAGGCGACACACGCAAAAAGGCCGGGCTCCTGGGACAGGGGCCGGTCGCGGTCGTGACCAATGCGGGAGTGTACGATTTCGAGCCGGAATCGAAGCGCATGCGGGTGAAATCACTCAACCCGGGCGTGGCCTTCGGCCTGGCCCAGATGGCAACCGGGTTTGAGCTCCTGAAGCCGGACGGCGAGATCCCGGTAACGCCCATACCCTCCGCCGAGGTACTTGGCATACTGCGCAACGAGGTAGACCCCCTCCGCGTGTTCACCAGCATGCCCGGCGCATAAGCGCGTCTGCTGGTATTTCAATATATACAAAAAGGCCGCTCATCGAGCGGCCTTTTTTTGACGTTATGTTTTGATGCCTGATCTTACTTCGCTTTCGGCGAATAGTTGTCGTTGATCCTGAACAGGACCGCGATGTTCAGCTGTCCCCCGAACCCTATGCCATGGTCCTGCTGGTGCAGTTTGGTTCTCGGGTCGGGCTGGACGTACGCGGGGATGGCCGGCACGAAAGATCCCTGGACAAAATCGCTCGTGTCGATCGAGGTGTATTCGGAGTAGCGGTACGAATACATCACCCTGCCGCTTCCGGAGAAGGCAAGGGTGACGAGACTGCCGATATTGATGTTCAGGCCGAGCACCAGGCCGATGCCGGCGGACAGGCCCAGGTACCGCTTCGAGCCGGTCGTGACGAGCTTCAGGAAATATTCCGGACCGAGCCAGAACCTCACGATGGGAGTCCGCACCACGCCGAAGCCGATCCCCGATGCCAGGTCAAAGGAGAAGGGCTTCACCAACTCCCTTGACCTGTAATATACCGTCTGGTATATCCTGGCCGTATATCCCCCTCCGCTGACCGGTAAGGTGAACAGGGAGGGCCGCTTTGAATACCGGTAATCGTAGTTCTGGGCGAAGCTGACCGTGGTGCGGTAATTGATCAGGGTGTCCCGCGCAAGGGCGGTGTCGAACATGATCCCGCCGCCCGCGTTCCAGGGCCTTACGAACGTGCCGTCCCATGACTGCATTCCTATGCCGGCGGAGCCGAAGGGCCCGATTCCAAGGGAGAATTTTTCTTCTTTTTTCGGTGCGGGCTTCTCCTGCTTTTTCGCCTCCTCTTCCGTGGCGGCCGGGGCCTCGCCTTTTTTCAGCGAGGTCACGGTTATCTCGTTGCCGGGCGGTGATTCGTAATTGTCCTCGTCAACCAGACGAACCGTGAACTGGTAGGTCGTTCCTTCCAAAACGCCCCTGCGGATTTTGAGATCGGGAGTGGCCGATTCGCCGGCGACCCTGTATTCCCCGCCCTCATTTTTCATATACACGACAAACTTCCTGAACGATCCCGGGGGTTTGGTCCACTTCAGTAAAAAGCCGCCGGTGATTGCCCGGGCGGTAAGCTGGCTCGGCCGTTTTTTTGCGGTATACTGTACATGCTCCTTCTTGACCACCTGTTCGACGGGATCGGTAAGTTTTTTCCGGATAGTCAGCTCGGTGCGCTTCTCCTGCACGATGAACCCCTCGATGGTTTCGCCGGTGGTGAGCTGGACAAGGGACTTGGTCAGGTATTCGTCGGAATAGAGAATGCGGAGTATGTCGCCCCGCGGGATGACTTTCTTCATGCCGCCCGCAAGGTCGAGGGTGATTCCCTCTTTCTTGTCGAGGGAGATCCTGCCCTGTATGATTTTCCCGTCTTTCATGAACACGTGCTCCGCGTAAACCGCAGATGCGCACAGGAAAATCAGAGCAACGGCAGCACCGAGTATTCCGGCCCGATTGGTATGTGTCATGGATATCCCCCCGCCACATTATTTGATTACGCCCGAGCTCTTGATTTCCTCTTCCGGCACCGTGATGGTCCCGTCAGGGGTGAGGATCCTGTATTCCGTTCCGCGGGAGAGGATCGCGCCCTGGATGACGCGGCCGTTGTACAGGGTAATCTCGTCGACACGGCTGAACGCTTCGCGGATCTCATCGATCGTACGGGTTTTCTTGTCCATGAGCTGCTTGATTTTGTCCTGCTCGACCGCGGGTGCTGCCCCGATGGCTTTTTTCACCGCTGACTCGATCTCTTCGCCGGTTTTCCTGCCGGGGTCCACTATGACCGGAACGGCCTCTATTTTTTTCAGCGCCTGTTTCTCGTTTTCGTTTATCGGGCGTACGCTCACGGCCAGTGCCGGCTCTTC
>JAKQPV010000159.1:0-1611 GCA_029564515.1 Spirochaetota bacterium | reverse complement strand
CCCGGCCGAGTGGGAGGGACTCCTTAAACGCTGCCGGCAGCGCCGGTCGGTGCCGGTGTAAAGATCGCGGGATCTTCTCCCGCTGCGTTGCTTGAAAAACCGGAGTGCGAGGAGTGAGATTTGAACTCACGAACTCCTGCGAGACCAGGCCCTCAACCTGGCGCCTTTGACCTGGCTTGGCAACCCTCGCACCGATACGGTGACGGCTGACGCATCGGTTGCGTTGCCGCACCCCGTTCGCCTCACTCAATCAGATTTCCTGCATAAAATACATTTGTGCGGGGCGGGGTGGCATCGTATCAACGATCTGGACTGTAAACTAGCCACTCTTTCTCGGCGGTATCTGCGGGGAGCTGTCAAGACCGCCTCTGTGTACGCCTTTTGCGATATACTCTACCAACCCAAGGCGGACAGTAGATTGGCGAAGATCAGGGGAAAATTGTGCCTGGGCAGAAACAGTATTCCTCAGAGATGTTTCACCGTGACGGTGGAGATGCACTTCCTGGCACTGCATCAATGACGAATTGCAAAACGGGGATGTCACTTCACGGTGTGTGCCATGGCAGGACACACCCTCGCTGGTGTCCGGCTAAAAAATTGGTTACAGATATGGTAGGGTGGACGTGCAGAGGGAAGGTTTCCGTCAGTGGTGGCCCGACCCATTGTTAGTATGAAATACATATTATATATGTTTACCTAATATGACAAAATTGAAGACATGTAATACAATCATCCTCACACGCGTTTTCCCCAGCCAACGCCCTCTTTTCCGTTCGTCATAGTGCCGGATGAAAAACACGCTTTCCCACCTGATTTTTTGCCGTCATCGGATGGAAGGTTTTTCACCCCTGAAAGCCTTCACTTCAAAGGTGATGTTATGGCGATTGATTGGTACAATGAGTTCGTTGATCTCGACCATACCCCCGGCACGGACGAACTTGTAGCACTCTACTACTTCGAACCCGCTGAAGGGGTCAGCAAGGAGGAGGCGGTTGGCCGGATCGCCTCAGAGAGTTCGACCGGGACCTGGACAACGCTCTTTACCATGCCACCACGGATGCGCGACCTCCAGGCGAAGGCCTTCGAGATCGAGGGGAACTACGTGAAGATAGCATACCCCCTCGCCCTCTGGGAAGAGGGGAACGCCACCCAGCTCCTGAGCGGCATCGCCGGGAACATATTCGGCATGAAGGCGTTAAACCGCCTCCGGTTGATCGACGCCACGCTCCCGGCCGGCTACATCCAGCACTTCAAAGGCCCGCACTTCAGCATCGAGGGGATCCGTGATATGATGCGGGTTCACGGCCGGCCGCTCACAGGCGCTGTCCCAAAACCGAAGGTCGGTTTCACCGCAAAGGAGCATGCCGAGATCGGTTACGAGACCTGGATGGGCGGGTTTGATTTCGTCAAGGACGACGAGAACCTGACCTCCCAGTCGTTCAACAGGTTTGAGGACCGCGTCCGCGCGATGACAGATATGCGGGATCGCGCCGAGCAGGAGACAGGTGAGGTTAAGTCCGCGTTCATCAACATAACGGCTGATACAGAGACTATGAAAGCGCGGGCGGAGATGCTTGCGGACTACGGCTGGAATTACGCTATGATCGATGT
>JAKQPV010000149.1:0-3628 GCA_029564515.1 Spirochaetota bacterium | reverse complement strand
CCTCTTGAGGCCGTTTGAACGATTCTAGGGCCGTTCTTGACGGTCTACGGGGTAGGGGGACTTACCAAGTCCAGGGGAACCGCCCGCAGTTTACGATGCGCCCATACGCAAGGCAGAGTCGGAAATGGAACAAGCCCCTTTGATACCCCCCCATGTTCCAACATGCGCCCGGCCGCGCATAATGGCCGTTCGTTGACCGCGCCCATACGCCCGGACTTCGAGCCGCCTTCAGTCGTGGACGTGGAAAAAACGTCATCGAGGGGGGATTGATGAGCAGCTTATCCACAGTCTGTGTGCTATAATTTACACGCAAGCCCCTTCACTGGCTAACCGTTTAGCTATATGGCTAGTGGGCATTTACGAAAAAGGGGGTGAGGGGTTGACGACGTTGTTACGGAAATTGAGGGACGAGCGGGGTTTTCTTCAGAGAGAAATCGGGGAACGTTTGGGGGTGAGTTATGCGACAGTAAGCAGATATGAGAGCCGCGTAATCAGTGTTGGCAAGAAGCAGCAAGAAAAGTTGGCAAAAATCTTTGACAAACGAAAGGATGAGCTTTTTGACGAGAAGAACATGGCACGATCCGCGCCCGAAGAGTAGTCCAAAAAAAGCAGCATCGCCCCTATTCCTTGGCCGGGCCGGGGCGACGCGCAAGAGTGAAGAAAGCGAGTTTTTTCGCTGATGGCAACGGTAAAACTGACCACCTGCTCTTGCGCTATCGTAACACAAGGGCTTGCCCAGTTACAAGAGTCTAAAGCACGTATTCCGGTCGAGGCCGCCGGAATACCGGACGCCCTAAAAAGGCTGAATCAATGGGTCGTTTGGTCCTACCGACTGGTCGACGGCAAGCAGAAAAAGCCCCCGCTGAATCCGCGCACCATGCGCGACGCGAGCACGAACGATCCGCACACGTGGTCAGACTTCGAACACGCCCTGGCCGTGTACGAAGACGGCAAGGCCGACGGCATAGGCGTCGTCATGAGGGCCGGCAGCGGGGTCGTGGGGATCGACCTTGACGACTGCATCGCCCCCGACGGGACCGTCGAGCCGAACGCGCTGCGGATCGTCGAGATGATAAACAGCTACACCGAGCTATCACCGAGCGGGACCGGACTGCACGTCTTCGCCCTGGCTGATCTTCCAGTCGCCCGCCGATCCGGGCCGGTCGAGCTGTACGGAACATCGCAGTATCTGACCGTCACCGGCTGCGTCTTCGGGGATCACCACCTGATGAGGGCCGCCCAGGCCGAAGTGGAAAAACTTCACGCCGCCATCACGCCCCCCCCTGTGTCAACGCCATCACCACGAACACCACCTGCGCCGCCCCGGCAATTCCCGCGCCGCTTGGACCGTGAAATCATCGACCGGGCATCATCTTCACGATCCGGGCCGAAGTTTCGCGCCCTATGGAACGGCGATTCAAGCGGATATTCTTCAGGCAGCGAGGCCGACGCCGCGCTGATCTGCATGCTCTTGTACTGGACCGACGGCGACAGGGACCGCGCCGACGCCTTGTTCAGGCAGTCGGGACTGATGCGCCCGAAGTGGGAAAGACCGGATTACCGGGAACGAACATTCAACGCCGCGCTGCGGCTGCGGGGGTGAGAGATATGGCAGACATCACGAAGTTCAACGGGGGCAAGGCCTTCGAGGCGAAAAAGGCGACGGACTACGAAAGCATCGTCGAGCGGATCGACGCGCCCAGGATCATCGAGGCCGGGACCGCCGACGAGGAACCCGTAGACACAGGGGGGGATATTCCCAGGCTGAAAAGAATTTCCGCATACGACCTTTACCGCGCCGATATTCCCGCGCCCGTTTGGGCCGTCGAGGGGCTTGTACCGCAAGGACTGACCGTCCTTGGCGCGCCGCCGAAGTCGGGAAAATCGTATTTCTGCTTGCAGCTGGCACTTTCCATAACGAACGGAAAAAGTTTTCTGGGGTTGAAAACCGCCCAGGGGCCGGTCCTGTACTTCGGACTTGAAGACACGGAATCCCGACTGCGTAGTCGCATGACGCAAGTCAGCGGCGACAGCAACGATTTCAGAAAGGACCTTGATTTTCTGATGGCAATCCCGCGCCTTAACGAGAACGGATTGCTGATCCTCGAAAACGAACTGAAGATCACGCGCCCCGTCTTATGCGTCCTTGACACATGGGGACGCTGCAAGCCATACGACCGCAAGCCGGGGGAAAACGCCTACGAGAGCGACACAAGGGTCGTGGCAAACATCAAGGCCGTGGCAGATCGAACGGGCTGCAATATCCTGATGAGCACACATCTTAAAAAAGGCGGGGGCAGAGAAGGCGACTGGCTAGAGAGTCTTACCGGCAGCATGGGCCTTGTCGGGGGGGCCGATGGCATTCTGGCCATTGACTGGAACCGCGACAAAAACACGCCCGCGATTCTGAAGCGCGACGGGCGCGACTTCGATGATACCGATCCGATAGGGCTTGAATGGCTTGAACCGGGCTGGCGATACGACGGGAACGCACGCGAGAAAAAAGCAAGCGACGAACGGCAAGAAATCATCAAGGCAATCAGAGAGGCCGGGGAAAGCGTTTCCATCGCCTACATAAGCAGCGCGGTCGGGAAGAAACAACAAAACGTTCGTTTTCTCGTCGGCAAGATGGTACATGACAGATTGCTGGTACGGACTTCACGAGGACAATACGACGTACCGAGGGAAAGAGAAATGTTAGAGAAAGAAGAGTGACCGCTATCATCGCTATCATCGCTATCATCGCTATCATCACTATCATCGCTATCATTCCACAGGAACAAATGATAGCGATGATAGCGAGGGCACTTTTTACCGCTATCATTTTTTTTCTTAGTGATAGCAAGCGTTTAGCCCCTATTTGATAGCATGATAGCGATGATAGCGGGGACTGCTAGGGGGCATCCGAAAAACTACGTACCGCAGAGGGGAAATTCAGCAATAGCAAGGATTAAGCAGAATACCCCCTGTGTATACGAGGGTTTTTTCCACAGGCCGCCTCGCCGCGATTTTTCTATACTTCACCTGTTTATCTTATCAACAATACCAACAAGGGTATCCACCGCACGACCGTCGAGGGATGCTTTTTCCTCACAATATGGCCAGGGTGGACGGGAAAAGTTCTTGTTTTTCGCGTGTACATCTTTTCAAACAGAACGAGTTCAATGTCCTATAATGTATCTTATGTTACATAAAGGGATTTTCTGACCGTTACGATTGATAAAAGCCCTTGTGTCTGATATAATGAACTGAGAGTACAGTACATTCACTCGCGAGGGGGCTTGAGGATGGATAACGCGGAAAAACTGTATACGCCGGTTGAAGTGGCTGCGATTCTCCAAATATCGACGCGCACCGTCACACGCTGGCTGCGGGACGGATCACTGAAGGGGATCAAGACGGGGCCGCGCTTGTGGCGTATCCCGTCGAGCGAACTGATACGGATCACCGGGGCCGACACGATACCGCCCTGCGACGTGGACGCCTGGGAAATAGCCGAGGGGCTGGAACACGACCTGCGGATCGCTTGGAAGGAACACAAGATCATCACCGAGGCCGATTACAGGCACTACGGGCCGACTGGAAAGGGGGATATGGTCGAACTGGCCGCCCGGCTGCGGGCTGAGGG
>JAKQPV010000129.1:0-24983 GCA_029564515.1 Spirochaetota bacterium | reverse complement strand
GCATCTGCTGAACCGGGCCAGGGAGGCGGGCCTGCTGGCCCGCCAATCTGTGGACGACATCATCTTCGAGCTGTCGAAGCTCAGGGCGGTCAGCACCGGTGGGCGCTGGATGCTGACCGAGGTGACGAAGAAGGTCAGGACGCCGCTGGAGAAGTTGAAGATCCCGGTGCCTGTCGGAGTTAGCACCTAGTTATAACTCAGCGGGAGTTTGG
The DNA here is from genome assembly GCA_029564515.1 of Spirochaetota bacterium. Taxonomy (GTDB): domain Bacteria; phylum Spirochaetota; class UBA4802; order UBA4802; family UBA5550; genus RBG-16-49-21. Next base: position 24,771 of record JAKQPV010000129.1, on the reverse strand, counting down.
GCTGAAGAGGATCGTTCGTTGACGATGACCTTTCCACTTTCATCCATCACGCATGCCTGAGTGTTCTTTTTATGAATGTCCAGACCTATATAGTACATGGTTCTCCCGCCTTCGGAATGTATACAAACACCCGTATCGGCGGGGAGCCACTTTTAGCATGTCATCAACAAGGCCTAATGAATTTTCTCACTGTCAAGTGTCGAAGTCGGGTTGAAAGTATAGATAGTAAACGCTTTCGAATTATAAGTTTTAATATAATAATCTGAGTTTAAATTACATAGCAAATTATTATATTCAAGTTTTCCATATGTAAATTCATATGATTCAATACTTCTTTGTGATAGTACTATATTGCCAGAATTATTCTTAACAAAATCAGTACTATTGCCGAAATTTAAGTTTTGTATTACCATTTTTTCAATATTATTCATTAACCAAGCCCTTCCTCCAGAAATTGTTATTATTGAATAATTATAATTTTCATAATAATGATTAATGCCAGATAATTCACTGGTCGACACATAATCCATCTGTTCATTACCATATAAACTAATCATTAAAGGTGCTGGAGAAATTAATATAAATATTATTAAAATTGTATAATATTTTTTATTTTTTACAAGCAACATCAATATGATCAAAAATGGAGTACAGTATCCAAAAGCTCTCGATATAATCTCTCCCCCATAAGGACCTACAATTAATGGAAGAACAACAGCTGCTGTGATTAAAGAAATAAATGGAAGAGAATAATGAAGATTGGGTGTTTTAAATTTATTGATAACATAAATCAAACATGGAATCGAGATCAATATGATTAATATTGTATACGATAATTTAATAAATAAAATGTCTTTATATAAATTTCCTGAAGGATTTATTGATTTTTCTGTGGCTTCAACGATTGAAAAAATATTGAATATATTTGTTATATAACTATTTAGATTAGCGTGTGTAAAATCTCCAATTACAAAAAATGTCCAAAATGTCAAAATTATTAATGGAATAATTACCAAATTAGTATTTTTAATAAGTAAATATTTATAATTGACATCATATCTATAATATATTATTAATATAGATATGACTCCTCCAAAGAAAATTAATGCTAAAATACTTGATAAACCGTGAGATATTGTCAAAGCTGTAAACAGCAAAATGATCATGATAAATGTTTTTTGTCTATCTAGTTCCTTAAAAATTGATAAAAATACTATTAGTACAATAATTATAAAAAATAGAGTACCTAAAGCAGGGGGCGTATAATACATGTGAGAAGTCCAATCTATCAAAATGAATAATAATAAACCAAAAAACGAATAATTTTTTTCAATCCCCATCGTCATCATTAATGTAAAAATAATTACTAATGATATTATTTTTAATATAATTTGAAAAACAGCAATCATCATATGACCTTCGTAGCTAGTTATTTGAATTATGATGCTGCCGAGTACCATTAAACCTGGCCATTGTTGATATGTAAATAATTGACCTTCTATGTGAGCGGTATTTAAAATGAATTTAGTGTGCCCATACACCAAATAACTAAAAGTGAATCTGGGATTTCCTTCCAACAATAATGGTGTTATGAAAATAATAATGAATAATATAACAATGGCAAATATAGTCGAAAAATAATTTTTTTTATATATATTTAATAATAATATTATTATATTAAAATATAACAATGAAAAAAAAACCCAATTAAGCGATGTCATTAATCCATATTTTCCGATAAATAGATTAGTGTTAACAATATAATATAAATACATACATAAAATTATGCATAAAAGAATTACTGATAATTTATTAAATCGTTCTTTATTAATCTTATAAAACATGTTCACAATCCAACAGTCTCTTGAAGTTTCTAATGTATTCATCATTTATTTTAACAACTATCGGTTCTTCATTATAATCAAAATCAATTCTATCAAATAAATCATGTGCTTCTGTTACGACCGATATTAGATTCAACCTCATTAATTTTTCAGAAAAAATTAATTGATGATCATTTATCGCCTCCCCCCATTCTTTTTTCCTTGGGAAAGCAATTACTTTTGTTCCTTGCAGTAGGCAATCGATTATAGTGATTCCACCTTGACAAACCACAAGTTTAGATTTTTCTATATAACGTTGCATATCCTCATATGAACAATAATCAAAATAAGAACAATTAATTGGTTGATATTCCGAGGCACCTTTTTGAATAATAATTGGATATTTAATATTTGTAGCATTTAAATCCAGATATTTAACTAATCGATCAAAATTTTTATCGTGCATGCCAACAATAACGAGAATACCTGTTTTGTTACCTAAATCTGTAAATTTTATATCAGTTATAGTTATTAAATTTCCAATATATTTGGCTTTATTCCCATAATATTCTTGTAATTCTAGCCAGGGAATTATGAACTCGTTAACAAAAGGAAATAATATTTTACCAGAAACTGTTGGTTGATCAACTCTTGTATAGCATTCAATAAAAATCGTTCTAATTTTAAAAATTTTTCCAATAATAAAAAATGGGATTGCAATTTCAGCACCATTGCTCACCAAAATATCTGGTTTTTCACTTAATAATATTTTAATAAAATATGGTATATATTTAATAATTTTCCATGGTTTACTACCAAAATTAGGAAACAGGAATTTTTTTCCGTTTAGAGCCCTTGTTGTTGCTGAATCATAAGATATAATGAAGTAATCCTTCAATTTTAATTCGTTTAGTAAGTATCGCATCTCTGTTAGATGCCCACCATGCGAACAGATAATTCCCACTTTCATCTCTTCAGAATCCTGAAATTAGCTACATATATCACGTTTGCCCACTTCTTCACCATCTTATCTATGAGCCCATATGATAGTTGATCGTCCGGTATCCTATCGTCTAATTTCGATAACAACCTCTTGTAATCCGATTGTTGAACCTCTTTCGGTCTCGAGAAAAAGTACATCATCGATCTTATCTTGCACTTAACTCCGCTAGAGCCCAATCTAACCGCGAAGCCCCAGGACAACACCTCAGACATCAATAAAGACGGACCTATGGACATCATATCCTTGGTGGTCAGGAACTTTCGCAACAAATAATAACGGCCGTTCTCTAGCCGGAAAAGCTTCTCCGTGTTCACGTTCAGCTTGTAATCGTGGAACACTACCGCATCATGGACGTAAACGAACGAGTAATCACGAGTGTGCGCCCTCCAAGACAGCTCTGCGTCTTCCATATATAGGAATAAAGTTTCATCAAACCCCCCCAAATCGAAATAATCCTTCCTTAGCATAGCGAAGCAAGCTCCGGAGATACCGGAAACATTGAGATCGTCTGGAATCTCATCCGGAATCATCCCCATACACTTGGTGAACGTCAGCCCTGTGAAATGCTCGTAGTTGCCGCAGGTGTTTACCACCGAACCGTCGTACAACATGATTCTTGGAACGGCTATCGTTCTGACATGCGACCTGACCGCGCCGACTAAATGTTCGAGGCATCCTTCACCAATTGTTGTATCCGGATTCAGGATCACAACTAATTCCCCAGAGCACTCCCTAACCCCGGCGTTCACAGCAGCCCCATATCCTAGGTTATTCTTCTGGCGTAGCAACTTTACCGAACTGAAACGTGTATCGATCCTATCCAGAGTGTCATCAGTAGATGCGTTGTCCACCACCACGACCTCATGGGGATGATTAGATAGCACAGACTCGAGACACTTGTCGACACACTTTGAACTGAAATATGTGACAATGACCACGGATATCTTAAGGTCGTTATGACCTTTGTCCACTAATGTTACATCCGGAGCATCTTTCAATAAAAATTACACCTCGGCTTAATCCCCCCGTTTAGTTCAACGAGTATTATACAATTTCCCTGAAATTATCGAAGATTGGCACAATATGAGCGGTTCAATGCTTTGAGTATTACGATGTTTCAAAGGGGAAAAACAAAATCGCTTCTCTTCAACATTGTGTGGGTAGGCTCAGTCCCCCCGCTACCAAATAGATCATGGTGTCTCGGTACTCCTTGGCCTTGAACCCGTATGCGCGGCGGAAGGCCGTACGTATCTTATTGTTAAGGCCTTCCGCGTAGCCAGAGGTGATCCTCTGGCGTACGCTCTCGACAATGCCGTCCAAATGCTCGCGTACGCTCTTGGCCAATTTCGTCATCTCAGGCATATTGCACCGTTCGGCCCAGGCGATCCATTTCCGAAGATACCTTCTGGTCGCCTGCGGCGGCAGCTCCCAGGTGCGTTGGATGGCCAGCTTGAACTGGTATGCTTTTGCGGTCCTGATGTCCAGGTCCTTGACGCGCTGGAAATTGCGTTCCTGCTTCTCCGTCAGGTTCTCCGGGTTCTTCAGCCTGAAATTCTCGGATGATCTGTAGGTAGAGGTGCCGATGGCACTCCTTTTCGCATTTATAGCCATTAGCCAGTGCATAATTGAAATATAAAAAAGAAAGCTTATATATTATACCTACATTATAGGTATAATGCCCAAGGTATATCATGTCGAGCGCAACGGGAAGAAGTACGCCTATCGGAGCACTTCCAGGTACGAGCCAGGCAAGAAGTATCCGGTCACGGTGAACGAGTATCTCGGACGGGTGGACGAACAGACCGGAAACATCATTCCTAAAAAGAACAGGACATTCGATGCGAGTTCTATTGATGAGGTGGCGCTGCGCTCGCGCCGCTTCGGCGGCTCGTACGCCCTGATCGCGCTGGCCGAGAGCATCGGCCTGCGGGACGATCTTTACGACGCCTTCGGTGCCGACGGCGACCGGCTGCTTGCCGTCGCGGTAGCGCAGATATTGGCCGGAGGACCATTGTCCTCGGTGGAGGACGCCGCCGACGGCTGCCTGGTGAGGGAGCTGCTCGGCATCGGCGGCCGCTTCGGCTCGCCGCGGATGACCGAGCTCACGCAGCGGCTCGGCGAGGCGTTCGACAGCATGGAGACGCTGTTCGAGAGGCGCCTGGTCCGGGCGCACGACGTCCTGAGCTACGACATCACCTCCGTCTCCACCTACGGGCACATGCACGGCTGGGCGGAATGGGGGCATGATCGCGACGACGAGGCGCTCAAGCAGGCCAACATCGGCCTCGTCACCGACCGGGAGGGCGTACCTACGATGTTCGAGATGTACCCCGGCTCGGTCTCCGACCTGGCTACGCTGGAACGGACGGTGGAGCGGGTGCTGGCGCTGGGCGCCGGCACCTGCACCCTGGTCATGGACCGCGGCTACGGGTCCGCGGCCAACCTGCAGCGCATGATCGATGCCGGGATGCCCTTCGTCATCCCCGGCAGGCAGGGCACCAGATGCGTCAAGGACCTCATGTCGTCCCTCATCAAGATGAGGGACGACCAGGAGCACGTACGCATCCACGACGGCATCGTCTATGCGGTCATCGAAGCTGACGTAGCGATAGTCGACAGGCGCAGGAGGGGTGTGGAGAAGGACAGCAACGACACCGCCGAGCTGGAGATGGTGCTGGAGGACGACCCCCGCTTCGCTAACGTCTCGGAAGAACGGCGCCTGAAGGCGTATGCATGCTACAACGCCAGCAAGGCGGCGGAGGACCGCCGCCGCCTGCAGCTGGCCCTGGCGGACATCGAGAAGCGGCTTCGATCTATGGAACCTTGGGCGGCGGTACGCGAGCAGAGGAGGATCGCCGGAACGTACGCCAAGTACCTCGAATGCCGGGTGGAGGACGGCGTCCTGGTTATCGAGCGCAAGCGCAACGCCATGTCCTTCGCGGTCAACCGCGAGGGCATGTTCGTCATGCTCTCGCACGGCGTGAACGATTGGGAGACGATGATGTCCTGCTACGACTGCAGAACGTTCGTGGAACAAGCATTCGACGCGCTGAAGAACGAGCTGGACGGGAACAGGTGGCGCACCGGGGACCCGAAGGCGGCCAGGGGCCGTCTCTTCGTCAAGTTCGTGTCATTGATCCTGTGGTGCGAGGCGTCCAAGCGGCTGCGGTCCGAGCGGGACCGCACGCCGGTGTCCGCGACGCTGCAGTCGCTGGATAACATCATGGCCGTGGGCGTCGGCGATAACTGGCGCGTGACCGAGGTGACGAGGGCGAACCGCGGGCGCCTGAAGGCCCTCGGCCTTCCGGAGCCTGTCAAGAGGTACGTGCTGAAGGAGCATGATCTCATTCCCCGGAAGTACCTACATTGACCGAGAATTTCGGATAAGAATCCCGACTTCGACACTTGACAGTGATAAAATTCACTGGTTTTAGGATTTGACACACGATCTTTGAGGTCCTGAACCCCATCGAAAACGCCCGTTATCGGGCGTTTTCCGCTACGTTTCATACAGATATTCGGCCAAAATGGCCCTATTGACCTCGTTGAAGTTCGAGTAGAACCGCTTCTTCAGTCCGTTGCCCATCGAAACCACCGTTTCTGTCAACTTTTTCAACGCGTCAATGATGAATTTCGTTGACATGCGCTTCACTGGCTTTACGAAAAAACGTGTCAAACTGATCATGAGCTGCGCTATAAATCCGATAAGGAGGACGCCGTACACGGCGTCCTCCGTCCAAACGCGGACGGGCTTGATCTCCACCTCGCTCTTGAGTGAATGAAATAACTTTTCGATGGCGTCCTTGCTGCGGTAGATGCGTAGCGCCTCCGCCGCTGGCATATCGCGACTGGACGTCAAGTAGAAACAGCCCTCGCGGCCCTCTATGACGTCCGCCATGAGGAGGCGGAGCGCCTCCTCCTCGTCTATTTCGACTAATTTCGTCTGGTAATCGTAACGGACGTCGACCAGCGGATTGTTGATGCGGAATCGTTTCGGCAACTTCTTTCCTTTATCTAGGCTGTTCTGGATAGCGATCGCCTCGGCAAGAAGTCGCTCCGCCTTGCGGCGGCGCGACTTGAGATGATCCTTCTTCAGCTTCTCGGAGAAGAAGTAATAGAAGTAATAGTTGACGCGGCGGGGGAACGTACGCTTCAGAGCATAGACGCCGAGGACGGCGTCTATGCACTCCCAGCGTTCGGGATCGAATGCCTGGAACACTGCGTCATCGGACGAGTTTAGCTTCTTTGCTGTTAGGTGATCGTTACCGTCCAGTTCGATCCGGTTCAGATTCGACTTGTCGTTCGCTCCCCGGTCGAACACGACCAGGGAGCCTGGTTCTAGGAGCCTTCGAACCTGACCGTACGTGGCTTTCATATGCGCCTGATCGTTGATGTTGCCCGCTTCGATGGTGAGCCCGATCGGTACATCATAGGGCGGCGCCAGTTGCGCCGCCCCGAGCGTCAGCTGACGCTCGCCCGGATGATGATCTCGCGAATAGCCGTACTTAGCTAGCTTCGCCATGTCGCCGTAATAGACGATGGACGTCCAATCGAGCAGGACGTCCGTCCTCGGTCGTCCGAGAAGCTCCAGGACGTTGTCCTGGAGCTCGCGTATGATGCGTTCGCGGTTCCGTCCCAGCAGTTCCACCGCCCGGTACAGCGTCTTCGAGTTGAACGCCCTGATGCCGTAATGATCCCGAACCTCCTTCCGGTTGAGCCACGCGCTCGCCTGCAGGACACTGATATTATCGCCCAATTGGTCGACGAGCATCCCACGAACAAGGGCATCGAGCGCGATGCCCTTGCTCTTGTGCCGTCCGATGGTCTCGCTCAACCCCAATCGCTCGTACCAATCATCGACCATCAGCGTCGTGCCGATGGAAAACGATTTATTGTCATTCGGCGTAAGCTGCATCGTCCTCAGCTTGGACTGTTTTGTCACAAATCCAGTAAAGGTTGAGGACGCCTTTAATGTCTACCAATTTCGCTGGGCACTGCAACGCCCAGCATTAATACAGTGATCAAACTTCCTCAATTTTGACACGATCAAGTGTCGAAGTCGGGGTAATAGGGAGTCTACCGAAGAGAGAGGTCATAGTCGCCACAGATGCGACCGGCCACTCCGGTCGCAAGCGCGGATGGCGCGAAACGCCATACGCGCATCGTGCCCGGGAGGACTGGGTTAAGACGCACGCCGCCATCGAGGTCGACCGCTTCCTCGTGCTCAGCTACGAATTGACCGCCTCGAACGTGCATGAGAGCCAGGTGTTCTCGGAGGTCTGGGAACGATTGCCAAAGGACGTCGTTCCCGTACGTAGCCTGGCCGATTCGGCCTATCACGGCGAGGCCTGCCTCGCCACGGCCAGGCTGCACGGGGCTACGCTGTTGCATAAGATCAAGAAGAACGCCAGAGGGCTCATGGAACATAGGGTCAACTACAACAAGCTGGTCTTCTTCGCCAAGCAGTTCCCGCAGCGCTTCGCCGTCAGGGCGGCGAAGCGCGAACATGCTGAAACTGTGTTCAGCATGATCGGCAATCTGTTCGGGCATCGTATCCGGTGCCGGAAAAGTGACGCGCGGGAAAATGAGGTCCGGTGCAAACTCATAATGTTCAACATACATCAGCTGGCAGTAACCGGGCAAGCCCGGTTACTGTAATTTTGCAACAAGGCCATAATAAATATATAATAATATTATGTTTTTGTTGAGGGCCTTTGTCCCATCAGGAAAATTGAAAGGTTAGGCCCGGTTGTGTTAGTAATCTATTCAGGATAGACTGATTGAAGATGATATATCCTCGTGTCTGTTCTTGTAATACACATGGTTTGTATTACAGAACGAACCCAAACATCATTTCATTAAAGGCGACATGATCAATCCTGCGCTTAATGAAAAAATAAGATGGAGGAGTGAAATGGGGGGGGATAAAAATGGGTCTGTCCGGATTTGAACCGGAGGCTATAGGTCCCGAACCTACAAGTTTACCAAGCTAACCCACAGACCCATGTAAGGGCGGTTAAACCTTACCCATATTAAATATCTTATGGAACTCCTGACCCCCTCGGTCATCCATGGACCGACACCCGAAACATAAAACGTCGTACACGACATTCGACAGTTATATATAATGTGAACCGAGTGCGTCTGGGCATGCGCGAGCAGCTCATGGAGAAGATCGCCGGGGAGATCGTGTTGTCCACGGACCCCGGCAAGACGCTTCGTAAATGGCGGGAGGAGTTCGGGATCTCGCAGCAGGACCTCGCCCGGCACCTCTCCATCTCCCCATCGGTCATCAGCGACTATGAATCGGGGAGAAGGAAGTCCCCCGGCATCGTGATCATCCGCAAGATCGTCACCGGTCTCCTGGACATCGACCAGCAGAACGGCTCCAGGGTGCTCAAGAAGTACGACCTCGGTCAGAAATCGGAATGCATCATCTCCATACACGAGTTCCGAAGCAGCATGCCCGCGCAAGGGTTCATGAAGGTCATAGAGGGGGAGGTGCTCAACAAGGGCATCTCCCTGGACAAGGACATACACGGTTATACGATCATAGACTCCATGAAGGCGATAACGGCGCTGGGCTCCATGGACTACCTCAAGATCTATGGCTGGAGCTCCGAGCGGGCGCTGATCTTCACGGGCGTCAAGTTCGGCCGCTCCCCAATGATAGCGATACGAGCGCACCCGATGAAGCCCGCCCTGGTCGTCTACCAGCGGCCGGAGCACGTGGACGAGCTGGCCATGCGCCTCGCGACGCTTGAGAACATCCCGCTGCTCAGAACGGACATCGACGTCCCCAAGCTGGTCGAAAGGCTTGAGGGGCTGGACAGGTGATCGCATGCCCGTCGGGATAGTGAGCTACGGCGCCTACATCCCCCGCTACCGCATCGCCCCCAAGGAGATCGGGAGGGTCTGGGGGAACGACGGGGAGGCGATGGGCAAGAACCTCATGATCTACAGCAAGAGCGTCCCGTCCCCGGACGAGGACGTCGTAACGATAAGCGTCGCGGCGGCGCGCAACATGATGAGGAGGTGCGAGGTCGACCCCAGGGAGATCGGGGCGCTGTACGTCGGCTCCGAGTCCCATCCGTACGCCGTGAAGCCGACGGGCACCATCGTCGCCGAGGCGATCGAGGCCTCGCCGGAGATCACCGTCGCGGACTACGAGTTCGCCTGCAAAGCGGGAACGGCAGCCATCCAGACGTGCATGGGCCTCGTCGGCTCCGGGATGATCAAGTACGGCGTGGCGATCGGCGCGGACACGTCCCAGGGGGCCCCCGGCGACGCATTGGAGTACTCCGCGTCCGCCGGCGGGGCGGCGTTCCTGATCGGCTCTGAGAGGATCATAGCGGAGCTGAACCTCACCTACTCGTTCACCACGGACACCCCCGACTTCTGGCGGAGGGAGGGGCAGCCGTACCCCTCGCACGGGGGGCGCTTCACCGGGGAGCCGGCGTACTTCAAGCACGTCACCGCCTGCGCCCTGGGGACCATGAAGAAGGCAGGAACGAAACCGTCCGACTACAGGTACGCCGTCTTCCACCAGCCCAACGGCAAGTTCCCGTCCCGCGTCGCCAAGCAGCTCGGCTTCACGGAGGAGCAGATCAGGGCCGGGCTGCTCACGCCGTACATAGGCAACACCTACTCCGGGGCGGTGCCCCTGGGCCTCTCGGCCGTTCTGGACGAAGCGGCGCCGGGGGACCGCATCTTCGCCGTGGCCTACGGCTCCGGCGCGGGGTGCGACGGGTTCGACATCACGGTGACGGACGGGATGTCCAGGTTCAAGCGGGACAACGCCCCGAGTGTGAGATCCATGATGGAGAGCACGAAGGCCATCGACTACGCGACGTACGCCAGGTATCGCGGGAAGATCAGGATGAAGGAGGGAGGGGAATGAGGGACGTGGCGATCATCGGCATCGGGCAGACGAGGTTCGGGGAGCTCTGGGACCTCTCCTTCCGCGAGATCGGTATCCAGGCCGGGCTGGCGGCCATCTACGACGCCAACGTGGCCTCGGAGGACATCGAGGCGCTGTACGTCGGCAACATGTCCGCCGGGCGCTTCATAGAGCAGGAGCACGTCGCGGCGCTCATCGCCGACTATTCGGGCATAGCGAGGGACCACATCCCGGCCACGAGGGTCGAGGCGGCCGGCGCCTCCGGGGCCCTGGCGGTCCGCCAGGGGTACTTCGACGTCGCCTCCGGGCTGCACGACATCGTCGTCGTCGGCGGGGCGGAGAAGATGACGGACGTGCCGGACGCGCAAGGGGCCGCCATCCAGGACTCCGCGGCGGACCAGCAGTGGGAGTGCACCTTCGGCGCGACCTTCCCGGCGCTCCACGCCATGATCGCCCGCCGGTACATGCACGAGCACGGCGCGACGAGGGAGGAGATCGCCTCCGTGGCGGTCAAGAACCACAAGCACGGCGCGCTGAACCCCAAGGCGCAGTTCCAGAAGGAGATCAAGTTGGAGACTGTGCTCGGCTCCGCCCCGGTCGCCGAGCCGCTGCGCATGTTCGACTGCGCCCCCCTCTCCGACGGCGGGGCGGCCGTGGTCATGTGCGCCATGGAGAAGGCCCGGAGGTACACGGATTCGCCGGTGCGAATGATAGCGTCCTCGCAGTCGTCCGACACGCTGGCGCTGCACCACCGGCGCACCATCACCTCGTTCGAGGCCACCAAGGTCACGATGCGCAAGCTCGTCAAGCGCTCCGGGGTCGACATCTCCAAGATCAACCTGGCCGAGGTGCACGACAACTACACCATCTCCGAGCTCCTGGCCCTGGAGGACATCGGCTTCTTCCCGCCGGGCGAAGCGGGGAAGGCGACGATGGACGGGCAGACGGAGATCGGCGGCAGGGTCGCCGTCAACCCCTCCGGGGGGCTGAAGGCGAGGGGCGACCCGATCGGCGCCACCGGCGTGGCGCAGATCGTGGAGCTGGTGACGCAGCTACGGGGCGAGGCGGGGAAGCGCCAGGTGGCCGACGCCAGGTACGGCCTGGCGCAGAGCGTCGGCGGCACCGGCTCCACGGTCGTCATGCACCTGCTGGGGGTGGCCTGATGACGATCGCGCGCTTCTGGCGGGAGAACTCGCCCCGGTACAACCTCAAGGCGTCCAAGTGCGGCAACTGCGGCAAGATATCCTTCCCGCCGCGCTCCGTGTGCCCGGAGTGCCATCGGCGGTCTATCGGCAAGATGCAGGAGGTCCAATTGTCCGGGAAGGGGGAGGTGTACTCGTTCAGCGTGGTGCACGACGCCCCGGCGCAGTTCCTGAACCAGAGGCCCTACGTCGTCGCGCTCATCAAACTGGACGAGGGGGTCATGCTCACGGCGCAGATCATCGATGTCGAGCCGGGGGACGTGCGGATCGGCATGCGGGTCTGGGCCTCCTTCCGCAAGCTCGGGGAGGAGGGGCCGGGGGGCGTCATCCACTACGGCTACAAGTTCCATCCGGAACTTTGAACCCGAACGAAAAACCCCTTCTCGAACACATTTTTCTACAAAATCGACCGATGCTTCTTTATCCCCCACGCTAGTAGTTCCCCGGGGGAAGTCGGAGCGTCACGCATCACTGCGTTCTCCAGGACCGCCATCATGGCAGCGGTCGCGCTATCCTTTTTGATGATCATCTCGTCCTTATCGTTCGGACCGGCGCAGGCCGATGACGAACTTCAGCTGGAGAACTGGCCGGTGTTCCGCGCCGGACCAGCTGGCTCCACGCTCGAACCGTCGGCGGTCATGGACGAAGAAGGCGTCGTTCATACGGTATACCTTTACCGCAATCCAGCATACTCTGACTGGTACCTCCGACCGAGCTTCCTGCGCTACGCCAATCTCTCGCAAGGAACCTGGGAGCATGCCGACCTCCAGGCGGGTTTCTTCGAATTCGCCGACATCGCCCTGGACGCCGAAGGGAACGTGCACATTCTATGCGCCACCACATGGAACTACAAAATTGACGTCATGTACTGGAACAACACCAACGGGACCTGGGCCTGCCAGAACGTTACACAGATGACCATGGGTGGCGCGAGGAACGCGGATATGGCGGTGGATGTCGAGGGAAAGGTGCACGCGGTCATGGGGCTCCGCTCTCTCCAAGGCGAGGAGAACTTGACCTATTATTATGTCACCAACGCTCGGGAGGGGTGGGAGCTCATGCCCTTCCATTACATAGACATGTACGACGGCCAGACCAGCGAACTGATATGTATGCCCGACATCGAGATCGACAGCACGGGAAAAGTGCATATAGCCCACGTCAAGGTCGACAATGCCATCTCCGGCGACTGGGGCTCCGGAGATTGGTCGTTGCAGCTGCTCACCCGCGACGGAGAGAGCTGGAAGGATGAGAAGAATTTGAGCTTGCCAGACCGGTGCAACAGCCTGTCGCTGCAGATCGATGCCGATGACAATGAGCATGTTCTGTACCATTGCGTCACTTCCTCAACGGAAGAGGACGGACCGGTAAGGCTTGCCGCCTGGAACGATTCCGGTGTTTCCTGGGGCGGCATCGCCGAGGGAACCTGACAGTGCGAGCTTCATCTGAACGCGGATGGAAGCGAGCGTTTCATCTTCATGCACGAGGACGATCACTTCTTCGTCGGCAACAATAGCGACGATAGCGACCGCTCCCTGCGCTTGCCGGCCGCAACCTACCCGGCCTCCCGCGACCCCGGCGATATGAACGACGACGGCACGGTCATCCTTCTGTTCGACGCCATGAACGAGGAGCTGCTACTTTACATGCCCGGGAGCTTGTCGCTGTACCCGGAGATCACCGACCTCGACAGCACCAGTACGGAGGTTCACCTCGAATGGGAGCCGAGCGGATCGAGCGTGACCGAGGTCAGGATATACCATGCGGCCCTCTGGGGCGAAACCGTCCCCATAACCGTCGACTCCGGCATGCCGTTCGTATTTCCGGCCGATGTCACCGGCATGACCGACGCCACCATAGGCAGCATACAGGTCTGGACCCTGCTGAATTACCGCATCAGCGTCATCACCGCCGAAGGGGAGTACCTGGGGGAGATGGTAACCATCCACACCGAGGAAGGATGGGACGAAGGTCTGGACATGCGCGACCTCTGGCTGATGTTCGCCGCGACCGCGATATCCTCGATCGCCTTCACCGCGGTGTTGTAGCTGTTGATCCGGAAGAAGAGATGATGGTCAGCTATCGTGATCGAACCCGATGTCGCCGTTTATCGCTTCAGGAAGAGGCACCGATGAATTTATGCTCAGACCAAATCCTGCATCACCGGGTAAGCGGGAGTGGAACGGAAGGCGATATCCGGATCAGCGGTCGTAGCGCCGCTCATGGTCGCGAACCCGATCGAGGGATAGTAAATGAGATCGTTGATGGCGATGGTCATAGTGGGATTCCTGGCCGTGATGATGATATCGACCAGCGTACCGGGGGTGGTTAGCGGCGATGAATTTTCGTTCACGGAGAACTGGCCGGTGTTCCGTCCCGGTGATTACAGCACGTTCGTCGAGCCGAGCATGGCCGTGGACCTCAACGGCTCGATCCACCTGGCTTATACGTATGACCCGACACCTGGAGACGATTACCAGGATACAGGATTGCACAGGTACTCCGTCCTGCTTCGTTACGCAACGCTGACGAACAGGACCTGGAGCTTCTCGGACCTGGGCGAGGAAGAATGGATCCAGAGCGTGACGGTGGCCGTAGGTAACCACGGTCAGCCGCACATCGTGTGCCTGCAGGGAGCCAATCTCACCACTTGGGAGCTGGTGCACTGGTATAGGACGAACGATACATGGACCTCCGAAACGGTGCGCACCTTCGGCCACATGGGCGTTACCGGCATCAACACGCTGGTGGACTCCAACGACAGCGTTCACCTGGCCTTCTCGGCCGCCTTGGAAAGCGACTTCACTTTTAAAACCCACGTGCACATGACCAACGCCGGGGGCAACTGGACGTCGGACGAGCTGGCGACCGTCCGCTCCTCCCGCGCCGTGTGGACGAACCCGCCGCAGCTGGCCATGGACAGCCAAGGTAGATTGCACATGGCCTATCTCAATGTGACCGATTACGTCATCGAGGACTGGTATTCCGGGAACCACTCCATCGAGTTCGTGACGCTGGATGACGGAGAATGGGGCGACCGCCAGGTGCTCAACGTCGGCACCCTCAACCGCTTCTCCTTCGGGGTGGACACGGACGGTTTCGAGAGCGTCATGTACCAGCAGAGCGACCAGTTGTGGAGCTCCGGCGGCAAGGTGCGATTGGCGATAAGGTACGACTTCGGCTGGTCTTACAAACCCTACGACGAGGACGGCACCCCGTTCTGCAAGCTCATAATGGACGGAGATGAAGAAAGAATGCTGTACCAGAGGGGAAGCTGCCTCAACCGTCTGGAATATTACGCGAACAACTGGATCGAAGAGCCCCTGTGGATACCGGACGGAATGTCGCTCGCTATCAAAGAGTTCGCCGCCGGCCCCTGGGACCATCTCGTTCTTCTTTACTTCGACAGCCTCACGCAGAGCATAGCCGTGGCGCAGCCGGGCGCTCAAATGGAACTCGTCCCGCCCACCCTCAATCTGAAGCAGGACGAACTGGAGGTGAACATATATTGGGAACCGATGAGCACCGTGTTCTCTGGAAGCTGTGTCATCTACCGCAGCGGCGGCGCATCGTTCGTTCAGCAGAACGGAACGAACAGCTTCGTGGACGACACGTTGAACGAGGACAGCTGGCGTCACACCTATCAGTACCGGATGAGCGTCTTGACCCCGGACGGAGAGGAGTACGTCGGGCCGTTGACGGAAGTTTGGATCGAACCGGAGTTCGGCCAGGGGGCATTGTTCGACGTTCTCATCGCCGTGACGGTGGTGATAGCGGTCATCGTGGTGTTCATCCTGTACATGAACCGGGGCAAGCTCATCAGGTGAATCTCTCAGATTATTCCTCAAATCGTCCTGGAATAGGCCGGTAATAAACCATTTCCGTCCGCATTCAGGACGATTTTCAATAAATCGGCCAACCTCACTTCACGTCCAGGTCGAACTTGCTGTCGCATGGGACATCATGATGTTCTGTCCGCAGTAGTGACCCAAGTACAGCTTATTCATTTTTTTTTACGAAGGGTGATCCCTCTCGTGACCGTTTTCATTTTTCATCTTTTTGAGTTAATATATCTGTAATCATAGATATTACACCATCAGCTCTTCTGTCACACTATCGTGATCTATACTCCCGGGACAATGCACCATCATTATCAGGAAAGCAGGTGCCTTTGATGACCTGTGGACTCAGCAAAGACGAGCTTGACATTCTGACCTATCTTTACAAGGGCCGCTGCCTTAGCCCAGATCACTCCATCAGTCTGAAGGCCATCGAACGCGACCTAGGCCATCATATAACAGATCTGGAGAACAAGCTGGACGTTCTCGTGGCCAAACGCTATCTGGGGTGCAAGAAGAAGAGGTCGAAGAACTATTATGCCGGTCCCTCGCCGACCATCAAGGCCATCTCGGCCCACGGCGTGCAGATCTGGAGGGGAGGGAGGGGCAAGATATGATTTTATACGACATAAATGCTGATTATATCCGACATATTTATGTCATAGGCATCTGTATACGGTCGTCGAGGGGAGATGCATGAAGACGAATGACAGGCCGTTCGAAGGGATACTAGGCAACACCGTGGAGCTGAGGATACTGGAAAGGCTCATCGCCTCTCCCGATGCGGAGTTCAACGTAGCGGAACTCAGCAGCATGACCGGGGTTCACCGGGACAGCGCTTCCAAGGTGATCAACAAGTTCGTCGGGTGGAACGTTCTCGTGCGCACCACCAAGGGCAAGATGGACTTCTACAGGTTGAACTCGGATGAACCGCTGGTCGTCTCGATCAACGCCTTCAACGATTCACTGATAATGCAGATGTTTCCCGAGGTCAGGGCCGCTATGGAAAGCGTTGAGGACAGATCCGCGATATCTCCGCCGCAAGAGGGGTCTCATACCCAACACCGAACAGCGATCGAGACCGCATCGAAACGGATCGCGGAGAAGTATGCTAGAACGCTCAAGCGACCTGCTGAGCCGTGAGCGATCATCTATCGGACCTGATCACTTCACGTCCAGGTCGAAGTTCTTGCCGTCGACACACTCCTCGGTCACTATCATCAATGAACAATGATCTCTCGATGACCAGGTGATCATTGGATAACTGGGATAAGATCGCCGAATCTATGCCAATTGACCCATTACAATTAGCGATGATGTTTATTACCTGACATAGCGAATCCCATCTCGGGAAGAACGTGACCACCAACTACGATCACTTCATGAGCATGGATGTCACCCCATACGCGGGACAATGGGTCGCCATATGTGATGAAAGGGTCATTGCCCATTCCTCATCTTTCAAGGACGTGTATCAGCTGGCGAAGAGCCGGTGTGGCCGGTCAGAACCTTTAATCGCTATGGTTCCCACCCCCGACACCATGATCCTGTGATCCAATGGTGCTGAGCTTCAAAAACAAGTAAGTGGCCAATCCCGAATGTATCAATAAAAGGCCAATGGTTCCTATCACGCTGTCCAACGGTGATGTCTCCTTCGAGACGCTCGCCCTCCTTGACTCAGGAGCCGACGCCTCGGCGATATCGAGGGAAATGGCCGAGGTGCCTGGTTTGGGCATCAGTGTATATATTGAGCATTGGGTTCAAGCCGGGCTTCCTTTGAACATCGACCCCCTGCATTTCCGATGTTAATATCCGATCGCCGAACTATTTGTAATGGAATCCTTTAATCTGCAATAATCTATGAACATCTAAGGTGGTCTCATGGGAAGGGCTCAAAGACTGGCATTGTTACGTTCATTGGAGAAGAAACGGAAGAGTAAAGTGATAGCATATCTAGCCGGCGACCGTCCCGGAATGGAGACCAAGGTGGCTTCTGATGTTCATCCTTTGTTCT
Organism: Spirochaetota bacterium; assembly: GCA_029564515.1. GTDB lineage: Bacteria > Spirochaetota > UBA4802 > UBA4802 > UBA5550 > RBG-16-49-21. Next base: position 6,990 of record JAKQPV010000129.1, on the reverse strand, counting down.
ACGACCACCTTAATGCGATTGGGCGTCAGGACCGGATCGACCTGTTCCTATACACCACCGGAGGGCTGACCAATTCCGCCTATGCATTGGTCAACATGATCAAAGAATATTGCGATCATTTTGGAATAATCATACCTTTCAAAGCTTTGTCGAGCGGTACTTTGATGGCTCTTGGGGCGGACGAAATAGTCATGACCAGGATGGGTCAGCTATCGCCGATCGATCCAACGATAACCACTCCTCACGGACCACAGGTAATGTTGCCTGGAAAACCCGCTCCTGATTGGATCCCGATCAGTGTTGAGGACGTCAACAGTTACATCAACTTGGCAAAGCGCGAGTTCGGGATCAAAGATCAGGAAGGGATGATCAAGGTCTTCGATAGATTGAGCCAAACGATCAATCCGCTCGCTCTTGGCGCTGTTAACAGGGTAAGGGAACAGATAGAGTTCCTCGGGCTCACCCTGCTCAATGGACATTCCTCCGACCAAGAAAAGAACAGAAAGATCGTGGAGACCCTGATAAGGGGGCGGTATTCCCACGATTATATCATCAACAGGAGGGAGGCCAGGGACGTCATTGGTCTGAACGTCATTGATATCGGTCCTTCGTTGGAAGATAAGATCATCGATCTGTTCAGGCAATACCAGGAAGTGATGGCATTGAACATCCCCTATCATCCGGAACAGGCTCTCAATGGAAAGGAGGAGGTCAGGGCGGTGTTCAACAGGGCGATCATCGAAAGCACGGTGCGCACCAACGTCTTCCGGACCGAGAGGACGATCAAAAGAATGTACGCCCAGCAGCCAGGTGTTCCCATGTCAACCATGGGCTATGCCGAGGAATCTCATCCTGATAGGTGGGTGGTCGATGAAAACTTATAAGTCATCCATGCATTATGGAAATTCGGAGGGGCTTTCATGGACAGGCCATTGAGCGTTTGGAAGGAGAGCAGTTCCGGTTTGGCTAACGGGAGCCAACTGGTCGACAGCTCAAGCTCCGTTACACCTGCGGTCCTCGATGTAACCCCCGTCCAATCGGTGCCTGTGGTGTTCCACTCCGCTACCCCGGCCATCATCAGATCTCGAAGAGAGATCTTCGAGGATGCCATCGGGGTAACACTGTCCAGGAACAAGGTCGCCTTGGACGAGCTCGGAAAGCTCTAGGTGTTCTCTTGGCACCCGCCCAAATCCTTTTCTTTCTTGATTCCGAGGACATACTGGCGATCCATGAAAGGTTGATGAAGGATCAAGAGGAGAACACTCGCGGTCTGTTGTCCCCTCAGAATCTGGACATGTGCGTCAAATCTCCGAACCACAGGATGTTCGGCATCGAGCCGTATGATGATCTGATTAAAAAAGGCGCCAAGCTGGCGTTCGAGATCGTCTGTCTGCACCCGTTTGTCGACGGCAATAAGAGGACCGCCCTATCGGCGCTCTCCATCTTTCTGGAAATGAACGGATATTCATTGATCGTACCATCGCGGACGGCGGTTCATGTCATGGTGGAGGTAGCGAAGGGTTCGGCGGACTTTGAAAGTTTCCTAATTTTCGTGAAGGAACATACCACGGCCAAAGAACCGCTTCAATGAGAGATGATCTTTAGGATCACTTCACGTCCAGGTCGAGCTTGCTGTCGTAGAGTATGTCCTCGTCCGTCAGCAGGGGCCTGCATTTAACTGATATCCCCAAGGATAGAATGCCGACGCGGTTCGGGATGACGGTGATGCGCCCCTCCGCGCTCTCCCCGGGCGCGAGCGCCTCCGCCTCGAGCATCCCGCGCACCTCCGCGTCCCCGAAGAGGAACGCGCGGACCGCCCGCGCCGCGTACTCCCCCGTATTCGTCACGCGGAGGAGGACGTCCATCGGCCTCCCCTCCTTCGCGTCCCCCGCAAGCTCCGCGTCGACGGCGATGCGGGGACAGGTCGCCCTCACCTCGTTCCTCGAGGTCTCGAGCGCCCTCCTCAGGAGCTCCGCGTCGGCCCCGCCGTCCCGCCCCGCCTGCAGCGCCTCCGCGTACGCCCGCTCCGTCTCCGGGAGCCGGACCCGCTCCCGGCCCGCCCGCTCGAGCACCTCGGCCACCTGCTTGGAGAGCTGCTCCGGGGCCTCCCCCGCCTTCCTCCCGATGGCGTTCACCGCCGCCTCCAGGGAGGTGAACGCGCCCCAGAGGTCCCCCTTCCCGGCCTGCGCCTCTGCCTCCGCCCAGACCTCCCAGGCCCGCCCCGTCTCCTTCCCCGCGCGGGCGGCCCGCTCGATCGCCCGCCTGGCCTTCTCCCTCTGCTCCTGGAAGATGTCCCCCAGCCCGGCCCTCACCAGCTCCACGTTCCTAGCGAGCCGGTTGAGAGCGCGCGGGTCGATGCCGTCCACCGTCGTCCGCTCGATCTCCGCGACCTCCGCCGCGAACCGCCTCTCCGCCTTGAACCGCTTCATCAGGTCGTGCAGCGGGGTGAACTCCCAGAGCAGCTCGTTCGTTCTGGTGGCCAGGAACTCGTTCAGCGCGGTCCGCGCCCTCCGGAGGAACAGGGAGGCCGAGTCGAACCGCAGCTCCCTCAGGGACGAAAGGCCCTGCTCGAGCAGCCCCTCGATGTGGTCCTTCCGCGCGTCGAGCACCTCCAGGGAGTTGAGCGCCTCCCTCAGTTCGTTGTACTCCTTCAGCCGGGCCTCGTACATCTCCGAGAGCGCCCGGAGCTCGTCCCCGGCGGCCGCCACCGTCCCCATCGCCTGGACGAAGCGCCCCTGCGCCAGGAGCGCCTTGGCGCGCTCCAGCGTCCTCTCCAGCGCCGGAGGCCTCAGCCCTGCCTTCGCCTCCTCCTCCAGGCGCGCCTCGAACTCGCGGACCGCGTCCTCGGCCTGCGCCTTGTCCTGCAGCGTCCGCTCCAGCTCCTCGCGGAACGACCGCGCCAGGAGGTGCGCGTGCCGGTAGCGCCGGGCGCGGAGCGCCGCCTCCATGTCCTCATGCAGCTTGCGGGCGGAGCGCAGGTCCTCCCATCCCTCCCTCTCCGGCGTCAGGCCGCCGGCGAAGGCCGTGAGCTGCCCCACCAGCAGGGCGGCGATGCCGTCCGCGCGCTCCAGCCCCCTCCGGGCCAGCTCCTCCGCGCGCGCGCCAGCCCTGCCCCTCCGCAGGGCCTTCGCCTGCTCCAGCAGGGCCGTCGCGTCCCTCGCGTCCGCCTTGAGCTCGGTCAGCTGCCCGACCGCGTCCTCCAGGGCCGCGAGCGCCTCGCTCAGCCGCCGGTCGGCCTGCAGCCCCTCGTCAAGCTCCGTCCGGACCACGTCCAGGACGCGCGCCGCCTCCTCGAGGCGCCCCTCGTCGAGCGCCGCCCTGCCCTGCAGCACCATCTGCTGCGCGGGCCCGACGCTGTACCCCCTAGCCGTCGCCCGCTCCACCTCCCGCTGGCGATCGTCGAGCGCGGCGCGCAGGGCCTCGGCGACCTCCCGTCTCCATTCCTCCCTGAGTCGGGCGAGCGCTTCCAGGGACCCCTGCAGGTGCGCGGCGTCGAGGGCGCCAAGCCCCGCCAGCTCGGCCTCGCCGCCCTTCCGCCCCAGCCGCTCCCGCAGGCGGGCGAGCTCAGTCATCTCCCTGAGCCTGTACTCGAGGAGGAGGTCCGGAGCCTTCGTTCGGACTAAAACGCTGGCCCGGTCCAGCTCCTCCGTCGCTGCCTTGAGATCCCCGGCGCCGAGGAGCGCCTCCGCCCTCTCCATCATCCCCCTGGCCTCGGCCACGTCCACGCCCGCCCGCCTGCCCTCGGCCAGGACCCGCTTCCCCTCCTCTAGGCGCGCCCTCAGCCGCCTGTGCGTCCCGACGACCTCGTCCAGCGCGTTCTTCGCGGCGAGGGCGAGCTCGAACGCCTGCCCCAGGTCCCCGTGCTGCAGGGCGCCCGAGGCCTGCTCGGCCATGCGCTCCGGGCCCCCGACCTCAACGCCCTCCCTGCGCGCAAGCGCCATCCGCCGCACGATCCCGGTCAGCCTCTGATCGATCTCCGAGGAGACGATCCCGCGGCCGTAGCCGCGCACCTCCTCCGCGAGCGCGGCGGCCTCGTCCGTCCGGCCCAGGGCCCTGAGCTCCTCGGCGCGCTGCAGCTTGTCCCGGAGGATGACGCTGTCCGCCCCCAGCCGCTTGGCCATCTCCAGGAGCTCCCTCCCTTCGCCGAGCGAGCGGTCAAGGCCCTCCCGGCGCTCGGCCATCAGCCTTTCCATCAACTCCCCGGCGAGGGCGTGCGCCCCTTCGTACTCCTTCCGCGCCAGGCGTCCCCTCGCCTCCGCCAGGGCCGCCCTCGCCCTGTCGGTCCCGGGCCCGGGGGCGCACCGGGCTATGAACGCCTCCGCCTCGGCGAGGCGCTCGCCCACCGCCGCCCGCGTCCGCTCCTCCACCGCCTCGGCGATGGTCACCAGGGAGCCGTGGACGAGCTCGAAGTCCCCCTTCCTGACCTTAGCCGTCAGCGCCTCCAGGGCGGCGCTCTCCGCCGCCACCTCCGCCCCCAGCCGGATCGCGGTGGCCAGCTGCATCTCCAGCCGCATGATGCCGGTGGCGAAGTGCGTCTCCAGGGTGAGACGGTGCGCGCGCTGCGCCCCCCGCAGCGCCTCCGCCGCCTGGGCGAACTCCCCGCGAAGGACGAGGCGCTTCGCGGATGTCATAAGCTTGTCCCCCTCGGCGCAGGCGAGGCCGAGGCCGTCGCACCGCGAACGGAGCTCCTGGACGCTCAGGAGCTCCGCCTCCACCTCGGCGTAGCCCTGCAGCCCTTCCTCCACCAGGGCGGACGCCTCCTCCACCAGCGCGAACGCGGCCTCGGGCTCGTCCCTCCGCAGGGCCTCCCGCGCCTCCTCCATGCGCCGCAGCGCCGCGGAGACGTCCCGGCGCGTCATGTGCGCCAGCCTGAGCCGGGGCTGCAGGGCGGCCAGGCGCCGCAGGAGGACCTCCCGCTCCACCGCCCGGACCTTCTCCCGCCCCTCCTCCAGCACCGCGACCGCCTCGGGATAGCTTTCCTCCAGCTCCAGCCGCCTCGCCCTCCCCTCGAGGTCGCCCAGGTCCACCTTCCGGAGCCAGGAAACCCGCTCAGCCCGCTCCCTCAGCTCCCTCGCCCTTCTTCCAACGGCCTTGCTGAACGCGCTGGAGAACGCGCCCTCCGCCGCGTCCAGGGCGGCGAACGCCTCCTCCACGCTTCCCGAGGCCATGAGCTCCCTCCCCTTGGCGAGGCGCTCCTTCGCCTCCGCGAGCTCCATCGGGAACCTGTCCTCGAGGGCGAACGCCGCCTCCGCCCTCCCCGCCCGCTCCGCGAACCTGCCCAGGGCAAGCGCCCTCAGCGCCTCGGTCAGGGAGAGGATGAGGTCGACCGTCTTGGCCACGTTCCCCGCCTCGAGGGCCTCGCGGCACCCGCGCAGGGCTGCCCGCTGCTTTTCCACCTTGAGCTCCAGCCCCTCGGCGAAGAGCAGGGAGGACTGCACCCGCCCGAAGGCGTCCGAGAGCACGCGGTTCGCGGCGCGCTCCGCCGCGTCCCAGGCCTCCCTGCTCAGCTCAAGCGCGCGGTCGAGGTCCCCCGCATCGATGGCCTCCGCCGCCCCCGCGATCGCCCTGAGCGTCCCCTCGTCCGCCCTCCCCAGCGGGGCCACGCGCTCCAGGAGCGCGGAGGCCTCGCGCAGCATCCCCTGCAGCCGCTCCCTCCTAGCCCGGACGGACGCCTCCACGCTCTTCGTGGCGTACGCCAGCGCCTCCTTGTACTCCTTTTCCTTATAGCTCTGGTCCGCCAGGGTCAGGAGCCTCTCCGTCTCCGCGGCGGCGGCGTCCATCCCCTTGACCTTGGCCAGGAGGGCGGCCGCCTCCGCTATCTTCGTTTCCGCCGCCTCGCGCCCCCGGGCCGCCTCCTTGGCCATCTGCTCCAGCTGCTTGGCCAATTGAAGCTGCCTTACGAAATCGCCCTGCACGCGTCCATTCTCCCTTCGGCCCTGAACAGGGAATATGGGATGGCCAGGGTTAAATTGTTTGCCCGCCCCTCACCGCTTCAGGAGGTCCACGAACGCCACCTTCTCCAGGACCAGGTCCTGCAGCCGCCCCTCGCCCACGGTCTCCAGCTCCCGCGGGGAGATGCCGAACGCCTCCCCCTTCGCCCGGGTGCAGGCGAGGAGCGCGTCGTCCCGCTCCAGCCCCATGGCCTTGATCAATCGGTCCATGTCCCCCTCCTCGTCCAGGAGCACGAGCGCCACCCGCTCCGTCCCCGGGCCCAGCCCCATCTTCCTCTTCGCCTTGGTGATCTGCCGCTCCCCGGAGGCGTACAAAATGACCTCCATCCCCAATGTGTTGCAGGAGGCGGTCCCCCGCTCGAACGCGCGCCTCGCATGGAACGCGGCGGAGAGAAGATGGTCCACGCCGCACACCTTGTCGGCGTCCATCAGGACCACGTCCGCCCCCAGGGCCGAGGCCCGTTCGAGGAGCGGGGCGCCCCCGCCCTCCTTCAGCCTAGCCCCGGCGCATCGGACCTTCATGCCCCCTCCAATGAGGAAGGGGGGATAAAACATTCTCCCGGCGGGCGCATCGAGCGGAAAGGGCGTGGCGCTGAAAACCTTTAAACGAGGGCAGGCCATGGGGTGTCGACCAGCCTTTGAAAGGAGCGTTACAATGTCCCCTGACCACGTGATCGTACGAGCGCCCTCCACCATAGCCAACGTCGGCCCCGGGTTCGACGTCTTCGGGATCGCCCTCGCGGAGCCGAGCGACCGCATCGAGGTCCGCAGGACCGACGAGCCGGGGGTCCGCGTGGAGGCGATCACCGGCGTCGGGGCGTACGCGGTCACCCTGGACAACACCAAGAACACCGCGGCCGTCGCGGCGGGCAAGGTGCTGGAGATGGCGGAAGCGGACTTCGGGCTCGCGATGCGGATAGACAAGGGCATCCGCCCCGCCTCCGGCATGGGCTCCTCGGGCGCCTCCGCGGCCGGGGGGGCCTTCGCCGCCAACCTTCTGCTTGAAAACCAATTGAACATGAACCAGCTTATCTGCTGC
>JAKQPV010000101.1:0-3954 GCA_029564515.1 Spirochaetota bacterium | reverse complement strand
CGAGACGGTCGAGGCCTGGCGGCTGGCGCTCCTCAACCGCCGGGGCCCCACCGCCCTCATCCTGACCCGCCAGGGTCTGCCCGTCCTCGACCGGACCGAACTCGCGCCCGCGTCCGGGTTGCGCCGGGGCGGCTATGTCCTGTGGGAGGCGTCGGCCGGTCAGCCCGACGTGATCCTGATCGGGACGGGCTCCGAGGTGAAGCTCGCCCTCGCGGCGGGACGGACGCTCGCGGCGGAGGGGATCCGGGCGCGGGTCGTCTCGCTGCCCTCGTGGGACCTCTTCGACCGCCAGCCCGCCGCCTGGCGGGACGCCGTTCTGCCGCCGGGCGTCACGGCGCGGGTCGCCGTCGAGGCGGGGATCCGCCTCGGCTGGGAGCATTACACGGGGCTGAAGGGCGCCATCGTCGGGATGGACACCTTCGGGGCCAGCGCCCCGGCGCCCGTCCTCTTCGAGACGTTCGGCATCACGGCGGAACGGGTCGCCGCCGAGGCAAAACGGGTTCTGGCCTGATCCCTCCCCCGGTCCCGACCGCGACCGGCGCCTCTCGCGGAGGAGGCCCGCGGTCGTCCCGGATGCGCTGACGGGCGGTTTGACATCGAGAGGATGCTTTGTTATACATTCATGAGGCGGCTTCGAGCGTGAAGCCGGGCGAATCCGTATACGGGAGGGCGGCCGAACGAGGCGGGTCCCTGCCTGGAATCCGCGGAGACCAAAACGAACGATTAAGGAGAGCAAAACCATGACACAGGATGAATACAAAAAGATCATTTCCCTGGCCATCGAACGGGAAGTCGAGGCGTATGAGTTTTACCGTCTCGTCTCGGAACGCGCCAAGGACAACAACCTCAAATCCATTTTCGGCGACCTGGCCAAAGACGAACAGGGCCACAAACGTCTGTTGGAGGGGTTTCTGACGAAGGCCCCGGAGAAGATGCGTTTTTCGGAAGCGAAGGATTACAAGATCGCGGATGCGCTTCCCTCGCCGCCCCTGACGGCGGATCTCAAACCGATCGACGGGATTGTCATTTCGATCAAAAACGAACTCGAAGCCATGCAGATGTATACCCAACTGGCCAATGCGAGCACCGACACGGCGCAGAAGGATGTTTTCCTTCAGCTGGCCTCTATGGAACGCGGGCACAAGAGCCGGCTCGAGGACATCTATACCAACATGGCCTTTCCCGAAGCCTGGTAGACGGAAAAGCGGCGGCCGGGAAATGCAGTCGGAAATCGACAATAATGTCGATTTCCCCATCACCGTTGTTTTATCTAAGATACCAATATCGCATCGAAACATCAACGGCGCACTCTCGTCGCGACAAAATTGTCATTCCCAGAGAATTTTTCAATAATAAACATTCCGTACATAATCAGCAAGTTGCACAGCATTCATTACACTGGCACCAATTATGCTTGACGCAAACCGGATAAATCGGACGCGAGACAGGCATCCCTGATATCAAAGGAATACCGAAATGCCGCTGAAAGAAGAGTTTGAAAGAACGGGTCAATGGCTCTTCCGATGGAGGAGTTACTTGCCGTTATTTTTGATTGCGCTATTTCTTATCGCTTTTCGTGACTTTAAATACCCCTTTGGCAGTCATAGGCTGGATTATCTATGGGAAATATTTTGCCTCTTGGTGTCCATGGCGGGCATCGTCCTGAGGATGCTGACCGTAGGCTTCATTCCCAAGGGGACATCGGGCCGCAACACCAAAGGGCAGGTTGCGGAAGATTTGAATACGACGGGGATGTATTCTCTCGTAAGAAACCCTCTTTATCTGGGCAACTTCATTATCTGGCTTGGCATTTCCCTGTTCGTCAGACTGTGGTGGTTCAGCCTGATTGTCATCCTGATCTTCGGGATCTACTATGAGCGGATCATCTTTGCGGAGGAGGAGTTCCTTCGTCACAAGTATGGGCATCGTTACCTTGAATGGGCGGAGAACACCCCTGCCTTTTTCCCTAAATTCAATGGCTGGCGGGAGCCAGTGCTTCCATTCTCTTTCCGTACCGCCCTGAAAAGGGAACATACGGGGTTCTTTGCCGTCATCGCCATTTTCACATTTTTAGAAATCATCGGAGATTATTTTGTGAAAAGAATTTTTGAATTCGACACCGCCTGGAAGATCCTTTTCTTCACGGGATTGCTCCTTTACCTTGGCCTGAGAACAATGAAGAAAACGAATCTGTTGAATGTCGCGGGGCGTCCGTAAACAAGGCAGCAAGGGAGAACCCATGTGAAAAGAATTTCAACCGTAGCCCTCGTTGTCGGGGCCGCCGTCTTTTTCGTCCTCTTTGACCATCTTGCTTTTTTCCGGAACGTATTAGAGGTTTATCCCGTTTCCCTGAAGAACATCGGATTCCTGGCATCGCTCGCGCTGGTTTTGACGAGCGTCATCGTCCTCCTGCTGACTTTGGTTTCCTCCCGTTATACACTCAAACCCATCCTGATACTCCTCCTGCTGGTGGCAGCGATTGCCAGCTATTTCATGAACAACTACAACGCGGTCATCGATCATACGATGATCCGGAATGTCTTTGCGACGAATCTTCGGGAGGCCGCCGAACTCTTCAGCGTCAAAATGGTTTTGTACGTCCTTTTTCTGGGTGTGCTGCCGTCGCTGTGGGTTTATCGGGTCGAGGTGAGACACGATCCATGGAAAACGGAGCTGATCTCCCGCGTAAAAATCGTCGCACTGTCCCTGGCGGTCATCCTGCTTTCCGTTTTTGTCTTCAGCAAATTCTACACATCCTTCCTTCGGGAGCATAAACCCCTGCGCTATCGGACGAATCCGACCTACGTGCTCTATTCCCTGGGGAAATATGTCAACAGAGAATTTAAAGGCCGGTCCATTGCACTCAGGCACATCGGCCAAGATGCCAAGATCCCGCCGACCGATATGGACCGGGAACTGATCATCGTGGTCGTCGGAGAGGCCGCGCGTGCCGACCGGTTCTCTCTCAACGGCTATCCGCGTGAGACCAATCCCCTGCTCAAGAAGGAGGATGTGATCAGCCTGACGAATGTCCAGTCCTGCGGAACCTCGACGGAGGTTTCCGTACCCTGCATGTTTTCGATGTACGCCCGGAACAGTTACAGCGAAAAAAAAGGGGCCGCAACGGAGAATGTGCTCGACGTGCTGCGCCACGCCGGCGTCAGCGTCCTTTGGCGGGAAAACAACTCCGACTCGAAAGGGGTCGCCATGCGGGTTCAATACGAAGATTACCGGAAGCCCGAGCGGAATCCGATCTGCGACGTCGAGTGCCGGGATGAAGGCATGCTCGAAGGGCTGCAGTCGTATATCGATGGGCGGCACCGGGGAGACATCCTGATTGTCCTGCACCAGATGGGCAATCACGGTCCAGCCTACTACAAGCGCTATCCAAAGTCGTTCGAGAGATTCAGCCCGACGTGCCGGACGAACCAGCTCGATGAATGCTCCCGCGAAGCGATTAACAATGCCTACGACAACGCCATCCTGTATACGGATTACTTCCTGTCCAAAACCATCGGACTGCTCAAGCGCAATGACCGCCGGTTTGAAACGGCCCTGATCTACATCGGCGATCATGGTGAGTCGCTGGGCGAAAATGGGATTTATCTCCACGGCATTCCCTATGTTATCGCACCGGACGTGCAGAAGCGTGTTGCCGCGATCCTCTGGCTTGGGGACGATTTCCAGGCGCAGAAGAAATGGCTGAAAAACAGGATCGGCAAGGACTATTCGCACGAAAATCTTTTTCACACGTTACTGGGGCTGATGGAAGTGGATACGATCGTCTATGACAAGAAAAAAGATATTCTGAAGGCGAATTAACATACCCTCTCATCGGTCTGTTTCATCCTGAACATCTCCGGGGTGCCGGTTGTCTCCTGACGCCGGCGGGCGGGGGGCAGCGGCTACAGGTCGGTTTGACAACGGGAGGTCGCTTTGTTATAGCATCCATGA
>JAKQPV010000068.1:0-2719 GCA_029564515.1 Spirochaetota bacterium | reverse complement strand
TTGTCTGTCATATTCCCGGGAGCATGCAGGCCACGGAAGATGCTCCGCATCTTCCTGCCAGGCACGACCCAGAGGTTGTGCCGTGAGGAGAACCAACCATGGCAGACTTCGTGCAGAAGACCGTCAACAAGACGGCGGTCCGGGACCTCGCCGTCCCGATCGCCGATGTAACGTCGTTTGACAACCTCATCGAGACCGTCATCGATGACAATCCCTTCGGGTGTGTCGGGTATACCGGCTCTGACGGCCAGCCCGTCGCTGCGGTCGTCCAGAACCGCGAGCACTATACCGCGAAGGTGGACTTCATCGACGGCGAGGGGAAGCGCGTCGGGAACGTCTCGCTCCAGTCCCCCTCGATCACCGCCTTCAACGCGAACGCCGCGGAGGCCCTCGCCAACGCGACCCTCGCGGCCGCGATGGGCGGGGACGCCGAGCGCAACTTTGCCGGCGAAACCTACTACTGCCAGCTCAAGTGCCACGACCCGTCCGGTGACGACTACTATGTCACCTTCACCCGCAAGACCGTCCGGATCTCGTCCTACCAGGACGACGCCATCCGGACCGCGGTCGAGACCTGGGCGGATGCCGTGCCCGCTCTGGCGTGAGAAGGGGTATCCCCCTCTCTCTCCGTCCCGAAAAAGGGCAATTTAGGGCTCTTTTCGATTTTAACGAAGGTTTCAGAGGGTGGATTTTGGCATTGGAATTAAATGGGGGATGTCACCCTGATTTCCAAAATACGACAGGATTGGAAGGCCATACCGACGGTATGAGCGAGAGTCCTTTTTGGAGGATTTTTAAATGGGTCGGCTCAAGATCTGCCGTCTGAGGGCTTCTGCGAGGGTCGTTTTCTCGACGGATTTCCGCTGGAATTTCTGGCGGTTGGTATGTTGACAGACGTGAAGTCGGGGCTTCAAGGATTGTAAAGCACTCCAGCAGAACCAAAGATGGATCTCCGGTTATAATCCATATAAGTCCTTGAGGTAATTATAGTCATATTGGTAGTACTGACCACTGTGTAAACCATATCCCTTATTTGCGCTTTTATACTCTTTGTATTCTTTTTCCTTATGCATGTGTTCGTTTTCAAACAATGTCCGTAGTTGAGAAATTATATCCCTTGTTTCAATTAATTGGTCTTCCTTTTTTTCTGCCGAAGGGCGGTAGTGTGAATGTGCACCTGGTGCATCTGAGATCGTGCTATAATATGCAAGAGATTCAAGGTGATTTGCCCCCTTCCTCCGCTTTTCTAATCGAATCCACGCTTCCTGAATGTTTATTCTTCTTTCTTCAAGGGAACGAATATCTTTGAGGTTTTCTTGGATTTTAAATTCATTTTGTTTTTCGAGACATTCGCGCTCGCATAGATTTAGAAGTTGCTGGAAAACCTGCTCTGCCTCTGCCAATTGTTTTTTAAATCTATTGGACTTTGGTTTATAGCCAAGATGCATTCCAGGCTGTATGTCGATAGAGTCGTAATACAAAAGAGCATCCCGAACATAGTTCCCTCTTTGCTTTTCTGCCTGAACCCAAGCGTTCTGTACGTCGATCCTTTCCTGATCTATGTTGTGAATGCGTCGTACAACATCTTCGATTTTTGCTTGCTTCTCTCGGCTTAATTTTAAATATTTTTGATAAATAATTGCCACTACATAAGTTGCGATGAGAGAAAGGATCAGGTACAAAACCCATGGTCCAAAGATAAAAATCGCGATAATACATAGTAGATATAGGCCAGGTATAGCATCTAAGGGACCTAAATTCTTTGATTGCTTCATACGCGCCAGTGGTTCTGATCAAGAGATCCCTCTACGTGTTCGCATTTAGTGGTTTGGATCCATTTTCTGGGCAAGTGATGTGTTTTATCAAAATGTGCCTTTCTGAATCTCCTAAAAAGCTCCATTACAAGTGCTTATCGGTAATGCAGGTAAGCGGGGTGTCGACTACCTCCTCCGGTGAGGAGAGCGGCCAGCTGTGATAGCCTCGTGTATCAGGCGACATCGGATAATAGATGGGTAACGGGAACAAGCGCCTGATCTCAAAGCCGCGAGCATGTCGGCGCCAGCCGGTGATGCGAGCGGCGGTCAGAGAGTGGCCGTCACGAAGCGAGCGGAGCGAGCAGGTGAGGGCGTCAGAGGTGCCGGACACCGAGGAGAGCCAGGGCGAGGCATCGAAGCGAGTGCAACGAGCGAGATTGCTCGCCCGGCCACGCCGGGCGAAAAAGAAGTGGCCCCCTCACCGCCCCCGGTGAGGAAGTCCGCGGCCCGCTGTGCATCCGCGGCCGCCCGGATCACGTCGGCCGCCGACCCGTCGCGGATATGCCGGAGCCACCCGGCGATGTAGGCCGCCTGGTTCTCGGCCACCGGGACATCGGTGCCGGTCATGGCGCAGAGGAACGCGGCGCCCAGCTCCGCAGTCAACTCCTCCCGGCTATACCGCTCGCTGCCGAACCGGATCGGCTCGGTGATTCCCGGTCGGTTCAGCCGGGAGGCGTGCCCGGTCCAGTGGGTCAACTCGTGGAAAAAGGCCGCGTAGTAGGCCTCCGGGGAGGCGAACCGGTCCGGTGCCGGCATGGCGATCCGGTCGCCGGCCGGGTAGTAGGCCGGCTCGCCTGGACCGACCCGGGGCCGGTTGCGGGCGATGAGGTCCTCGCAGGTGGCGACCGGCCGGACCTCGCTCGCCTGCTCGACCTCGATGCCCTCGCACTGCGAGAGGTTGAAGA
>JAKQPV010000064.1:0-10531 GCA_029564515.1 Spirochaetota bacterium | reverse complement strand
GGGTCCGCGTACAGGGCGAAGCGCACCTGCACTTCCAGGGCGTCGCTTTCCGTGAAGCTCCTCTGGAGGTTGCCGGAGATCATCCACCGGTAGGGATAGGACTGGCCGTACCCTTTAAGCATCTTCGAGTTCGGGATCTTGAACGAGTTGAGCCTCATGACCAGCTCCATCGGGTCCGAGTCGTTCGAAGGCTTCGTGTAGTTGAGCACCCACTGCTGGCCCACGTACAGGCCCATGTATATCTTCCAGAAAATGTTGGAGGATTCCGGCCCGGTTAGGTAGGTGACCGTCGGGTTCTTGATCAGGTCGTCCTTACCCCAGAAGTCCCGGGTGAAGTTCGCGTTGGCCGACACCTTCCAGGAGAGCACCTCGCCCATCTGTATGCCAAGGTCGAAGGTCGGGACATACGTCCGGTTGTAGTACATCTCGGTGATGACGATCGAGGGCATGAATATCGGTATACCCATCATGGGCGTAAATGCACCCGCCATCTTCACCTTGGCGTCCGGCATGTCGTCAAACCCGTACAGGAAGCCCATGCCGTAGCGCAGGCGGTTGCCGAGCGCGCCGGACAGGCGCACCGCGTATTCGCCGTTGCGCGCCTCGAAGTTGGGCCTCTTGATGCTGGTCACGCCCCGCTTGTACAGGGAATCCAGCGGCAGCTTCGCCGGCTGGAAGATCGGCATCCAGATGAACTGGAGCTGCTGCTTGGCGAAATGGAAGCTCAGGTTCGCGGCCACCACGCCGAGGCGGGCGTATTCGAAATAGTTGCTCATGGTGGTGAAGTCCCAGGGGATGACCACGTCCGACGGCGCCTCCACGCCCTCGATCTCGCCCCAGGAGATGATCTGCTGCCCCACGCGGAAGGTGACTCCCTTGCCGTAGAGGTCGACGTAGGTCTCGCGGACGTTGATCGTGGGATACTTGCTGATCTCGGTCCGGTCGAAGTCCGCCGTGTACGTGAAAAGGGAATACTGCAAAAATGCGTTCGGGTAATAAAACTTCGGGAAGTTCGTTTTTTCGCCCGCCGCGTTGTACTCTATCTGCACCGCGGAAAAGAAGTGGGCCACGTCGTAGGCGTTCCCCTCGAGCTCGAGCTGGAGCGTCGCCCCGACCCGGGGGTACTCGTACCTTCCGTTGAGCCACTTGTTGCCTTTCGCTCCCATGTCGTTACGCGACACGACAAAATTTCCCTGCGCGTACCCGTGGAGCGCAAAGGTGACATCCTTGTCCCCGTCGCCTTTAACGTCGGCCGATTTGTCCGCCGGCCGGTCCGCAAGGTCCTCGATCTGGCCGTATGATACGCCGGTAAAGAGAAGGGCCAGTGCCACAAAAACCGCAAGTCTGATATATTTCATGTAATCCTCCACTCTTCTTTATTTTATTGCTCCCGCGTTTCTGCAACGCGGAAATCCTACCACCACTTCTGCGTCAGGTACTGCTCGGAGAAGATGTCGGTGCGCAGGTTAGACTCTCCCTCGATTTTCAGGTCGCTGAAAAGCAGTTGGCTCTTCGATCCGGTCTTGACGTTTTTCATCTCCAGGCCGGTCTCGTAATTGACCTTCTGGCCCCTGGCGTTCGTCTTGGTCGTGAATGATATCAGCGAAAGCTCTTTCGCTTTTATCAGGTTTTCATCATACAGGTCGAGCCTGAGCGTGAGCAGCAATTTCTTTTCGAGGAACGAGATCCGCTTGCCGCAGCCCTGCTCGCTCGCTATCGTTTTGGTTTTCGGCAGGGACTCGATCATGTAGCAGTCGAAATCCCTTCCCTTGAAATTGATCTTCTGATCGCCGATGTAGCGATAGTTCCATTCTTTGTAATTCGGCTTGCCGGTTTCCGCGGTCGAGAAATCGCTGCCGAAGAAGCTCAGCTTTTTATCCGCGCCGCTGACTTTTTTTACTTTCCTGATCCCTTTCAGGTATAGGTATTTGACGTCAGGCTGAGTCTTGTAATGGAACATCAGGTAGGAGTTGCCCATGTCATCCGCCGGTGACGTGAAATACGCGATGTATCGCTCGATAAAATCCGCCTCGGTCGCACCGCTCGTATACGTCCCGAAGATGAGCGACTTCTTGAATTTGATCGCTCCCGCGCTGTTGTAGATAACGAGCGTCCCCTTGCATTTTATTTTCTCGAAAACCGGACGGTTGTCGTTCATCTTCATGAGCCGCGCTCCCATCTCCGCCGGCGTTTCCGGCAGGGCAATCAAGGAAAAGGCCATGACGAGAACAATCGCCAATAATGATTTAATAAGCTTCATGCTATCCTCCACTGTTGAAAATCAAGTTTTATTTAATAATCTGGAACAAGCTATTATAAACGGCCGGGTGTACCCTCCGGGGTGCAGACCGGCAGTCAATGCCTAATTGATCATGGCCGCATACAGGTGTCTTCTCCGGAAAAAACTCCGGTTTGATATCGCATATCCGCGGTTGGAACCGTTCAAACCGGCGGGAGATATCGCGTTATGCGGCCTTGAAACTATGCTGGTAAATTAATGAATAGTATAGGGGCACTGTATCTCATCAGTAATCCTCCGCTCATTATATGTTTTTTTATATGTTTAATCACGGCTGTCACCCTAGAATACCGGAATTTAAAAATCAATATAATTTTTTTCTTTTTTATTATTGATTTTTTATAACGCGAATGGGCCTGTCTGAGTCTGATTTATTCAATTCCAAGAACGGTTCGGGCCATGCGGCCTGAAAAAACGGCTGCGGTCACTGTGACGAATAAGCTGGAACGCAACATACTCTTCAACCGGGAACTCCTGATCATATTTGGCGTGACGCTGGTGTCCGTCATCGGCGTAACGTCCATAGCGCCGGCATTTCCCCATATAGCGCGCTCCCTGGAGCTGTCCGAGGCGGAGGTCGTTATGCTCATAACGGTCTTTACCTTCCCGGGAATCTTCCTCGCCCCGATCATGGGGGTCCTTGCCGACCGGATCGGCCGGAAAAAAGTGATTGTACCGTCGCTGGTTCTCTTCGGTATTGCGGGGGCCGCGTGCGCCTGTACCGATAACTATCGGCTCATCCTCGTGTTCAGATTCTGTGCCGGCGTCGGGGGGGCCTCTCTCGGGGGCCTTAACCAGACCGTTATCGGCGATATGTTCGAGGGAGACCGGCGGAGCTCGGCCCTGGGTTACAACGCCTCGGTCCTGGGCATAGGCACCATGGTCTATCCCGCCATCGGCGGCGCACTGGCCCTGCTGGGGTGGAGCCACCCGTTCCTTCTTTCACTGCTCGCCCTTCCCGTCGCGCTCCTGGTCTGGCTGGGGCTCCGCAACCCTGAGCCGTCCGGTACCGTGCCGCTGCGCGCGTACACCGCTGCGGCGTTGCGCTTCATCAGCGGGGGAAAGGCCCTGCCTGCGTTTGCGGCCACGCTCGCGACATTCATCCTCCTTTACGGAGGGCTGCTCGCCTATTTTCCGTTCCTGATGCACGAGAGGTTCGGCGCGCGGCCGCCCACCATCGGTCTCATGCTTGCCGCGACGTCCCTCACAACGATCATCGGTTCCTTTCACCTGGGCGGTGCCCTGCGGCGCTTCAGGCCGCGGACGATAGTGACCGTCTCGTTCTTCATGTATGCATCGGCGTTTGTATTGATAATACACGCGCGTACCATGGAATTCATGCTGGTCCCCGTGCTGATTTACGGCCTGGCCAACGGCGTGAACATTCCCTGCGTGCAGACCCTGCTTACCGGGAGCGTGCCGATGGAATACCGGGGTATCTTCATGTCCTTCAATTCAATGGTCCTGCGCCTGGGCCAGACGGCGGGCCCAATGTTAGCTGGCATTGCGTTTGTAACAGGGGGGATGAACGGTGTGCTCTATTCTTCGGCCGCATTCGCCCTGGTGTCACTGGTCGCGCTGGCGATTTTTATCAGGGAATGAAGACATAATCAAGCCGGTGCGCACGATTTGTTACTTGACACGTGAATACCGTCATTTAATAATTCGAGACGACGTGAATCACGGTTTTTTCCGGATCAGCTTTAAACAGATAATCGGTCTTGTCTGTTCGCCGTAAATCCAGCGCATTACTTCAAACGGTTTACAGAGTATTGAAAGAGAAAAAGATTAAAAAAGATTATTGTCCCAGGGGCGGAGTTATGAGAGTCAATTGCAACATATTCAGAACAGCAGCAGTCGTTTTGGGCTTTGTCCAGGTGCTGGCGCTCTATTCATGTGCATCTTCCGGGGGCGCTTCATCGTCATCGGCCTCTTCCGTGAGCGGCGGGTATTCAGAGTACAGCCCAACCATATCGGCGGACGGGCGCACCATGATATACCAGGCCGATATCGACGAACCGAGAAAATACAAAATATACGCCAAGCAGAAAGTATACGATAAATGGAGCAGCCCTGTCGCTCTCGATAACATCAATTCGCGGTACAACGACGGCGGTTGTTTTATTACCTACGACCAGAACTACCTCATATTCACCTCCGACAGGAGCGGAGGTCTGGGGAACTGCGACCTGTGGGTTTCCCAGCGGGAAGGTGACCGTTGGTCCGACCCGGAAAACATGGGTGCTCCGGTCAATACCCCGGGGTACGAGGGATTCGCCTCGCTGTCACCGGACGGGAAAACGCTCTATTTCACGAGGGAGTGCCCGGAGAAGACGACCTGCAAGGATAAGCTGGGAATTTTCTATTCCGAGAAGGTGGACGGGAAATGGACCGAGCCGCGCAAGATACCGGCGCCGGTCAACACCGAGTTCTGCGAATTCGGGCCCGTGATACTTGCGGACAATATTTCGCTCATCTTCAGCTCGTCGCGTCCCGGCGGCTCGGGGGGGTATGACCTGTACAAGACGGAGCGGACCGAGCAGGGCGGCTGGGGCAGGCCGATCAACCTGGGCAGCTTCATCAACACGAAGGGCGAGGACAGCCTTATCGCCATACCGGCGTCCGGCGAGATCATGTATTACACAAAGGGGGTGGGCGGCCAGGATGAATCCGGGAGCGAGGGCATACGGAGGATCGTTTCCGTGCCAATCCCGGAAAATCTTCAGCAGACAAAGGTCGTGGTCGTCAAGGGCACGGTGCGGGACAAGCGGAAGACGTCAAAGACCCTCTTCGCCGAGCTGAACATCACCGATATCAGGAAGGACGACAAGCCCATTACCGTGTACAGCAACAAGGACGATGGGAAGTATATCGTCATCCTCGCGAAGGGTAAAATTTGCGATTTTTCCGTGAAGAGCCCCGGATACCTGTTTTATTCGAGAAAAATCGACCTGACCGGCCTCCAGCAGTACAAGGAGATCAACGAGGACATTTTGCTGGAGCCGATCGTTGTCGGGGCCAATATCGTTCTTAATAACATGTTCTTCGAGTTCAGGAGCTACAAGCTTTTACGGGAATCAAAGTACGAGCTTAACAGGATAATCAAGCTCATGAAGGAAAATCCCACCCTGAGGGTTGAAATCAGCGGGCATACCGATAATGTCGGCACCGACAAGGCCAACCAGAAGCTGTCCATGCAGCGGGCACAGTCGGTAGTCTCCTACCTGGTCGGCAACGGCATCGCAATGGAGAGGCTGGCAGCGAAGGGATACGGGAAGATGAAACCTATAGCATCAAATAAAAGCGAAGATGGAAGACAGGAAAACAGGCGCGTCGAGATAGAGGTGCTTTCTATCTGATAACGGCACGTTGGCCCGCGTTGATCGTCCCCGTGCAGTCCTGCACGGGGCGGGCCTGGAACATCACCGGCACATGGGGTCAGGCTCATACCTCGATGACAACAAAAAAAGAAAATATTGGCTCGAGCATGGTAGAGCTGGAGCGGCGTATCGCCGAGTTGGAGTCTTCCAATAGCGATTGCCAGCAATCCCTCGTATCCCTGAAACGGAGCGAAGAGCTCTATCGCCTTCTGGCCGAAAATTCCTACGACGTGATTTTCACGATGACGCTTGAGGGCCGCTTCACCTATGTGAGCCCCTCCATAACGGCCCTTGCAGGCTATACCCCCGAGGAAGTTCTGAAGATACCGGTGCGGGAGTATATACTGCCGGAACACGCGGATTATGTCGATGGTGTTATCGTGAGGGAGTTGAAACGGTGGGTGGCGGACCGGCCGAAGATCAGGACGATGGAACTGCAGCTGTACGCGAAAGACGGCTCGGTAATAGATATCGAAGTGTCAGTGACCTGGATCCTCGATGAAAAGGGCGATCCGACCGGAATTCAGGGGAGCGCCAGGGATATCCGGAAAAGGAAAAAGGCGCTTCAGGATCTCAAGGAGAGCGAAGAGCGGTATAACTCCCTGTTCGAGCGGTCCCAGGACATGGTGTATATTCATGACCTGAAAGGAAATTTTATCGATGCCAATATGGCGGTCCAGAAGGTCCTCGGCTACACGAAACAGGAGCTCCTGACGCGCGATTTCCAGTCCCTCATCACCGATGACCAGCTCCCGCTTCTCACCGATATTTTCAAGGAGATTTATGAAACCGGAACGCAGAAGCAGGAGGCGGTATTTGAGCTTAAAACGAAAGACGACAGCTATATATTCGTCGAGATCATGGGGTCACTGATTTACCGCGGCCAGAAGCCGTATGCGGTCCAGGGGATCGGGCGTGACATCACGGAGCGCAAGCGGATGGAGGACGAGCTCAAATTCCACCAGGAGAAGCTTGAACTCAAGGTCCAGGAGCGCACCTACGAGCTTAAACAGATCAACAAGAAGATGATCCAGGAAATCATCGTGCGGAAGCAGGTCGAGAACGAGCTGCGGATCAGCGAAAACAACCTCCGGGCGCGGAACGAGGCCATGATGAGCGAGCTGGAGAGCGCCCGGCTCATACAGAAGGCGCTGATGCCTAAGGTCATACCCTCCTACCATCCGCTCGAGATAGATTACCGGTATCTTCCCCTGGAGGCGGTGGGCGGCGATTATTTTTCATTCACGGTGCTTGATGAGGGCGGTCTGGGGATATTTATTGGCGACGTGACCGGCCACGGCGTGCCCGCAGCCCTGTTCCTGTCGCTCGTCCGCTCGGTTACCAACCAGGCCTGCCGGCGGCACGGCATGTGCCCCGGGAAATACATCGAGATGATCAACAACGAAGTGTTCCGGGGCATGCCGTCCTATTACCTGACGGCGCTCTATGGCGTTTTCAGGAAGCACCCGGATTCGGTCACCTTCACCTTCGCCCGGGGCGGGCATCCATACCCGATCCTGTGCCAGCGCGGTTCGAACAATGTCGAGTTCGTAAAGTCCAGGGGAAACCTTCTCGGCTGGCAGGAGAACACGCTGTTCGGCGATGTAACTCTCACCCTGCACCCGGGCGACCGCCTGTTTCTCTACACGGACGGTATTCCTGACACGGTGAACCCGGAAGGGCGGATGCTCGACGCGGAGGACGATTTCATCAACCTGTTCCGCGACCCGGACCGGATGACCCTGAGCGGCATGCTGGACTCCATCATCGACCGGACGATGCGCTTCAGGGACGGGGCGCCCATCGTCGACGACATCGTCCTGATCGGCATCGAGGTCCACTGAGGGACGCGTGGTTCGGCAACCACGCCTTCTACCGTGAAAAGACCCTCTCTAAAAATTCCAGCACCCGGGCCTGAACATCTGCAGCCTCTTTTCCGCGGAGGATGCCGTGGTGCTTTGCGTAGATGCGGAAGAGCTGTTTGCGCTCGGTGCCAAGCCGGGAGAAAATCTCCAGGCCGCTGACCGGGTTCACCACCGGGTCGTCCGATCCCTGGACGATCAGCGCCGGGTCGGACACGAGGTTCAGCCGGTCCTCGACCACCTTCATCAGCTTGCCCAGCTCGCTCACGCCGGCGACCGGATTCCGGAAATAATTGATATGCTCGTTTTCGGGTTTGTTCGTCACAAACTCCATCCGTCCCTTGTTGACTTTTATCGTGGAGAGAAACTTGTTCCACATCACCACCGCGGAGGACAGCCTGGACGATATGTTCTGGAGACGGAGCGGAGCGTTGATGGAGACCACCCCCCTGAAACGGCCCGGCTTGTTCGCCGCCTGGAGCAGGGCGATGCCCGCGCCGGTCGAGAACCCGCCGACGGCGACGGAGCGGACGCTGTTCTTCATGATGATGTAGGCCCTGCTCACCGAGTCATACCATTTTTCCCAGTTCCTGCCGGCGAGGTCCTCCGGCGCCGTGCCGTGGCCGCGCAGACGCGCACCGTACACGCTGTACCCGTTCCGGTAAATAAAATCGGCAAGAGGGCGAATCTCTTCAGGCGCGGCCATGTAGCCGTGGACCATGATGAATCCGCGACGGGAGAAGAAGTGCTTCAGGTGGAACGGCCGGCCGATCTCCTTCGGTTTGGACTCGCCCGGTATATAATATTCGCTGTAGTCCTTTTCGAACAGCTCGCGGTCAAGCTTGATAAAATGCCGACGTATCTTCCTCCGGATCCAGCAGGGGGGCTGGCGCATGATGCGGTTCAGCTCCCTGGTGAGCACTTCAAGGGGCTCGATCTCGTTTTTTATCACCTCGATAATATTGTCTTTCCTGATGGTGTGGAAATCGTAAATCTGCGTGAACAGGCGTCTGTTTTTCGTGATGACGCCGTTGTTCAGGGAGATGAGCCCGCGGGACGAGGCCGCCTGAATGAACGCGTCGTATTTATCATGGCGGTCGTCGGTGAGGAGGTAAAACTGCTTCTGCGCGAGGCTCGTGTGGATGTTGGTGATTCCGCTCGCGCGGAGCTTCTCGACCGCCAGGAAAGCGCGGTTTTTGAAGTCGTTCTCGCCTATGCGGTTGGAGGGGTACCGCGTTAGCAGATATGAGAAGAGATGGTCGTGGTTCACGGTGGTCATGCCGTAGATCGAGTCCATGTAGTCCTGCATGAACCTCAGGTCCAGGAGGTGAAAGGGCTTCAGCCCCTTGAGCTCGGACCTGTCGAGGTACTGCCTGTCGTCGGCCAGCATGTTCCGTATCTTCCGGTTCGAATGGAGATACTCCCCGGCCTCGAGCGGCTTACCGAAGTTGATATCGATATCGACGCCCTCCATAACCATGGTGCCCTCGACCTCCAGCTCTTCCCTGAACCGATCGTCCATATTCTTGACGAAGCGGGAGATGAGCTTGTTGATGGCGTTGTCCCGCGCCCTGATAGGGTAGTAGGTAAGGTTCACCGGCACGATGAAGGTCTTCTTGCTGATTATCGAGTCCACCTCGCCCACGCCGAAACCGTACCGCTCCGCGAAAGCGGTTATTTTTTCCGTTTCCCCCAGCTCGTGGAAGACTCTGATTTTCTCGCGGATAAACTGGGAGAGGAGCGCGATCCGCGCGGCGCCGGTATGGGGCGGACGGCGCATGCCGGTATTGTACACCATGTACTTGCCTTTCTCTACCAGCTTCTTGTCCTTGATCATCTGCCCCTCGGGGAATATGATGACCGGGTGGCTGTCATTGAGGAGCGAGCCGATGAGGGTCTCGTCCCGCTTCGGGTCTGCGGTCGAGACCGCTCCCACGCTGTCCATGAACTCGCCCATCTTGCCGCCGAAGAACGACTCGTGCGCGAGCGAGATCGGATACTTCCTGACGTGTTTCTTGATGACATAGGGCATCAGGAAGGTCTCCATGCGGGTAAAGTGGTTTATCACGTAGAGGACCGGCTGGTCTGGCACATTGTCGAGGCCGTGAACGCGCAGGTCTGCCCTGGACGCCCTGAATATGGTGTCGAGCGTGATCTCGAGTGTTTTCAGCATGGCTTTTGAAATCTTCATTTCATTCTCTCCTGGATGTCGCTATGAGCGCCGGCTTTCGCCAGCCCGTCAGTATTTTCGCTCCCGGTAATCGCGCAGTATGTCCGCATGGTCGAAGGCAATGGGCGACGGCAGGTCATCGATGCTGAAGATGCGTGCTTCGGACGCGTCATCAGCCCCGGCCGGCGCTCCGTCGGCGGTCGCGATAAAGACAATGGAAATGGTATGCTGACGGGGGTCGCGCGCCGGGTCGGAATAGGCGTGAAACTGCCTGACGAGCCGGACCTCAAGCGAGGTTTCCTCGAAAGCCTCCCTCACGGCGGCGGCCTCGAGGGTTTCACCGTATTCCACGAATCCGCCCGGGATCGCCCATCCATGGGGTGGGTTTTTTCTCTTTATAAGGACGATGCTCCGGCCCCCGGGGAAACCTGTCCCGTTTTCAATTTCAATGATGATGTCAACGGTGGGTACCGGATTCCTATAGTGCTCTGTCATGGCCTGCGGAGAACTTGTATAATTAATACCGCTATTTTAAGGATATGAGAGGCGGTCAGTTTTGCAAGTAAAATATCATCCCCGTCTGCCCGTATGGCATGATAATAAATATCTTCACCTGTTGACGTTTGATTACTTTTAAGATACCTTGGTTGTAATTGACCTCAAATTGCGTAGATTCCAGTGTTCAATCCTTTTCCTGGAGACATGTATGTCGATACGGCCGGCGGATATACTGGCAGCGGCAAACAATTTCAATGATTTTCAGAATGTAATTATATCCCTGGACGGCAATTTTCCGTTCGGCACTGAAGAAATGATGGGG
>JAKQPV010000054.1:0-1496 GCA_029564515.1 Spirochaetota bacterium | reverse complement strand
ACCTCGAGGCCTTCGAGGCAAAATGGGGTGCTGTGCCCGACCACATCCGGGAGTCGCTCCCCTACCGACACGACCAGATCGACTTCGCCTACCTGGAGAAGGAGGCCTCGAACGGCGCGGAATAAATCAAATACTCTTTTGTCCAGCCCCATCAGGCGGTCATGCCTTGGGTGTTATCTCAATGCTCATCCCGCGAGCGAATTATAGCGGGGGCTGCTTGAAGATTAGCGAGCGGAAACGATATTTGTCCAGATCAACCACCACAAAATGTCCCGGCAATCGATCTCGATGTTTCGCGATCAGCGCTTCCACGCGCGGCCATTTCCGGTGTCTCTCCCGGACGTCGATACGGATCAGAATCATGCCATAGGCGGGTTTCTTCAGACGGTAAACGAGCTCTCCGAAATCCTTGTCCTCCGTCAGCAGGATGCGACCTTCGCGAAACGCGGTTTGTAGGACTTCATCATCGGAGATGCCTGCCTGCTGCTCTGGCACATAGGAGACATCGTGGCCGGCAACCCGGAGACTGGCCACGATGCCCGCGTCGCAGCACTCATCGGCAAGAAATTTCACGGATTCACCTGTTACCCAAAAGCAATCTGTTCGTCGGCCAGATAATCGGCGGCAAAGGCCTGGGCGGAATAGATATCCTCCGGGGTCAGATGGGGATGATCCTTGATAATTTCCTCGATGGTCATCCCGCCGGACAGCTTCCGGAGAATTTGCTCCACGGTGATCCGTGTATTTTTGATGATCGGTTTCCCGAACATGATCTGCGGATTCATCTCAATTTTCTCGTAGGTCTTCATGAGTTCCTCCTTGCTCCCTGCACATACGACTTTATGCATTGAAACTGTGAATCATTATACACCTTTTTACCCGGTTTCATCTAAAAAATCATCTTGTCGCCTCGGTCTTGACGGTCACGCCTCGATCCGGCCGCGTCGCGCGGCGATCACCAAGGCGTTGATGAGTTCATATTTCAGAAGCGCGGGAGCGATGATGTCCACCTCGTCCCCTTTATGATCCGCGACATCCTGAATCAGGTGGCTGAACGCCTTTTTCCCTTCCGCGATGCTGATCGTATTGTTTTTCATGAGGCTCTCCATATGACGATCAGGTATGGTCATTCTAAATGGATCTAAAGAAGATGTCAAACATCAGCAGGGGCTGCAATCGGCGGGGCGCGCCTTGAAATCCCTCCTGGCGGATAGAAGGGCGTGACTCGAGCGGTGATTTGTCGCTCCCGCGCGTGCAAAAAAACGCCCCGGGGGCCGGATGGCCGCCGGGGCGTTCGTCTGAGGCCGCCTTCTCGGGCGACGGTTAGGTTAGGTGTCTTTTCTCCGTTGCAACCTCCACGCCTTCCCTTAGAACTTCAGGGTCAGCTTGTGCATGAGCATGTAGTCGTCTTCGACTTCAAACGCCGCGTTGCCGCGCTTGAAGAAGTCGCCCGTCATGAAATAGGCGCCGCCCACCATGTACTCGAGGTTGTCGTA
>JAKQPV010000039.1:0-1461 GCA_029564515.1 Spirochaetota bacterium | reverse complement strand
TGTTGGAACCGGCAAAATAAAGAATCATCCGGTCGAAATGATATTCGAGCTTCGTGATATCGTCCGTATTGATCGGGATGTACTTGCTCAAGACCGGTGAGCATTCGATCATCGGCCGGACGCGGTTATACGACACGCTCTTGGCGTCATCCGCGCGCGGGGACACTAACAGCGTCGGGCCCGGGTCCTGATCGATGATAAACCCGAGCATGTTGTACATTGCCTCAGTTTTTCCGACCTGCGAGGCCGCCATGACTGTGATCTCATCGACATACGGGTCCGTAAAGGCGTCCATGATCCCTTTAAGATACGGCGTGCGCGCGGTCGACCACTGCCCGGGCTCAGCCGACGTCTTAACATCGAGCCTGCGGAACTGATCCGACCACTCGCTCACCGTCATCTTGACCGGCAAGACCCACTCCGCGGCCGCGTACGGCACAACGGTTTTAAGAATTTCCCTTCCCAGCTTTATTGACATTCTGCTTCCCCGCAAATTGTTCGATGATGTATCTGATCTCCTGATCAAGAATTTCACAGATAACCTTCGGATCCTGCTGATAGAGTTTCGGCGCAATATGCTTCGGCAAACGAAGGAATCCGGCCTTGATGCCCCGGATCTGGTTTTTGACAATCGAAACGTGATCCTCGAAAGGGATGACCTCCCCTTCTTTCTGCTTTAACTCGATCTCGCTGAGCTTCGCGCGGTTCTTGCGGTATTCCTTGTCCCAGTAATCCTTGCCGTTGTCCTCTTCCGATCCCTGCTTTTTATAAAACCACTTGAAGACATCGCCGACCTTAAACCGCGCGATCTCACCGACTGCGTCCCTGAAGACCGGCATGCCCTGCTGGACATACCGTCTGATCATCCGCGGGGATTTCTCGAGATAGACACATAAGGTCGGCAGGTCTACCGTTCCATCGATAACCCCCGCAGGCCGCTGTTCGGATTTCTCGAACTCTTCAAGCTCTTTAAGCTCCTTGGATGAGAGCGAACCGCGCCCCAGCTTTTCGACAAGGGCGATGTAACGTTTCTTCTTGGCAATCTCAACAAGGTTGCGGTTCTTTTCATCCATTCGTTTCCCTTATCGCTTTTTTACCTGAGAATTCCTCCCAGCGCCTGACCGCCACGTCACAAAAGACCGGCTCGATCTCCATGGCGAACACCCTCCGGTTCAGCCGCTCGCCCGCGATAATTTGCGAACCCGAACCGGAAAACGGCTCATAACAAACATCCCCCGGGGTTGTATGAACCCGCATAGGGATAGCGAAAACCTCGGTCGGCTTTACGGTGGGATGATCAAGGCCGGGGTTGCGCTTCTTGCCTTCCCAGTCCAGCTCCCAGACATCTGTGTGATACTCCGGCGTTTCCGGATCCCCCGTCCTTAAGAATCCAATCGTCCAGACACTGCCGATCGCCTTATTTTTTGGCTTGTACTCCGGCTTATGGCCTTTGACCCACAT
>JAKQPV010000026.1:0-223566 GCA_029564515.1 Spirochaetota bacterium | reverse complement strand
TTCTGACTCTTTAAGTATCTCGTGGATCTGCTCTTCGGTAAATCGTTTCTTTCTCATACATAATCTCCTGCATTATTTGCTTGATTTTTGCAAGAGATTTTCCCTCAATCAGTGGTACACCTTTTGGGGGCAGGTCAAGGGTACGGGGTTATTTTACAAAAAATTATATGCATGGGCCGGTTTCGGCGCGGGTTGGGCTCCGGACAGGAGCTGAAACGGAGGGGAAGGGGGCTTTCCGATTAATTATTGACATTCGCATTATGGACGGTTACTGTTTCCTTCGTCACGAGCCGGCACGTCAATACAGGCGAGTACAGCCTCATAAGCCATTAACATTGCATCAAGGAGGTTCCCCATGGATAAAGTCGTGCATTTCGAGATACCGTATGACTCAAAGGAGCGCGCCGCGCGGTTTTACGGTGAAATTTTCGGATGGAGGCTCCTGGACGTGCCCGAAGCGGACTACACCCTGGTGTACGCGGCCGAAACCGATGAGGACCACATGGTTACGGAAAAAGGCGCGATCAACGGCGGCATGTTTCTCCGGAACAGGGAGGCAAGCCAGCCCATGATAGTTATCGGGGTCGCATCTATAGACGAGACTATCAAGAAGGTCCTGGCTGCCGGCGGCAGGGTGGTCACGCCCAAACAGCGCATCCCCAACGGCTCCTATGCCAGGATCGCCGATTGCGAGGGTAACGTGATCGGCCTGGCAGACATGTCGCAGTAACATGCGTCAATTAATGGATTCTGTCATGAAATATTTTGCTCTACCTGTATTGCTGGCCCTCGCGATGCCCGCCCTGTCATTGAAACCGGTGCCCCCTCTTGATATGTTCAGGCCGCTCGATGCGCAACTTTCGGAACATGGGTGGGCGTTTAATAGCATTGATGAAGCGAAGATTTTCGAAAAGATATATTTCGAGAACCGCTCCAACAAATCGTTCGAGCAGCTCCTCTTCCGGTACCTTGACAATGACGACAAGTATTACTGGATCGGCATTTTCCTGGACGAGCCGTACTATACGAAGATCAACAATTACGAGCTTTCCCTCAGGGTGCTGAAGGCCGGGCTGGAGCTCAATAAAAATGACGAGGAAAAGATCCGCTACCTCTGGGTCATCGGCAAGAAGCTGTACTACAAAAACCGAAAAGCTGAATCGCTGAAATACCTGGTGCCCGCATACACGCTTTCCGAAAAATATCCGGCCAATACCCCTGCCTGGGACAGCGAGCAGGAGGCGGACATGTTCGAGGCGTTTATCAGGAGCAACTTGAAGTGACATACAGGGTTGGGTTTTAACCCGACCCTGTCACGGATGTTCAATAATTCTGTTAACGTCGGGTTTTAACCCGACGCAATTGCATGCTTCTGGCAGTGCAGGTTTTAACCCGACGTAGCAGCATGCATCAGGCGGGGCGGGTTTTGGCCCGCTCTTGCATAACTCATACGGAGGCTCAACGCCATGGCAGTAAAATCAATCGTTGTAACCGGCGGGAACGCGGGAATAGGAAAGGCGATCGCCCTCGATCTGGCGAAGCGGAAGCACCATGTCATTATTGTCAGCCGCAACCCTGAAAAGGGAAGGGCCGCGCTGGAAGAGATCAGGGGCGCGTCCGGCAATCCCGCGGTCGACCTGGTTACCGGCGACCTGGGGGCCATACGGTCCGTGAAAGAAGTTGCCGAAACGATCAGGAAAAAGTTCCCGGGGGTTTCCGTGCTCATCAACAACGCCGGCATCTGGCCCACCAGGCTGGAGATAAACCCGGACGGCCTTGAGATGGCGTTCATGGTGAACCACATGGCCCCGCTCATCCTGAGCACCCTGCTGCTCGGGCAATTGAAGAAGAACGCTCCCGCGCGGATCGTGAACGTCAATGCCGGGCTCTATGTAAAAGGGAAGGTCGATATCGAGAAAACGCCGTACGGGGAAGACTTCGGCAAGTTAGCCACCTACATGAACACCAAGCTGTGCAACATCTACTTCACGCAGAAATTCTCGGAGATCATAAATGGCAGCGGGGTAACGGTCAATGCCCTGCACCCTGGCGTCATCCAGACCGCCCTGGGGGACAGCCCGGGCCTGCTTGGCGCTTTCATGAGGCTCGTGAAGCGGTCCTTTGACACGCCCGAGTCGGGCGCAAAGCCGCCCGTCTGGCTCGCGACGAGCCCGGAGGTCGAGGGTATAAACGGGAGGTATTTCGAGCTGTGCGAGCAGAAGCCCTACGCGCCCAACGCGATGGACCCGGCGCTGCGGGACAATCTCTGGGAACTGAGCATGAAACTCGCGTCGTTATAAGAACGGACCGTGGATCTGGATGGTTCCGGATTAATTAATTACGTGTGAATGACCGGTAATTCTGCTTGACGTTACTAACGCAATTCGGTATTATTAATACATGATCAAATCGTTTCATTCGAAAGAAACTGAAAAAATCTGGATTGGTGAAGTATCAACAAAACTGCCTCCTGATATCCAGAGAAAAGCAAGGATGAAATTGAGAATAATCAATAATTCAATATCCCTGGCTGATTTGAGAATTCCGCCTGCCAATAAGCTTGAATCCCTGAAAGGCGGCAGGAAAGGACAATTCAGCATACGAATAAACGATCAGTGGAGAATATGTTTTAAGTGGAACGAAGGAAATGCTTATAACGTTGAAATAGTTGATTATCATTAATTGTTGAGGCACGAACATGAAACGTTTACCCAATATACATCCGGGAGAAATACTTAACGAGGAATTCCTCGCGCCGTTGGGGATTACCGCGTATCGGCTTGCCAAGGAAACCAATATTCCGCAGACCAGGATCTCCGAGATAATAAAAAAGAAAAGAAGGATCACGGCGGATACCGCCCTGCGTTTCAGCAGGTTTTTCGGGAATTCTCCCGAATTCTGGCTGGGCCTGCAGAACGACTTTGATCTCGAAGAGGAAAAAAGTAAATTGTCGAAAGAACTGGATAAAATTCATTCTCTTTCGGGGCTGCAGGCGTCCTGATAACAGGATGGAATGCCCCGCGTGGGGTGACTCTCCCGGGCCAGGCTGCAGATAAAAAGCGATAATCAATGGGCGAACTTTTTGAAAATATCCGGCGAATAAAGAAGAGCGGCTCCAGGGCGGTAGGGTGCTTTCCCCTGTATCCGCCCGTCGAGCTGGTGCACTCCTTAGGCCTGGTCCCGCTCGTGCTCTGGGACATTAAGGAAGCGGCGCCCTCGCTCGGCGAGAGCGACCGCCATCTCCAGGCCTTTGCCTGCTCCGTCGCGCGCCGGCTTGCCGAATTCATCCTCTCCGAAGACGGCGCGCGCCTCGACGGCATCCTCATGTACAACGCCTGCGACACGCTCCGCAACATGCCCGAGATACTCCAGAGCGGCCTTTCGGAAAAGGGGAGGAGCCTGCCGCTCCTCCGGATGCACCTCCCCATGGTCCCCGCGGACCGCGCCGACGCGAACGACTACCTCGCGGCGCGGGTGAATGACCTGGTGCGCGGCCTGGAAGAGGCGTTCGGCGTGGAGTTTTCGCCGGAGAGGTTCCGCGAAAGCGCGCGGTTGTACAACGAGGCGCGGGCGCTTGCCCGCAGGCTCGAGCTGCTGACAGCGGAAGGGCGCGTGTCGTACCGGGAATTCTCGCGCGTGATCCGTAACGGCCATTTCTGCGCGGTCGAGGACCACGCGCGCGAGCTCTCTTCGGCGGTGGAGCGGGCGGAAGCGTCGCCGGCCGTCCCGAACGCAAGGCGGATCATCGTAACCGGCATCCTTCCTCCGCCCGACGGCCTGATCGACGCGATCGAGGGGGCCGGCATGCGCGTGGCGGGAAACGACGTGGCGTCCCAGTCCCGCTCCTACGGGCACGAGGCGGCCCTAACCGGCGACCCTGCCGCGTTCTATTGCGGGGCGTACCGCGCCCGCCGCGCCTGCACCACGCTCCTGTACACCGCGGACCGGCGGATCGACGAACTGTGCGCCCGTGCCGCGGAGCGGGACGCGCGCGGGGTGCTCTTCGTGGGCGAGAAGTTCTGCGAGTACGAGTACCTGGAGCTGCCGTATATGCGTAAAATTCTCGATGAAAAAAAGATCGCGCACATGGAGATCGAGATCGCGGCCGGCGACCGGGACGGCGCCGCGTCGTTACGGACGCGGGTCGAGGCCTTTGCCGAGCTTTTGGACCACTAACAACGGGAACGGGTGAAGCACGCCATGGCGGAAGTAAAACAGGCTGAACAGAAATTCCGGAAGACCGAGTCGGGCAAACGTCTGACGCAGCTCATGACCGAAGAGTACACGGCCCTGCACCGGCGCGCGGGCGAGGGGGCCTTCGTCGTGTGGATCGCGATCATCGTGCCCGCGGAGATTTTCAGCGGGTTCAAGAACGTCGTGTTCGCCGTGCCCGAGAGCCACGCGGCCCTGAGCGCGGCCAAGGGCGTGGGCATGCTCCAGTGCGAAAAGGCGGAAGCGGCCGGCTATTCCATGGACATCTGCTCGTACGCGCGGATCGACCTCGGCACCGCCCTGAGCGGGGGCAAGGACTCGCCCACGTTCGGGCTGCCGCGCCCGCACCTGCTCGTCTCGAACAACAACAACTGCTCGCTCCTGGCCAAGTGGTTCGACGTGTACCACCGGGAATGGGGCGTCCCCCACTTCCTGATAGACGTGCCCTTCTGCTACGAGGGGCAGAAGGACCGGGACCGGGCCTATATCACGGCCCAGTACCGCGACCTGATCAAAACAGTTGAACAGCTGTCCGGGCAGACGTTTGACCTCGACCGCGTGCGGGAGGCGCTCCGCACGACGCGCGAGGCCACGCGCCACTACAAGCGGTTCATCGACTGCGCGGCCGCGCGGCCGTCGGGCATCACGGCCTTCGATTCGTTCGTGCAGATGGCGCCGCTCCTGACCTCGCGGGGCAGGCCGGGGATAGACCGCCATTTCGCCATGCTTGCGGACGAGACCGAAGAGCGGATGAGGAGCGGGCTCTTCCCGGTGCCCGGCGAGCGGTACCGGCTCTTCTGGGACAGCATCGCGCCCTGGCACCAGCTCAGGAAAATGTCCGCGCGGCTCGCGGGCCTTGACGCGAACATCGTGGCGGCAAGCTACACCTCCTGCGTGGGCAGCCACGAGGGGTCGTACGAGCTCCTCCAGTCCTATGACGGGGGCGATCCGCTGGAGGCGCTGGCCCGGGCGCAGAACTTTTCCGTGTGCCCGTACGGCCTGAACCTCCGGGTGAACGCGATGACCCGGGCGGCCCGGCACTACGGCATTGACGGGTTCGTGTTCGCCAGCAACCGGAGTTGCAAGGTCTACTCCATCATGCAAATGGACTGCCTGAGGACCGTGTCGCGGGACCTCGGCATACCCGTGGTCATGATCGACGTGGACCACGCGGACGTGCGCACCTACAGCGAGGAGGGCGCGTTCACGCGGATCGAGGCGCTGCTGGAGCGGATCGACGCGGCACGGCAGCGGGCGGGATAGGCGGTTCATGTCATTCGCGGGGAAGAGGCCCGGAACGCAAGGAAAGATTAAGGCAGTTTTTTTATCGGGAGGCATCTGATGAAACAATCGATCATTCTGGCCGCAATCCTTGTCACGTTGCTCATCTGCGTTTCATGTAAAAAATCGATTGGCGATGCGTATGTCGTCTCCACGAGCGGCCTGTACATGAGGGCGGACCAGTCGCTGGCGTCCCCGAAGCTCCTGCTGATCCCCGTCGGATCAAAAGTCACGCTGCTGGAAATGGGGAACAGGGCCACCATCGATGCAAGACCTGCGAATTGGTATAAGGTTGAATTTAACGGCAGGCATGGCTGGGTTTTCGGCGGGTATTTGATCAAGGAAGATGGGTGCGTATGTAACTTCACTCCCGGCCTGATCGGTTCTCTCTATTATGGCGCCTGTAAAATCCCCGGGGGAATGGAAGACCTGGGCGGCGGTATAATTCCTGAATCGGAAAATATTTATGTGAGCAGGTACCGGGGCGGGGCTACGTCGCTCCTGTTAACCGAGATTGCGGTAGGATATAAAGGCAAGTATGCCTGCTTTCTTGTCGCTGACAAACTGGTTGTCAATGCGGGGGATGGCGATAGAATATTTTATGGCATGGAATGCAGGGCAAAGGGCCTCAAAAAGACCGGCATTATCGCGCTGGGCGACGTCGGGGAAAATTACGAGGTCATCGTGAAGAGGGCATGGGGCGTGGATACGGGCAACGGCAAAATCAGAGAGATCGATCCGGCCGAGGCAGTATGCGAATTGCCGTGTAAAGGGGATGAATGCATATGAAAGCGATCAGATATGAATCATACGGCCCGCCGGAAGTCCTGCGCCTGGCGGAGGTCCGGAAACCTGTTCCGGGGGACAACGAGGTCCTGGTGGAGATTCACGCGGCCACGATGAACCGGACCGACTGCGGGTTTCGCGCCCCGGAATATTTCATCATCCGTTTCTTCAACGGGCTCTTCAGGCCCCGCAAGCAGATAATGGGGAACGAGTTCGCGGGCGTGGTCGAGGCGGCCGGAAAGGACGTGTCTACATTTAAAAAAGGGGACCGGGTGTTCGGGCTGAGCACCGTGAATTTCGGCGCGCACGCGGAATACCTGTGCGTGCCGGAGAAGGGCCCGGTCGCGGCGATGCCCGCGAACGCCTCCTTCGAAGAGGCCGCTGCCGTGTGCGACGGCCTGATGCTCGCGAAGAACTACGTGGAGGAAATCGATTTCAGCGCGCCCCGGGACGTCCTGGTAAACGGCGCATCCGGGTCCATCGGGTCCGCGTGCGTGCAGCTTGCGAAATACCACGGCGCGAGGGTCACGGCCGTCTGCGACACGAAGAACCTGGACCTGCTGACGTCCCTGGGCGCGGACCGGGTGATCGATTACACGAAAGACGATTTTACCCGGGACGATAATACGTACGATGCCGTGATCGATGCTGTGGGCAAGAGCTCGTTCTTCAGGTGCAGGCGGCTGCTGAAGCCGGGCGGTACCTATTTCTCGACCGAGTTCGGGTTCCTGGCCCAGAACCTGTTCCTGGCGCTCCTGACCCCGATCTTCCGCGGCAGGAAGGTCGGCTTTCCGGTGCCGAAGGACAGTAAAGAAGATATCCTTTTCTTTAAAACGCTGATCGAGACAGGGAAGTACAAAGCGGTCATTGACAGGACGTACACTCTTGAACAGGCGGTCGAGGCGGCCCGGTATGTCGAATCGGGCCGGAAGACCGGGAATGTTGTATTTATCGTAAAGGCATGATCCGTTATGAAAGCAAACATCTCTCCCGTTAAAGCGGCCCTGGTCTTTTTTGTCTTCACGCTGTATTTCTACCTGCTTCTGTTCACCCTGGTGCCCTGGTTACAGTCGAATTATACGCTAAACCCGGCGCTCTACTGGTTTATCACGGGATATTTTCTTTTTATGCCGATCTTTCTTGTTGCGGTACTAATGTCCGCGCGGGAGGGCGGTAAAAGCCTCCGGGAGATACTGGATTCTTTAAACGTCAGGTTGCTCTCGAAAAAAGAGTGGGCCTGGGCCATCGCTGGACTGCTGGCCTGCTTCGTTTCGACCGGCCTGGTGTTCGGCGCGTCGTACGCCCTGAGCGCATATTGCGGATTCAGGCCCATCTCGACCACCCCGTGGTTCATGGAGATAAGCCCGTTTCATGGAAAGGACGCGCTGTTACTACTGGTCTGGCTGCCCATGTTCTTCTTTAACATTGCCGGTGAAGAGCTCCTGTGGCGCGGTTATATCCAGGCGCGGCTCCCGGGCGGGTACTGGCCGCTCTGCTCCCTGTTGTGGCTCATGTTTCACCTGCCGTTCGGTTTCGAGTTGCTGATCATTCTCGTGCCGATCATCGTCATTGTCCCGTATGTTTATTATAAAACGAACAACACCCTCGCGGGGGTATTCATCCATGGCCTGTATAACGGCCCGGTCTTCGTCGCCGTCGCGCTGGGGCTGATACATTAATCGCGCGTTCGCATGTTCGCGCAATGCGTTGACGGCGCGCCGGCTTTTTGTTCGTATCAGCATCATGGCAAAACGAGCCCGGCTATCATCTTTTTTATATCACACAGGAGGTCTCCATGACAACCGATACGGTAAAACTGCTGGCCCGATATAACGCGCACGTTAATAGTGAAATGAATGCGATTATTTCCGGTTTGACTCCGGCCGGGTGGGAAAAGGACCTGGGCGGTTACTTTAAAAGCATCAGGCTGCTCTGCTCCCATATTTACATCAGCGACATGGCCTGGATGAAGCGGTTTGGCACCCTGAGGCCTTTCGAAAGCCTGAAGCATCCCGCCATTAAAAAAGAGTTTACCCGGGATAGCGCGCCGTTTGCCGGCATTGCTGAATATATGATGATGCGCTCCGGGCTCGACTCGATCATTGTCTCGTTCGCGGATGAGATCACCGGTGATGACCTGGGTACATCCCTGCACTACAGGAACTGGAAGGGGGAGGAGCAAAACCGCAACGTCGGCGGCCTTATCATGCATGTCTTCAATCACCAGACCCATCACCGGGGAATGGTCTCCCTGTACCTGGACCTGCTCGGGATAGAAAACGATTTCAGCAACCTGGCGGCGCTGGTATGAATATAATAGGCAAGACAACCATCAATCCCTTCTTCTTTTACACCGGCAAGATCGCCGGGTACGCGACCTGGATATTGCTCGTCCTGTCCCTTTTAAACGTAATCAACATATCCATGTATTCCTGCCCGTTTCCGAGGTATGGAGCGTACGCGGCTTTCGTTGCGGGGATTGCGTTTGTTGTCCTGAGCTCGATCAACCTGGGTAAGTCAACCCGGCTGGGGCTGCCGGGCGAGGACACGGTCCTTAAAACAGGCGGTATTTACAAGTTCAGCAGGAACCCGATGTACGTCGGCTTCAATTGTTTCACCCTATCCTCCATGCTCTACACCTCGAACCCGTTTGTGGACATCGCCGGCATATACAGCATCGTGATTTATCATTTCATCATACGCGGCGAGGAGAAGTTCCTGCTGGAGCGGTTCGGGGCGGCCTATATTGAATACAAAAGCAGGGTGCGGAGATACCTGTAAGCAGGGAAGGATCATACAATAACCTCTGAAGCGGCGGGAAGCGTATCGCAATCGCTCTACAGATGTAAATCGATGAACTAATATGCACCGGCTGATAAACAACAGCCTGTCTTGCTTCAAGAAATGAGAATAATTCCGGAAGAGCGCGGACGGGTGAAACGGCCGTCCGCTCCTCCCCGCCTTTCGCTGTCTACGAGGCCTTCCGCACGGCTGCGCCGCGCCTGACCTCATCCCGCGCGCTTCTGAAGTTCTCGCCAACCTGCTTCCAGTTGACCACGCTCCAGAACGCTTTGATGTAGTCGGGCCGCCGGTTCTGGTAATTCAGGTAATAGGCGTGCTCCCACACGTCCAGGCCCAGGACCGGAATGAGGCCCTCCATCAGGGGGCTGTCCTGGTTCGCGGTCGAGTGGACGACCAGCTCGCCGCGGGGATTCATCGATAGCCAGGCCCACCCTGACCCGAACCGGTTCGTTGCCGCTTTCGAAAATTCGGCCTTGAAATTTTCCACGGAGCCGAAGGCCTTGATCAGCGCCTCCCATACTTCGCCGCCGGGATTTTCACCTTCGCCGCGGCCGAGCACTTTCCAGAAGAGGGAGTGGTTGTGGTGCCCGCCCCCGTGGTTCCGTACCGCGTCCCTGATGTCTTCAGGCAGGCGCGAAAGGTCCGAGAGCAGTCTTTCCAGCGTCTCATCGTACAGGTGGGGGTACTTTTCCAGCGCGGTGTTCAGCCTCTCCACGTACGTGCCGTGGTGCCTCTGGTGGTGGATTTCCATGGTTCGCGCGTCTATATATGGCTCAAGAGCATCGTATGCATAGGGTAGATCCGGTAACGTAAAGCGTTTCATGTTATTCCTCCATAAAATTAAGAATGATCTAAATTACTAAAAAATACACAAACACGCGGCCGGAGTCAAATAATAATAACCAAAAATTTTTTTAAACGCCCATGCCGCCTGCCCGCAATTAAAAAACAATTCCTGATGAACTACCGGGAATAGTTTTTTTATTGACATCCGGCTTTATTTCCACCAGCATAATCGCCTTTATCGCGCCCGCGCTCCGGCGGCCGCGAGGGGACGCATCCTCCCTCTAATCCTGGCAGGTGGCCTATGAACATCATTGAAATGACAAACATCAGGAAAGATTACCCGCTCGGCGAGACGGTCGTCCATGCCCTGCGCGGGGTCGATCTCTACGTGAAAGAGGGCGAGTTTGTCTCGATCGTCGGCCCGTCCGGCAGCGGGAAAACCACCCTGCTGAACATCATCGGCTGCATCGACACGCCGACCGGGGGGAGCGTCAGGATCGCCGAAGAGGACATCACGTCCCTTGACGACAAGGGGCTTACCAACATACGGCTCTTCAAGGTGGGCTTTATCTTCCAGACCTTCAACCTCATACCGGTGCTGAATCTTCTCGAGAACGTGGAGTTTCCCCTTTTGCTGATGAAGGACAAAAAATGGTCAAAAGAGGACATCCGCGCGCGGGCCGAGCGGTGCATCGAGGACGTGGGCCTGCAGGATTTCATGGACCACCGCCCGGCCGAGCTCTCCGGCGGACAGCGCCAGCGCGTCGCCATAGCGCGCGCCCTGGTCACGAACCCGCAGATCGTGCTGGCGGACGAGCCCACGGCCAACCTCGACTCTGAAACCGGTGCCACTATCCTGAGGCTGATGAAGCGCCTCAACGAAACCGAGAACGTCACGTTCGTTTTTTCCACGCACGATCCGGACGTGCTGCAGTACGCGAGCGGTGTCATCAAGATCAGGGACGGCCTGATCGTGGAAAAAGCGGGGTCGGCGCCGGGCAGGCGGCGCGCGGGACGGCAGGAGGACTGGGCGAAAGGAAAAGTCGGCAAGGGCGGCCGCCGGCCTAAAGGGAGACGCTAGATGGGCCTCATTTCCAAAATCGCGTGGCGCAACATACAGCGGCACCGGGGCAAAAGCTTCGTGATCGGGATCATCCTTTTCCTGGGCGCGCTTATCATGACGATCGGCAACGGGGTCATCTCCGGCATGGACAAGGGCCTCAGGGAAAACATAATGAACCGGTTCACCGGCCAGATCGTCGTCATTTCAAAAAACCAGCTGGTTGACAACGTGATATTCACCCCCATGGGAAAGGACGTCGAGGTCATCGGCGGATACGAGATAGTCAAGAAGGTGCTCGAGGGCCGGGACTATATCGCGCAGTTCATGCCCGCGGCCAAGGGGCTTACGCTGGTCCTGAACGAGAAAGGCGACGCGGGGTATGCCCTGGCGCTCGGGGTCAAGTTCGAGGACTACCAGAAGATGTTCATGAACAACGTGCAGCTTGTGGAGGGCGGGTTTCTGAAAAACGACGAGCGCGGCGTCCTCGTTTCAACGGGGAACAGGACGCGCATATACGACCAGCAGGGTTTCTGGCTGGTGCCCCGGGGCGCCGGGGTGAACGAGAAGAACCTGCCCCCGGAGAGCCTGAAGTACCGGGACAGGCTGGACGTGCGGGAGAACATCGTGCTGATGGGCGGAAGCATGGAAAACACCTCCCGCGACCTCCTTGTTGAAGTAAAAGGCATTATCAGGTATGCGTACCTCGATGAATACTGGAAGCATTTCAACATCATGGACATAGAATCGTTCCGCGAGGCGTTCCAGTACGTTACCGCGGAAGACGCCCAGGTCGTGGTTCCCGCCGAAAAGAAGAAGATCCTTGAAACCGAAAACCTGGACGACCTGTTCGGCGACACGGTGGTGCAGAAGGCCGAGCCCGCCGGCAGGCGCTACGACATCACCGGACTCATCGGCAGGAAGATCGTGCAGAAGAAGCTCGATGTGGATGCCGGCTCGTACAACATGGTCTTCATAAAGCTGAAGAACGTCAACCGCATCAATGAGGCACTCGAGGACCTGAACGCCGGGCTGAAGGCGGCCGGCGCGGAGGCGCGCGCCGTGTCGTGGAAGGACGCGGTGGGGCAGGTCGCGGACACCGCCATGCTCATGCGGAGCGTCACGACCGGCTTCGTGGTCCTCATATTTTTCGTGGCCATTATCATCATCATGAACACGCTCAGCATGGCGGCGCTCGAGCGGGTCAGCGAGATCGGCATGATGCGGGCGGTGGGCGCGCACAAGTCGTTCATCGCGAAGATGTTCTTTACCGAGACCGCGATCATTTCCTCCGTGTTCGGCGGCGCCGGCATCCTGGCCGGCATCGCGGTCGTGTTTCTGCTGGGCCTCCTGAACATAACCACCGATAACCAGGTCCTGGTGCTGCTGTTCGGCGGCAACGTGTTCAGGCCGTTTCTCGGTTTTGGCGACATTATCGTCTGCGTTCTCCTGCTTTCGGTCGTGACCGTTATGGCGACCCTGTATCCGTTAAAAGTGGCGCGGGGGATCACTCCCCTCGACGCGATCATGAGGGATTGACATGAAGCTCCTGCTATCACTCGGTCTGAGGAACCTGCTGCGCCAGAAGAGGAGAAGCGTTTTCCTGGGCGTTGCCATCGCGTTCGGCATGATGATCCTGGTCATGACCAGCTCCTTCTCGCATGGCATCACCGACAATATCCTGAACCGGATGGTCGTGTACATGACCGGCCACATGAGCGTCACGATAATGGAAAACAGCAGCCAGAACAGGCCCATCATCCGGGACAAGGACAGGATCATCCGGATCATCAGGAATAACGTCAATGACATCAAGGAGATCGACGAGTCCATCGGCCGTTTTGCCCGCCTGATCGGGAATGCGCGGGGCGATAATACCATTGTCGTGGGGGTCGAGGTAAACAGGGAATTCGAAGAGTATCTCAACCAGAGCCTTATCAGCGGCAGCTTGAAGGACTTCACCTCGGGCACGCTGGAAAACCCGGTGATCATATATTCGGACAAGGCGAAGGTGCTGGGCGTGAAGCCGCGTGACACGATCAACATGCGGACCAACACCATCACCGGGCAGTCGCAGGCGGCCCGCCTGACCGTGGCGGCGGTGCTGCGCTCCAGCAACATGTTCGAGGGAATGGCGGTGTACCTTCCCCTGAAGACCCTGAAGGCCATGATCGGGCTGAAGCCCCACGAGACGGGCGAGCTCCATGTCATCTTCAATAAAACAAACAACGAACGGGCTGCGAAGCGCGAGGCTGACAGGCTGTATGCGAAGCTGAAGCCCGGCATCGCCGCGATAGGCGGGGAGGCTTCCCGCGGAAAGACGGCCGCGGCGGTAACGGTCCTGGGGTTTGCAGGCGATGCGGACGCACGCGCCCTGATGAACAGGCACCTTACGATAACGGCGGGAGCCGTGCCGGAAGAAGCGTCCGATGACGGCGCCCTGCTGGGGCGGAAGCTGGCGGCCGGCCTTGGTCTCAGGCCGGGGGACCCGTTCACCGTTTCATATGACAACAGGTTCGGAGGCGGGCGGACCGAGAATACGTATAACGTCAGCGGGGTCCTGGTCTCCGACGTGCTTCCCGAAGAGGGGATCATTCTCCTCAATGAGAAGACGTTTTATAAAACATATCTGGAAAACCTTCCGAAGAGCGCGGGCGGGTACCGGCCGGACAGGAAGTCGCCGGTTTATTCCCTCTTCTCGCCCGAATGGAAGCTGCTGCCGCGGACCAAAACGAACGATGAGCTGGAAACAAAGCTTGCGGAGATGACCCGGACGAGGTGGCGCGGGCCGTGGCTTGACGTGCGCACCATGTACGAAAGCGCGGACTTCATCATCACGTTCGAGTTTGCGCTGTTCGTCGTGTCCCTGGTGGCGGTCATGATACTCTTTTTCATAATACTGATCGGCGTGCTCAACACCCTGCGGATGACCATACGCGAGAGGACGCGGGAGATAGGGACCGTCAGGGCCATCGGCATGCAGAAGTCGGACGTCAAGTACCTGTTCATAATAGAAACGGTGCTCCTGACGGCGATCGCCTGCCTGGCGGGGATCGTCATGGCCTTCATGATGATGGGAGTGCTGAGCCTCTTCCATATTCAATCCGACAGCATCCTGTCAATCCTGCTGGTGGACCGGCACCTCTATTTTCTCCCGTCGGCGGCCGCGATTTCCTTTTATTTTTTCCTGATCCTGGTCATGGCGGCGGCCACGTCCTATTTTCCCGCGCGGCGGGCGTCCGAGCTCCCGGCGGTGGAAGCGCTGAGGCATTTTGAGTAGTAAAAGACAGTTAATAGTGAATAGTGATTAGTGAATAGTTGCGGATAATTTTCCATCCGCTCTACCTGAGCGGATGGAAAATTGCTTGAGAATAAACGATTAACATCATAATAAAATATTTTCCGCTCTGGAAGAGCGGAAAATATTTACAATAACTATTCACTATTCGTTATTAACTATGCACTACTATATGAAAGGTATATGGGTATATGATAATGAGATTATTCCGTTCCGCTTTAATTGCGATATTGCTTTTCGCCGCCTTGACGGCCCGGGCGGCGCCCCGTGCCGGCGATATCATCAGGAAGATCGACTTCATGATGGAGCAGATCGGCGACATTTCCGTCAAGGCGTCGATGGTGCAGAACAAGGTGCGCCAGGGGGTCAAGTCCTACGAGTCGCTCTATT
Source organism: Spirochaetota bacterium (assembly GCA_029564515.1). Classification (GTDB taxonomy): domain Bacteria; phylum Spirochaetota; class UBA4802; order UBA4802; family UBA5550; genus RBG-16-49-21. Next base: position 208,951 of record JAKQPV010000026.1, on the reverse strand, counting down.
TCAGGCGCGACAAGACCGACGAGTTCCTTATCGTGATACTGGCCCCGGACACGGAGAAGGGCAACGGGTACCTGCGCGTGGGCGAGAACTTCTGGATGTACCGGCAGAACACCCGCACCTTCCAGCACATCAGCCGTGACGAGAGCATCATGGGCACCGACGCCAAGGGCGGTGATTTCGAGAAGAGGAAGCTGGTGGAGCTGTACAGACCGCAGACCGAGGAGGGCGGCGTCACCGAGGAAATGCTGGGGAAAAAGGCCGTGTACAGGTTCACCATCATCGCGAAGGTCAACGATGTCACGTATCCCAAGCAGGTATACTGGGTCCAGCGGGACAATTTCCTCCCGCTCAAGATCGAGTCCTACTCCCTCTCGGGCACGCTGATGCAGACCGCGTATTATCCGAAGTGGACCGTGGTGGACGGCAAGTACATCCCGATCCAGATGATTTTCATAGACGAGTTCGAGAAGGGGAACAAGACCATCGTGGAGCTCTCGGGCATTTCGACCGAGAAGCTCGACCCCAAGATATTCACCAAGGCGTACCTCGAGAACCTGAGCAGGTAGGATGCCGATGAATTCGATGCTTCCGCGCGCCGGGATCGCGGCGCTGGCCCTGATGATAGCGGCGGCGGGCGCGGCCGTGGCGCCGCACCCGGACGGCGGCGCTCACCTCGCGGAAAACATGCCCGGGGCCGCGGATGCCGCGAAGCAGGCCGGCGGCCAGCCGGGAGGTTCCTCCGGCGGGAATACCCCGGAGGAGGAGCTCTTCGGCGACGAGGAGACCGTTTCGCCGGAAGGCAAATTGAAGGACGATTCCATTTCCCAGGAGATGGAGAAGCCCTCCCTGACGTTCGGCGGGTTCCTCAATTCCCGGACCAGCGGCAGCTACAAGAGGGGGAGCCTTCTCCGGAGGCTCGGGATCCTCGATGGCAGCGATTTCCAGTCCTACTTCCAGGGCAATTTCGGTCTTGACGCGCGGCTTCCCAGGGGGATCCGCGGGTACTTCAACCTCTCCGCGGACTATTATCCCGCCGGCATGTCGCAGCCGCGCACCTTCCAGGTCCCCCTTGCATACCTGGGGGTCCCCGCCTATTACGACACGGTCGACCTGGCGGCGGCGGAGAAGCTCTACGCGGTCTTCAACATCAACGAGGTGTTTGTGGACCTCAACATCGGCAAGCGGGTCTACTTCCGGATCGGCAAGCAGCTCCTCAAGTGGGGGGTCGGGTACCTCTGGACCCCCACGGACATGATCAGCGTTGAAAAGAGGAACATCCAGGACTCCTCCCAGGTGATGCAGGGCACGTACGGCCTCAAGATACATGTCCCGTTCGGGACCCGGGCGAATATCTACTCGTTCATCGACATGAACAACGCGAAGCATATCGCCGACCTCGCCATGGCCAACAAGGTGGAGGTGCTGTTCGGGAAAACGGAGCTTGCGCTCTCCATACTTCTCAAACAGCACAACCTGCCCGTGTACGGGTTCGATTTCACCTCGCGCGTTCTGACGCTCGACGTGCACGGCGAGGCCAGCCTTTCGTACGGCGACAACCGGAGAAAGCTCCGGGGCTGGCCCTGGTACCTGGCCCTCGGCTCGGCAACGGTGCCGGTGGAGTCCCTCTACCTGGCCGGGAACAGGGCATATATTTTTGACCGCCGGGTGCGCGGCGAGTGGATAGGGAAGGCAAGCTTCGGCTTCGGCCGGGGCTTCGATGTGCGGGGCGTGAAAGAGCGGATACGGTTCGACGTGGAGGTGTTCTACAACCACGCGGGTTACGACACGCACGTGTTCGAGAAGGACTTTTTGAACGCGACCTATTTCCTCACCAACGGTCTCTATACCCCGAACTACATGGGAAAGTACTACGTCGGCGGGTTCATCACAATACGGGAGATGTTCGTGCAGGAGCTGTCGTCGATGATCAACTGCGTGGTGAACATTCGCGAAGAGTCGTCGATTATATCGGGCATGATATCCTACGCGCCCTTCTACGACCTCACGCTCAACCTTATGGTGAACGGGTTCGTGGGCAAGGAGAACCGCGAGTACACCGTGTACGGGAACTATCTCACCGCCGAGCTGTCCGTGAAGCTGGTCTTCTGACTGGCGGAATTTTTTAATAAATCATACTTGAATTTTTCCGGTCACGTAGCGTACAGTGTCATTTTGGCGTCCGTTATGCCATGCTCCATGGTTTAGGCCCAAGCCCGGGGGGGAAGCCGCGCCGTAGAGCTTTCCGGAAGGCCGGACGCATCAATAATCCCATTCGAAAAAGGATATATACAGTGCCACGAACAAACTATCAATACGAAAAGCGCCAGAGAGACCTGGCAAAGAAAAAAAAGAAAGAGGAAAAAAGGCAGCGCAAGCTCGAGAAAAACAACACGGCACAAACCGAGAATCCCGATGCTGCCGTAGAGGAAACCGAACCCTCGGGCGAGCCCGGCACGGAGCCTGATACCAGGTAGCTGCACTTTTCGCCAGGGGCGTTTCACGCCCCGATGCTATAGGCCCGCAATGTACTGCAGCACCGCCCAGTAGAACAGGCCGGCGCCAGCCAGCACGAATACGTGAAATATCTCGTGGAACCCGAAGACGCCCGGCAGTGGGTCCGGCCGCTTCCGCGCGTAGATGACCGCGCCGGCCGTGTATGCGATCCCGCCCGCTATGCAGAGCGAGAACGTGCCGGCCGGCATGGCCTGCCAGAGCCTGTACAGGGGGACCACCGCTATCCAGCCCATGGCCAGGTAAAGCGCCGCGGACAGCGCGCGCGGCTTGGCGATCCACGCGAAGGTAAGGACCGTGCCGGCGAGCACGATGCCCCATTGCGCGATGAGTATTCCCCATCGCCACCACCCGGTGAGATAGGTGTAGATGAAGGGAGTATAAGTCCCGGCTATCATCAGGTATATCGCCATGTGGTCGAGTTTTCGCAGGAGGGACGTGCCGTTTCCCTCCGGTTTGAACGCGTGGTAGGCCGAGCTCGCAAGGAAGAGCGCCATGACCGAGATGCCGTATATGACGAGCGTCCCCTGCCGGCACGGGTCAGCGGCCGGATGAGCCAGGATCACGACAAATCCCGCGAGGGCCAGGATGAAGCCAAGCGCGTGCGTGTAGAATGAAGCCGGGTCTTTTATGACTGTAGCCATGTGCAAGCCTGCCGGAATGGAATAAACGCCGGCAGAGCCGACAATGATAATGACAGGGACCGGGACCAAACGGTTGCATATAATCGTTGACAGGCCGCCGGTTTGCTATAGTATTGAATCACACGATACACAAACTGGAGCACTCATAGCGGATGCCGGTATTCTCCTTTATGTTGGCCTCGCTGGCCTCGTTGATCGCCTATGCCTCGATACGGCAGCTCTTTATCGCGATACGGAAGCGGGGCTCGGCCCTCCATTTTGCCTTTTGCCTTATCAGCTTGGGAGTATTCGGATCCGTGGTCGGCAACCTTGTCCTGCTGCATACGGATACTGCGCAGGGCATCGTTAACGCAGGCCGTATCCGGGTCTTGTTCGGGGGGATCAGCATCGCCTTTGCTCCCTGGTTCGCGTCCTATTACACCGGGTTTAGGCCCCGCACGTTCCTGGTCGTCTTCAGCTCGCTGGCTCTCCTGTTTATGGCGGCACGGTTGTTCGATCCGTTCCTGCTGACCTACTCGGTGATACTTGACCCCCTGCATCTCACCCTTCCCTGGCAGGAGCGGATCGCGGTATTCAACGCGAAAACCAACGGGTGGATGTACGTCTATTATGCCATCGCATTCACAGCTCTCGGTTCCATCTATGTCTCGTCCCTGTACCAGTACCGAAAGGGAGAGCGGAGGCGTGCCTTCATGGTGCTGGCGGCGGTCACGCTCCTGGCTGGTGCCATTGCTCACGACATGGTGGTCATATTGAACCACTCCCAGTGGGTGCTGCTCGCGGATTTCGGTTGGCTCACCATGGTCCTCCTCCTGGATATAAGCCTTACCGACGACATCGTCAGGACGGGCGAGATCAAAAAGAGCCTGGTCGACAGCGAGAAGACCCTGCGGCTGAGCGAGGAAAAATACCGCCTGCTCGCAGAGAACGTGTCGGACGTGATCTGGACCATTGACCTGAAGCTGAAAACCACCTACATCAGCCCGTCCATAGAAAAGCTGCTCGGCTGGACGCCGGAGGAATGGATGGAATTGAGTATCGACCGCTACCTCCCGCCGGAATCACTCGAGCGAATGAGGCAAAAGATGGCCGAGGGGATGGGCAGGGTGAAAAATCCCGATTACGACCGCAACACGTTTGTCACCTTCGACGTGGAGCAGATCCGGAAGGATGGCTCCAGGGTATGGACCGAGATTTCCGCCCGGTTCATCTGGGATGAATCCGGTAAACCAGTGGGGGGCATCGGCGTGACCCGGGACATATCCGAGCGCAAGGAGGCGGAGAAGCTCCTCCTGATGCGCAACAGCGCCCTGACCGCCATAAATCGTCTCAGCGTGGACCTCGCGTCGCTCCCGTCCGGGGAGAGCATCCACCGGTTCCTCGCCCGGGAGCTGAAAGAGGTGTCCGGCGCGGAGGCCGTCTCGATCTCGGAATACGATCCCGGGCAGCGGCAGCTCCTTGTCAGGCACATCGAGCTGGACGAGTCGCTCTCGGCCAACCCGGAAACCAGTGCCATTCTCAACAATCTCCTCTCGGTCCTGCCCGTCGACGAAGCGTCGTATAACTCGATCATGTCGGGACCCGTGCAGTTCCATAAGACCCTGTCGGACATCACGTTCGGGGGCGTGCCGGAGCAGGTGTCGGAGCTGGTCGCCAGGGCGCTGCTCATCGACCGCTATATCGGCATTGCCTATATCTACGAGGGGACCCTCTACGGGACCGCCGCCCTGGCGATGAAGCAGGGTAAACCGGACCCGCAGGAGGACCTGCTCCGCTCGTTCGCGTGGATTGCCGCCGTGTCCCTCCGGAAGAACCGGGCGGAGGAGCGGCTGGTGAAATCGCTCGAGGAAAAGAACGTCCTTATCAAGGAGATCCATCACCGGGTCAAGAACAACCTGCAGGTGATCGTCAGCCTTCTCTCAATGCAGGGCGACCGGCTCAGCCAGCCTGAAGCGCGCTCCCTGCACGAGGAGAGCATCGCGCGGGTCCACTCGATGGCCCTCATCCATGAAAGTATTTACCGGGCCGAGGACTTCGCGAACATCGACATGGGACCGTATATCAGGGACCTCGTCAAAATGCTCCTCTCGACCTACGCGATGGACGAGAGCGGGGTCGGGATTTCCATCAACGTGAAGGACGTGACGCTGAATGTCGACCGGGCGGTTCCCTGCGGGCTTCTCCTGAACGAGCTGGTATCCAATGCGCTGAAACACGGGCTCGGGGATGACGGGCGGCCCGGCAGGCTGGATCTGTCGTTCTCGCGCTCCGCCGACCGCTACATCCTCTCCGTGGCGGACGGCGGGCCCGGCATGGACGTGGCCGCCTTCAACGAGGCGGAGCAGAAGACCCTCGGGCTCCAGCTCATCAAGGCGCTGGCGCGGCAGATCGGCGGCTCGGTAAGGCTCACGGTAGAGGATGGATGCAGTTTCACGATCGAGTTCCCGGTAGATGAGCACGCGCATACCTGATTGTTCGCGTGCGGCCGCTTCCCGCCGCTGCGACCTTGACCGCCTGATGAAAAACAGTGCCAGCGCCGGTATCCCCGGGGGATTTCAGGAGAAATTGATTTGACACCAAGTTCCCCGCCGGTAAGCTGAAGATGTCATGGGAATAGCGGAAGACCTCATTATCATCATAATCGCGGGCCTGCTGTTCGGCCTGGCGGCGACGCGGGTCAAGCTCCCGCCCATCGTGGGCTATATCCTGGCCGGGATCTTCATAGGACCGTTTACCGGCGGCGTGACGGTGACGGACATCCCCCGCGTCGAGCTGCTCGCGGAGATCGGCGTCGCGCTCCTTCTCTTCTCAATTGGGCTCGATTTTTCCTTCAGGGAGCTGAAAGACGTGCGGGCGATCGCCCTGATTGGCACACCGTTACAGGTCATTCTCCTGATCGGCTACGGGTTCGGGATCGGGAGCATCTTCGGCATGGGATGGCAGGCGTCGCTGGTGTTCGGCATGGTGCTGTCGCTCTCCAGCACCATGGTCGTGCTGAAGACGCTCATGGCCCGGGGCCTCACCGGCACCCTCTCGAGCAGGGTCATGATCGGCATACTGATCGTGCAGGACCTGGCCGCGATCCCGCTCATGATCGTCATCCCGCGGCTCGGCGACCTTTCCGGCAACCTGGGGCTTTTCGCGGCCACGATGCTCAAGGCCGCGCTCATCCTCGCCGCTGTCGTGGTCATAGGCATGATGGCCATCCCCCGCATGCTGAAGCTCGTGGCGAAGCTCGACTCGAGGGAGCTCTTCCTGGTCGCGGTCACCGCGATCGGACTGGGCGTCGGGTATCTTACCCACCTGGCGGGCCTCTCGCTCGCGTTCGGCGCATTCGTCGCCGGCATGGTCATCAACGGGTCCGACTACGGCCACCGGGCGCTCAGCGACATCGTCCCCCTGCGGGACATCTTTGGCCTGGTATTCTTCACGTCGATCGGGATGCTCCTGGACCCCGCGTTCGTGGCGGGCAACCTGCCCATGATACTGGCCCTGGTCGGCCTTGTCGTCGCCGGCAAGTTCGTCGTGTTCGCTGTCATGGGCGCGGCCTTCCGCTATGTAAACATAATCCCCCTTGCCATGGGGCTGAGCCTCGCGCAGATCGGCGAGTTCTCCTTCGTGCTCGCGCGCGAGGGGCTGAAGAGCGGCGCGATACGGGCGGATTTCTATTCGCTGGTGCTCTCCGTGTCGGTCATAACGATGATCATCGCGCCGCTGCTCTCCTGGCTCGCACTGCCGATCTATTCCATCAAAAAGAGATTGTTCAGGGGAGAGCCGGTGCAGACCGTCAACCTGCCGCACGGGGGCCTGGACCGTCACGTCATTATTGCGGGAGGGGGCAGGGTAGGATTCCAGATCGCCTCGATACTGGCCACGCTCGGTTTCAGCTTTATCGTGATCGAGCAGGATTTCCGGCGGTTCGAGGAGTGCAAGCGGGCCGGGTTCCCGGTCATTTTCGGCGACGCGGCGCAGGAGACGGTCCTCGCCGCTGCCGGCGTCTGCTTCGCGCGGCTCCTGGTTGTCACCACGCCGGCGTTCTCGGTCGCCCGGGACGTCGTGGCGCATTCGCTTTCCTGCAACAACGGCATGAGGGTGCTGGCGCGGGCGGACGACTCGACCCATCTGAAAGAGCTGTATGACCTGGACGTTTTCGAGGCAGTCCAGCCGGAGTTCGAGGCGAGCCTGGAGATGATCCGGCAGTCGCTGCTCCAGCTCGATGTGCCCGTGGCTTCTATCCAGCGGGTCACGGACGAGATCCGGGGCAGGCAGTACTCCCCTCTCCGCGGCGACGATGCCCGGCAGGCGCTCCTGGCGCGGGTGAAGGACACCCCCTTTTTGCTTGAGACGAGCTGGGTCGAGGTGATGCGGGGAGACGGGCTTGCCGGCAGGTCCATCAAGGAGCTTGCCGTCCGCACCAGGACCGGGGCCTCGATCGTGGGCGTGATGAGGGGTGGGAGGTTCGTTCCCAATCCGGATGCGGACTTCACGTTCGAACCGGGCGACCTGCTCGCAATAATCGGGCTGCCGGACCAGAAGAGGAGGTTCGGGGAGCTTTTCACCCGATAAAAAAAATCTCGCGGAGGCGCGGAGGCGCAGAGAAAGGACTACAAGTTGGCTTCATCAATTATTATAGCTCAATTAAGGCATCAGGCTTATACAGTTTGGAAGAAGGGCCATGGTTGTCCTTAAGTATGAGTATGTTTATATAAAAAAGACAACCTGATTTTTCATGGAGTATTCTTATATAAGATATATTTTTTTTAATCATTCCTCTGCGTTTCTGCGCCTCTGCGAGAGACGATTAATTTCAAAGGATTATGGAGGAAAGCCATGAAGAAGATATTGCTCAGAACTGCTTGCGCCACAGTCGCGGTTGTGCTGTTTGTAATGGCGGCAATGGCAGTGGCTAAGCAGAAGGGCGGCCAGGCGGCCGAGACCGTGTACGTACCCGCGTATTCGTCCATATTCCACGGGGACCGCGAGCGCGAGTTCGACCTTGCGGTCACGCTGAGCGTCCGCAACACTGACACGGTGAAGGCGATAACCGTGCACCGGGTCTATTACCATAACGGCGCCGGGAAGCTGGTCCATGCCTACCTGGCCGGAGACCGCACGGTCGGGCCCCTCGCCACGGTGCAGTTCGTCGTGAAGGAGTCGGACGAGCGCGGCGGGAGCGGCGCCTGTTTCGTCGTGAAGTGGCGCGGCGACGCCGGCGTGAGCAGGCCGCTGGTGGAAGCCGTCATGATCGGGACCGGGGGGCAGCAGGGCGTGTCCTTCACCTCGCGCGGCATCACGATACCGCAATAGGGACGCAGGGAGGAGCATATGGACCACGATACGGGCATCGACCTGAACCTTGACCTGGACGCAATCAGGGACCACAGGGACTACCTTGAGTTCTGGAAACGCGTCAGCAGGCTGGAGATCAGGATGGTGGAAAAGAACGAGGAGTGCAGGCACAATCTTGGAGACGTGTTCGTGTACGAAAACCCGTACCAGAAGCCTGAAGGAGTGTGCCGTGCCCTCCTGCACGTGCTCGACCTGTACGTGTGGCGCGCCGCATTCGGGTTTCCGTCATGGAACAGCGATAACAGGAGGATCTTCAGGATTCACTGCCCGGACCCGAAAGGCACTGTTTGGGAAATGAGGAAAATTCAGTGAATAGTTAATAGTGTATAGTGAATAGTGGTGGTTAATTTTATCCGCTCTTACAGAGCGGATAAAATTATTTACAAGGATAAACTTCCATTTTAAATTGATTTTTAATCTGCTCATCGAGCAGATTAAAAATCATCCATAACTATTCACTATACACTATTAACTATTAACTATTCGCTAGTGGAGAGTATCGGCATGATCAAAACATCCGAGCATGGTCCCGTAACCGTTATCAGGATGGGCCGGAGCATCGGCCGCTTCGTCCTCTACCCGGTGCATGCCTTCCTGGTGGGCGACACCATGATCGATACCGGGGCGCCCTGCGTGCGAAGGGAGCTGGCATCGGTTCTGGAAGGGAGGATTATACGTACGGTGATCAACACTCACCAGCATGAGGACCATATCGGAGGCAACGACCTGCTCCAGGGCCATTTTGGCGCGCGCGTGCTTGCGCCGGCCGGGGCGCTGCCGGTTCTGAAGAACCCGCGTCTCCTGAAGCTTAGGCCCTACCAGCGCGTGGTGTGGGGATGGCCCGCGCCCTCGGACGCGGACCCGCTGCCGGGAGTGGTGCAGGCCGGCCCGTACGCACTGAAGGTCATACCGTCACCCGGGCACACGCCGCACCATGTCTGCCTGCACGAGCCCCGGGAGGGCTGGCTCTTCACCGGGGACCTCTTTTGCGGCAGGGGCTTCAAGTACCTCCGCGCTGACGAGAACTATTCCCTCATCGTGGAGACGCTCGGGATGCTTGCCGGGCTCGATTTCGGGACCATATTCTGCAGCCTGCTCGGGGCGGTGGACAACGGCAGGGATGCGCTGCGGGAGAAAGTCCGCTTCATGGAGGACCTCTCCGCGCTGGTGCTCGATCTTCACGACAAGGGGCTGCCGCCCCGCGAGATCAGCAAGAGGCTCCTGGGAGGCGAGGGCGCCATGGGCCCGGTGACCGGGGGGCATTACTCGAAACTCAATACGGTCCTGAGTATAATACACAACATGGAGCCGGAGAATATTGATAATAAAAAACAGTGAATAGTTAATAGTGAATAGTGAAAAGTTGTGGTTAATTTTATCCGCTCTTGCAGAGCGGATAAAATTATTTACAAGGTTAAACTTCCATTGAAAATCATCCATAACTATTCACTATTGTTGTTACAGCCCGTTGCGTGGAGTAATTCATATGGTTGATTACCGCACTGAAATGCGTAAACTCAAGAAGAACCGGAAGCGGTACCGGCCGGCCCTGGCGCGGCTCATGGCCATGCGCGAGAACCACCCGAAAGACGCCTTCCCGGTCCGTATCGACGATGTGGGCGAGATGCTCCTGGTCCTCGAGCTCGTGGACGTGGGATACGTCGATCCCGAGTCGCTCATCGTGCGGAAGAGGTTCGGCGATATCTCGAGCGTTCATTACACCGGTGCGTTTCCGCTGACCGAGAACGGCTTCCGCTTCTACCAGGGTGATGGGATTGGAGGGCGTCTCCGCCTTCTCCTCGAATATTTTATCAGAAAGTGACAAAGAGCGCTCAATGTTCATGAACATTGAGCGCGTCTGTCGCGCCTCCGCATCGCAATCCCGCACAAATCATACATCATGTTCAATTATCTTTTCAAGACGAACGGCCAGTTCGCGCCTTCTCCGGGATAATTTTTTCCGGCCGTTCAACGTGCGAACGCGTCTGCAGCAATGTCTGTTATCTCTCTAAATTAATTCACCGCTCGGCAGTACTTTTATTGACTGCAGGAATCCAGATTCCAGAATGTCCGAAGGAGCAACGATGGGGCGCGATATCCGCTGTTATCCAGCGAATAGATATATATAATAAAAATGATTGGAGGTTCGGCATGGGCGCATTTAAACCGTATGAAGAGAGGACCATCCCGGGGATTTTTAAGAACAGGGCGGAGGAGCTTCATGGTAAAATATTCATGAAGATCCGGGATGGCAAGAACTGGAAGGATTATTCCTACGACGACGTCAACGAGCAGGTAGACGCGCTGGCATCATATTTTATAAAGAAGGGAATCAAGCCGAAAGACAGGATCGCCATATATTCCAACAACAGGCCGGAATGGGGCATTACCGACATCGCAACCCTCGCCATAGGCGCGGCGGACGTCACGATATATCCGACAAACTCGGGCCCCGAGGCCGGGTACATCCTGAACGATTCCGGGGCGAAAATCTGCGTATGCTCGGGCAAGTTCCAGGTTGACAATCTCCTCGGTGAGAAGAAGAATCTGAAAGGCCTCAAGGAGATCATAGTCATGGACGACCTCGTCTACAAGGACAAGATGGTCGTCACCTTCAACGAGGCGCTCAAGGCCGGAAGGAAGAGCCTCAACCAGAAAGAGATGGACAAGCGCCTGAGGGGGATCAGCCTCGATGAGACCGCGACCCTCATCTACACTTCGGGCACGACCGGCAACCCCAAGGGGGTAATGCTCACCCATAACAACCTGGTGATAAACGTCGAGCAGTTCCTGGAACACCACCCCTTCCCGAAGGAGAATTTTGAGCCCCTCTGCGTCTCGCTCCTGCCTCTCTCGCACTCGCTTGAGCGCACCATAGGGTATAACTCCTTCATCAAGGTTGGCGGAACGATCGCTTACACGAAGGGTGCGGAGACGCTGGTGCCGGACCTCCAGGATATCAGGCCGAACGCCTGCGTGTACGTGCCGCGGGTGCTCGAGAAGCTCTACGAGGGGATTCAGGCGAAGCTGCGGGACGCGCCGGGGAGCAAGAAAGCTCTTTTCAACATCGCGATCAGGGCCGGGAAAAAGGCCGTACCGTATATTACGGCGAACCGCGCATTGCCCTTCCCGCTCAGCGTGAGATACAGGCTGGCTGATAAAGTAATATTTTCCAAGCTGCGGGCGGCACTGGGACTCGACCGGATGATTGTCATGGGCATCGGGGGCGCGCCGCTGGCATACGGCATCTGGGAATTCTTCCAGGCCATGGGCATCGAGGTACACCTGGGCTACGGCCTGACAGAGACGACGCCGGTTACCCACCTCAACACCTTCAGGCATATCAAGCCGATAAAGCTCGGCACGTGCGGGCCGGCGTTCCCGCGGACCGAGTGCAAAATCGCGGATGATGGCGAGGTGCTGATCCGGGGGCCGCAGGTGATGAAGGGGTATTACAACAGGCCCGCTGACACCAAAGAGGTCCTGACGAAGGACGGGTGGTTCCATACCGGCGACATCGGCGAAATCGACGAGGACGGGTACCTGCGCATCACCGACAGGAAAAAGGATATCATCATCACCGCCGGAGGCAAGAACGTGGCCCCGCAGGTGATCGAGGGCATGTTCGTGGCCCATCCCTTCATCGAGCAGATGGCGGTCATCGGCGACCAGATGAAGTACCTGGTTTCCCTGATCGTCCCCTCTTTCCCCGAGCTGACCAAGTGGGCGAAATCGAAAGGCATCACCGAGACGGACCCGAAAAAGCTGATCGGGAACGCGGACGTCTTGAAGAAGTACGACGAGATCGTGGCCGAGCTGAACAAGCCCCTCGGCAGGGTTGAGCAGATCAAGAGCTTCGCGCTGCTTGACCGGCCCTTCACCCAGGAATCGGGCGAGCTCACGCCGACCCTCAAGGTAAAGAGGAAGGTAGTGCTCAAGAACTATCAAAATCTTATCGATGCCATGTACAAGGAGTAGGCCGGGCGTGCCTGCACCGGATGAAAAAACCGCCCCTGGACAGGGGCGGTTTTTTTACAGTGCCAACCGCCGACCCATAATATCTTGACAGAACCGGTGTTTCATGCAGAGTAGCATCAGCGGATGACGGCAAGGCCGCATAGTGCCTTCCGGCCAGGGACCGCCCGCTAATATAATGTTGTGTCGTGGAGACCGCCATGGATACCAGCAACCTTACCCCGCGCCAGATCCTGGAGATCAAGGGGGCCTTTCTGTTCCTGATACTCAGCATATGTCTCGGCACGGTTTCAGTCGTGTTCCAGGCTATGGCGGGCGTAAACATACAGAACACGATCTCGACCCTGGGGTTCCTCATTTTCATGGTGATCATTTCATCGATCATCTACCGGCGTAAAAAGTCGCTGAAGTCTGCGCTGGTGTTCGAGTGGATCGGCGGTACCGGGATGCTCCTGGCCACGATGTTTACCAAGTACCGCTACGCCGGGAACATGGACTGGACCTACGCCGCGCAGGGCTACCATCTTGCAGCCATTTCCGTCGGTTTCATCGTCATGACCCAGTTCCTCTACAACAAGAACCTGTTCCGGGTCCTCGCCCTGGTGTTTTTCATCAACTGGGCCGTGTTTCTCGTCCTTGCCTCGTCTAACGACGTTACCATCTACATGCAGTCAATCGTGGACGGAAAAATCGTCCATGACGGGATACAGATCCACCGCGAGATCTATTACATCATTCTCATGGGGATCATAACCTTCGTTTCGTACCGGAACATGCCGATCATGGAGGATTACGGCCACAAGTACGAGAAGCAGGGCGACCTGATCCGCCGCCAGGCGGAAGCCCAGCACGGGCTATCGGTCGAGATCAAGCGGCGGATGGACGACCTCTTCCAGCGGCTCGAGTCCCAGAACAGGAGCGTGGAGACCATCAACGACAGCATCCAGAGCCAGGCGGCCACGTTCGAGCAGGTGTCGGCCGCGATGGAGGAGCTCCTGGCGTCCGCTGAGGGTATCTCCGGGATGGCGGTCAACCAGCTCGGCGAGAACAAGAAGATGGACGGGATCATCGGCGAGTTCAAGCGGGTGAGGGAAGAGACCAACCGGAACCTGGACCTCACGCTGGACGACATGAGCACCGCGGTGTCGAAGACCAGCACCGGGCACGAGAAGATCGGGGCGGTCACCTCCACCATGGCCGAGATCAGCGAGCAGAGCAAGCGCATCTCGGAGACGGTCTCGGTCATCATCGACATCGCCGACAAGATCAACCTGCTCTCGCTCAACGCCTCGATCGAGGCGGCGCGCGCGGGCGACTACGGCCGCGGCTTCGCGGTGGTCGCGGACGAGATCGGGAAGCTGGCGGTGCAGACCACGGACAGCATCAAGGAGATATCCTCCGTGCTCTCCCTGAGCTCCCAGACGACCGCGAACGGCGTTCAGGTCATCGGCGATGCCGCGGTGATCATTCGCGACATGATCGACAACATTGCCGCGAGCTCGGACAAGATCAAGCTGCTGAAGGACAGCATGGCCCAGGAGCAGGGCCAGATAGAGGGCCTTATCGGCCAGATGCAGAAGAACATGGAGATATCGCGCTCCATAAACCAGGGAACCACCGAGCAGAAGCAGGCCATCACCGGGTCCAACACCGCCATCGAGCAGGTCAACAGCGTCGTCATGGGCATGGCGGACGCGGTCAACAACCTGGCCGCCCTGTCGAAAAACATATTTGACGACGCGAAGCTCATCCTCGACAAGTCGATCGAAGCCGCCGAGTAGACGGCCCGCGCCTTTTCGTGCTTCGTCCTGCCGGCCGGTCCGGCCGACCGGCAATAATTACTTGACATAATCAGGTATCATCCTTTTGTTACCACTTGTTATTGATATTCTTATGAAGAGGATGATTGCCATGAACAAACCGTTAGCGCAGGTGGACCCCGAGATATACAGCATCATAAACGGCGAGCTTGAGCGCCAGCAGACGACCCTCATGATGATCCCGTCTGAAAATTACGCGAGCCTGGCGGTGCTTCAGGCCCAGGGGAGCGTCATGACCAACAAGTACGCGGAAGGCTACCCTGGCCAGCGCTACTACAACGGCTGCCAGTTCATGGACAAGGCCGAGAGCCTTGCGATAGCCCGCTGCAAGGAGCTCTTCGGCGTGGAACATGCCAACGTGCAGCTCAACGCGGGCGCGTCCGCCAACATGTGCGTCTACTACGGCCTCCTCCAGCACGGCGACCGGATCCTGGCAATGAACCTGGACCATGGCGGCCACCTGACCCACGGCAAGGACATCAACTTCTCCGGCAAGTACTATACATTCTCGGCATACGGCGTGAGCAAAAAGAGCGAGGTGCTGGAAATCGACGAGATAGCCGCGCTGGCTCGCGAGCACAAACCGAAGATGATCGTGGTGGGCGCGAGCGCCTATCCCCGCACCATCGATTTCGAACAGTGGCACAGGGTGGCCGCGGAGGTTGGCGCGCTGCTCATGGCGGACATCTCGCACATCGCCGGCTTGATAGCCGCGGGCGTTCACCCCAACCCGGCGCCCTGGTGCGACGTGATCACCTCGACCACGCACAAAACGCTGCGCGGCCCCCGGGGCGCCATCATCATGTGCAAGCAGCAGTACGCAAAGCAGATAGACAAGGCCGTGTTCCCCGGCATACAGGCGGGGCCGCTGATGCACGCCATAACGGCGAAGGCCGTCTGCTTCAAAGAGGCCATGGGCGAGGAGTTCAAGGCGGACCAGAAGCAGACGATCGTGAACTGCAGGCGGCTGGCGGACGTCTTTAAAAAGCGCGGGTTCCGCCTGGTGACCGGCGGCACGGACAACCACCTCCTGATGATCGACCTGGAGGACAGGCAGTTGGACGGCAAGGTCGCTGCAGACCTCCTCGACGCGGTGGGCATAATCGTGAACAAGAACATGATCCCCTTTGACAAGCGGACCCCTGTCCGCCCGAGCGGCATACGCATGGGCACGCCCGCCCTCACGACGCGCGGCATGAAAGAAAGCGAGATGGACCTTATAGCCGGGTGCATCGCGGATATTCTTGAAAACCCGGACAGCGAGGCAGTCAGGAAGAAGGTGCAGGGCGAGATCGGGGGCCTGTGCAAGCGGTTCCCCATTTACGAGTCGCTTGAGCCGAAGAAATAGAAGTTGAATTCGATACTCCCCGGTGCGGGAACACGTGCATATGAAAGGCCCGCAGGAGTTTGCGGGCCTTTTCCATTTTTATTTATTCACTGCCTTATTCCATCACTTTCAGCGCCGCGTCAACCCATGTATAGGCGTCAAGCGGCACCTGGCGGTCTTTCTTCTCGATGCGTTTTTCCCCGAGCCGGACAATCACCGCGTTTTTCTGCGGAATGATGATGATATACTGGCCCAGTATCCCCCTCGCCATCGGGATGGTGAGGCCGTGGTGGTGCATGATCCAGAACTGGTAGCCGTAGTAGTCGACGGGCTTCCCCGCGTCGTCCGAGAGCCACGCGGCCGGCGAGGTCGCCTGCCGTATATACTCTGCCGAGACGACGCGCTTCCCGGCGAAGGTCCCGCCGTTCAGGACCAGCTGGCCGATCCGGGCGAAATCGCGTGCCGTTGAATTGAAGCAGCAGAACGCTTTCTCCGTTCCGTCTTTCCTGTCCAGGCTCCAGAGCGCGGCTTTGCCGGCGCCCAGCGGCTTCCAGAGCTTCTCGGACGCGTACTCTGACAGCGTTTTCCCCGTGGCCTTCATGACGATAAGCCCCAGCATCTGCGTGCTGCCGCTCTGGTAGTTGAAGCGCCTGCCGGGGATCTCGACGACCTTCAGGCCCCGCACCAGTCCGTCCAGGTCGTTGCCGAAATAGGATTTCGTCGTGACCGAGAAAAGGCTGGAGTAGCTTTCGTCCCATTCGATGCCGGAGCTCATGGTCAGGACGTCCCTGACGGTCACCTGCGCCGCGGGGCCCTGCGAGAATTCCGGGAGGTAATCTCCCACCGGCGCGTTGATGCTCCGTATGCTGCCCTCGTCCAGCGCGATGCCGACCAGGAGGCTCACGATGCTCTTGGCCGCAGAGAACGAGTTCGAGATTGAATCCTTCTCGTACCCCTTGTAGTATTTCTCGTAGATGATCCGGTTATCTTTCACGATCAGGAAGGCCGTGGTCTTGAGCTCCGTCATCAGGCGCGAAGCCTCTTCGGGGACCTCCTTCTCGTTGCAGAGGGGGCTCACGGACCAGGGGACCGGCGAGCCCGCCTCAACGGTGCGGTTTTCAAAGATCCGGTAATCGTCTATGCGCGCTTTCATGCGTATGAGAGCGCGCTGCATGTGCACCGGGAGGATCGCATACGTGATGCCGACAATGGCAAGGACGCTGATGATGGCCGTGATAATTTGTTTCCGTTTCATGATGATGCTCCTGGCGTATGGACGTGAATGAAACGAGACGAGTGAATATGTGATGCATAGGATACCCCTCCGGATGGGCCGTGTCAACGATTTATTTGCGGCGGGAATGTCCGGCATGCCGAACATCTCCTTTTTTCAGTGACCCTCGTCCGAGACCAGGAAAAACGGGGATGTTTATGCTCTCATTCAGGTAACCACCCCTGTGATATGGTTTCATAAATCGTACCAAGGTGCACAATATGAAAATACTGATTGTGTGTATTCTGTTCCTGTCGCTGCTTGTCGCTTATGCCCTGTGGTCCGGGCTTTTCATTAAGGTTCATGTGGAAAGGATGGTGAGGGGGCCCTTTAACCTTGTATATGAAAACCAGGACGGCTCTTATTCGGGCCTCAGGGCCCGATCGCGCGAGCTGGCCGCACGTCTTGAAAAAGATTACGGCATACGGCCTATAGCCCGTGTCATCGCCTATCACGTTGATCCGAGGAAAACGCCGAAACAGGAACTTCGGGCTTTCTTCGGGTGTGTTGTCAGCCCCGATGACAGCGAGGCTCTCATTCGGAAAAATGCACCCTTCAATGTGAAACTCTGGCCAAAGCATATGTTTAAACGGGTCACATTTCCGCTATCCGCGGCGTTGTCTGTGTGGATCGGAGAAATAAAGGCATATCCGGCGATAGACGATTATAACAAGATGCGGGACGCATACTGCGGTACTGTCATGGAAATTTATGACGAGAATAACCGAATCATCGAGTATCTTCAACTCGTGGAAAGTAATGGAGAGTTCTCGAAGATGGTGAATGGTGTTGTCAGGAAGCAGGCAGGCCGGTAGTCGATCCGGGCGGTAACACGCATAATTACCTCCACCCCGGAAGGGAATGGAGACTAATCCCCGCAGTCTCACCCGCGTCCAGGAAAATTTACATCCTCTCCCCTGTTTTTGTGTTGAAGATTGTTGTGCGATATCCCATTGTTGTTCCGAAGTTTTGCGAGAAGACCAATACAGGGCATCTGCGGGAACGAAAGCGCGATCAAAATGAAAGCGGGCCTTTTCATGGCACGCAATATATAATGCTATGAATATCGAAATCAACCACCTGTTTTTGAAAGTATTGACGAATTCCCTTGATACCGGCCAGACCAATTATCTCGGGGAGCGTCTGGACCATACATTCAATGTATACCGGGTATCGGGCTTTCACGATAACGCACCCCTGCCCAGGAGGACGGCCGCAGAAGTCTTGCTCAACTACTTTAAATCAGAAGAAAATATCGTCCGCCTGTTCACCGTCATGCTGGAAAACGAAGGGAAGCGCTTCTACAATGCCGTGCTCAAGGTATGGGGCAAGCAGGAATTCATAAACCTGCTGCTGAAAAACAAGTGGATATACGACCCCGAGGTCAAGCGATTCCTCCTGGACCCTTTTTACGAGCACGAGATCAATCTCCTGAAAAAAATACGCATCCTGGACCTTCGCAAAAAAGTTGACATCCCGGCCATCATCAGGGAAATCAAGAATGCCAGCGCCGCCCTGAGCATGAAGGACCTCGAGTGGCGGATAACGATCCGGCTTTACGACATGGAGTCCCAGATAGGGGAGCTCATACGGAAAATCCTGGACATGCTGCTTGCACGCCAGAATCTGCAGGACTACACCCACGAAATGTACGCGTGCCTTAAAGAGCTGGCCATCAATGCCAGCAAGGCGAACTACAAGATCCTCTTTGAAAAATATATTGCCCGTCCCCAGAAAGTCTCGCAGGAAAAGGATTATTCCCGCTTTTTGAAAATGTTCCAGGAAGAGATCGAGGAACACGGGAACAGGCGGCTGATAGAGCTGGCCAGGCAGGAGGATCGGTACATAAACATTACCTTCCAGTCCTCCCTCGATTCCATCGCGATATGGGTCACCAACAGCCAGAACATTTCGCTGATCGAAAAGGAGGCCATTCTTAAAAAACTGAAGAGGGGCGAATTCAAGAACAAGGATTCCTTCGGCGAAGAGCCTGAATACGCCGAGGGCGCGGGCTTCGGGTTGAATCTGATCCTGAGCATCCTGAAAAATTATTCCGGCGACGATGAGCCGCTCAAGGTGGTTTTCTATCCTGACTTCATCAAAATAGGCTTTGAGCTGACGAGGGCCGAGTTGACGGCGAAAATCGTGAAGCCGCCTGAAGCGGAAGCGGAGATAGACTCCTGACCCGTTACGCGATGCCCGGATGAAACATGCCCGGGCCGCTGTCCCGCCGGCATTTCCCCCGCCTTGTTGCCGAATACCACGGCATGCGTTTCCTGCGAACACCGCTCTCCGACCGCGCGCAAGGCTTGACGCCGGTGCACCATGCGGGAGAAATCTCTTTAAAAAAATCTTCGCACAGGGTTAGTTCTTGATTTTCTGCGTGGTATCGCTACAATCAGATTGCGTTTTGATCAAAAAACTGGTCATGGATCAGCCGGGAAGCGCCGGTGCCCAGGCCCGTAACCGGACGATGCCGGAGGCGGTCAACATGAAGCAATCAACGAAAGACATTTTTAAAAAACATGGATGGAGGGTCGACAGGGCGATCCACAATATCATCTATTTCCGGTATTATTATCCCTACATCAAGGTACTCACCACCGGCGTGCTGGCCCTGCGCAACATGATGTGGTTCAAGCCGCTCAGGCCGGTCGCCAATTTCGTGTTCCACCGATACCACGCGAAGACGCTGTCAACCGGGGATACGCGGAAGATATTCACGCTGAACGAGGACGTGCGGCGGATCTCCGACGAGAACAAGAGGATCGTTCCCTTCAAGTACGCCACGAAGATCATCTTCCAGGAGCCTGAGTTCATCGCGGTGATGGACTGTCCCTGCAAGAAATCGACCGGCGCGCCGAAGGAGGACCTGAATTCATGCTTTATGATCGGCAGGGCGGCGCAGTTCTGGCTGGACAACAACAAGTACAACGCACGGAAGGTGACCCAGGAGGAAGCGCTCGGGATCATCGATCGACTGAGGAAGAAAAACTACATAACTCAGGCTTTTTTCAAGGTGGCGACCGGCGGTTCCACGGGCGTCATCTGCAACTGCCACCCGGACTACTGTTTGAACATCATTGCTTCAAATATTACCAAAAAGCTCGGCACGGGCGTGGTGCCGGTGGCCATGCACTCCGGCTATTCGGTCAGGCATGACCCTGCGAAATGCAAAAACTGCGGTACCTGCGCGCAGATCTGCCCGTTCGAGGCGATCGTCATGAAGGACGGTAATCGCGTTTATATCAAAGAAGAATGCCGCGGGTGCGAGCTGTGCTCGGACAGGTGCCCAAGCGGGGCGCTCTCGCTGTTCGTCGATGCTTCCAAGCCGGAGCCGCTCGATATGGATAAGGTCAAAGCGGGACTGGCCAACTGATCGGGCGGTGAGCCGCGCGCCCTTTCCATTGCCTCCCCGCTAACGGGGGAGGTGAAAGACCCGGGCCTCTCGAACGTTGCGGGGGGAAGAAGGCCGCGCGGAATCGGCCGGCAGGATGTTTGCCCGCCAGCCGGGCAATGTGCAGGGCCGGAACCCAGTCCTTCCGCGTCACTGCGCTTCTGCGAGAGACCATCATCAATGATTGAACAGCTCATGAAGCACAATCCCCGCAGCCACGCTCACGTTCAGCGAATCCGTGTTGTTGTGCATGGGCACGTGCACGATCACGTCGCACTGCGACAGGATGTTCGCCGGTATTCCCTCTGCCTCGTTGCCGAACACCACGGCCCGTTTCTCCGGGGGACGTACCTCGCGGATGGGTATCGAGTTTTTACCGGTAGTCGCTCCGTACACCATGAATCCGCGGCCCTTCAGCAGCGGGAAAGCGCTGTCGACCCCATCCATCATGACTATCGGAAGTGAAAATGCCGTACCCATGGACGCCTTGAGGGCCCTCCGGCTGAAGGGATCGCAGCTTTCCGGACCGATGAGAACGGCGTCCGCGCCCATGGCCGCGGAGGTGCGAATGATGCTCCCCAGGTTCTCGTCGCCGGAGAGGCGCGGGCATATCACGAAATTTCTGTACGGGGCTTTCTCGGTAAGGAATTGCCCGAGGGGGATGATGACGGGCCGCAGCGACACCGCCATGACGCCGCGGTGGAAGGGGAACCCCGCGAATTTCTCCATCTCGTCATTACCCAGGACATGGACGGGGCATCTCCCCCGGGCACGCTCCCGGAATTCATCCGCCATTTTTTCAGCGCAGAGGATGGATTGTACCCCGAGGTCCGAGTCCAGGAGGCGTCCCACCAGGAGCCTCCCCTCGGCGATGAGGATCCCCTTGCGCTTCAGTGCCCTGTCGCGGATATTCGAATAGAGGGCGATGTTGCAGATGGGGTCCATGGCGGTATCTTGCACGCTGACAATATAACAGAACTCCCGGTCATAAAGCCGGGAGTTCCAGGCAGATTCCCGGCGCGGGGCACCGGGAACCTGTTGATCGGTTCGCCTTATTTCGCTGTCGTGGGCTGGGCCGGCTGTGCCGTGAACTCGGCGGCGCACTTTTTGAGGCAGGCGTCTTTACCCTTCACGCACACCGCTTCGTCGGCCTTTTTCTTGTACTCGGCCTGCTTCGTGCTGGTAATCTTTTCCGCAGCCGTCCCGGCCGCCTTCACGCAGGCCTCGTAGGCCACTTCGCACCCCTTGTCGCACAGCGTCTTCTTCGCTGCGGTGGTATCGCCCATACCGTAGATATAGGCCACCATGCCGATAATGCATGATGTCGTAATTAATAATTTTTTCATTTTAAGACCTCCGTTGATAATTAATGTATTGAATAGAAGGCTGTCTAAGAATGACACCCCCCCCAAACCCCTCCAGATAGGGGCTTTTCAGCAATTACTCGTTCGGAAAGGCCTCTTCCGGGTGATTCTGGAGTCCTGCGAGACAGCACCAGTATGTTTACACGGGAAAGAGTGACGAGGCCCTGCAATACGAAATTAAGAATACTGCATCGTGGGAATTATGAGCTGGCTATGGGAAAAAAGCAATAAGAAAATTCCCGCCAGACATTTTAACATAGGTTGAAAATATTGCTCTTCCCACATTGTCAATAAATCTGCCCGATCCTACAGGCAGGAACGACTTTCCTCATGCGCCCTTGATGTTGTCTGATCCGCCCAGCGCATCGAAAATTTGCATTATATGTTCCATCTCGCGTTAATTGAACAGGTTATACTAGTCACGTTCAAATTCTTGGCGCTCCAGTTTTAGTGATCGCGAAAATTGGGGTCAAACTTCTTACAGCGCTAACTTGAGCGGCGAACCATCTGTAGCCATTATTCTGAACCCGTTTGCGGGGAAAGATTGGAAAAGGAATGGGGGGATAATAATGGTTATTGTAATTCATATTTAATAATTGGATGCTGTCCAAAAAATTGGACAAGAATAAATAATTTCATTGACAAGTGTGCGTTGTGCGTTAGAAATTGCATAACATTATTATTTGTTTCTTCCGCATTACATTATTATTTGAACATTGTATACAAGTTATTTGTTCAGTACTCGTAATAGGATTGAATCAAATATTATCTGGTGAGTCATTGACCATCAAATAATGATGGATTATATATTTACAATCAATTATAAAAAAGGGAGGGGGGTTACATGAAGAAATATTTTGTGCTAATTATTTGTTTACTTGGATCATTTTGCGTAAGCTGTTATGACCTATCAAAAAATGGAAAATCATTATTAGCTCTTGCTAGTAGTGAATCATCGGAATCAGCTGTTGTGAGTGCAAAATCTCAATCAATAATAATAGGTGGAATTGAGAATGTTGCTCAACAATTGATATCTAAAGGAATGGCGAAAGTAATAACATATGAAGGTGACAATTTAATTTTTAAAGGAAAGAAGTTTATTGTTCCTATTCCGCCATATACTTATGAAAATATGGAATATAGTCTTCAGATTGCATTGAAGAAAGCTTTAGGGAGTAATTGGCAAAAATATCTTGATAGTTTTATGAATGATAAATCTAATTCGTCTATTGTCTCAAATGATATACCGAAAGAAATAACAGCTTTATTTGAAAATAATTGTTCATATAGTATCAATAGTACACTTGATACAGGTGTATTATCTCATATTTTTACGACAGGTGGAAATGCAACTGCACGTGAGTATGACAAACGATGGTGGGCCGGAGTTGACTATTATAATGGCTACTGGTGGCTTATTGGTGCATCTCAATATGTGTTAACTTTTTCATTTGAAGACCCATGGTCACCAAACATGATTGTTGAGTTTAGAGGATATGATGATGATGGGGATCTTATAACCTGGAGTCATAATGGTTCTTATGCTGGATTCAATCCGATGATAAATGCCGCAGTTAATGTAGAGCTAAAATCATACAACATGCATTTTGGAGTCTGGAGCCAACCAAAAATATATTTTAATGGTTGGATTATTACTTACTACCCGACCCCTGATGACGGACAAGCATGGACTGAAGTATTTTAATAAGGGATGAATCTCTATAGATGCATATATTTAGATATGTAATAGATAATTTTATCTTATAACTTAAAAGAGGATTGAGAACCATTTATGATGAGTGATTAGATATTTTTCAAAACAAATATGAATGTTATGAATAAAAGGCTGATCAATAAATCAACATTATGACAACAATTGATCGGCCTTATTTTATTTGTTAATTCCTTGGATTATTAATGCCATGTTAATAACACAGTTTAATATGTTAATCACAGAGTAAAATATATGTTTAATAAATATAAATTTAATGAACAAAAAACTATTCGTAATTTTTTAATTATTATTTTATTGTTTTTACAATCATGCAATAATATTGATTTATCAAAAAAAATTAGTGATATCGAGAATGTTTTCACGTCGAGTATGTTTTTGTATTCTGGTAGAAATCCTGAAATCATACAACCGGATGATGAATATTATGGTTCTGCTTGTAGTTGCGGCATGAAAGATTTTACTGGCTCCCGTATGATCGCATCTAAACCACCAGGTTCAAAAAAGACAGACTCTCGTCAACTTGATGCATATACTTTTTCACAGAGTATTGGTTCATATGGTGAGGGACAAGCAACTAAATATAAAAAGAATGAAGTACTAATAAAATTTCGTGCCGGTGTTAACATATGGCAAGCAAACAATGTAATTCAGGCAATGGGGTTTGGAAAATCGTTGAAGAGTATTGGTGGTAACAATAAATCGTCATTGCTGCAAAAAATAAGTCTTTCCTCAAATATGATATTGGAAAAAACCATTCAAAAGTTAAACCAAAATCAATATGTTAAATATGCACAGCCAAACTATATATATCATACAACAACCACCACGCCAAATGATTATGAATTCAATAACCAATGGGGATTATATAATTCAGGTCAAACGGTGAATACCGATACCGGAACAGTGGGATATGATATAAACGCGTGCAAAGCATGGGACATGGTTGACGATTGCAGCAGTGTTATAATCGCAGTTCTTGATACTGGCGTGAATTACAACCACAGCGATTTAAAAAACAACATGTGGGACGGTACGGCCTGTGTCACAGGATCTGGAGATTCTCTTGGCGATTGCATTCATGGTTATGATTTTGTGGATAACACAAAAGACCCGAAAGATGTGAATGGTCACGGGACTCATGTAGCTGGCATCATCGGTGCAAGCGGCAATGATGGGAATAGAATTAGCGGTGTATGCTGGAAATCAAACATAATGGCAGTTCGCGTGTTTGATGCGAGTGGGAACGGTACGACAGATAATATCGTTTCTGGAATAGAGTTCGCAATTGAAAACGGTGCAAAAATAATTAATGCCAGCTGGGGCGATTATATATATGATGAGGCGATATATGATGCAATTAATGAAGCAAGGAATAATGGCGTACTTTTTATTGCCGCAGCAGGGAACAACGGATCAAGTAATGATACTCAACCTGAATACCCTGCCAGTTATGATCTCGACAATATAATATCAGTCGCTGCAATTAACCAGAATGGCACACTGCCACATTGGACAAATTATGGAGTGACATCGGTTGATATTGCCGCACCGGGAGTTAATATACTTAGTACCTATCCCGCGCAGAAGGTTTATGCGATAGAATATTTTTCATCATGGAAGAGAGATGCTGGATGGAATTATAAATATATTGATGTTAATTATTCAAGTAGTGGCATCACTGGAATCATGGGTGTATTGAACAACCCACTGGTTTTTTCTGAATACTACTACTTGAATAACATGGATAGTTATGCATACAGAACGTTCGACCTGAATGCGTATGAGCCTGCTCTGGTAACGTTATATTTTAAATATGCATGTTATATTCAAGATGAGGCGGATTACGTAAACGTCGTATATGATACTGATGGGAATAAGCCTATGAATAACCTCGGTACATTGGGAGAGACCGTAGATTCACCTGTATTTGATTTAACACCGATTTCGTCTCATAATACTAGTATAGGATTTAGATTTGTATCAAATGAAACATTAAATTATTATGGTATTGAAATATGTCCTTTTGTTATTAACCGATGGTATCATTATAATAATGCAACTGCCTGCCTTTTTCTTGAAGGTACATCAATGGCGGCACCGTATGTAACCGGTGTTGCAGGTCTTGTCTTGGCAGCCAATCCAACATATACCTATTCGCAAATTAGGAATATGATACTTAATGGCGGAAAAATCAATTCGAATCTCGATGGCAAGATATCCACGAGCAAAATGCTTGATGCATATGGTGCACTAAATGCAACCCCTTGATATTGTTTCTATAATCAATTCAGTGATAACTGCACTCTCCGAAAATTATTGACCCATGGGGACATACCAAAAGACTGAGTGATTCAGCAATATATGGTGGAAATATCAAGAATATGAAATTTATTCAATATGTATTATTATTAGTAATAATTTTAACGCCAGTATACTCAGAAGCCACAAGTATCCGACTGGGTTTTAATTCATGGTATGCATTCTGGATTCTTCCATCTCCAGTGCTGGAATCCCAACTTATGTATATTGGTGAAACAAGTGACATTTTCTATCCTCCGGATATTATCAATAGAACATATATAAAAAAAAATTTCATGTATGGTCCCAATATATGCATTAATCTTCCTGAAAATATCAGCATTATGTCTATGTTTTTATTTGGACAATTTTCAGCCACAAAAAAAAATCAATATTTCGGTAATATTGTAATTATGGATAAGATGGGAGTTGTGGAAAGATACGAATGTGATACAAAAATACGATATTCATTTAATAAAATTTTAAACCTGTCCATGGGTTTTACTTATAACCATACCAGCAATCATATTTTGAGAATCTTTACTAGCTATTCGGATTTTTTTATGGCGGGGAAGAAAGTAATAACAGATACAACCAATGAATACATCCCCCTTATTGGAATTGGCTTTTCTATACCAATAATAAATAACATGCTGACTTTTAATATTGACCCAGCGTTCCTTTTTTGCTTTTCAGATCAGGTAACCGAGCAGTACTATATTGGAAAAACGGAATCTTCAAGCATAATTACATATATTCCATCAAATATAACACAAAGTAATGTTAACAAGATCGGCATGAATGCAAGTTGCAGCATTGATTATTTTATTTCCGCTGTTTCAATTGATTTGTCCTTGGGATTCAGGTATCAAATGCTTTATAAACTCAAGAAAGTAGAAGAAGCATCAATGAGCTTTGAACATATTTTTGGTATTACAGCATCAGTGGATTACTGTATTGATCTTAATAACTTCCTCCCTTAGCATGCACCCCCCCCCCCAATGACAATATAATTGTCACCTGAGATCAATCATGAGGCTGCAATGAACTATATAGAAAGGATCAAATCCAGTGTAATAAAGATGGTCCTGCCACCGAAGAACTGCGGAGATATGCTGATAATAATTTGCAAGCGTCATATTCTCCCCATCTTGACTATCTGGATTCCCCCTCCTGAAAAAGGATTGACACATCCCCCCGCCGGCGGAAGATTTCATCGATACTATTCTAATTTTCATAGCAGGGCGTTTGTTCCCCCGAGAGGTGCCGCAATGATACAGAAGCTTACCGAAGCCATATCAATCGTGTTCACGGAGAGCGGATTCTCGTCGAGCAACTGCGTGCACGTGAAGGACGGGGCCTCCACCCTCATGATCGACAGCGGCGCGGGCGCGGCCATGACCCCGGTCGAGCCCTGGACAGTGGATATGCTTCTCTGCTCGCACCACCACCTGGACCATATCGGCGGCAACGACATGTTCACAAAGGCGGTCATCCGGGCGCATCCGTTCGAGCGCGAGGCGATGCAGTCTTGCGGGAAGCTCCTTGCCAGCGACAGCTGGAGCGAGCTCATGGACGTGGAGAACTTCATGATGTCCAAGACGCTCTTCGGCAAGCCGAACCGGCTGTACGAGCCGTTCCGCGTGGACGGGGACCTGGCGGACGGGCAGGTCGTGGAGTGCGGGCGCACGAAAATCAACGTGATGCATACGCCGGGGCACACGGCGGGGCACTGCTCCTTCTATTTTCCCGCCGACGGCATCGTATTCACCGGCGACATCTGCCTGACCGCGGTCGGGCCCTGGTACGGGGACAGCGATTCCAGCATCGAAAGCTTCATCGCCTCCATCAACCGGATCATCGACCTGAAGCCGCGCCTCCTGGTGACCGGGCATTGCACGCGGGTGGTGGAGGAAAACATAGGGGCCGTGCTCGCCGAATACCGCGACCGGATCATGCGGCGCGAAGAGAAGATACTGGGATACGTGAAGAGGAACCCCTCGACCATACACGAGCTGGCGAAGATGCACTTCATATACCCGGAGCATCCCTCGGACTTCGTCCTCTACTGGGAGAAGAGCATCGTGCGGACCCACCTGAACCGCCTGATGGCGATGGGGGAGATGTGCCTGGGCGACAACGGGCGGTACTTTGCCGCGGTGACGCCGCAGAAGGCGGCCTCCTGATGCGGCGCTACGACAACCGGTAGCGAAGGGCGCTCCCCCGCATGCGCGACGCGACCCGCCCTTCCTTCTCAAGCACCTGGAGGTGCGTGTACACTTCCGACACCATGAGAAATATCTCGAGCGGCAGCCGCTTTCCCCTGATGTCCGGGAAGAGCGCGCGCCCGATCTCGTAGACCGTGTGCTCGCCGCCGGCAAGTATCGACAGGATATAGCCCTGGCGCTGGCGGAACTGGTCACGGAACATCCCGATCACCCCGCGAACGTCTTCAATCGGCTGTCCGTGCGCCGGGTAGGCGATGCGCGGCCCGAGCTTCTCGATCTTCCCGAGCGATTCGTAAAACTCGATCTGGCTCATGCGCCGGGGCAGGACAAAGTCCGTCTCGAGCATGACAAAAGCGTTCGGGGTGATGTGGCCCAGGATGTGATCGCCCGGGAACACCATGCTTTCTTTTTTAAGATACAGGCTGACGGACCCGCGCGTGTGCCCGGGGGTCGAGATGACGGTCGCGCGGTGACCGCCCAGGTCAATGGTATCGCCGTCGGCGAGATGCCGGGTGACGTCGCATTTTTCCGCCATGGACATGAATATCCACTGGACCGCCATCAGGGACACCTGGAAGATGAAGGGCGCACCCATGAGGCGGTAATACCGGGCGAACTGCCTTTTGGGGACCTCGATCCCATGCTCGATCAGGGTCAGGTCCTCTGTGTGGGCTGCCACCGTGATGCCGGGGCCCGCTTCCCGCACGATGCTGGCGGCGCCGCCGTAGTGGTCTATGTGGCCGTGGGTAAGGACGATCTGCTCTATGTCCGCGAAAGTCATGCCGAGCCCCGCGAGCTCCCTTTTCAGCACCGGCACGGACTTGAGGGTCCCGGTATCGAGGATCGTCACGGGCTTCCCGGTGAAGAGATAGACGTTCATCGGCCCCGGCTTCTCGCCCGGCAGGGGGAGGATTATGCGGTAGACGCCGGGCAAAATTTCAAACGTTCGTTTTCTCTGCGATGTCATGGATTCCTATTAAGTGTACAGTGAATAGTGTATAGTGAACAGTTATGGATAATTTTATTCGCTCCACTGGAGCGAATAAAATTTACATTCACTATTCACTGTTAACTATTAACTATTCACTTTTTTACTGTCCATTACTTTTCTCAGCCTGTGCCTTGAGCGCCTTGTTCATCAGTACAAAGGGGCCCTCGATCGACCGCCTGATCCTGGCCCGCGCAAGCGGTATCAGCAGCCCGTAGAACAGCATGTCGTGCGTGAGCCGGGACCCGCCCGCTGCGGCCGGCTCGATGATGAAAACATGCACGCTCTCGAAGAGGAGCGGGAATCCCGGCCGGCCCTGCCAGCGCAGCTCGCGCACCGGGTCCACGACCATAAGCTTCGGGCAAAAGACTGTTTCCCCTGTCCCGGGCGGGTTGAACCGCAGGGTGAGCCTGCTCCCGCGCTTCAGCTCGCCTGCGGCGCTGCGGATCATCGGGTTCCATTCGGGGTAGCGGGCCAGGTCGGCCAGCACGCTCCAGACCAGCGCGGGAGCGGCGTTGATATCGATCCCGGTATGTATCTTTTCTTTGAACATGGCAGTGTACTGATGACCCGTTACCGCATTATTTCCCTGAGCCAGGCCGATACCGGCGGCACGACCTCTCCCACGTTATTGGTCATGACCAGGTGCTCCGTGTTTTTGAAGAGCAGGTACTTTTTAGGGCAGGTCAGCCGGCTGTATATGCCCTCGACATACGACTGCGGGAAAATGTTGTCGCGGTCGGCGTGTATCAGCAAAATGGGGACGCGGATTTTCTCGACCGGTTTAGCGAGCCCGGTGCGCATCAGGGAGCCCAGGGCCCGGAAGGTGATCCACGACACGGCGAGAATGTCCTTGTGTACAAGGGTTGCGGCATCGGTGCCGTCGGGAAATTTCTCCTTTGTAAGGTCAAGATAGAAGGATATCGGCAGGGAGTAGCTCCCGTACAGGCTCATGAGGAGCTCCGCCGCGGGGACCAGGAAGAGCGGCGGCCTGATCGTTGAGAGCACCAGGTTGTCTTTGCCGTTGAGGTCCGCTATGTTATGGCACACGGCCGCGGAGAGGGAGTCATCGCGGGCAGCGGCGTAAAAGGCCACCATGCCGCCCTGGCTGCTGCCGGCAAGGGCGACCTTTCCGCCGAACCGGGCCCGCGCGTACTTCACCACGGCCAGGGTGTCGTCCACGAGCCCGCTGATGGTATAATCGCCGCGTCCTCCGCTGCTCAGCCCGTGGCCGCGCGGGTCAAAACCGACGACATTGAATCCCCTGCGGTACATGTCGCTCATGAACTGACAGTAGACCTGCGCATAGGCGGTTGTTCCGGGAACGAACACCAGGGTAGGTGCTTTTCCTCCGGCTGGAAATACCGTCAGGTGAAGGGTGAAACCGTTGGCTTCTATCGTTGTCTCCTGCATTGCCTTGAGGTCGACGTCCATGTTCATCCTTTTCCTGTCATTCTCCAGCTGCCTGTGCACGGATTCTTTATCGGGCAGCGCCCGGTTCTGGTATATTTTGCTTCCCGCATACCACGCTATGTGGAACAGTGCAACGACGCAGATCACGGCGATGATGATTTTTTTACGCATGAGGACCTCCTTGAATTAGTGAACAGTGAATAGTGTATAGTGAACAGTTATGGATAATTTTATTCGCTCCATAGGAGCGAATAAAATTTACATTAACTATTCACTATTAACTATCAACTATTCACTGATTTTTCTATCCATAGTATATCCGCCTTCTTCCTCGACACAGTATTCGGGTGCGAATAAGCCGGGTATCCCATTACCAGGCTCGCGTACACCTTTCTTCCTTCCGGGACTTTCAGCTTCTTGCCGAGTTTTTTGCTGAAGCGCAGGGCCAGGGTCATAAAGCCGATGTAGCAGGTGCCCAGGCCGAGCGCATGCGCGTAGTTGATGATGTTCGTGGCGGCGATGCTGCAGTTGTCGCAGACGAAGCTCCCTTTCGCGGGCCCGTGCACCAGGATCATAACCGGGGCGTTGTGAAGGATAATGTCCCTCCCCCCGGCGACCATCTCGCGGGCGTAATCCATGCGCCGGATGTAGCGGTTCTTTGCCAGTCCCGTCACCTTCATGAAGAGGCGACCCGGGCCGGTCTCGAGCCTGGCCGCGAGCCGGTCCGCGAACCCGAATATTCCGCCCGCGATCTCCCCTATCAGCGCGCGGTCGGTCACCGTGATGAAGCCGACGTTCTGGTCGTTGCTCGCGGTGGGAGAATACCGCGCAAGGTCGAGTATCCGCCCGATCAGCTCGCGCGGGACGGCCCGGTCCTTATACTGGCGGACGCTCCGGCGGGAGAGCACTATGCCGCGGTATGCCTCCGGGTCGATTTTCAGACTCTTCACGGGGAGTGCCTGCTTCGCGTCGAGACCCTCGTGGACGATGGCGTTTTTCGGGCACACCGCTATGCAGTGGCTGCACCGGTTGCACAGGTCGATCTCCACGGGCGTGGGTACGCCGTTGACGTTGCGCCATATGCCTGATACGCATTCACGCACGCACAGCATGCAATTACTGCATTTATCCTCTAACCGGTATATCTGCATACGTGTTACTTACTCCCTTGTGTATGGTATAAACAGTGAATAGTTAAAAGTGAATAGTGAATAGTTATGGTTATTTTTTTTATCCGCTTCTGCGGATAAAAAAAATAACTAACGATGGACGATCAACCTGTTAAATAACTGTTCCGCTCTGGAAGAGCGGAACAGTTACATTAACTATTCACTATTCACTATACACTATGCACTATGCACTATGCACTTAAATTTTTCTACTATTTTTTCCTGATGACGATCGCCGTGATGTCATCCGAAAAGTCAGAGGCTTTTTGCGCATGGTCGTAGAAGTCCTTCATGACATGGTCCAGTATGTCCCCGGAGCCGCCGTCGGGGGCTTCCCTGAGCGATTTCATGATGCGCGCCTCATCGTAGTGCGCGCCGTCCGGGCTCGTCGTTTCAAGCAGGCAGTCCGTGTATGCGATCAGGCAGTCGCCGGGATTGAACCTGAACGAAAGGGAGCGGTAATTTTTATCCAGCAGGTCAATGCCCAGGAACGGACCGACGATGCTCTCGCCGTCCGGGGGGGTCACCTGTCCGACGTTACCGGTGCGGCCCGAGCGGTAGAGCAGGTGCGGGTGCCCGCAGTTGGCGTACTCGATCAACGTGTCCCTGAAACGGAGTAATATTCCCGTAAGGTAATAGCCGGTCTGGCCGATCTCGTTGATGAGCGATTTGTTAATGGTGTCCATCATGGTTCCCAGTTTCTCGTCCTGGTGGTTAACGAAGTGCTTGCCGATAATGGAGCGTGCCAGCAGCGTCAGCAGGCCGGATGAGATTCCGTGGCCCGATACGTCGAAGAGGCCGGCGCCTTCGAGCCTGCCGTTAGTAAGGTAGTAGTCATAGAAATCACCGGAAACGCCGGACATCGGCTTGAATACATGGGCGATGTCGTAACCGTCGGAATTCGGAGCAGTGCGGGGGAGGAACGCGGCCTGCACGCTCGCCGCCATCAGCATGTCCTTTTTAAAGCGCACGTTGGAATCCTCCAGCTCTCGGTTTACCCGGACCAGTGTTTCGTTTGTCGCCTCGAGCTCTTCCATGGCGGCCTCGATCTCGTCCTTCGCTTCTGACAGCTCCCTGGTCCGTTCCTCGACCTTGTACTCAAGGTTGAGGCGGTAGTCGTTAATGGTGTCCGACGCGGCGTTGATGCCTCCCGCGAGGTTCACGATCTCCCGGTCGAGCGTGGAGGTGAAAATGATCCCCTCACCGCGTTCCTTGAGGTCCTCCACGACCGCGCCGACGTCGTACAGGGCCTTGTAGAAGCCCCGCATGATGAGAAAGGACAGGAACGACAGGATGGAGAAGAAGGTGATCAGGTAGATGAGCACCCGGGCGAAGGCCTCGCGGTTGATATAGGTCATGAGGATCGCGTACGTCAGGATGCTTGCCACCAGGGCGGCGATGATTGCCCCCTTGTACTTGAAGCTCGAGGGCGCCGGTGGCTCGTGGTCCGCCCCGAGCGAGCGCAGCATCATCTTGCACTCCCTGCGCATCCTGCCCGTGACCGTCTCGGCCAGCAGGTAGCCGACGCCGGCGTAGAGGGTAGTCTGTGCGAACCAGGAAAAAAATATGAGCGAGACGCTGAAGGCTGAGTAGTTCATCCAGAACGCGTAGGCCAGGACAACGATATCGATGTAGGCGACCTCGATCACCGCCACGGTGAAAAAAATGACCGGTATCCGGTTGATCGCCCTGAGGAGTCCGCTGTATTCGTCCTTGGAAAGGCCCGCCGTGATACTGATGGAGCCGCCTTCCGCCACGATGAGACGGTTAGCGGTGCGGAAGCTCGGAAGCAGGGCCGGGATCCCGATACGGGTCAGGCCCCCGTAGAGGATTACTGCCGTGGGGAACGGCAGGACGAACAGTATCTTGAGTAACAGGAAAAAATCATCGCTGAAATCGAAAAAGTGCGTAAGGGTGGGGGATATGTACAGCAGGTTGGCCTCGGTGATGAGCCCCGACCAGAGGATGGAAAACAGTACAACGGCGATGCCATATCCCATGCTCCGCGTTATGAAAGCAAATGTGATATCATACAGCTTTTTCATATGTCTCCCTCCTCTGTTTAAAGGAAGTGCCGCCATCCCGTTATGCGAAATTGTCGTTCAAGTATAACATAAATTCTGCCGCCCTGTCTTGTACTTTTTAGAGAGAATCCTGACGGACTCCATAGTGTACACTATTTTTATTCGGTTCTCTGGGCCGTGTTGCCGGGTGCGGGGCTGTGCGGGCGGTTATTTTCCCCTGAATACGGGGAGTATCCTCGCGTTCTCCATGTCGTCCACCGTCTTGTTGACAATGCGCACGATCTCTTTCGTTGTCACCCTGTCGGGGTCGATCGTGTTGATGCTCGAATCGAGATACCGGATGTATTCCTCCATGGCCATCACCGTGTCCTCTGTTTCAAGGCAGCGCAGGCTCTGGTTCAGCTCCAGGCTCAGCCCGTGCCTCAGGGTTGTGCTCATGCCGCCCAGCACGCTTTTCTTTATCGCATCGATGCCGACGGGGGGGCGTTTGCTCATGAGATCGGCGAATGCCTGTACCTTTGCTGCGAATTCCCCTTGCTTGTAAACATCGGTTATCAGGCCGATTGTCTTTGCCTCCTGCGGGGTCAGCTGGTTGCCCCTGAGCATCATCTCGAGCGCCTTTGCCCTGCCGATAAGGCGGGGCAGCCGCTGCGTGTTCCCGCCGCCGGGTACGATTCCAATCATGCACTCGGGCTGGCCGATGGTGAAGTCCCGGTCGCCGACCATGAAGCGGAAGTCGAAGCAGGTCGAGAGTTCTGTGCCGCCGCCATTGCAGGGACCGTTTATCGCGGCGATGGTCACCTTGTTCATCCGCTCAACCGCGTGGTAAAGCCTTGTCATCTGGAACCAGAGGAACATGCCGGAGGACCAGCCCCGGATCAGCTTCGCCAGTTTCAGGATCAGCCATTCGTACCGGGCGGAGCGGTCCATGAGCCAGTTGCTGAAGGTCATGCACCATGCCAGGAGCGCGGCCGTGGGCCGGAACCTCGCCATCAGGTGGAGCAGGAGGCGCCTGTTGTGCGCGTGGAGCCGCAGCAGCTCCGGAATATGAAAGTGCATGATGTAGATACCGTCACGCGCTCCGGTAAGAATGAAGACGCGTATCGACTCGTCCCTGGAGCACTCCTTTACCAGGAGATGGAGCTCCTCAAGCAGGTCCATCGTTAAAAAGTTGACCGGCGGGTTGCTGATCTCGACCCAGAGGGTTTGATTGACCCGTCTTGTTTTCAGGTACCGGTATTCCATGGTACACTGCCTTTAGTAGCGTTTCGGGTACCGCATGTCGTTCGTCTGCGTGAGCCTCTTGAAATGCAGCCCGGGATTGAAATTGCTTTTAATGCTGATTGCACCGTGAGGGCAGGCCGCGCCGCAGTCGAAGCAGGCGACGCACAGCGTCGCGCCCAGCCGGGTCGTAGCGACGTGCGGCACGCCGTATTTCCCGCCCTTCGCCTTCCCTGAAAGGAGGTCCATCTTCCTGGTCGTCCCGGTCAGCAGGCAGCCTCCCGGGCAGAGCTGGATGCAGACACCGCACTGCCTGCAGAGCGCCGGGTCAAAATTCAGATTGCCTGCCTGGTTGTGCTTCAGCGTGTCGTAGTCCGGTATCCGTATCCTGTCAAAAAATGAATATGTTGTCTTCTGCATGTTATTCCCCCTGCTTCGTGTATCTGGGTTTGTCCTTGAGGCCGCCTTCAAACCATTCGATGATCTGCACCTCGCGCGGGACGATCCCGTCCGCCTTCGGCTTCTGCCACCCCACGGCGAGGCATACCTCGAGCCGGTAGGGATACTTGATGCCGAGACGCTTCTTCCACCAGGGCATGTACATTAAAAGCTTGATCAGGCCGATCCAGCAGGAGCCGGCCCCCAGGCTGTGCGCCGTCAGCGCCATGTTCTGGCCGCAGATGCCGATATCCATGGCCGGGCAGGACACGCCGCGCCTGTCCTCGGCCATCAGTATCAGGGTCGGCGCGTTGTGGAACACGTGCGTTTCTCCCGTCCCGATCTTAGACATGAGGCTGAAGGGCACCGGGTGGAACTCGTTCATGCGGGTCCTGATGAAAAGCTTGCCGATTGGTCTGACGAGGAGCCTCCTGAGCCATCCGCCCCTTGTGTAATCCAGGAAGAACATCAGCAGCTTCACGAATCTGGCCGCGTCACGCTCCATGGCGGCCAGTACCTCGGGGCTCTTTACGACAATGAAGCGCCAGGGCTGGCAGTTTCCGGCGGACGGAGCGAAACGGCCCGCCTCGAGAATGCGCTCTATCATGCTGTCCGGCAGCGGGTCCTTGCGGAACGAGCGAACGCTCCGCCGCTCCATGATGATTTTTTCCACCGCGTTCCAGGGCATGCCTTCAGTGTATTTGCCTAATGGAGACAGTTCTTCGTTTCTCACGTTCATTCTCCCCCTCCAGAAGATCGTTATGTTTTTAATTGGTGTCTACTCCCAGGTATTTGTCCATGTACCCTTTCCGGTACACGTATGATGAGATTTTGAAATATAGCTCCGGGAAATGACGTTTGGACCACCATATGAATCTCCCGTCACTCTGGGTAATCACATAGAACCGGTTTTTTTCGATGGAGCTGATGATATGCCGCGCCACCTTTTCCGAAGATGTCCGTGCTTTTTCAAAGAATTTCTCGGCCATTTTTTTCTGGCGCTCGTCCGGCGAGGTAAACTGGTCCATCAGGTTCGTCTTGAAGAAGGTGGGACACACCACCGTCACCCCGATATTGTGGGGCGCCAGTTCGCAGCGCAGCGTCTCCGAGGCGGAGATAGCCCCCGCCTTGGTCACGTTGTAGCTGCCCATCTCGGGGAGGCATGCTATACCCGCGTTTGACGCCACGTTGACAATGTGTCCGAATCCCTGCTTCTTGAACTGGGGGATAACCACATGGCACCCGAAGATGATGCTTCTCAGGTTGAGGTCGATTATCCACTCCCAGCGGTCCAGGGGTATTTTCTCGAAATACCCGGCCGCGGCCACTCCGGCGTTGTTGACAAGGATGTCGAGGCCGCCCCATTCCTTCACAACCCTGGCCAGGACCTTTTTAAAATCTTTCGGTTTCGTCACGTCACACGATAGAACAAGGGGCGTCCCGCCCTCCCGCCTGACCAGGTCCGCGGTCTCCTCGGCCCGCTTCCTGTTGATCTCCGCGATGCCGATGTTCCATTTCTTTTTCGCGAACTCCAGGGCCGTCGCCCGTCCCAGACCGCTGCCGGCGCCGGTGATGATAACGCGTTTCTTCGGGAATCTCCTGTCTAATCTCATGAACGCTCCTCGCTTGAAATAGTAATGCTCGATAGACCGGTTGCGAAACTCCATCCGTGGAGTTTTGCAACCGGTCGAAATCGCGGGAAACCCGCAATTTCGCACATTCGCTCCGCAAATGTGCCGTCATCTCTGCAGGCATTTGAGCTGTTTTGCAACAACTCAAGCCCTACCTGTTTTCCCCGATGATGTGCCCGATGAAGTCCATCTTGCGGAACAGCGCGTTTCCCAGGAGGGACTGGACCTGGCGCGCGTCACGCATGCGCTGCTCCTGGCCATAGTCCTTCATGTAGCCGTTCCCGCCGAGCAGCTGTACGCCGTCGGTCGTGGCCCGGTTCGCAAGCTCACCGAGGTGTATCGCAGCGGCCGTGGCCGTTTGCTCCCATCCGGGCGCGGTGTCGTCCAGCTCGCGGCACGCATTCGCCAGGCAGCTTTCCCCGGTCCTGGCCAGCACCGCCATGTTGGCGAGCATCATCCGCACCTGTCCCCAGTCGATTATCTGCCGGCCGCCCTGGTACCGGTCAGCCGCGTACTCCAGCGCCTCCTTGAACGAGCCCTTCATGAGGCCGACCGACATCGCGGCGGCACAGATCGACATGCGGTCCCGCATCGCGTTAAAATAGCGGTCTCCCTCGCCCTGCATGCCGATGAGCCGAGCGGGGATTCCCTCGAAGGTCACGTCGACCGAGGGGCAGGAGTGGAGCCCCAGGCTGACGACCGGCTTCGATATCCGGACGTTCCTGTTTTTCAGATCTGCCAGGTAATAGGAGAAGCCCTGTTTTCCGCTGTTCCGCGCGGGGACAACGGCGAAATCGGCGATGTTGCCTAGCGTGAGATAGGCGGCGGTGCCCGTCAGCGAGCCGCCCGCGTCCGCGTCCGGCATGTCGCTCTCGTTCGGCGCGGCGAATGACTGAAAAGCCAGGGGAGCGGTGCCGAACCGGTCCGTGCTCGTGTAAATGTCGCCCGAGTTTTTCGCGGCCGCGCCTTCCCCGATGATCTCGAGTGCCGCGGCGTTGGCGAACACGATCCCGGCCATGCTGGCATCGACTTCGCTCAGCTTCTCCACTATCACCGCGACCATGGCGGCGTTCATCCCGACCCCGCCGTAATCGACGGGCAGGTTTATGCCGTACAGGCCGATGATCCCGGCGTCCCTGATGGCGTCGGTAAAGAGCTCCCCGAAGGGATACCTGTCATGTTCCTCGCGGAGCTCTGCAAGCTTTTTCGCGCTGAAGTCTTTCGCGAGGTCGGCGAATGCCTGCCTTTCGCAGGCCAGACTGTCCGTGTTTATGGAGTTCATGGTTCCCCCCTCCGGTTGTTTATTTGAAGAACTCGACTTCCGGCATGTGATTGCCGACAAGGCAGCAGAAAAGGTTCATCTGGTTGACCTGGTTCGTGCTCTCGTATATCTGCGTCAGCTTGACGTCCCGGTAGCATTTTTCCGCGCCGTGATCGTGCCGGAGACCGTCCGCGCCCATCAGGTCGAGCGCGAGGTTCGCGTTGGCCACGCCGATGTCCGTGCAGGTGTACTTGGCGATCGAGGCCCACCCGGACGAGGCGTCCCGCTCCTCGTCCGTGTACCAGTCGTAGTAATACTTCCTGAACAGGCGGGTAACGAGCTTCAGGCTCAGGAGGGGCGATATCAGCGAGAAATACCACTTCGGCATCAGCGTGAGAAAATAGTGGATCGGCTTTTTCGCCAGGAGCTTGAAAAGGCCCTGGAGCATGTCGGTATATGCGCTTTCCATGTAAATCGCCCGTCCCATGTTCACGTTGCGGTACATGTCCGTGAGGATGATCTGGGCCCACTGCTGGTTGACGAGTAGCTCGCCGCCCACGTTCTTCTTCCGCGCGTACGACATCGCCGCCTCATACGCGCCCCGCGCGATGCCGGTACCGATCGCGCCGACACCGGCGCGGGAGCTGGAAACCACGTAATCGATCATCGAGTGGACGGTCCACCGGATCCCCTTTTTCGAGTTTATCATGTCGGGGCTCTGGCACACGATGCTCATCCAGTCGTTCGGAACGAAACAGTCCTCGAACAGGAGCTCGCTCGCGGTGGAGGCCAGGTGCCCCATCTTCTTCTCGCGCGTGCCGAAGCTGAACCCCTTGCTCCCGTTCGGGATAACGCACTGGATGAAGGTCTCGGCCGGGTTCTTCTTGTCCTCGCTGCACATGACGATATGCCAGTAGGAGAAGTGGCCGTTCGATATGAATATCTTTCTTCCATTGATAACATATCCGCCATCGACCTTTTTGGCGATGGTCCCGATCCGGCCCCTGTCAAGCAGGAGCGGCTCCTGCACGTCGGTGCCGGCGTCGGGCTCGGTGATGACCAGGTCGAGGAGGTGCGGCTCGCCTTTCTTCTCGCTTTTCGGCACGTCGCGTAGGACCTTGTTGAGTATCTTCGAGTTGAATGAAGGAAAGAGCGTGGCGAGCCCGAGGTAGTGGACGAAGATGATATGCCCCAGGCCGGAGCAGACCGAGGCAATCTCTTCAATGAAGGGATACATGCCCAGGAAGTTCAGGCCGCTGCCGCCGAAGATCTTCGGGATGAACAGTGAGAAGAGGCCCCATTCGCCGGCTTTTTTGAGGAAATCCCAGGCCAGGTAATCATGGTCTTCCATGCACTTGAGGTCCATTTCGAGGTAGATGGGCCGGATGACTTCGTTGTTGAATTTTCGGGCTATGGCAATCGCTTTCTTGACGTCTTTATGCGTACTCTTCGCCAGCCGGTGCTGGCACTCAAGACCGTTAAAGGCTTCCCATATTTTCGGGCCCTGTTCGAGTAAATGAAGCTTTTCTTTCCTGCCGATCCTCAATGGTTTCATCCCTGCTTCCCCCTATGTTTGAATGCCCCGTCTGCGCCAACCGTCCATTCGGTTTGTGAAAAAAAGGCAACAGGCAGCCCCGCGGGGTGGGGCTGCAAAAGATTTACGAAATTTTTTCTTTCAGTACGCGCTCGTTCTTCTGCGAGTCGAACGTGCCGTGAACGATGCCTATTTTTTCGAGCTCCTTCTTGATTATGCGCTGTGTCTCGGTTTTCGGGAACTCCTTCACGATCCGAATATACCGCGGCACCGCGAATTTAGGCAAGTCTTCTTTCAGAAAATCGACCAGGTCCTCTTCCTTGAGCGCATGTCCCTCTACCAGGGAGATGGAGGCCATGATCTCGTCTTCCGCCAGCTCTGACGGTACGGCGTATACTGCCGCTTCCACCACCGATGGGTGCTTCTGGATCGTGTGCTCCACCTCGTAGGCGGACACGTTCTCGCCCTTGATCCGCATGAACTCGGCGTTGCGGCCCACGAAGTAGAGGTAGCCTTTCGCGTCGCGCCGGACCAGGTCGCCGGTATAGATCCAGCCGTTCCGGAGCTTGTCGCCGGATGCCTTGTCGTTCTTGAAGTATTCCACCGACTTTTTTTTGCCCTTCGATTCGAAAATGAGCTCGCCCGGCGTCCCATCCGGGACGTCATTGCCGTTATTGTCGACCAGCCGGTAGACCACGCCCAGGCTCGGTTTCCCGATGGAGCCGACCGGCGCGTTGCCCAGGTTCATGATGCTCTTTCCGCCGCCGTCAACCGCCCCGTACCCCTCGTAGATTTTAATGCCGAAGCGCTTCTCGAATTTCGGCCATTCGTCGGCCGGGCACGCAGCGGAGAGGGTGAACCGCACCCGGTTGTCGCGGTCGGTCGCCCTTTCCGGCTGCTTCATTAAAATAGGTATCATTGCCCCGAGCGTGTTGAACGCGGTCACGTTGTACTTGCGGATATCGTCCCAGAACCTGCTGGCCGAGAATTTCTTCGTGAGCACGACCTTCGCGCCCCGGTGCAGGGCGACCGTTGTCGTGAGCCACAGCGCGTTGCCGTGGAAGAGCGGCAGGCAGGTATAGAGGATGTCGGATTTTTTGTACATCATGTAGGCCGGGAGGGAGAGAAGCTTTACCGTGGTCTTGCCGTACCGGTACATGACACCCTTGGGAAGGCCGGTCGTGCCGGAGGTGTACAGGATGAAGCAGATGTCGTCCCTGCCGGGGGCAGATCCCTCGGGCTTTATCGCGGAATGGCTGTACGCCCCGGACAGGTCCTTCATGCCCGCGGGAAGCTTCGAGGCTGCGGCCGCCGGGCGGTTCACGATCACGTGCTTTATCTTCTCGACCCTGTCCGCGATCTTGTTGTACACGTCAAGGAATTCCTCGTCAATGAATACGAATTCCGAGTCGCTGTGGTTTAATATGTAGAGAAGGCTGTCGCCGCGCAGGGACGTGTTCACGGGAATGGAATACATGCCGATTTTCTGCGACCCGATGTAGATATCCAGGTACTGAGGACAGTTGCCCATGATGATGGCGACCCCCTTGCCGCGGCCTCCGCCCAGGGAGAGCAGGTAGTTGCCGATGCGGTTCGCGTTTTCGTCCATCTGGCGGAACGTGAACTTTTTGTCCTCGAACATCAGGAACACCCGGTCCCCGTATTTGCGTGCCTTTTCCTCGGCGAGCTCGGCCCAGGACATGTCTTCCGCGATCTCCTTGCTTTTCTTCAGGCTCTTGAAATTCTGCTTCAAGGTGCCGCGGCTTATCTCGTCGCGAAAAAAGAGGAGTGCGGCGCGGGACATCTTTAACGCGTTCTTTATGTTTGCCAG
The DNA here is from genome assembly GCA_029564515.1 of Spirochaetota bacterium. Taxonomy (GTDB): domain Bacteria; phylum Spirochaetota; class UBA4802; order UBA4802; family UBA5550; genus RBG-16-49-21. Next base: position 167,520 of record JAKQPV010000026.1, on the reverse strand, counting down.
CAGGTACATTGTCAACCTCTCATTTGAATTGTTTCCATTGTTTCCCTCCCCCTTGAGGGGGAGGGCCGGGTGGGGGTGAAGGTATAAACTACGGGCATACCGTTTTTCACCCTCTCCTGCCCCCTCCCATCAAGGGAGGGGGATGCCCTATGCTATATCGAACATGAAATATTCATCCCCATATCTTGTTAGCATTCCTTATTTGGCCGGCGCTTCCAGTATGTGGATGCACATGGCCGCCTCTTCCTGTCCCAGTGCGCCGCCGCCGTTTTCCGCGATGGCGATCTTCGCTCCCTGCACCTGGCGGGGACCAGCCGCGCCGCGGAGCTGCGTCACCAGCTCGTGGATCTGCGCAAGACCGGACGCGCCAATAGGGTGCCCCCGCGACTCCAGCCCGCCGCTCGGGTTGATCGGGATCTTCCCACCTATCTTCGTGGCGCCGCTCTGGGCCAGGATCCCGCCGTCCCCCTCCCTGCAGAAGCCCAGGGCCTCGGCCTGGTGGAGCTCGCCGTACGCCGTCGCGTCGTGGACCTCCGCCAGGTGCATGTCGGACGGGCCCAGGCCCGCCTTCTCGTATGCGATTTTACTGAGCCGCTCGCCGATATCGGTGTCCTCGAAGGCCCGTTCCCTGCCGGAGCCAAGCACGGAGGCCCGGATCTTCACCGCCTGCGACATGAGGCCGAGCCGCTTCACGGTGCCGAGGTCGCAGAGAATTGCCGAGGCCGCTCCGTCGCCGATGGGAGCGCACATGCCCCGTGTCAGGGGCCAGGTAACCATCCGGTCAGCCAGCACCTGCTCGGGCGTGACCGTGAAGGTGTATTGCGCGTTCGGGTTAAGGGACGAATGATAATGGTTTTTCGACGCTATGACCGCGAGCTGCTCGGGCGTGCTGCCGTATTTCCTCATGTGCTGGCGCGCCGCGTATCCGTACACGTCCATGAACGGTGAGTGATCGCCGGAGAAGAGCTTGCGCATGTCCTTCACGGTCTCGGCGCCGACGCAGTCCCTGAGCCTGATGTACACTTTGAACATATCCCAGTACTCGTTCATTTTTTCTTTTGTGGTAGGCTTTTTCCTTTTCTTGCCGCTGTTCCCCGGCTCTTTTTTCTGTGCGTATTTTTTTATGTGCGTATCCATGTTCTTTCTATCTTCATCATTCATGCCGTAGACGGATATGTTTGCAATTATTTCGGCAATGTTCTCTATATCCAATCCGCCGAGAAAACCGGCAAAGACTTTCATTTTGTTCGGATCATTGATTTTTTCAGCCCCGACCGCCATGGTGACGTCATACAGCCCGCTTGCCACGCCCAGCCACGCGTGGTGAAAAGCGGTCGAGCCGCCGGCGCAGGCGTTTTCCACGTTGGTCATGGGAATGGCTTCTATTCCCAGGGGCCGCAGGGCCACCTGTGCCCGTATGGAATCCTGTCCTTTCCCGTATCCCCACCCGGAATTGGCAAACCAGAGCGCTTGCAGGTCTTTTTTCTCCAGGCCGGCCTGTTTCAGGCAGGGTATGACCGTTTCCGCTGCAAGGTCCTTGACGCTTTTTTCCAGGTACCTGCCGAACTTGATGGTATGCGCGGATAAAACGTATACGTCTCTCATTGCATGACTCCCGATCCATTGTGTTGTGGTGTGTTTTATGAGGCCGACTGTTTTTGGTCTCGAACGGAATATACCATATAAAAAAAAGCCTGTCTTTCACATAATTAATATCAGGCAGGGGAACTTCATATTGTATAAGGTTTTTGAAAATGGTGTTAGAATAGGGAATAGGCTCTGACCCCGATTTAAAAATACCATGCTCTGACCCGGATACCCCCGTTTTTTTTCAATTCCGCCGCTTCCCATTCGTATTAGACATCAGGAGGAGCATATGCCACGACCGTTACGCAAAATAGCCCAGGGACTTACTCACCACGCATACAGCAGGTGTCATGGGAAAAGGAATCTCCTGCTCGGTAAATACGGGAAAAAATATTTCACTGAAGCAGTCAGGGAGTGCCAGGAGAAATATGATTTTGAGCTCGTCGCCGCGGAGATTGTCGCCAATCACATTCACCTGGTCATTAAAACCAACCTGGAAAAACAGACAATCTCCCGGATAATGCAGTATATCAAGGCCAGAATCGCGGAAAAATACAACAGGGCCATGGGTACCACGGGCTCATTCTGGAATGAACGCTTCGGATCCAGCATTATCGAGGAGGCGGATAATCCGGAGGAATATCTATTATGGCTGTTATGGTATATCGGGTACAATCCTGTGAGAAAGGGCCTGTCGAGGAATCCGCGTGAGAACGATATCGGGTTCATAAACTGTTATCTGGACAAAAACCATGTGGCGCCTGTAAAAATTACCCTGCATGAATACTTTTATAAACTCGGTAATACCTTCGAGGAGTGTGTAAAAAAGTTCCTGTTCTATGAAGAGGCCTACCTGAAGAGATTGGCGGTGTATTTTTAATAGAGGGGTCAGAGCCTATAGCCCAAATGAACAGGCTTATTTATTTACTAAGAATTAATTATTACGGTACTCCGCCATCATGATCCTGAAGGTTTCGAGGAACCGCGATACAGCCAGGGCCTCGCCCGCGAGTTTGAGGTCGCCGCCGGTTATCGCCCTGGCCAACGCCGAGGGCTTCATGGCGGAGAGGTACCTGAACCCGGTGGCGGCGTCCTTCCAGATCAGGGAGAACTCGGCGTCCGGCGCCTGGCCCCGGCGGGATGATACTGTTCCCCCGCGACAGGCGTAGGAGCGTGCTCGGGAACCGTCGTCGGTTCGTATGGTCAGGGAAAAGTCCTTTTCTGCGATCCGCGCGCGGAACACGGTGTCGTGCAGGGCCGTGAATCTCATGAGAGCGTAAAATCCGTAGAGAATGAGAGAAAACCGCATGAGTTCCAATCCTTGTCACAGTGGAATAAAAAGACGCCCCGCCGGCTCCTGCATACCGGCGGGGCGCCGAGCATCGAGGTTCGTTATGAGAACAGAGGCTGCGTGGACATGGCAAACGCCATGTCCCCTTCAATCTTCATCTGTCCCGACATGAACAGGTTGACCGGGTTTGTCTCCTTTCTGATAAGCGAGATGGAATCGGTCGTTTTCATTTTAAACGTCGCTTTGGGGTCCGTGGTATTGTTGAAAATGGTATCGATAACGAAAACGCTCCCGTCGTCGTTGGCAAGCTCGGCTGTGAAGCTTCCCTTCAGCGACTTCAGTACGTTATATTTATTTTTGTTAAGGTCGCTCTGTATGCCCAGGAGCATGTCCAGGTTCTGTGTGGCTATCATCTGCTCCAGCGTCTCGCGCCTGACCCTGACCCTCACCATCGGCGCGTCTATATCGCCTTCCTTCACGGTGAAGTCGGTACCGTCTTTGACCAGGTAGCTGTAAATGTCCCCGGAAACGTCGACCGCCAGCGAAAACTCTGTTCCCTTGAGCTCCTTGTCCGCTCCGGAAGAGGTGATCGCCTCCCTGGCTATGGACGGGCTGAGCGATGTGAGCAGCTCTTTAATGCTTATGTTGTTCGGTATCTGTGTCATCTCCTACCTCGTACTGGTGTATTGTGTGATTGTCTTCACCCGTCCCCCGGACAGGCGTACGGGCTTCCGCGGAAACGTGAAGATGCCCGAAACATATCACTGTTTTACGCTCCTGTCGTTCGGGATTATAATCCTGAACCAAAAAATTCCGGGCTGCTGATGTCAGCAGGGGCCGCGGCGCGCCGTGCCCGGCCGCGGGTGCTGGCGCACGGGGCCGGTGCCTGCGCTGTGAAGGTCGCGGTACCGGGTCGGCGTCATGCCGGTATATTCCTTGAAGGTCACGTTAAACGAGGTTTTCGAGCCGAACCCGACATGGTAGCAGATCGTGAGTACGGTCCTGTCCGGGTCTTCCCCGAGGAGCTTCTTCGCCTCGTCAACGCGGTAGCGGTTGATGAAGTTGCTGAAATCGATCTGCATCTTCCTGTTCAGGAAGCAGGAGAGCTGGTGGGGCGTGACCGACAGCTTTTCGGCGGTCGAGGCCATACTGATGTCGAAATTACGGTAATAGTGCTCTTCCTCCATAAGGGCGGCCAGCCGCGCGCGAAGGCGGGGTATGTCCAGCCCCTTGAGAACGGACCGTCGCTGGCGGGCCAGGCGGACCTCGCTGCCGAGGTACTGGAAGAAGTCCTGGTACCGCACATGCGCGATTATAAAAAGGAGCATGTTCAGCGCGAAGAGCAGGCCGCCGGAAAGCGACAGCGCGGGCACCTGCATTACAAAACCGGCGAAGAGAGCCAGGGGTGAGAGGAGGAGGCCGGCCGTCACTACGATCAGCGACATGACCGCGCGCCTGATCTTCCCGCTGTTCCTGACCGAGATCTCGATCACCAGGATTGTGACGGTATATCCGGTGATGACCGCCATGGCAACCGCCATGATCGCGTACAGGGCCGCTTCATGCGGCGCGCGGAAGAAATCCGCCCGCATCGCATCGCGGTACGCCGGTGTCCGGGTAAGGAGATACGGGACCGCGAAGAAGGCTGCCGCAGCCGAGGGCGCAGCGTGCAGTACGGCCCTGCCGCTGACAGGGCTGATGAGCGACTGGTAATACAGGTATGCCGCAGGCCCCGCCAGGTAGGCGCCCGCGATGAAGAGTATAAGCCCCGCGATAAAGACGGCGTCCGGCAGGGTGGGAAGCGCGCCGATGTTGAAAACGCCCAGCGCTCCCAGGAGGTAGCCGGTGCAGAGGAGGAGAACGAAGAGCATGCGGTTGTGATCCTCGGACCGCCGGACCAGCATCTGCTCCACCGCCTTGTAGCAGGAGATGACGGCGGCAGCCAGCATGCAGTATCCGCTTATTGCAGTGATCGGTTCCATTGTATCATAGTCCTGGCGTTCTGCGTCCGGACCGGGCAGAGCCCCCGAAGGGTCCGCCGATCCGTTAAAAGTGGGTGCCCGGGTTGCTCATTAATCAATTTCTTTTTCCTGCCGCCGCATTCATCAACGGGAGGGGGCGGCCTCTGCCATACCGGTTTAATCCCGGCCTCCTCCCATCGGGTGCCGGTATCACATCATACGCGTAAGGCGCCGGTCAATGCTTTTTTAGTGAGACATCTCAAACCAGTCCGGGCTGACCGGGAAGCGGCTCATTATTTCTTCTCATGATAAATTTATTCTTGAATAATTTCCGGATGGCATCTATCTGTTATCGCAGCTGTCCGGCACGGGATGCCGGTAGCGATACACAACCGCTGGATCGCGCATTATTTATGAGAAACATTCTTTTTCATGCTGCCGCCCTTGCCCTGTCAGGTTTCCTTGTTTCGTGCGGCGGCGACACGGCCCGGCCGGGTTCGTTCGTGGACCTGTCCGGGACGTGGACAATGGTCCCCTCCGGCGCCGGAAACCCTGCCGAACCTGCTTACGACGATTCACGTGCGGAGAAGATACTGATCCCGGGCGAGTGGAGCGGCTTCCTCCGCGGCAGTGAAGAGCTTGCCGGGACCGTATGGATCAGGAAAAGGGTCGTGATCGGTCCCGGTATGACCGACAGGATGCTCGTGCTCACCATAGGCTCGATCGCCATGTCGGACGAGACCTACTTCAACGGCGTGTTCATAGGCGCTACGGGCGTTATGCCGTCGGCGGAAAGGCCCCTGGATTACGACTTCGCGCTCCACCGGGAGAGGACCTATCGCTTTCCCGCGTCGCTGGTCCGCAGGGACGGGGAAAATGTTATAGCGATCAGGGTCTTTTCGCACTATATAAGCGGCCTGAAAGACCGGCCGGCGCTCATGACGAACGCCGCGTGGAACGAGAGAAACTGGTTCCGCGACCTGTTCCCTTCATTTAACAATTTGAACGCCGTTATCCTCTCCGGGCTCCTCCTGGTCATCCTGGCGGTCGTTGTAAAGGGCACGGGGAACAGGATTATCGCGCTCCTTTCGTTCGTCTTCATCCTGAGCGTACTGTCAATAAACATCCTCATGCTGGGGCTTCCGCTATTAGAGAACAACCTGTTCAGGTTCAAGTGGTTCTTCGGAATGTACGTGTTTGTCGATTTTATCCTCCTGCTTCTCCTCCAGGAGTTTTTCAACATACGGAGCAGGGCGGCGATGATCGCTTCAACCCTGATCCTGGCCGCAGTTGCCTCCTTCGTGCTCTACGCTCCGACGACCCGTTACCTGGAAAGGTACTGCATGCCGGCATCAATCGGCGCAATCATACTTTACATAATCTATTCGACCGGGATTTTCGCCGTCGCGCTGCGGCGCGACCCTCGGCGCTACTGGTACCTTTCCATCGTCGCGGTCTTCGTGCTGGCCTCGGTCGCCAACACCCTCTACCTGATCCTGACCGGGCAGATGTACCGCATGTCGCTTTCCTTTTCGCTCCGCCTGCCGGCCCTGCTGCTCGGCGCGATGTTCGTGTATCTGGTGGACCTGAGGAGCGCGCGCGGGGAGCGTGACTCGATGGCGCGGGCATTGCTGAAGAAGACGAAGGAGCTCCAGCGGGCCGCGAAGATGCTGACGAGGACCGATGTCAGGCCGGAGCCCAAGGACATTATCCACCAGGTCATCGAGTACCTCGACAACAACTTTAACGAGACCTATGACCGGAAAAAGCTGGCCGAGCGGTTTCGGCTCAACGAGGACTACATGGGCCAGCTCTTCAAGAAAGTGACGAACACGAACATAGCGAACTACATCAACGTCAAGCGAATCGAGGCCGCGCGGCAGCTCCTGAAAGACACGGACGGCAAGGTAATCGATATCGCGTTCCACGTGGGGTTTGACAACCTTACATACTTTTACAGGCATTTCAGGAAACATACCGGGTTTACACCGATAGAGTACAGGCGCATGGTCAAGGACAGCTTCGCGGTTTTCGTTAACGGCGACGCGGATTCCGAGATGTATTGATTTGCGCCTGTGCGCCGGAGACCGGGTTCCGGGGAGGATGTGTATGAAACGAATTATTATCATAGCCCTGATCGCGTCGCTCTGGTCCTGCCGCGGCGCGGTAAACAGCGTCAGCAGGCCTCTTTTGGGAACGATGGTCACCGTTACCTTTGTCGCCGACCCGGAAGACGCGCCTTCGACGGGCGATGCGGTGTTCAACGAGATTGCCCGCGTCGAGGCGCTCCTGTCCCCGGTGCGACCCGAAAGCGATGTGAGCAGGCTCAACCGAGACGGCGGCGCGGGACCGGTTGCTCTGTCCCGCGAGACCTATGACCTGGTCGCGCGTGCCGTCGCGATATCCGGTGAAACGGACGGCTCCTTCGACATCACCTTCGCCCCGCTCGAGCCGCTCTGGAACTATAAGAACAGGAACTTCGTCCCGCCATCGTCCGGAGCGGTGGCTGCGCTCCTGCCCCGCGTCGGGTATGAAAAGCTTAGGCTCCTGCCCGGCAGGGGCGCAATCGCGTTCGACCGTGCCGGCATGAGAATCGGCCTGGGAGGCGTTGGCAAGGGCTACGCGGTGGAAAAGGGTATTGCCGTTCTGCGCAAGCGGGGCATTGAGGCGGGCATCGTGACTGCGGGAGGCGACCTGCAGGTAATGGGCACGAAATTCGGCAGGCCCTGGGTCACCGGGCTCAGGGACCCGCGCCGGGATGCCATCATCCTTACCCTGGGGCTCGAGGACGGAGACGCGATTTCGACGAGCGGCGATTACGAACGGTTCGTGATGCATGACGGCGTGCGGTATCACCACATTCTCGACCCGCGCACCGGGTACCCGGCCACGGGCTTCTGCTCGGTATCGGTACTCTCGAAAAGCTCGCCCCTCTCCGACGCTTACGCGACCGCGATCTTCGTCATGGGCCCGGAGCGGGCGCGCGAGTTCCTGGAACGCCATTCCGAGATCGGCGTTATCCTGGTGGACATGAAAGAGAAGCTTTCCATTTCGAAAAAACTTAAAGAAAGGATTTCGATGCTGGAACAGCGTAGCATTACATGGTTGTAGGAATAATTATACCGGCGTACTGCGTGTTCCCCGTATAATTCCGGTTGAACTTTTCGTATCATGAAACTTCTCGTAATTTAGTTGACTTTTTCCAATCGCACTGCGCTATATTTGCATAGTGTACATTAATCCCTGTCCAGGTGATCCGAGAATGAAAAAACGCTTGTTCATAATAGACGGCCACGCCCTCTGCTACCGGGCGTATTACGCGTTCATAAAGAACCCGCTTCTGAACAGCGAGGGCCAGAATACCTCTGCGATCTTCGGGTTTGCCCGGATGCTCCTGCGGCTTATCACGGACCAGAAGCCCGATTACCTGGCCGTCGCGTTTGACCCGCCGAAAAAGTCCTTCCGCTTCGGGCTCTATCCCGAATACAAGGCCAACCGGGTGAAGATGCCCGACGACCTCCGCTCCCAGATCGAGGAGATCAAGAAGATGATCGAGGTCCTGGGGATCACGCGCATCGAGGAGGCGGATTTCGAGGCGGACGACGTGCTGGGCACGGTGGCGAAAAAATACGGGACCGGGGACGTCGAAGTGATGCTCGTCACCGGGGACAAGGACGCCTACCAGCTGGTGGGCGGCAACGTGAAGATCTACGCGAACAAGAAAGGCATATCGGATTACGAGGTGTACGGAGAGAAGGAGGTCGAGGCGATGCTCGGCGTGAAGCCGGGGCAGGTCATCGACTACATGGCGCTGACCGGCGACACCTCGGACAACGTGCCCGGCGTGAAAGGCATCGGCGAAAAGACGGCGCTGAAGCTTATCGGCGCGTTTGGCAGCCTTGACGGCCTGTACGAGCACATTGACGAGCTCACGGGCAAGCAGAAGGAGATGCTCGTGCGTGAAAAGGAGATGGCCTACCTGAGCCGCGACCTGGTCACGGTGAGGACCGATCTCCCCATACATCTCGACATAGCGGACATGAAGTTCGAATCGATCCCGGCGGAGAAAGCGGTGCCCTATTTCCGCGCCCTTGAAATGAACTCCGTCATAAATGATTTCTTCAGGAATGCGCCGGGCGCCGAGCCCGCGGCGGCAGGGAAGCCGTCCGCGCGCGAGGAGAAGACGTACCGGGTCGTGCGCTCGGAAAAGGACCTCGTCGAGATGATACGCGCCATCCGCGACGCGGGCGAGGTGTCGGTGGACACTGAGACGACCTCGCTCTCGCCGGTCGAGGCCGAGCTCGTGGGCATGTCGTTTTCCATCAGGGAGCGGGAAGGGTGGTACGTGCCGCTCCTCTCGCGGGGCATGTTCAGCGAGGAGTACCCGGACCCGGTGCGCTCCATGGGGCTCCTGAAGCCCCTCCTGGCCGATCCCGCAATCAGGAAGATCGGCCAGAATATAAAGTACGACCTGCTCGTGCTCATGAACTACGGCATCGAGCTTGCCGGGGTCGAGTTTGACACGATGGTGGCGTCCTACCTGCTGGCGCCCAACGAGCGCCGGCACAACATGGATGACATGGCGGAGAAATACCTCAACTATAAAACGATCACCTTCAAGGAGCTGGTCGGCACCGGGAAGAGCGCTGTGCCGATGGAGGAGGTGCCGCTGGATAAGATCGCAGAGTATGCGGCAGAGGACGCGGACATCACCTACCGGCTCTACGCCATATTCAAAGGCAGGCTGGCGGACGAGGGCCTGGACGGGCTCTTCCGCGATATCGAGATGCCGCTCGTGCCAGTGCTGGCAGGCATGGAGCGCGCGGGCGTGAAGATCGATGCCGCCTACTTCAAGAAGATCGAGGCGAAGAACAGGGAGATGCTGCTCGAGGTCGAGGGGAAGATCCACGAGGCCGCGGGGCAGCCCTTCAACATAAACTCGACCCGCGAGCTGTCAAAGGTGCTGTTCGAGAAGCTCGGCCTGAAGCCGCAGAGAAAGACGAAGACCGGGCTCTCCACCGATATTACCGTGCTGGAGAACCTGAAGGGGAGCCATCCCATTATCGACCACCTCATCTCATACCGCACGCTCTCCAAGATGATGAGCACCTACATCGACGCGCTGCCGAAGCTCATCTCCCCGAAGACCGGGAGGATCCACACCTCGTACAACCAGACCGTGGTGGCGACCGGGCGGCTCTCGTCCTCGGACCCGAACCTCCAGAACATACCGGCGCGTGACGAGTTCGGCAAGAGCATCAGGCGCGGCTTCGTGCCGGAGAAGGGGCGTGTGCTCATGTCCGCCGACTATTCACAGATCGAGCTCCGGGTCGCGGCGCACCTGTCGGGCGACAGGAACATGATCCGCGCCTTCCAGGACGACATCGACATCCACAGCCTCACGGCCTCGTCGGTCTTCGGCGTGCCCATTGGCGGGGTCACGCCCGATATGCGGCGGCAGGCCAAGGTCATCAACGTCGCCACCATATACGGCGTCTCGCCCTTCGGCCTCTCCCAGCAGGCCGAGATAGGCATGAAGGAGGCGGCCGAGTTCATCCGGCTCTACTTCCAGACGTATCCCGGGTTCAGGGAGTACATCGACCGGACGATCGCCTTCGCGCGCGAGAAGGGGTATGTCCAGACCCTGCTGGGCAGGAAGCGCGCGATCACGGACATCGACTCCGACACTTCCTTCCGCCGCGAGGGCGCCGAGCGCGTGGCGATCAACACGCCGATCCAGGGCACCTCGGCCGACATGATCAAGATAGCCATGATCCGCATTGACGGGCTATTAAAGAAGAAAAAGCTGGACGCGCTCATGATAATGCAGGTGCACGACGAGCTGGTGTTCGAGGTGCCGGAAGCCGAGGCCGAAGAGGTGAAGCAGCTTGTACGCGAGACCATGGAGCACGCGCTTGACCTCTCCGTGCCGCTGAAAGTGGACATTGGCTCGGGAAAGAACTGGGACGAGGCGCACTGATCATCGTATGACCGCGCCCGGAACGATCAGATCGCTCGTCATACTCGCCCTCCTCGCGGGCGCCCTCTGCGCAGCGCCGGGCTGCTCCGGCGGAACGTGCGGCAGCGACTGCATCGACCTGTCCGGTCCGTGGAAGATAGTCCCCCGCGACGACCCTGCCGCCCGCGACCCCGGGTATGACGATTCCGGGGCCCCGGAGGTCAGCCTGCCGGGAGACTGGAAATCCTTCATCAAAGAGAATGACGACCTCACCGCGACCGTGTGGCTGCGGAAGAAAGTCCGCGTGGGCGCGGAATTCGCCGGCAGGCCGCTGGTCCTGTCGCTGGGGAGGATCGCGGTGGCGGACGAGACCTGGTTAAACGGAAGGCAGGTCGGCGGGACGGGTGCGTTCCCGCGGAACGGCACGGGCCTCGGGTACGGGTATGCGTGGCAGGAAAGCCGCGACTACTTTATTCCGGCGGGCGGGTTGCTTCGTGACCGGGACAACGTCATTGCCGTGCGGGTGTTTTCTCACGTCATCGGCGGCGTCGCAGGCAGGGTCCGCATAACCGATTACCGCCGGTGGAGCTCCCACGCTGTTATTGACCGGCTCCTGTCGCTTCTCATCAACGAGGGGGCGCTGGTGCTCAATTTCATCCTCATCATCCTGTTCGTCATCACGCTCGACCGGCGGACGCACCTGATGACCATCGTGTATTCGATCCTGCTCCTGCTGGCCGCTTCGTGCGTCCACCTGCTGGTCCTGGGCGTCCCCGAGATGGACGGGCTGCTCAGGCTCAAGGCGGTCCTGGTGCTTATCGTGCTTGCGCATTTCATTTTCCTGTGCGGCGTGCAGGAGTTTATGAACATGCGCCTCCGCCCCGTGTTCATCGCTGCTGCGGCGCTGATGATCGGCTTCGCGGGCGTTGTGATGGCCGCGCCGGACACCCGGGCCGTCATGCGGGCCGGCCAGCCCGGCTCGTTCGCCCTCATACTGGCGTACTCTGTCCTGTTCACGGGCATCTTCATCCGTGCCCTGTACCGGGACCCCCTCCGCTACTGGGTCTTCATATTCGCCGCCCTCCTGCTCGTGGCGTCCTCCTCGTATATCGCGCGCTACGTGCTGACGGGCCGGCTCTACGCGATGACAACGTCGATCGCCACCCATTTCCCGCTGGTTCTTACCGTGGTGCTGGTCTACCTGGTGCTCGATTTCAAGAGCATGCGCAGGGAGAACGTCAGCCTGGCGCGCGCCGTGCTCCGGAAGAACCAGGCGATCAATGCCCTGAAAAAGCACGCGGCGGAGGAGGGGAAGACGGTGCCGCGGGAGCGGATCTACGACGTGGTCGAGTTCCTGGACGCGAACTACATGGATGCGTATGACCGGAGGGGGCTTGCGCAGAAATTCGGGTTCAACGAGGACTATATGCTGCAGCTCTTCAAGAAGAACACGGGTATGACCATATCGCAGTACATCAACAACCGGCGCATCGATGCGGCGAAACAGCTCATCGCGGAGACCGACGGCAAAATCGTCGACATCGCCTACCATGTCGGGTTCGACAACATAACCTATTTCCACAGGCTCTTCAAGAACATGACCGGTACCACCCCGCAGGAGTACCGGCTGGCGCTGCCGGGCGCCGCTGGCCGGGAGGATGGCGGCGGCGCGTGAAGCTCACCCGGGCGTGCGGTCATGCCCCGCCGCGCGGACTCAGCGGTAACGCCTGAGGTCCATCACGCCTTTTTCGTAAAGCAGCACGATGGTCGCGATCGCCTGGTTCACGGCGTGGGTGCCGGCGCTCTTTCTCGTCGGCTCGGTCGTGTTCGAGAGCACGTCGCAGCCGGAGCGGTAGCGCAGGAGGTACGTGAGAAACGCGTTCTCGGTGATGATGTCCTCCTGGGCATCGGTCTCCCCGTTGCTTCTGCTCCGGAGCATGGCCGTCACGGTGGCGTAGTTCTCGTAATTGGCGTTTCCGTCGCTGCCGCCGAGTACGCGGTTTCCGTACCGGTCCTCCACCCAGGTCTCGTAATCGGAATGGTTGTATCCCGAGGTGTTCCATATGTGGTGCTGGATACAGGAGTCGCCGGCATAGTGCATGGTTATCGCGAGGTACTTCATGTCGGCGGAGCTGATCGAGTAGTAGCGCCCCGCGGCCGCGCCCGTGTCCAGGTGGTTGTTCCTGCTCGCCCCGCCCTCGAGGAAGAACTCGTTGTAGTAAAACGCGGCAGCGTTGTCGAGCGGCTCGAACACGACCCAGTCCTGGTTCGAGGTCCAGTAGTCATCGCCGCCGGGGGAAGTGTTCGGGATCTGGTAGAGGCCGCTGAGGGTGCTGCCCTCATCCGGGCACTCGTTAAAAACGCAGTCGCTGTAGCAGTTGTAATTCGTTCCGTCGTCCGATCCGACCTTCTTCGTGCCATGGGGGGTACCCAGCGGGTTGGTGGACCCGTTCTGCCGGTAGTCCACTGCCGGGTTGCCGTTGGGCACGAACGAGAACTTCTCCGTGCAGTCGGTGCAGTTCGCGAGATCTATGGTCATCCACGCATTGTTCATGTACGAGGCCACGGTATAGTCGATGCCCGAATTTGGAAACCCGAAGCAGCCGTTCCAGGAGTAACCGTCGAAATCGTTGTAATTGTCGTACTTCAGCGTGTTCCCGTCGTCGTTCGTTTTCAATAAATTCATGAAATGGGTCCAGCTGGTGAAGTTGATCCCCACCGCGTTCCAGCCCCAGGTCGTGGTATCGTCCCACCACAGGTCCTGCGTGTAATCGGGCGCGGTCGCTCCGGCGCGCGCGACATTGATGAATCCGTACTGGGTGCCGTCGCCGTTGTTCGGGTCGAAGCCGGTGCCGCCGCTTTCGCGGCCGCCGGTCTTGGCCTTCAGAAAATCGGCGGCCCACCGCTGCTGGTTCGTGCCTTGTGTTTCCATGTAAATGACGGCGTCCTGGGCGCTGTTCTTGTGGGACCTGTCCGCGAAAGCCAGGGCGCTTTCCGGAAGCAGTATCGCGGCGGCGTAAAACGGCGCGGCGATGAGAAGCATCATGCATGACGATAGCGCTTTTTTCATGTTCATTGCCCGATCACCTCGACCCGAAACTGTCCGCCGTTAATGACGACCGGCCTGGTCCCCTTCTTCCCGGCCGGGACCCTGGCAACGCCGGAGAAGGTCCCGCGGAACTCCTGTCTCCCGCTGTCCGCTACCGGCCGTATGACCAGGAACAGCGATGTCCCGTCCATGCTCTTTTCACGGATAATGCCCTTGCCCGAAGCGATCCGCTCCTCCCTTTCCATGCCCAGCCAGTCGGGCCGGCGCTTTTTGATCCTGCTCTTCGCCGCACCGCCGGTGTTCTCGTAATACTGTATGTCGGAGTCGCGGGCCATCTGGAGCGCGGGAGAGATGATGAACTGGAGAGCGCTGCTCTTGTATATCATGGCGATGTCCGCGTAATCGGCCGCCAGGTGCAATTCCTCTCCCATGCGGTCCTCGGGAATGTCCGCGGATATCCGCATCATGACCCCGCGTGAATTGTCGCGAAGGGCGATGGTGAGCCGCACTGTTCCGTTGCCCAGGTCTGTCACCGTGCCGGCCGCGGCCCCCGGGAAGCGGTATTCCTTCCCGTCGATCTTCATGACGACCGTATTCGGGGCGAGCCTGTCCGGGTCCGCGCCGAGCGCCCCGCCGCCAATGACAACGGCGCAGAGCAGCATAATCATGACAGTATATGTTCTCATTATTCGCTCCTGATTACGTTGAAGTAGCCGTTCGTTACCGGCACCGTGGCGCCGGCCTGGGTTATGGCCCGCATCGTTCCCGAGAAGCTGCCCCGGGAGAGCCTGCCGACGCCGTTCATTATGGACACGGTAATGCTGCCGGCAGAGCCGGACTCGCCGGCGCCCGCAATATAGACAGTGCTGCCGGCGCAGTCGTACCATGAAAGGATGATGTCGTTGGTCGTCCACACGCCCGTCAGTCCCCCCGTCTGTTCGGGACCGGTAACGCCCAGCTCGTAAAAGCCGTAGATGTCGCCGTCGTATCCGCGAATCCGCACGAAATACCATCCCTCGTTGAGGCCGAGAGTCATCTTCGCGTTGTTGTCCGTGCCGCCGCCGTCCGCCTGGTCCACCAGGCTGCCGTACTCATCGTAGAGGACAAGGTAAGTGTTGGTGGTGCCGAACGTCTCGAGTGTGAACTGGCCGGCGCTTGACACATAAAAGTGGTACATTGTTGACGGCACCATGCCGACGGCCGCGGTCCGGATGTCCTCCTCGATGCCGGCAAAGAGGTACCCCGAGCTGCGCAGGCCGTTAATCGCAAGGGTCGTTGAATGGGCGCCGTCCGGCGCTGCGGGCTGCTCCTGGTCGTCCGTGTGGACATAGAAGGTCGAGGCCGTATTCAGGCTGGTTCCGTTCCGCGCGGACAGGGTGAACCCGGTCTTGCCGGTCAGGAACGCTTCATGGGTCTGCTTGATGTGGCTGCTGAACTCCTTTTTCTGGCCCGAGATGTACGCTCGGATGCCGATCGGGAACAGGGTTATCTGGCCGAGCGACTGCGGCGAGCTGCCCGTCATCGCGACCGCAACGTCCCTCCGGTCGACCAGCGTGTCGCCGGTATATCCGGCGCAGGACACCTTCAGCGTGTAGGTTTCCCCGCCGAGGAAGTTCCCGGTGACTGAAAATGCACCCGTTGCGCCGCCTGCCGTCGCGGTGCGCGTGACGCCGTCCTCGTCCGCGATCGAGATGGACGCGGGGAGCTTCGTCGCGGTGTCCCAGTCGTCGGCGATAACGCCGGTCAGCGTGTACCCGGTAAAGCTCTTCGGCTGCAGGGTAATAACGCCGGTCGGGTTGTCGCCCTCGGAGAGCTCCGCGGTGGCGATGTCGGCCGATTCGTAGACCGCATGGGTGAAGTATACCTCGTAGGAAACGCCCTTCCTGAACAAGGCGCTCGACAGCGAGAAGGTGCCGTTGGATATCGAGGCGCCGGTCGCCAGGACCGTGTTCTCCGCGTCCTTTACCTGCACGGTCGCGCCCGGGATCGGGCCTCCGTCCGGGTCCCTGACGGTGCCGCTTATCGATCCGTTTATCATGAGGCGGACCGATCCGCCCGTGATCTCGTTATCGCCTGTCGAGCCGATAACCGCGGTCGCGGTCCCGTCGAAATAATTCGTTTTCTTTATCGTCAACCCGTAGGCAGAGTCGACGTAAAAGTCGGTGCCGCCGAGCCTGAAGCCGCCGGAGCCGTCGGTTACCGCCGAGACCGTGTTTCCCCTGCCGTCGACGGTAGATACAGAAGCGCCCGCGAGCGGGTTGCCGGTGTTGTCATCCTCCACGGTCCCGATGATGTCTCCATATTCGCGGTAGAGGCGGACCGGGCTGCCCTCGATCGTGTTGCCGTTCCCGGTAATAGAAACGGTCACCGTGGAAAGGGTGGTGTAGTGCTCTTTGGAAGTCGTCACGATATATGAGCTGCCGATCGTGAAATAATAGCCGGAAACCAGGAAGTTTCCATCCGCTCCGGTAACGCCAACGATGGTTTCGTAATGGGAGTTCTGCACGCTCACGGTGGCGCCGGCAAGGCCGCTCGATCCGTAGTTGTCGAGCACCTGTCCCGAGATTGCCCGCTCGACATGGCCGGTCACCGCGTCGGTCATGTAAACCGTTCCCAGATCCACCGGCTGTGTCTTCGAAGTGAAAATCGCGGCCTTTGTCAGGTCGTCATAGTTCGTTTTGATGAAATTAACGTTGTAACCCTCGCTCCTTTTGACCTTTTCTGCCTCGATAGAGAACGTCCCGTCCGCACCGGTTGTCGCTGAATAGGTAACGCCCCGCACGTCGACGCGAACGGTCACGTCCGCCATGGGGGTGTTGTCTATCTCGTACAATACCGTTCCCGTTATGGTGCCGGTGAAATAGGGCTTGTTCAGAAAGAGCCAGTACTTCGAAAAGCCGCTGTTCTTGCTGCACCCGAGTACGAGCACGGCAATAACGATAGCCGCCGCGACGGGTGACTTTCTAAGCAGTGTTGGTACATTCATGTTTTTTTCACTGTGTAAAATTTATTTGTGAAGATGAGCCAGGGTGAAAATCAGAATCAATTAAATAAATATATATCATATATATACATTTAATGCAAATTATACTATTGCACGCTGCTTAGTTTTTCAATTAAAATCTTGATCCAGTATAATGGGGCATTCACGGTTCGGAATCGATTTACCTGAAAACCGGAATTTATACTTGAAATTATCGCCCTGCCGGCTAATTTTGCGGAATTGGCAATTATCAGTTTTCCAGGAAAAAACATGAAATACCTGCAGCGCGGCATTCTTGTGCTGATGAGCATTTCCCTGGCGCTCCTCGCCGGATGCAATACGAAAGAAGAGAACGCATCGCTTCTCTCACTGCTGCCGGTAATCGCGGCGTCGCAGTGTCCCGAGATGGATCTCCCGGCCGGGGCTACCCTGCTGAAGAGCGGAAGCGTGTATATCAGTCCGCAGTGGTACTGCTATTACCTGCTGAGGCTCGAGTTCGCGGGCATGGAGGCGGCCTACGCCATGTGGATCCCGCCCCCGGGCGGAGGCGTCAGGCCTGCCGTGGTCCTGACCCGTCCCTATGATTACATAAGCTGGAGCGGCGACGATGTTCCCCGCGGGTCGGAGACAAGGGTGCAGCAGTACGTGGCGGACGCCGTCATATTCATGCTGAATAACATCGGCGTGCTGAACGTGTTCGAGCGCTATTACGCGGGCGGCAGCATACAGAACGACGTGGACGACACTGTGGCCGGGCTCCGCTTTCTCAATGAAGCGGTTGGCCTTGTCGACAAAACCAGGATCGGCATCTGGGGCGGCTCATGGGGCGGGTTCGAGGCGCTCTACGGCGCGGCATACTCCTCCGACGGCGGGGGAGCCGTCCCGTGCGCGGGCGTGGCGTTTTTTCCCCTGAGCGACTTCAATGACGAGGTCGAATACGTCGAGAACCCGGCCGGCGGTGTGCCGAACAGCATCCCGGACATCACTGACACGGCGAAGAAGGATCAGTTCGAGGAATTCTTCTCGCCCTATCTCGACCGCATCAAGGCGACGGCGGCCTGGGCCGATTGGGACGGGGACGCCCTGCTGGCGAAGCTCGCCACGCCTTTTGTCGTGGTACACGACGAGTGGGACACGCTGGTGCCCTTCGAGCAGAGCGTGTACCTTGCAGTCAACGCGCCACCCGGGGCGCCGATCACCCCGATCTTCTTTTACCAGGACACCGCCCGCGACCTGGACGCCCTTTACTACGGCTGGGGCCACGGCGAGCTCAGGGAATACCGCCTCGACGCCGTGCCCCCGCCGGCGGACGGGATCGTGTACGGCGTGTCGAGCACGCTGGCCTATTCGTTCCTGTTCGCGCGGCTCGCGTCCGCGGACCAGCTGATCTTCAACGGCTACGACGAGATTGCATTGCGCGACTTCGTGGAATATGCGCGGGACATCAAATGCGCGGATCCCTCGCGGGACGACATGTCGTGGGCACGGGAGCTGTTGCATGAATCAACGGACGAGCGAATTATCATGATAAACATGGCCGATTTCTCCACCGCGTCGGGCGCGGAGGTCGTGGCAGGCGCCTTCAGCGCCGCCGGCTGGGGCGGGCCTGATTACGGCACCGCGTCAAGCGTGCGCTCCAGTCTCGCCGGCGGACTTCCCGCCTGCCCGTAGGGTGGGGTCTGCATGCGGGAAACCACGCCGGGCCACGGTCAGCCCGGAGCCCTATTGGATAATGTCCTCTTCGATTTCAGCTTCGTAGCCGGCACCCTCGATCGCTTTTTTTATATCATTGACCGTGGTGGACGACTTGTCAAATTCCACGACCACCTTTTTCGTCGTCGGGTCCGCGTTCACGCTCGATATGCCTTCAAGCGCACTAACAGCTTTCTCGATGGTCATCTTGCAGTGGTTGCAGCTCATGGCCGGGGCTGTAAGTTCTCTTGTTATTAACATATGGATTCTCCTTGTTTAAGTATAATACATAATCCTGAAACAATCCATTGCTCCGGAAAAAAACTTGATTGCCTCCCCTGAATGGAGACGTGTGTGCCGCCGGGTGGAACGTGAAGGACCGCATGCGGTGGGGGAGGAACGGGGGATGGTGGAACGGAACAGCCATTCCGTGAGTGAAAGCCGACGGCAGCGCGGCAGTAAGCGTTCCTGTCCGAAACGAAGGCCGGTCTGGATGCTATTGAATCAATTTCCCCTGACCGGCCATACATTCCGGTCGGAGTTTGCCGCGCCGGATTTCAGCCATGTGCCCTGGTTGCCATAGAGGATGTTAAAGAGGAATGCATCGGTTGTATTCGTTTCAACCGTTGTTGAAGACCAGCAGGTCTGCACCCCGCCGTGTACAAATCCCAGCGAAGTTATGTCGGCGTATACCAGGTTGTGCTGGAACACGCTCTGCAGCTCATTGACGTTGGGAAGACGCCAGTCGGAATAGCCTGCGTAGCTGTCCGCGTTAAGCTGGCCGACGAACGCGAGGGCGTTGTCCCAGTACACCGCCCCGTCCCCTCCTGTTTCGTCCGTGTCGAACGCCGGGTATGCCGTCAGCATCAGGTTCTTGTCGGTCGTCCACATCAGGCCGGTCAGGTTGTCTGTCGTGGTGCCGTCGCCGTTATGCGTGAACCGCGTGCCCGGCAGCGGGAGGCCTTCCTGGAATTCGCCGTCCTGCCCTGTGCCGGCGCATGCCTGCAGGACACCGGTGGAGCTCCAACATTCCGTCTGTCCCGTCTGCGGGAGAATGGTCGATGAGCCGGCAACCGCAAGGGCATTGACAAATGTGGCGGAATCCTTGTCGGCGCTGTTGCTCTTCGCTCCTGTTGAGTAGCTGAATATCCAGGCAATGGCGCCGGTTGAAGTCACCCGGTAGGTGGTCGACGACCAGTAATAAGATCCGGTATTGCTGAACCCGTACGAGGCAAGCCAGGCCGGGACGTTGCTCGCGCCGTAATTCATAATGCTCATCAACTCGAGAATGTTGGGGATGCGCCAGTCAGTCCGCGATCCGTACATGTCGGTATTGAGCTGGGCCGCGAAATCCAGGGTCGTCTGCCAGTACACGATCCCGTCGCCGGCCGTAACATCCGTATCGAGGAAGGAATAGGCGCCGCTCATGAGGTTCATGTCGGCCGTCCAGATAAGACCGGTGGAGTTGTCGGTGATGGTGCCGTTGCCGTTGTCGGTAAAGCGCGGGACCGCCCAGGCCAGGCCCTTCTGCAGATCGGCATCCTGGCCCGTGCCGCCGCAGGAGACAACGATGCCGTTTTCGTCATGGCACAGGGTCTGGCCGGTCCGCATTATTTGGGCGGACGGAACGATGGTGTACATGACGGTGTTGTCCGTGGACGAGGAAGCGGTATTGCTGTTTCCCGCAAGGTCCTGTACCAGGCTGGCGGCAATCGAAGGGATTACCGTGCCGGATGACGCTGACATTGCCGCGCTCAGGCTCCATGTGATGTTGTCCGAAGTGGTGAGGGACCACGTTACGCCGGTCGCGGTTCCTCCCTAAGCAATGTCCGCAGTGTTAAAGGTTGCGGGATTTATCTCCTCGCTGAAGTCGACTGTAAAGAGGATGGGGGAGCTGGAGGTCGGATCGGCCTGCGCCACTTCCTGATCTACGGTAACCGTCGGAGGGGTCGCGTCATAGGTCACGCTATTGTCCGTCGACGTAGAGGCAAACGTCGTGTTGCCCAGCAGGTCCTGCGCCGCGCCAGCCGCCATGGCGGGAACGATCGTCCCGTCGCCGGTGACCGCGGTCGCCTCGATAGTCCACGTGATGTTGTCCGACGTTGTGGGTGTCGCCCAGGTTACTCCCGTAGCGGTCCCGGTCTGGGTCATGTCCGTTTCGTCGAACGTTGCGGGATCAATCGGATCGCTGAATACCACGGTATATGCGACCGGCGCGGCATTGGCGGGGTCCGGCTGCGCCACATCCTGGTCAATGGTAACGTTTATAGCAGCACCCAGCATGAATCCGTAACTTCCATATACCGAAAGAAGGGAGTCCTCTTTCGACTCGTATTCCAGTGAGGACTGTTTACAGGAAACCAGCGAAAGCAACACCGCGCTTGCTGCGATAAAAAGTATAAAAGAATTCTTCATGCGAACCCGCTCCAATAAACTACTTCTATAAATTTAATATCTTATCACATTATAAATGGGGAAAAATAATTTTATAATTACCGTTTTTTTGATTAATTGAGCGAATCATGACGATATCATATGGAAATGTCAGGTTTATCCCGGTTTGGTGCTGTTCCGGTGGGTCAATGTTTGATCGTGTTACGCAGTCGGGAAAAGGGGACGGTGGTTGCCCCATGCGCGCAATTATACTTCATTTGTGTGCGCAACCGGTGAATGTACGGGGCCGTTACGATCCGTATATGAACCAAATTGTTTCCAGAAAAGTCCCCGCATGTTCGCGGGACAGCCTGACCCGTTATTTTTTTGACAGAAACTCAATCACTTTCGCGACAATGTTCTCGGCCGTGAACCCAAACTTCGCCGCGACTGCTTTCGCCGGGCCGGACGCACCAAAGGTCTCCATCGTGATGTAGAGGGCATGCGGGCCGGCGTACCGGTCCCAGCCCATGCGTATGCCGGCCTCGACCACGCATTTCGGCGTGCCGTGGGCCACCACCTCCATCCGGTACGCGGCGGTCTGCGCGTCGAAAAGCTCCCAGCAGGGGAGGGACACCACGCGGGCGCGGACCCCTTTTCCCTTCAGCTCTTCGGCCGCGGCGACCGAGATGTGCACCTCGGAGCCAGTCGCGAGCAGCACGATGTCCGGCTTGCCCTCGCATTCCCTGATGACGTAGCCCCCTTTGTGGAGCATGTCGGCCCCGCGGCCCGGCTCGCGCGCGATGATCGGCAGGTCCTGCCTGGTGAGCGAGAGCATGGTGGGCCCGTCCGTGCGCGCCAGCGCGGCAAGCCAGGCCTCTTTCGTCTCTTCCGCGTCCGCCGGACGAATCACGTGGAGGTTGGGAATGGCGCGCGCTGAGGCGATATGCTCAACCGGCTGGTGCGTGGGCCCGTCCTCGCCCACGAAGACGGAGTCGTGGGTGAACACGTATACCGTGTGCAGGTCCGCGAGGGCCGCCAGCCGCACCGACGGCCGCATGTAGTCCAGGAATGCAAGGAATGTGGCCGAGAAGGGAACGAGCCCGCCGTAGTAGGCCATGCCGTTCTGGATGGCGCCCATCGCGTGCTCGCGTATGCCGAAATGGATGTTCCTGCCGATGGTTCCCTTTCCCGATTCACTGAAGCCCTTGACGAAGGACTTGTTGCTCGGGCCCAGGTCGGCCGATCCGCCCGCGAGGTTGGGCAGCTCCCTGTACAGGGCCTCCAGTATCTTCCCGCCCGCGGAGCGCGTGGCCACCGCTTTGGCCGGGTCGAACGAGGGGAGCTTTCCCCTCAGCTCGTTCATATCCGGGGCAGAGAAAAACTTCTTCCAGCGGGCGAGTGCGTCGCCCTGGAATGACGCCTTGAAGCTTTTCTTCCACGCGTTGTGCATCCTCTTGAGCTTCTTCTTTCTCGCCGCGAAGATGTCGTACACGGCCTGGGGCACGCAGAAGGTGTCGTCCGGCGAGCAGCCGATGTTCCTCTTGGTCGCGGCAACCTCGTCGATGCCCAGCGGCGCGCCATGCGACTCTTCCGAACCCTCGAGTTTGGGGCTTCCCTTCGCGATCCTGGTCCTGGCGATGATTATGCAGGGCCTGTCCGCAACCTTCTGCGCCTTTTTAATCGCCTTCTCGATCGCGGCATAGTCGTGACCGTCGGTCTTCTGCACGTGCCACCCGTACGCGGCGAAGCGCCTGGCCACGTCCTCGGAAAAGGCGAGGTCCGTGCTTCCCTCGATCGTGATGTCGTTCGAATCGTAAAGATAGATCAGCTTTTTCAGTCCCCAGTGCCCGGCCAGCGACGCCGCCTCGGAGGAGATTCCCTCCATCAGGTCGCCGTCGCTTACGATGGCGTAAATGTAATGGTCGATGACCGTGTTGTCGGGTGTGTTGAATTCCGCGGCGACCAGGTCCCGTGCCACCGCCAGGCCGATGCCGTTGGCGAAACCCTGGCCCAGCGGGCCGGTCGTGGTCTCGACGCCGGGCGTAAGACCGAACTCCGGGTGGCCGGGCGTTTTGCCGCCGAGCTGGCGGAAATTTTTAATGTCGTCGAGCGTGAGAGCGTAGCCGCTGAAATGCAGCATGGAGTAGAGGAGCATGGAGCCGTGGCCGGCCGACAGGACGAAGCGGTCGCGGTTCGGCCAGGCAGGGTCTGCCGGGTCATGTTTCAGGAATTTCGTCCAGAGCACCGCCGCGATGTCGGCGCATCCCATGGGCATGCCGGGATGGCCGGAGTTGGCTTTCTGGATTGCATCCATGGAAAGGGTCCTTATCGCGGTGGCAATGAGCTTCAGGTCTTCGTTCGTGACGGGCATGGCGGTATCCTCGATGGTTCTTTAACCATAGTAGACCGGTTTTCAGGGACAAAAAGAGTTACTATGGGATAATGATTGCGGTATTAATATTTTATTATGTCTCCAGTTGCAAGTAATTTTATACCGGATGAGGTCAATTTTAACCATTTTATCAGGCTGAGGCATGAAAAAAGGGTGTATTAAAGGGAAGATGATTTTAGAATTTGACCAGGCGATAACTATCGCCAATTCTACGGAAGATGGGCTCTGACCCCTTTTATAATGCGGGGTCAGAGCATGCTCATCTCAAACATCCTTCATCCCGGAATATGACCAGAATATGAAATACAAGATTATGCCAACCCTCCTTATTGCGTCTCTGCTTGCCGGCGCTATTGGCCTGTCGCTCCTTCCGGCGAGGGGAAATGCTCAGGCCGCCCGGCTCGCTTTCAACGCGGACGGGAGCATCAAGATACTTCAGATCACCGATATCCACTGGAAAGACGGCGGCACAAGCGACATGAAGAGCCTGGCCCTGGTCAGGGAGCTTGTCGAAAAAGAGGACCCGGATGTGCTGGTGTTCACCGGGGACATCGTGTATGGGAAAAAATGCCCCAATCCGAAAGAGGGGCTTGACAGGATTATCGCCATTCCCATCGAGCGCAACATTCCCTGGACTTTCACCCCGGGCAACCATGACGGTCACGGGCCCCTGAGCAAGAAAGAGATTGTCGATTATCTAAAGAGCAGGCCACTCTGTCTTATAAACGGCTCCGTTATCTGCGCGGACGGCGTGTCGCACATGGTCCCCGTTTACAGTACGGACAGGAGCAGGGTGACGGCGGCTCTCTTCCTGTTTGACAGCACCGGTGACGGCACGAGGACCAACACATACATCACCGCCGACATTTCGAAGGCCCAGGTCGACTGGTATGAAAAAGAGGGCGGCGGCCTGAACGCGGTCGCCTTTATGCATAAGCCCGCAGCGGAATTTTTCAGTACGTGTAAATATACAAAGCTCGGCGGTTGCCTGCGTCTCGTGCTCCCGTATAATAAAACCGAATCCGCGCTCATCAGGGCTTTCACCCGGTCCGGCACCATGCGCGCCGTTTTTTGCGGTCATCTTCACGTGAACAGCCTGCTGCTCGACGCGGGCGGGGTCACGCTCGGGTTTACCCGCTCCGCCGGGTACAACGCGTTCGGGTTCCCCTGGGTACCCCGCGGCGGAAGGGTGATCCTCCTGACCGGTGGAGGGCGCGGCATCGAAACATGGGAAGCGACGGAATGACAGGTTGGATTGATGACCACGCCCGTTCAATTACGGGCCACGGCGTCGCTTGTTGACCTAAATAAGAGCTGTTTCCCGTTCCCGTATAAAAATCCATTGCCATAATACCCGCCCTGTCCCGTTATGGCAGCATACACAAAAAGGCGGCAACAATGATTCTCCGGAAATTCAAAGACCTGGGCCTGTCGGATATAACCATCGAACAACTGCGGAAAAAGGGGTTCGAAGAGCCGACGGAGATCCAGGAAAAAACCATCCCGGTCATGCTCTCGGAAGACCTCGATATCATCGGGCAGGCGCAGACCGGCACCGGCAAGACCGCAGCGTTCGGGCTCCCGCTCCTCGAGATGCTGCGGGAAAACGCGAAGACCATCCAGGCCCTCGTTCTCGTGCCCACCAGGGAGCTCGCGATCCAGGTGTCGGAAGAGATAAACTCCTTCAAGGGGAACAGGAAATTACAGATCATTCCCGTGTACGGCGGACAGTCCATGTCCGACCAGCTTGTGCGGCTGCGGAAAGGGGTGGACATCGTCGTTGGCACGCCGGGGCGGGTGTTCGACCACATCAGGAGAAAAAGTATCGTCCTCGGCGAGGTGTCCTTCGTGGTCCTGGACGAGGCTGACGAGATGCTGAACATGGGCTTCATTGAAGAAGTTGAGGACATACTCAAAAATACGAACCCGGGCAGGAGGACCCTCCTTTTCTCGGCGACCATGCCCGCCCGCGTCATGGAGGTCGCGAAGCGGCACATGCGCGAGTACCGGTTGATCGCCCTGAAAAAGGACCGGCTCACCGTGGACCTGACCGACCAGATCTATTTCGAGGTCGCGCCGTCCGACAGGCTCGAGACCCTGTGCCGGATCATCGACATGGAAAAAGAATTCTACGGGCTGGTATTCTGCCGCACCAAGGTGGAGGTCGACGGGCTGGCAGGCAGGCTTATCGACCGCGGATATGCTGCGGACGGCATACACGGCGACCTGTCGCAGTTCCAGAGGGAGCGTATCCTGGACAAGTTCAGGAAGCGGCAGATCACGATTCTTGCCGCGACCGACGTGGCCGCCCGGGGGATCGACGTCGTGGACCTTACCCATGTCATCAATTTTTCCCTGCCGCAGAACGCCGACTCCTACATTCACCGGATCGGCAGGACCGGCAGGGCCGGGAAAAAGGGCGTCGCGGTCACCTTCATCAGCCCGGACGAGAACCGGTACCTCATGTACATCGCCAAATTCACGAAGACGGCGATACGGAAGGAAAAAATACCGCGCGCGTCGGAAATTGTCATGGCCAAGCAGACCAGGATCAGGGAGGACCTGGACGAGATCATACGGAACATGGCGCACGAGAAGTACGTCAGGACGGCCCATCTTATGCTCAAGGGAAACGATCCGGCCGACGTTGTCGCCGCCCTCCTGAAATATTCGCTGGACGACGAGCTCAACGAATCGAAATATACCGACATCCGTGAATACAAGGAGGCATCGGTCGACACCAGGGGGACCGCCAGGCTTTTCGTTTCCCTGGGCAAGAAAGACGGCATAAATCCCAGGAAGCTCCTGAAGCTCATAAACAACCAGGCGAAAGTGCCTGCAGGAAAAATCAGCGAGATCAAGGTGATGAACAGTTACTCGTTTCTCACCGCGCCCTTCAAGGAGGCTGAAATCATTCTGCGTGCATTCAAGGAAACGAAAGGCGAAACGAAGCCTATCGTTAAAAGGGCGGATGAATCGAAAAAGAAGAGCGGCAAGAAGCAGGTAAAAAAGAAGAAATAAACACCGGTTCGCGTGAGCCATTCTGCAGGGCACGCTTATTTCCGATCCATATTCTGCTTGCCATTCCTGTAATTGGCGGCATACTTGTTCATGGAGGAAGACCATGAAACGCCACCTGCTTCCCGTACTCGTCGCCCTGCTGGCCGGTATCATGCTGCCGGGTTTCATCGCCCTGGATGACCTCGGCGCCGACCTGTCGAAGATCGACTTCGATGCAAAAAAGTACGCCATCCGGGAGAGACCCATCTCGTTCACCGCGAAGAGAAAAAAGCTCACGCTGGAATATATTCGGAAGAACTACAACGCCCTTGCCGGCGATATCGACCTAGTGCCGAAGCTCGTCGTGGTGCACTGGACCTCGTGCGGGACCTTCGAGGACGCCTTTAACTATTTCAACCGGGAGACCCTCCAGCCGGACCGGGGAGACATCAGGAGAGGCGGGTTGGTAAACGTATCGGCGCATTATATAGTGGACCGTGACGGGACCATCTACCGCCTCATGCCTGACACGCTCATGGCGCGGCACGTGGTCGGGCTGAACCACTGCGCGATCGGAGTCGAGAACGTGGGCGGACCCGCGTATCCGCTGACAGAGGAGCAGGTGGAGGCGAACGCCTGGCTGGTCCTCATGCTCGCGCGTCAGTACCCGTCGATAGAAAAGGTCATCGGTCATCACGAGTATCTTGAATTAAAGGATGGCCCGCTGTGGCGCTCGCTCGATCCGCGCTACGCCGCCCGGCCGCGGAAAGACCCCGGCGCCGCGTTCATGGAAAAACTACGGGCCCGCCTGAAGATCTACGCGGGCGGGTAACAAGAGAGCGAAAAAAAGATGCTCTTGCAGAGGCGCTGAGACGCGGATGTTTATGTCAGAGCCCCGGTCTGATCCTGTCGCGAAAAAACTCGAACATTGTTCCCCGGGTGGCGATCATGTTGCCGATGATCTCCTCCGTGCCGGCGCCGTGCGTATCGCTCACGATCTTGAAGAGATACACGTCAACCCCGAAGGCGCGGCACGCCTGCACCACGGCCGCGCCCTCCATGTCCACCAGGTCCGCATGAACTGACGCCGCGCGCCGGTCGTCGTCCTCCAGGAAGGGGCGGTCCCTGGTCGCGAGCGACGCCCTCCTGAAACCGCGCATAGTGTCCGGTTTGTGCGCCACGGGCCGGTCGGCCGCAAGGTGTGGGCGGTCCAGCTCGTACACCCTGTCGATGTGAAGGATGTCGCCCACGGAAAATCCCCCTCCGGCTGCGCCCGCAGCGCCGCAGTTGAAAACCGCCGATGGATGGTGCCGCTCGATGAGCGCAGCGGTCGCGATGGCGGCCGACGTCTTGCCTATGCCCGACAGGGCAAGGAGAAGCGGGCCGGCAGCATACAGGGGGACCGGTTTTTTCTCCACGAGCGCAAGCCCGAAACCTTTGATAAAAGGTTCCGCCTCGATTTTCGTGGCCATTATAATACCGCTGGTTTTTGTTTTCATGGGTGTGCGTTTCCGGCGGCATCGGTCCCCTCCGCCATGCATTGATATGGGATGGCCCGGGCCGGTCCCGTCAATAATAAATTACTACAATAAATCATTGACAAAAATAAAGAATTTTAGTATATTATAAAATAAAAGTTTCGTAATATTTTACACCTGCATGGCAAAATCTGTTGCAAATTTGTATCGAATATATTTGTATCGAATATATAGGTACGTATTCTGATGCTAATAAGCCGGGAAGCGTTTATTGCCGGGCGGCAGTGCCGTATTTATAGAGGTTGATAATGAAAAAAACGTATGTAATAATGACGCTGGTCATGACTGTATTCTGGCTCGCCATAGCATGCTCCAGGTCATCCGAGCAGGAAAACGCGGGAGCGGCCCGGCCGGCAATGGAAAAGGCGAGCGTGGTATGGCAGGACTTCAACACGGGACTCAGGCTCGCAAAGGAGCAGCGAAAACCGGTAGTCATGGATTTTTACGCTGACTGGTGCGGCTGGTGCAAGAAAATGGAGGCCGAGGTGTTCGAGGACGGTGAGGTCGCGGACAAGCTGAAAAAAAATTACATTACAGTCCGCATACATACGGACACCAGGCCCGACGAGACCATACAATACAAAAACCATGTATTGACCAAGCAGGAATTCGCCATGATGCTCGGCGTGCAGGGGCTGCCAACAGTGGTTTTCATGGACAGGGACGGCAACATGATAACGATGATACCCGGCTTTGTCAACAAGGGAATGTTCCTCTCGCTGCTCGGCTATATCAAGGACGAGTGCTATCAAAAAAAAGTCGCCTTTCAGGATTACATGGACGGCAAGGCGCCCTGCGGGAAATAGCCGCGGTCATCAGACCGCGGTAATCCCGCCTGCCGCTCAGTGGCTATAGAGCATCTGGCGGGAGATGATCCGCTCAAGCTTGTAAATCTTCTCGGAGTTCTCGGCGAGGCCCGGGTCCCGGTCGAAATTCTCCTTCACCTTCTGGATCATGTCTTTCAGCAGCACGAGGTCGGCGCGCCGGTCAATCTCGCCGCTTTCCACTATCTGGCGGAGCAGGTCGAAGTTGTACTTCCTCAAATTTATCCGGAAAAAGAACTCAACCCCGTATATCTGTAATACCTTGTCCAGGGACTGCGTGCTCTTTCCCGACGAGTAGTCCTGGTACTGGGGCGAGTCCACGGCCCGCAAGCTGACCGGAGCGCCACCCGGTTTGCGCTTGTTGCCTGGGGGGTCCTGGACCGGCGGTTTTGGTGCGACCAGCAGGTCCCCGGCAAGGGCAATCAGCTCGGCGAGCTTGTTCGTTTTCCAGTTTTCCGTGTACTCGGTGAAGTTGCGCTCGATCAGGTTCTCGTATTCCTCCAGCATGATGGCCTTGTTGCCGATCTGGCCGATCATCGTGTTCTTGTAGAAATTGGGCCGGGCGTACATGTCCTTCACTACCTGGTGGACCAGGAGCCGCTTGTTGTACTGCTTCTCGTATTCATCCATGAGTAGCTTCTGGAAGTAGTTTTTCAGCTTCCTGATGGTCTGAAGGTCGGTCTCAACATAGCCGTCTATCCTGATGATATCATTATCCGGATCATCCTTGATGATTTCGAACGTGAATATCTTGTGGGCGTCTTTCAGCAGCTTTATTATTTGCTCGATCTCGGACTTGTCGATCCCCATGAGGGACTGGATCTCTTTCTCGAAGGTGTCGGAATGCGGGATGCCCTCGTGGTTCGCCTTGGCGTTATGCTCGATGATCTTCTTGTAGACCTCTTCGATTATTTTTACGGGCTTCTTGTCGGTTCTCTGTACCATGTATGCCGTACCGCTCCGGGAAGGCGAAATTATGCAAAAAATGCCGGCAGCCGCCTGGCTGTTCGGGGCTTGGGCCACCGAGATGAAGAGTACCTGAATTATGAATTATTTCAAGGAATTTTTTGCCGAGCACCAAAAAACGGCATGATATTGATCCGTGATGCTTTATAAATACAATGAATTATGTTTTGTCAGGTTATTTACAAAGCCATTGCGGGGAGTCCCGGTTGAACCGGGACGACGAAGCATGCCTCGACTTCGCTCGGCAGCCGGTTGGTCCCTGCGCGATTTGTGCCGAGCCTGCCGAAGCGAATCGAAGGGCACTGCACCCAAGATGACAGATGCTCTCATTGCTCATCCGCCATTCATGCGGCACCTGATCCGCGCGTAACCGGCATGACATAACGCAAACCCGCATGTTTTTAAAAAATAAATTTGACAAAAATCAGCGTCGGACTTTATGTTAAACACTTTATTTTTATTCGTTACGGGGTTTGTTCGTGAAAATGAAGGGCGCAGACATCATTGTTGAGAGCCTGAAGAAAGAGAAGGTCGAGTGCATGTTCGGCTACCCGGGCGGTGTCGTCATACCCATATTCCATGCTCTTCACAATGCTCCCTTCAAGTTCGTACTAACCCGGCACGAGCAGGGGGCGGTCCACGCCGCCGACGGCTATGCCCGCGCCTCGGGCAAAACAGGGGTGGTGATAGCGACATCCGGGCCCGGCGCGACCAACTGCGTCACCGGAATCGCTACGGCCCACATGGATTCGGTGCCCCTGGTAGTCTTCACCGGCCAGGTCAAGCGGGAGCAGATCGGCAACGACGCGTTTCAGGAAGTCGACATCACCGGGATCACCCGGCCCATCACCAAGCACAATTACCTCGTCCAGGACATCAAGGACCTGGCGCGTATTATAAAGGAAGCATTCTATATCGCGTCCACCGGAAGGCCCGGACCGGTTCTCATCGACGTGCCCGTGGACATATCGAACGGCGAGCACAAGTTCCTCTACCCGGAGACTGTCAACCTGAGGGGCTACAAGCCCGTGTACGAGGGCCATCCCGGGCAGATCAAGAAGGCCTGCCAGCTGGTCGCGGCGTCGAAGCGCCCCGTCATTTACGCGGGCGGCGGCGTGGTAATCTCGAACGCAACGAAGGAGCTTCGCGAGTTCGTGAAGAAGACGGGCATCCCCGTCACCACGACCCTGCTGGGGCTCGGCGCCTTCCCCGAGACGGACCCCCTCGCGCTGGAGATGCTGGGCATGCACGGGACCTATTACGCGAACCACGCGGTGAACGAATCCGACCTCCTGATCGCCGTGGGCGCGCGGTTCGACGACCGCGTCACCGGCAAGATCGCGGAGTTTATCCCCAACGCCAAGGTCATCCATATCGACATAGACCCGGCCTCGGTCAGCAAGAACGTGCCGGTCGACGTTCCCATCGTCGGCGACTGCAAGCGCGTGCTGGCGGACATGACGGAGATAGTCACCGCGCCGGAGATCGGCGAATGGCACGCCGAGATCGGGAAGCTGAAGCGGGAAAACCCGCTTACCTATGACAGGAACAACGGCGGCAGGATCAAGCCGCAGTACGTCGTGGAGGAGATTTACCGCCAGACGAACGGAGACGCGGTCATCTGCACCGAGGTGGGCCAGAACCAGATGTGGGCGGCGCAGTTTTACAAGTACACCCAGCCCCGGACCTTCATCTCGTCCGGCGGCCTCGGCACCATGGGCTACGGCTTCCCCGCGGCCATCGGGGCGCAGCTCGCACGGCCGGACAAACGCGTCATCGACATTGCCGGCGACGGCTCGATCCAGATGAACATACAGGAGCTGATAGTGGCCGTGCAGCACCGCCTGCCGGTCATCATAGCAATACTCAACAACGGGTTTCTGGGCATGGTGCGGCAGTGGCAGCAGATATTCTGGGAGAAGCGCTACAGCCACACCTGCATCGACTTCGCCCCGGACTTTGTGAAGCTCGCCGAGGCCTACGGCGCGGCCGGATTCCGGGTCGAGACGTACGAGGAAGTGATCCCCGCGCTGCAGCAGGCGCTCGCGATAAACGACCGGCCCATCGTGATCGACTTCCGCGTTTCGCGGGAGGAGAACGTCTACCCCATGGTCCCGGCCGGCCAGTCGTTCAAGGAGATCATCATGAGGGAGCTGCTCGCATAAGATGGCACTGTTAAACGACGATAACCTGAAGCAATACGTTATATCGGTCAAGGTCGAGAACCGGTTCGGCGTACTGGCGCGCGTGGCGAGCCTCTTCTCCGCGCGCGGCTACAACATCGACTCGCTGACGGTCAGCGCGACCGAGCAGGAGGACGTGTCCATCATGACCATCGTGGTCAGGGGCGACGACCGGGTCATCGAGCAGGTGAAGAAGCAGCTCAACAAGCTCATCGACGTCATCAAGGTGAGCGACCACACGGACCTCCCGACCGTCGAGCGCGAGCTGGTCATGGTGAAGGTGAATGCGCCGCCGAACAAGCGGAGCGAGATCTACCAGCTGGGCGAGATATTCCGGGCTGACATAGCGGACATTTCCCCGCGCACGGTCACCCTGGGCGTGAAAGGGGACCCGGAGCATATAGACAATTTCATCGAGCTCCTCAAGCCGTACGGGATCAAGGAGCTGATGAGGACCGGGCGGGTGTCGCTGGTGAAGGAGTAGGTCGGTGTAGTGTCATCGCGAGGAACGAAGTGACGAAGCGATCCGCATGGGAGAAGAGTGATGCTTCATGAAAAGCCTTTAATTCAATAACACCGGTATTGCCGATTATTTATGGGAAAGAATATTTGACTTAATAAAGATTGCTTCGTCGCTGCGCTCCTCGCAATGACAGGCGCGGAGGCGTTCATTATACAAGATACAAAGGAGACTACCAATGGCTAAAATGTACTACGACAACGACGCCGACCTGGGCGTTCTGAAAAATAAAACGATAGCGATCATCGGGTACGGGAGCCAGGGCCATGCCCAGGCGCAAAACCTGAGGGACAGCGGGCTGAACGTGATCGTGGCCGAGCTGCCGGGCACCGATAACTATCGCCTTGCCGAGTCCCACAATTTCAAGCCGATGACGGCCCGGGAAGCGGCGGAGAAGGCCGACCTGATCCAGATCCTGGCCCAGGACCACGTGCAGGCGAAGCTCTACAAGCAGGACGTAGAGCCTTTCATGAAGGCCGGGAAGACGCTCGTCTTCTCCCACGGCTTCAATATCCACTTCGGCCAGATCGTTCCCCCGAAAGAGATCGACGTGATCATGATCGCGCCGAAAGGACCCGGCCACCTGGTCCGGAGCGAGTACGAGAAGGGCGGCGGCGTGCCGTGCCTCATCGCCATGCATAACGACGCGTCGGGGAAAGCCAAACAGACGGCGCTGGCGTACGCCAAGGGCCTGGGCGCGACCCGCGCCGGCGTGCTGGAAACGACATTTAAGGAAGAGACCGAGACCGACCTCTTCGGCGAGCAGACGGTGCTCTGCGGCGGCGCCTCCGAGCTGGTCAAGGCCGGGTTCGAGACGCTGGTCGAGGCCGGCTACCAGCCGGAGATCGCCTATTTCGAGTGCCTGCACGAGCTCAAGCTCATCGTTGACCTCTTTTACCAGGGCGGCATCAACTATATGCGCTATTCGGTATCCGACACCGCCGAGTACGGCGACTACATGAGCGGCCCCCGGATCATCACGAAGAAGACCCGGAAAGAGATGAGGAAGATACTGAAAGAGATCCAGAACGGCTCGTTCGCCAAAAAGTGGATACAGGAGAACGAAAAGGGGCGGCCCGAGTTTAACAGGATCAAGCAGGAGCAGCGGGACCATCTCATAGAAAAGGTGGGGTCCGAGCTGCGCAAGATGATGAAGTGGATAAACGCGAAATGACCGGCGCGGTCCGGTGATCGTGCCGCCCGGTGCGCGCACGTCACCTGACGATCACCCATTTCCCGTCTATGCGTGAAACATAGACGGGAAATTCAATGTATCCCCCGTCCTTCATCCGCTTCGTGCGCACCGGTGCCTCATCCTTGGAATCGGTGACCCATATGACCCTGCCCCCGGCAACAGGCTTGAGGACGATCAGGTCCGCCCTCAGCGGCTCCATGACAAAGCTCCTGTCGGCCAGCATTTCCTTGAGACCTTTGGCGAGCATCTCCCGCGCCTCGTCCGCCGAAACGTAGCGGTTCCGCGCCGCATCAAGCGTGGCGAACATGAGCATGTCGTTGAGCTTCTCCCGGTTTTTTTTGACGTATGCGGCGTGGTAATCCCTGACAAGCCGGAGTATCTCTGCCCTGGCGGCATCGTCCAGCTTCTCGGGCTTCGCCTTTTCCCACAGGTCGGAGGGCGGAACACGTGCGGGTTTGAAGCGCAGCTCTTTCTTTTTCAGCTGCCTGATGGAGGCCAGGGAGGCATCGCCCTCTTTTACAGGGATTCGCAGGCCCGCGATTTTAGTTCCCTCGTCGCTCATCTGTCCCCTGAGGGCGGTGGATACGGTGATTTCGATGGACTGCCGGTCGTCCGGGTCGATTGTCCCTTCCGGCGGGAGCAGGACCACGGTGATGACGTTGTCGCCGGGCACAAGCCACCTGCCGATATCGGCAGTACCGCTTGCGGTGTAGGCCGTATCCTTGTGTGTTTTCGTTATGGGCACGCCGTTCAGGTTGACCTCGGCGTTGCAGTGTGATATCGTATAATTGATGATATAAAAGAGGTTTTCGGACCTGTCCTGCCCGGCTGCGGCCAGGGCTGCGGCGCAGAAGATGATGGCGGCTATGGCGCCGCTGTGTATACTATTCATGTCGTGCCTCCGGCCGCAGGGATTCTTGCAATCATGGCACGGCGGCGGTGGAAAATCAACACACTTTTATGCGGCCCGGCCGGCCCCTGGTAACAATGGAGCGCCGCGGACCTCTTACTGATAAGGATGACGCCATGGAACAGGAACGCACACTGAGGATAACCGGCATGTCCTGCGCCGCATGCTCCGCACGGATCGAGAAAGCGCTGAGCCGAATCGAGGGGGTCTCGGCCGCGAGCGTCAACCTTGCGCTCGAGACGGCCCGCGTCACGTATGACACGGAAAAGGTCCGGGACGAGGAGCTCGTCGCGGCGGTGGAGAAGGCCGGG
Organism: Spirochaetota bacterium; assembly: GCA_029564515.1. GTDB lineage: Bacteria > Spirochaetota > UBA4802 > UBA4802 > UBA5550 > RBG-16-49-21. The sequence continues at coordinate 132,783 of JAKQPV010000026.1, read as the reverse complement.
TATGGCGCCGAGATGGCCCGGGAGCGGGAAGGGGCCCGGGTGGACCTCGTCCTGACCGGCATGTCGTGCGCCGCCTGCGCCGCCCGGATCGAAAAGGCGGTGGGCAGGCGCGATGGCGTCAACGCGGCGCAGGTCAATCTTTCGGCCGGCACGGCGCGGGTGCTGTACGATCCCCTGAAGATAAAATCCTACGAAATAATAGATGAGATCAAAAAGGCGGGATACGGGGCCGAGAAGCTCGGGGAAGACCGCCCGGACCGCGCGTCCGAGATCAGGCGCGAAGAGATCCGTTCGCTCGGGATACTGGTGGCTGTGTCCGCCGCTTTAAGTGCGCCGCTCGTGCTCTCCATGGTCCTGATGCTCGCGGGCGTGCATACCGGCCTTATCCACGACCGATGGCTCCAGCTCGCCCTTGCCACGCCGGTGCAGTTCGTCATCGGGTGGCGCTTTTACCGCAATGCGTGGTACGGCCTGCGCGGCGGGAGCCCGGGAATGGACCTGCTGGTCGCCCTGGGCACGACCGCGGCCTGGTGCTACAGCGTGTACAACGGCTTCGTGATGCCGGCGCTGGGAGGCGGCCGCGGCGACCTCTATTTCGAGGCGTCCGCCGTCGTCATCACGCTCGTGCTCCTGGGCAAGTATTTCGAGGCGCGCGCCAAGGGGAGGACCTCGGATGCGATCAGGAAGCTCATGAACCTGCAGCCGGACACGGCGATCATCGTGCGTGACGGCGCGGAGATCGATGTGCCCGCCGCCGATGTCGCGCCCGGCGATATCGTGATCGTAAGGCCGGGCGGACGGGTGCCGGTCGACGGCGTGATTGTCGAAGGCGTCTCGTCCGTTGATGAGAGCATGATCACCGGCGAGAGCGTGCCGGTGGACAAGGGGGCGGGCGACCGCGTCACGGGCGGGACCATCAACCGCTTCGGCGCGCTCATGTTCCGCGCGGAGCGGGTAGGCCGCGACACGGTGCTCGCACAGATCATCCGCACGGTCGAGGACGCTCAGGCGGGCAAGCCGCCCATCCAGCGCTTCGCTGACCGGATCGCCGCGGTGTTCGTGCCCGCGGTCCTGGGGATCGCCGTCCTGACATTTGCGGGCTGGATGATCGCGACCGGAAGTCTTGCCGCGGCCCTGCTGAGCGCGGTGGCGGTGCTTGTTATCGCCTGCCCGTGCGCCATGGGCCTGGCCACGCCGACGGCCGTGATGGTGGGGACCGGGCGGGGAGCGGACCTGGGCGTGCTCTTCCGGAGCGGCGAAGCGCTTGAGGCCGCGTACCGCACCACTGCCGTGGTGCTGGACAAGACCGGCACCCTGACAACGGGCATGTTGTCCGTGTCGGACGTGGTCCCGGTCGGCGACGCGGGCGAAGGCATTATTCTGCTCCGCGCGGGCATCGCGGAGAAGAGGTCCGAGCACCCGGTCGCCCGCGCGATAGTGGAGCGGGCCCGGGTGCTGGGCGAAATACCCGAGCCGGAAGAATTTACGGCGGAGCCGGGCAGGGGGGTGCGTGCGCTCCGTGACGGGGTCGAGATCCTGGCCGGCACGGCCCGCTTTCTCGACGAGAGCGGCGTGGACGTAACAAGGTGCGGCCCGGCCGTGGCGGAGCTCGAGAGCATGGGCAAGACGGCGATTGTCGTGGCATGGGGCGGAACGGCGGCCGGCGTCATCGCGGTCGCGGACACGCTCCGGGACACCTCGGCCGCGGCAGTCGCGGAAATGAAACAGCTCGGGCTCGAGGTGTATCTCCTGACCGGCGACAACCGCCGCACCGCCGAGTTCGTAGCCTCGCAGGCCGGCATCGGGCCGGACCGCGTGATCGCGGGAGTGCTCCCGGGCGGCAAGGCCGAGGTTGTGCGAGGTTTAAAGAAGGAGGGCGCGGTCGTCGCCATGGTGGGCGACGGCATCAACGATGCGCCGGCCCTTGCGGCCGCGGACGCGGGCATGGCCATCGGCACGGGCACGGACATAGCCATGGAATCGGCGGGTATCACCCTGATGCGGGGCGACCTGGGCGGTGTGGTGACGGCCCTCCGGCTCTCGCGGCGCACCATACGGAAGATACGCCAGAATTTCTTCTGGGCGTTCGTGTACAACTGCGTCGGCATACCCTTCGCGGCCGCGGGCATGCTCAACCCGGTCATAGCCGGGGCGGCAATGGCCATGAGCTCGGTTTCTGTTGTAACGAATTCGCTGCTGCTGAAGAGGTTCCGGTAAGCGCCTGTCTTCCCATGGAAATTGTGAATCAACTGATTTTTTAATAAATTTATATCACGTCCGTGGCTTTTTTATGTTGCTGGAATCGATTTGATACCCCATTGTTGATCCAATTATTAAAAAATCGGAGGAGTGATAGAATGGTTCCAAAACTCAGGATTTTGCTGGCAGGTCTTGCATTGATAGTACCGATAGCCCTCTTCGCCGAAACAGGCCAGGATGAAAAACAGAAAGCGGTCAATAGCATCATAGAGCAGTCAGGAGTTGAAGGTCAGTTCGCGCAACTGCCGGCGCTCATTGAAAAACAGCTTCAGTCGCAGCAACAGGCGATGGACAAGGATAAATATGAAATCCTGTCCAGGATCATGAAAAAGAATTTCACCCACAAGCCCATTATCATGAAGATCCGTGAATCCTTTCTCGCAGATTATGATGAAAAAAATGTCGGGGAGATATTGAAATTTTATGAATCGGATCTGGCAAAAAAGATGACCGCCCTTGAGATACAGGCATCCTCCCCCGATATTTATGAAAAAATTCAGAACGTGGAATTCGGGACAATTAATAAAAAGCGAAAAGCGCTGCTAGAGAAACTGATTAAAGATACTGAAAGCATGGAGTATGCAGGGCTTATTGCCGGTGCCACCCTGGAAGGCTTTATTATGGCGATAAACGCCATACTTCCCGATGATAAAAAAATTCCCGACGTCCAGATCGATGAGATTAAGAAAAAAATCCTCGCAACGGTACATTCGGATGAACAGAAAAATTTCTATATAAAATACTATTTCCTCGCGTATGAGAAAGCCGGCGATGCCGAGCTGTCAAAATATATAGACTTTTATTCCACAAAACCGGGCCGGTGGATGCATGTCACGATCAGAAACGGGATACTGCAGGGAATCCATGCCTGCTCGGAGAATGCAGGAAGAGACCTGGCTGAAGCACTGCTGAAAAAATAACAATGATGCCGCATGCCGGTTCGTTGTGAACGGGGCGGTTGTGCAGTATAATCAGGATCCAGACGCACCCATCGGACGGTACGCCGGGCCTGCCGGCCGGGGGGCGGGCCGCACGGGAGCCCTGTGCGCCATCTACCGGATTGCGGTCATGAACTGGACACGGGAGAAGGCGATCGAGGAGATGACAAGAGGAGATTTCGGGTTCCATGCCATATTCAACACCTCCCTGGTCCCGTTTCTGCGGTCGATCGACATTTAAAAATTACAAATGGATGCGGGATTGAAACGGTAGCTGGACGGGCTGTCTTTTATCGTTCATTGAACGGTTCTTTTCATAGATCGCCCCCCGCTCTCTGGGGAAAGAGGAGGGGCGTCCATTTCCTATTTTACCGCAAGCCCCTTCAACACGTTTCCGAACGCGATGACCTTTTCCTCCGACTTTCCCTTGACCAGGCTGAAATCGATGAATACGCGCCCGATCTTCCTGTCGACTTTCCTGACGGTACCGTTCTTGAAGATGCCGTTCCAGGGGAACTGCACCACGTCGCCTTTTTTTATGTTCGGGATAATGTCCGCCGCAACGCATTTGTTACGGTCTACGAGCGACATTTTTCCGACCGAACCGAGAACGAGCACTTTCGTGTCAGTGGCCGATATTACGCGGGCGAACACGTATCTGCCGGCAGGCTCCTGCACCGCAACGGCGGTCCCGGGCGACATCCTGTCCTTAATAACAACGAACGTGTCGGGCTTCAGCTTCTCCTCCATCTGGCCGATCTTCACGCCGTCCCTGTTCTTGGCCGGGTTGTCGTAGTCTATGTCCAGGTAGCGGACCACCGGCTCGGCGGGATTGCCGTCGTCCACGACAAATGCCCTGTTCATGCCGGACCCGGACTGCCACCAGGTGAGAACCACGTCGCCCTTCCTCGCCTTCTGGCCCGCGGGCAACGGAACGATCATGTAATTGGGTATCTCCTTTTCTCCGTCAAAGGTAAATAAAACACGGGACCACTGTGCGCCGGGGTTTTTCATTTTCGCGTGATAAAAGATGAAGGTTTGCTTATCCGCTCCTTTTTGCGTTGCGTCCTTCTGCCAGTTGTACGAAGGGGTCAGTATGTATTCCCCTGCCTTCGCAAGAGTAGGCTTTTTTTCGCAATCTTTGAATGGATCGATGACAACGTCCTGCGCCTGAAGCGCGAACACGCACCAGAGAAAAATAAACATGGATGCAGCAGCTTTCTTCATTGCAATCACCTCTTGGTTTTATAATTGTGGATGAGTGTTGTCCGGTTCAAGACCGGCTTTCCCGGACCTGACCGGAGACCCCGCTGGAGTGTGGATTTATCTGGGGTCGCTGTCCAGCTCTTTTTTGCATGAGGGGATTTGCACAGCGACTCTCTCTGGGCTCCCCCTTCTATATATAAACGGGGTGGAAGATGGAGTCGGCCGGGGCGGTATTGGATGCTTGTTATATTCTTCCAGCTTTTTTCAGCGCGGCACAAACTACTTTTTGCTTCATTTTTTCGCCGATGCCGGCGGTCTTCTCAAGGGACATCCTCTTTAGATACGGCGCGGCCTTTGCCGGCACAGGGAGGAACAGCCGGGCAAGCAGCATGAGCGCCGCACTCAGGGGTTTCGCGCCCATGTATGCGGCGAATCCCTTGAGGGCCCCCGCCAGTATCGCTTCATCCGGCAGGATGTCGGTCCCGAACGGGAACTGTTTGAAGTGGCCTTCGGCCTGGTATGACCTGATGAAGGTCTCAATCCTTCCCGGGTAATTGTTCCGGTACTGCCCGGGCAGTGTCCAGTCCGGCCTGATCTTGCCGTGCTTTTTCGCCTGGTCGATGAGCTGCCGCTGGAACCGCGAATCAGCTATCTGTATCATTTCCTTCGCTGTTTGCTCTTCCGAGAGACCCCGGACATGAGCGATGCCGTATTCGGTCACTATTATATCCCGCAAGTATTTCGGGATGGAACAGTGGCCGTACCTGAAAACGATGTTCGATCTGAGGGTCCTGCCCGATCCCCGCGTGCTCCGTATCGCCATGATGAGCCTGCCGTCCGGTATCGCGTGGGCCATGGACACGAAATTGTACTGGCCGCCGATGCCGCTCACGATCCTGCCGTCTTCAAGCTGGTCCGATGCCACGGCTCCCGAGAGTGTGGCTATCATGCCCGAGTTGACAAACCTGCCGTTCTTTCTCTGGAGGGCGCGGAGCTCTTCGTCCCCGTACAGCTGGTTTACCTTCTCAACGCCGGACATGCCAAACTGCGACCTCTCTTCCTCGCTCATGTCGTTGAGGGCCTGGTAAAATGATTCGGGTCCCAGGTAGAAGGCGCCGAGTATCACCTGTCCCTTTTTGAGTTTGTTCCCGAGGAGCTTCTTGACACCTTCATAATTCTTTCTGTCGTATATATCCGCGGGGTAGGCAGTGCTGCCGTCATATATTACGCCATTTCTGTAGGAGAGGCCTTCCCTGAGGATCCCGAATTCAGTGAGCATGTTGAAGTCTTTTTCCCTCATTCTCAGGTGGATGCCGTCCTTTTCGTACAGCAGCTCCAGTATGTTCTCCGGAATAGTGTGCTCGGAGAGCTTGCCTTCCTCGATCAGCTTCATGATCGCGAGATTGTCATATACCTTGCGCTTAAGTATCCCTTTCCTGTACAGCTGTAGAAACGCGTCCACAAACATTTCGGACGATCCATAGAGCCCTTCCTCGAAAGTTCCCGTGCCGCCGAGCGCCTTGATGACATCGCCGTAGCGGTCCATGAGCCCGGCTTTTCCAACTACCGATTTGTAGAGCTCATTATGCGAGTGCCTCATGTCAAGGCCGGCCACTATGGCGTCGCCGAGCGCCCCGATGCCGACCTGCAGGGTGCCCCCGTCCCTTACCAGCGTGCTTACGATCAGTCCGATCATGTGGTCTTTAACTGTCACGGCATCCTTGGGCGCGCCGAAAAGCCGGTAGTTGAAACGCGGCCCTTTCAGGAATACGTCGAATTTGTCCGCTTCATAAACGGCATCACCGTACATGAACGGAAGGTTCTCGTTGATCTCGCCCACGATAACCATTTTTTCGCCACGGGCTTTGCCGCCATTGAGAAGCTCATTGGCGCTGATGCATATATCCGTATTACATCCCATGGAATACATCATTCTGCCGTTGATCTCCCTGCATGCCATCATCTGGCCGAAAACATTGGTCTTCTGCGTCCAGAATGCGTCCCGTGATACGTGGGTATAATTGGAGGGCAGGTGGCTTCTCTGCTGGGGCAGTACGTTCAGAAAGGTTCCCGCCTTGCTGTAGAACTCCCACAGCTCGACATTGGGCGGCATGTTCCCGGCGCGAAGATCGAGCATGTAGTCCAGGTCGGGGTATCCGCCGAAGAGTCTCTCCGCAAGCGGCCCGATGAGCCTCTTCTCGAGATCGCTTTTCCCTCTCGGTTTTTCCAGGGAGAGGGCGGTCATGATTTTGAGCTTTATCGCCGGATCTGCTTTTGCCCTTCGGTACAGCTCGTTTATGAAAAGTACGGGTTTGCCGAGGCCCAGCGCCGTGGAAAAATTAATCTCTTTGCCCACGTAGTTGATTACATCGTCAACTACCCTGGCCACGTCATCGGTTATGACGCCGGTTCTCCCATACATGTCCATTGTGCCGCCTCATACGTTATCTTTATAATAAGCGACTCCTTTCCGGATCTGTTGCAGGCCAGCCGGTGCTTTGATATGAATTATCTCCGGATTGCGCCGCTCAATTCTTCACCTTCCCAAAGCGTCGGGACAAAGCACGCCTGGTGTAATAAAAGTATCGCACGGCACACCGGCTGTCAATAGCCGGAGGTTGTACTTTTGGAGGCCCGGAATCTGTGGGTATGGAATAGCATATTATGTGGTGGATTAGTGCCGGTTTATGCCAACTATTGTGAGATGCCCCGGAAACATTGACCGCCCTGACATTGTTCCGCTTAGATCAGCATTTCCTTCACGGTCTGGTCCAGCACCTGCGTCAGCTCGTTGATCGTAGCGGTGGAGCGGGCCAGGGCGATGGAGATATTGACGATATCCTGGGACTTCTGAGCGATATCGAATGCCGTCTTGGTAGACTCATCCGTGGCGATCTTCTGCTCGTGCGTCGAGTTCTCGATGGTCTTGCTCGATTCGTGGATCTTTATGTTCAGGTTTTTGATGGTCTTGATGGTCACGCCGATGTCTGTGATCAGGTTGCCCACCTCGGTGATCTCGTCCTTGATGGTCACGATGGCATTGTTGAGCTTGCTCATCGTATCCACCGATCTGTTGATGAGCTGACCACTCTCGTCGATCATCTGAAGGTTGTCCTTGATAATGTTCTCGATCTCCTTCGCGTTCGATGTCGTTGCGTCCGCGAGCTTCGAGATCTCGTCCGCGACCACGGCGAAACCGCGGCCCGCATCGCCCGCGCGCGCCGCCTCGATGGCCGCGTTCAGGGAGAGAAGGTTGACCTTGTCGGCGATATCGTTGATCACCTGGACGAAGTTGGCCATCTCGCTCGATTTGTTTTTAACGGTCTCGAACCGGTTCTCCGTGAGCCTGATCTGGTCCTCGGTGACACGCGAGTATTCCGTCACCTCGTTCAGGGACCGGTTCATCTCCTGCGAGCTGGCCTGTACCTTGTCGTTGACCGACTTGAGGTCGTTCACGGAATCGACCGTGATCTCGAGTTCTTCGTACAGGGACCGCGCGATATCGCTGATGGTGTTTGAATTGGAAGCGAGCTCCTCGAGGGAGGTGGTGATCTCCTCGAGGGCGGCCGCCTGGTGCTGGGATATGTCGTTCATGTCATGGGTGATGGTGTTGTGCTCCACGGTCTCCTTCTTCAGCACGTCCATCGAGCTCATGATCGCCTGGGCCATGTTGCGGAGGTTGGCCAGGCTGCCGTTCGCCTCGGTGTGCATCTCGATGGCAAAGCGAAGCAGCATCTTTGTCGCGCGCGCGCCGAAAATGGCCCCCAGGCCGACCACGAAGAAGAGGATGAAGCGAACGGCCACGTCCGACTTCTGGCCGCCGGGCATGAGAAGGGTCAGGTGCTCGGGTCTCAGGAAAAACATGATTATCTGGCTTACGACGACGAGTACCAGGGTGTAGATCGAGATGTTCGTATTGAAATAAAACACGCTCAGGGCAAGCGGAATATAACGGGCCGCGAAAAGCTGGGGCGCGCCGTGGAAGGTATACTCGAATATGCCGGTGCATATGGTTATGCCCGTGATCATGATGTAGCCGGATGTGCTTGTCCCCTTGAACGCGTTTGAAGCTGCAATAGTAATTCCAATCAGGATTGCCACCAGGCCAATTTCGATCCCTATGTGGTAGTACTCGAGGTATTGCGAGCCGATTCCCGCCACCTTGATGGCGGATACGGCCACGTTGGCGATGATCATGATGCTCAGGAACACATAGAGGAGCCGCTTGTTGTTCTGGATTATAATATCAGAAAAAATCTTCGACTTTGTGAAGTTAGTCTTGTCAAGGCTGGCCGCGCTTTTCGCAGATTCAACGCGCGCTTCTTTCTCGCTTGTTCCGGTCATTATACGTGCCTGTTCAAAATGGATTGTGTTTGGGAACTGATATTTAAGAAAATAATGACAAACATTGCAGATTTTGTCATCAAAAATTTTATCGAGGTCCAAAAAACCGTTGATATCCGGAGAATGCTCTTTGTTTACGGGACACCCCGACCGTCGTTTCCCTGTCCGGGCAAATAATGTTTGACATGCCATAACCGCGCGGCGTACGTATCACCCTGATATATTATATATGGTTAATGGTTATGTCAGATAAAACGCTCCCCTTTACGAGGGAACAGATCGAGCGGATCGCCGCGGATTATCCCACTCCGTTCCACATTTACGATGAGCGGGCGATGCGCGACAACGCGAAGAGGCTCAATGCGGCCTTTTCATGGGCGCCCGGGTTCAGGGAATTCTTTGCAGTAAAGGCCTGCCCGAATCCATACATCATGAAGCTCCTTGCGGGGGAGGGCTTCGGCGCGGATTGCAGCTCCATGGCGGAGCTGGAGCTTGCCCGGCGTGCCGGCATAACCGGGGAGAGCGTTTTTTTCAGCTCCAACGACACGCCGGCGGCGGAGTATATCAGGGCCCGCGAGCTGGGCGCGATAATCAACCTGGACGATATCAGCCATATCCCCTTCCTGGAAAAGCACGCCAGTCTGCCGGAGGTCATATCCTTCCGCTATAACCCAGGATCGCTGCGCGGCGGCAACGCGATAATCGGCACGCCGGAGGAGGCCAAGTACGGCTTCACCCGCGAGCAGCTATTCGAGGGATACCGCACCGTCCGGGAGAGGGGGGTGAAGCGTTTTGGCCTCCATACCATGGTCGCCTCCAACGAGCTCAACCCCGACTATTTCGTGGACACTGCGGAAATGCTTTTTTCCCTTGTGCTGGACCTGCACCGGGAGCTCGGAATTCGTTTCGAGTTCGTCAACCTTGGCGGCGGGTTCGGCATCCCGTACCGTCCCGAGGACAGGGACGTGGACATGGCGTATGTTGCAGGGAAAATACGGGAGCGCTATGACGCCCTGATCAGGCCCGCCGGCCTGCACCCGCTCGGTATATGCATGGAGAGCGGGCGGATGATCACCGGCCCGTACGGGTACCTGGTGTCGCGCGTTCTCCACCTGAAGGATACCTACAAGAAGTACGTCGGCCTCGACGCATGCATGGCAAACCTGATGCGGCCCGCGTTGTACGGGGCCTATCACCATATCACCGTGCCCGGCAAGGAGTCCCTGCCGCGCGACCGCGTGTACGACGTGACTGGCTCGCTCTGCGAGAATAACGACAAGTTCGCGATAGACCGGCCCCTGCCCGAGATCGGGGTCGGCGACCTGGTGGTGATACATGACGCGGGTGCGCACGGCCACGCCATGGGCTTCAATTACAACGGAAAGCTCCGGTCGGCCGAGCTGCTCCTCCGGGAGGACGGATCGGTAGAGATGATCCGGCGGGCCGAGACGCTGGATGATTACTTCGCTACTATCGATTTTTCGCGTCTCTGATCATTACCGGGCGGACGCGGCGCGGAACTCGTCCGATATGTAATCGAGGAACCGTTCGGCAAGCACCTGCCCGCCGAAGGGCGTGTGGTGGATCGGATCATCGGGATACTTTACACGGCCGGCAATGCCCCTGGAGTCTTTCATCACTGCAACGAACGTTCCCCTCTCGCTGGTCATTTCCCAGGCCGGCACGTAGCGTACGCCCCGGTGCTTCCTGCACCGTTCGCGGAACAGGTCGTTCAGCACGGGATAGCGCTCCCTGAAATAGGGATGGTCGGTCGAGGGCGGGCCGACCAGGTATACCCGTTTTACAAGGGGCGCTATCGCATCGAGGTAGCCGTCAAGCCGCGCCGCATACTCATTCCGCCATTCGTCACTGGTGAACATGATCAGCGTCCCGTTTTCCCGCCTGAGCGCATAGCAGTCATTGCCGCCGAAGAGCAGGACCAGCACGTCGGGCCGGTACTGCCGGATATACAGGAGGGTCCTGCCGTGCCAGTCATACCGGATGAACTCGCTCAACCCCGTTGACTTGACCGCGATACGGGCTGCCCGCACGCCGGGGGTCTCCCTGAGGCGCTTCTCGAGCATGAACCCGAAGTATCCCTGCATGAGCGAATCGCCGACAAGCAGGAAGCGTATAGGAGGGTCGAGACGCACCCTCGTATACGAAACGCACCCTGCCAGCGTGATGGCGGCAATGACAAGGGCAGCCGCTTGGAATCTGCGGGTCATGCGCGGCCAACCTCCGTTTCATTTCGGCTGATGCGCTTCCGGGCAGTAACCATCCACAGGGGCATGCCGGGGAGCGCCGACGCTGTTATATCTGAAAGCTGCAGGGCGCTGAACAGCGGTTTTGCGTCGTGTATCGAAAGGGAGCGCGCGGCGATCTTCCATCTGAATCCTGCCATGGCAGCCGGCTTCAGGAACCGCGGCACCTTCTGACGCCGGACAAAGGCACGCCCGTCTTCACGCCGGCAGTCGCGGTTCACCTCGATCACCATCAGTGCGCCGCCGGGACGCAGCACGCGGATGCATTCTTCCAGACCCCGTGCAGGCTGCGGCCAGTGCTTGATCGAACAGACGCTGATTACCGCATCGAACGAATCCGCGTCAAGGGGCATGTCAAGGGCGGAGCCCGATATGAATGACATTTGTCCGCCCGGTCCGTTTGTGCGTTTCCTGGCCCGCCGCACCTGGTCCGGCGACAGGTCCAGGCCCGTCATCATCCATCCCGGATGACTTCGTGAAAGTGAAACGAGCAGATGGCCCCCGCCGCATCCCACGTCCAGGAGCCGGCCCACCGCGGACATCGCGTCCAGGACCGGACCGAGTATTTCGCGCCTCTCATCGAGCATTTCGGCAATGGCCGGGGCCACGGCCCGGTCGTAGAACCACGATTCGAGGAAATGGTACGGCGCGGTAATATCGCGAAACATGACGCTCTATCCGGAATAGCAAATCTCCCGCGCGGGGCGGGGCGTTTTACCAGTGAAGGTTGTCCGAGTTTGTTACCTGTAAATACTGGCGTATCTTCTCCCTGATCGATTCGGGCAGCTTGATGCCGATCGACTTGAGGCGCGACTCGTACTTGTCGAAGGAGCGCATGTGCTGGGAGGTCGTGGCAAAGATGCGGAAATAGGAGCGGATGCTTCCCTCCATCTCGCGGCGGAACTCGATGTCCTCGTTCAATATGTCCTCTATCGGGGCAATGGCCTTGTAGTTCACCGGCCTGCAGATCGAGCGGTAGGCCACGAACCGCTGGGTGACTTCACACTCGTAGTTCTTGGTGATGATGCTCTGTTCCACCACGTTGAGGTCGATGCAGTCGATGATCTCGAACTTGTACTTGTCGCCGATGATGTTCTCCAGCAGGGCGCGTGCGCTGTTGTAGTAATCGCATTGCAAATACATGTCCTGGCAGTTCCGGCCGCACCTGACATAGAGCACGATGTCGATGTCCGAGCTCTCCTGCGAGATCCCCATGTTCACCGAGCCCACGATGTCCATGGCGATGTCGTCGAACTTGTCCTTCAACAGCTCAACCGCATGCTCGAGCTCGTCCAGTCGCTCCTCGGTCTCCTGGGTGCGGAACATGCGGAAGAAGTTCTTTATCTCCTTGAACAGCTCGATCTCGGGTATGTGGTGGTATTTCTGGATTTTAGTGTCGTAGTTCTCGCCCAGCCGGCGGGCGTTGTAGCGCTCAAGGTCTATGATGTCCTCCAGCCATTTACCCTCGATGCAGTAATGCTCGGCGATGTCGTGTATCCGGTCGTCCACGAGCTTCTTCAGGGATATCTTTTCCATGTCGTTCTCGTTGAACTCGATCTGGTAGAAGAAGCCGCCTTCCGACACTTCTCCCTGGACCGTCGTTGCCTCGCCGAAATTCGACGGGTTCAGGTACACGCATCCCTCGACGGCGCGGAAGCCCCAGTCGTTGTGCACGTGCCCGGTCAGGCAGAGCTTGACGGGGTGGTTCTCGCAGAACGTGCGGAGCGACGGCGAGCCGGACGGCCCGATGCGCGCGATCCGGTCATGGATCCCGTGCGCGGGCTGGTGCGCCGCTATGATATCGGGCTTCACCGCTTTGAAAAAGTTCCACATCTCGTTATTGCGGTCGCTGGTGCCGATGCCTGCCCCGTACTGGACGATGTACCGCTCGGGTATGCCTGCTGTCCATACGTCCGCGCCGCCGTACCCGGCGATCTTGAGGCCGTTGATGTTATGCCAGTGCAGGTGCAGGTCCCGTTCGTGCAGGGACGTGTACTGGAGGTCCATGTCATAGTTGCCCGGGAGGGCGAAGACGGAGGCCGAGGACTTGAACGACATCATGTTTTCGAGCACCTTGTATTTTTGCTGCATGACGCGGCGGGCCCGTATCGTCAGCTGCTGGTATTCGCTTCCTTTTTCTATGATATCTTCAGGAACATTGGGCGAGTCCAGCAGATCGTCTACGAAGTCCTCCAGCAGCATGGTATCCTTGCCCATTTTTTTCCTGAGGCTGTGGAGGAACGTCTGGATGTCATGATACTGGATGGCGGTATTGATGCTGTAAAAAGGAATGTCGATAAGATCGCCGCCGATGATATAGACATCGGAAACCGTTTCATAGAGAAGCGCCGCTGCCTGGTTGAAAGAACCGTGTATATCAGTGAGAAAAATTATTTTCATAGGAGAGGTTTCATTATGGCGTATTTTTTATTTGGCGTACGTATGAGGTCTTTACACCGGTCCTGTTGCAAGTCATGCCAGCAATGATAAATTATCACTGCTTTTTTATCAATATAATTACTGTGGTGAAATTTCACAACTATTAAACTGAGGGAATGTATCTTTGAATGATCATTGTTACCCGCTCGTTCATTTTTTAATTCTTTTATAATCATATCATTTTATGATCAGAATTAATTACTGGGCATTTTTAATTCACATTCGAATTGATAAGATTTTTATTGGCAAAGTATGTATGTTTTGTATAAATACATAATTTTGCAAACCAACCAGACGGTTAATGTGATTGGCTTAATCCTGAAATACAGTTATTGATCTTTTCGAATAAAAAGCTGAGGGGAAGGTGTGTATGCGATTTATTAAAAAAACAACCGGCCTGTTGTTGATATTCTCAATGAGTATTATCCTCAATAGCTGCCAGATTGCGGAATCGGGGCTTCAGTTTTTAACTAATACCGGTTACAGCGGTAACATCTCCAATACCGATCTCAAGGTGCTTGAAGTTGCCTCATATGAAAGCACGACCGGGACGACGAAAACCCTGTCTCTGACACCGGCGTTCAGCCCAAATACCTATAATTACAACGTGTCAATTGATCCGCTCGTCACAGATGTCACGGTCGTTGCAGTGGCCGAGGATGAGAGGTCGGTGGTCGCCATCAACACGACAGAAGGCACATCCCGCTCGATACCAGTCAGCGAGGATTCCGCTTTGGTTCAGGTTGAAATCACCGCGCCTGATACCGTGACAACACAGATATACCAGATAAATATTACCCGCAGCGTCGGCCTTGAAGAGAGCCGTTTGCTGAACTTCGAGTTCTTTAATGAAGATAATGAAGCAATTTTGCTCTCGCCGGGGTTTGACCCGGACAGCTCGTCATACAAGTTGCATGTCGCGTGGAACAGCTATTATGTAAAAGTCAGGGCAACCTCGATAAGCCCGTCGGCGACAATCAAGATAGACGGGAAAAAGGTGGTATCCGCTGAGAAGGACCTCGTCATTCTGTCGTCCATTCCCGTGGGCGATACGAAGACGACCCAGACGATAACCGTCACCTCAACGGCAAGCAACGGCGATGTATCGACCTACACCTTTACTGCCATGCGCATAAGTGCACCCGTTGTCAGCGGGGATTCCGCGTACCTGTCCTCCATGAAAGTGACCATGGGGAACAACGAGTCGGTCCGGCAGCTGTATCAGGTGGCGAATACTGATTTTTTCTATGTTGATAAGAAAGGATTCGATAAAACTTTTTCAGACTATTCATGCGTGGTGTTCGGCTTCTCCACGGTGAAGCTAACCATCACGCCGGAAGACCCGTCGGTGTCGAGCCTGACGGTTGACAGCGTTGAGATGAAGGATTCCATTCTGGACGGCAAGCTGGTGCTGGATGTAACCTGGGCGGCCGATGATTACTCCGTCAAAACAATCGCAATCCACGTAACCTCAAAGGAAGGTGGAAACGAAATGGATTATTCGGTTAAACTTCGTCTTCTCAACATTTATGAATTTTATTACGGCCTGTACGGTCCGGTCGGACGCGCTAACAAGGCGTCCTGGGGAGCGGCAGGGACCCCGAACTGGAGCAAGACCTTCAACGGGAGCATCAGCGGGACCATGGTGTGGAACATCACCTGGGTGACGACCCTCAGCACCGTCAGGAACCAGATGACCTATACCAATTACAACAACGGCGACCAGGGATTCGTGTTTGTGGGCGATAACGGCGGCTTCAAGCTGAACGGTGTCATGTCCGTCATCGTCAATACCTCGGGCACACAGACGGACGGCCCGCAGACCGGAGATATCATCATGCAGACCCCTGAAGGCGATGCGGTGGCCATCCAGCATATTCACCTGCGTATACAGAGCAAGGACGCGGTATCGCGGAATGCTACTTCTTATACAACCGTGGATTACCTGGGGCAGACGGGAGTGATTCTCTATTATGACTCCAATCCGTATCACAAGAGCCTGGCTGATGGCTGGGACCCGGATGTCCCGTGGACTGCAAACGATTTCTGGCATCCCTGATGAGAACCGGGCCGCGGCCGGACATCGGCCGGACGCGGAACCCGTTGTAGTGGATCCCATATTATAATAAGGAAGGATCATTTATGAAGAAAATCTTACAAGCAATAATAAGTTTCACGGCAGTCATTATCTTTATGAGCGGATGCGAGCTCATGGATGCGGGCGGCAAGAAGATGCTGCCCTTTGGAGACCCGGACATTCCCATAAACGACGACGCCGCGCTGAAGAGCATGTCAGTGCAGGATTTTGCCATCTCCCCCGATTTTGATCCGTCAACGCTGGAATACAGCCTGTACGTAGCCAAGTCGACTACGCCGTCGCTGACGGTCCAGGCTATCGGTCCGGACGGGGCGACGGTTACCGCCGCGATTAATGGCGGTGCTCCGATCGCTATCACGGCCCCGGGGTATTCTGCGACGATGATCTTGAATGACACGCTGACTGAAAACGACATTGAGATAACAGTTGTCTCGGAAGATACACTCACAACGACAGTGTATATGCTCAGGGTCTACTACCTGAGCAGCGATGCCGGCCTTGCCAGCCTGTCCGTCAGCGCTGGTGACGGCCTGATCAAAACGGCTTTCTCTCCCGCATTCATTGTCGGTGAAGCGAGTGGCACGGTGCACACGGTCACTCTGAATTACTGGGCGACGGAAATCAAGGTGAATCTGGCCCTGCAAAGCCCGGTTATGAAAGCCATGGTGGATGGATGGTCCGCTGAAAACTACGAATTTGCGGTTCCCATCTCTGATCTTCCGCCTACAACGGGCACAATCGCCCAGCGTACGCGTGACATCACAGTGGCGGTTACTTCGCAGGATAAAAGCACAACGGTACATTACATCATCCGGGTCACCATGGACGTTGCCCCGTCAAACGAAGCGCGCCTGAACTCACTCGTGTTCAGTTACCAGTATCTCGTGTGGTATAATGATGTTTCATTACTGCCGAATGCTACTGCCGAAAACCTCCTGACGGTGTTTAACTACGCAGTCAGTCAAACATGGGTGATTGCATCCATTAATTGTAAGTTCGAAGTCAAGCCCATCACCACGGTAACGGGCATCGCGGGACGATACCAGATCGTCGGCGGCTCTTCCGGTACATTCACCTTTTCCGGGCCGGATGCCAACGGGGTCTATACCGGCCAGTGTGCCAGCGGCGGTGACGGAAAGACGACGTATTATTATATCGATATCACCGCTGGTGACGGGTCGACAGTGAAGACCTACTGGATAACTGTCAGGACCTGATCGGGTGCGAAGATGAGATGATGTTTTAATGAATTAACGGAGAACATTTTGTATCAGGATGAAAAAACGGCCCCGCCGCCTATGGGGTGGGGCCGTTTTATAAAAATGGGGGAATTTCTGCTTATTTTTTTGGAGGAATGATGAAGAAGATTGTTATCGTCAGTGTCGCTACTGCAATTCTATACTCAATTATGCCGAGCACGGCTTTTGCCTCCCGCCTTAACCAGGAGGACGGGATCATGCCAAACCATAGCGCGGACTACGTGCGCACCCTTAACAGGAACGCTTCCACGGGGGCGGATGCGGCATTCTACAATCCGGCGGGCCTGGCCTTCCTCGATTACAAGGGGCTGACCGTCCAACTGAGCAGCCAGACGTATTATGCAAAACGGCTCCACACCATGGACTATTATGGGATACAGTTTATGGGAAATCCGATGCTTCCCACGTCGAATTTCCTGAACCCGGCAAGCGGACTTCCCAAGGAATACTCGGCTGAAACACTTGCACCCGTGGTACCCGGTTTCGATCTTATATGGAAGGATGATGCGTGGGCGGTGTTTCTGAATGCGGGTATTACGCAGGCTGCACCGGGCATGACGTTTGGCCAGGGGCTCGCGGTAATTGACTGGGGGATCCTGGCGCCCTTCGAAACGACATATGCAGGCACCGGTGGAGTATCGAATAATATCCTGGGAGTGTGGCGTGATGCGAAAGCGGTCCGTACAGAATATTTTATCCAGGGGACCGTCGGTGGTGTATATAAAATAGCCGAATGGGTCTCAACCGCACTGGGCGTGCGGTTCATCTATGCGACGGCGAACCAGAATATCACGGTTAAATATGCCGGTGTGGCCACCGAGACGGCAGGCGGGTATAATGTGAGCTCCGTCAAGCCGTGGCTCATTGACGTGGACGCAAAAGGCGCCGGTGCCGGCATTATACTGGGCTTTCATTTCCGGCCCATCAAGATTATCGATATCGGATTGAAGTATGAATATTACCCGCCGATGGTGCTCAAAAAAAAGACAAACAAGCTGTTTGTGCCGGGGGTTGTTGCTTCGTCCGGAAGTCTCAACATCCTTGTGGATGGTATGGATACATTCTTGAAGGAATACCTGTATGATCCCAGCGGTTTCGATATAACCAAGATGACCCCGATGAATCTCATGAAGTACAGGAAGGAGGTCAAACCCTCTCTGAAAGTGACCTATCCCCAATCGATAGCGCTGGGAACATCGGTCAAAATATGGAAAGGGCTCAGGGCGGAGGTTTCCGGCGAAATTCAGCTCCGCAAGTTCAGGGACCTGGACGGACGGGAGAACATGTTCAATCCCCTGGGGTGGCGTGCGGGCGGCTGTCTCGAGTGGACGTTCCTGCCCAAGGCGACTGTCAGCGCGGGATATGCATTCAATGATTTTGGCGTTAAAAAAGGCCAGCGCAACGAGGTCGATCCGCTTCTCCTGAGTCACTCCCTGGGTGGAGGTTTTCTCTTCGGCATGTCGGAATGGCTTGATATATCACTCGGGGCAATGTACATGATCTATATGAAGGAGCGTGTCTATAGCTACGAATATACGAATGTAAGCGGTGCGACGGTACACGCGATGTCGAAGACCTTCGATGAAAAGCGCCTGAGTGTCGCAATAGGATTCACGCTGAAACTTTTCGGTAAAAAGACGGAAGAGCAGGACGGCGATATGACCATCAAACTCCTCAAACAAAAATAGAAGCACGAGCAGAAGGCGGGGAAACCCGCCTTCGCTTCGTTCCATCCCTTCAGAACGGTCGACCACCGCGATAATTCCCCTCCCGGATGTTTTTTTTGTTGACATTGGCAGGCTTTTATATTACTATATCAACATATATTGATATAGTAATATATGGAAGCCGTACAATACTACAAGGCCCTGGCAGACGAGACGAGGCTCCGTCTGCTCAATCTCCTGTTGCGTCACGAGTTGAACGTGAATGAGATCGTTTCCGTCATGGACATGGGTCAGTCCCGGGTCTCGCGCCATCTCAAGATACTGACCGACTGCGGGCTCCTGAAATCGCGCAGGGACGGTCTGTGCGTGTTCTACAGCGCGGCCGGTGAAGGCCGGGGCGGCAGGTTCAACCAGCAGTTCCGGGAATTTCTCGCCTCGGACGAGGAGCTTGCCGGCGACTACGCGGAGATGAAAGGCGTCCTCGAGGAGGGCTTCAGGGAAAAGGCGCGGTTTTTCGACTCGATGGCGCCGGACTGGAACGGGGTTCGGCGGGCTGTCATCGGCGACATCGACATCTCGTCCGAGATATCTGCCCGTATAGCCCGGTGCGGTGTGGCCGCAGACCTCGGGTGCGGCACCGGCGAGCTCCTGACGCTCATGAAGCAGAAGGCAAAGCTCGTCATAGGAGTGGACAAATCTCCGCGGATGCTCGAGGAAGCGGAAAAGAGGCTTTCCCAGAACGGCAGGGGCATAGAGCTGCGTATCGGCGAGATGGAGCACCTGCCGATGCGGGATCGGGAAGCGGACGCGGCCGTTATCAACATGGTGCTTCACTATCTCCAGTCGCCCTCAGCCGCCATCAATGAGGCTGGCCGGGTCCTTGCTGCCGGAGGCTCGCTGATCATTGTGGATCTCGACAAGCACCAGAACGAGGAGATGAGGAAGAAATACGAGCACCGTTGGCTCGGCTTCTCTCGGAAAAATGTCGAGCGCTGGCTGACAGAGGCTGGTTTCACACCGGGGGAATTCGCACAGTTTGACGCACGGGGCGATCTGAAAATCAACCTGTTCGTATCCGAAAGAAAAAAGCAATAACGAACGCCTGTTCCGGAATGGAATGGTCGTCGATATATATCATGCATACACGAAAAGGAGTAAAACAATGAGCGTAGCAGCAAAAAGCAATATCATGGTGCTGGATAAAAACTTGAAAAACAAGGTGGCAGACCTCTCCCTCGCGGAATGGGGACGCAAGGAGATCCGGCTTGCGGAAGACGAGATGCCGGGCCTCATGTCTGTCCGGAAAAAGTACGGGCCGCAGAAGCCTCTCAAGGGGCTGAAGATAATGGGAAGCCTCCACATGACCATTCAGACCGCAGTCCTGATTGAAACGCTCCAGGAACTAGGGGCTGACGTACGCTGGGCCTCCTGCAATATTTTTTCAACCCAGGACCATGCAGCGGCCGCGATCGCACAGGCGGGTACCGCGGCTGTCTTCGCCTGGAAAGGCGAGACGCTGGAGGAGTACTGGTGGTGCACGGAACAGGCCATCACCTGGCCGGACGGCTCGGGCCCGGACCAGATCGTTGACGACGGCGGAGACGCAACGCTCATGATCCACTGGGGAGTCAAAGCGGAGAAGGACTCGGCCTTTCTCAACAGGGCGGTAGATAACAAGGAAGTAAAGATCATCATGGACCGGATACAAGAGAGCGTCAGGGTTGCGCCCGGCAAGTGGGCAGCCATGGCTGCGAAGATGCGCGGCGTGTCCGAGGAGACGACCACCGGTGTGCATCGGCTCTACCAGATGATGAATGCGGGCGAGCTTCTCTTCCCGGCAATCAATGTAAACGACTCGGTGACCAAGTCCAAGTTCGATAACCTGTACGGATGCCGCGAGTCGCTCGCGGACGGCATCAAGCGCGCAACAGACATCATGGTTGCAGGCAAAATCGTGGTGGTATGCGGGTACGGTGATGTGGGCAAGGGCTGCGCTCAATCGATGCGCGGTTTCGGCGCCCGCGTGCTCGTCACCGAGATCGACCCGATATGTGCCCTGCAGGCGGCGATGGAGGGGTACGAAGTGACCACGATGGACGATGCCGTTTCAACGGCTGACATATTCGTTACCGCTACCGGTTGCTGCGAGGTCATCACGGGTGCGCACATGGAGCGTATGAAAGAGGGGGCCATCGTATGCAACATCGGCCACTTCGACAGCGAGATCGCAATGCACTATCTCGAGGAAAACAAGAAATGCAAAAAAGTGACTGTCAAGCCGCAGGTGGACATGTGGACAGTTGAATCGGGCCGAACCATCATCGTACTGGCCGAAGGAAGGCTTGTCAACCTGGGGTGCGCTACCGGGCACCCCAGTTTCGTAATGAGCAACAGCTTTACCAACCAGACCCTGGCTCAGATCGAGCTTGCATCTGCCAAGCACGAGAACCGGGTCTACACGCTGTCAAAGAAGCTGGACGAGGAAGTGGCGCGGCTTCACCTTGGCAAGCTGGGTGTGAAGCTAACGAAGCTAACAAAGGAACAGGCTGACTACCTGGGCATACCTGCAGAGGGCCCGTACAAGCCGGACCATTACAGGTACTAAAATTATTTGATTACGGGAGCTTGAGCCGTCCGATTTGGGCGGCTCAAGCTTTTTTTTCGGGCCAGAGATGCTTTGTGATGCTGGGGGGATTCCCCCAGATCAGCCTCCAGCACGATATAGAATCAATCTCTTCATTAATAATAATATAATTTGTATATCGATAGTTATCGAGATCTTTTTCTTCGCTTATGGCATCAATAAATTTTTCAACAGCAACAGCGAGAATATGAGAAAGCGACATTTTCATAAGCTTCCTCAAATCTAAAAAATACTCATACTCATCCGCCTCAAAGCGTGCATGAACCCTGCGCCATTCCCCGCGCGGACGCCGCTTCTGATATTGAACCAGTCTGCCGGTCCTGACCGAATGCCGTGTTTCCCCCATGATCTTGTTTAACAGCACTACGATCATCTCCCTTCGATTGATACCCTTTGCCAATGCGGTCTCTGCTATTTTAACCAGGATATCCGCATGAATATTAAGCGTTGTGTCCATTTGTCGTACCTCGATCGAGATGTATTCGACAAGCAGGACGAACGGGGGTGGCGATTATTGAAAAAAATATACCTTTTGAATAAATATTTTTATCCGGTCTGAATTGAATTGACAGTGCGCCAACGTGAGCTCCATGATAGTGTCCATGATACTTCCAACCCGGATCATCGATTTCCATGTCCACCTGTTCCCGGACCGGATGCTGGACGCCATCCGGAAATATTTTTCCTCCGGGTACAAGTGGGACGTAATCTACCAGATGTATGCGCCGGAGTGTATCCGCTATCTATCCGAGCGCGGCGTCGTTAAAATCGTCTATTCCAACTATGCGCACCGGGCAGGCGTGGCCGAAGAGCTGAACCACTGGAACCGGGAGATGCTTAACCTGCACCCGGATATCTACTGTTTTGCGCCTTTCCACCCGGATGATGCGCGCTGCATGGAAATTGCGGAACGCGCGCTGTCTCACCCCCGCGTTCTCGGGTTCAAGCTTCAGCTCCTTGTGCAGCGCTTCTATCCGCACGACGAGCGTCTCTTCCCGCTCTATGACCTTGTGATGGAGTGCGGAAAGCGTATACTCTTCCATGTCGGTACCGGTCCCGTGGGCAATGAGTTCGTTGGTCTCGAGCAGTTCCGGAAGCTCCTCGACCGTTATCCGGACCTGCCTGCCAATGTTGCGCACATGGGCGCATACGAGTATCAAGGCTTCATGGACCTGCTGAATGAACATCCCGCGCTCTACATGGACACCTCGTTCTCCTTCTTCAGGGAATTCCAGGGAAAAGGCGGGTTCAATCTCGGAAGCGAGGTGCTTGAGCAGCATAAAGGCCGGATCCTGTACGGATCGGATTTCCCCAACCTTATCCTGCCGCGCGAATCAGAGCTGGAGACATTACTCGCATACAACCTGTCGCACGATTGCTATGACAGGATTTTCTATCAAAACGGGGCCGAGCTTATCGATCATCTTACGAAAGCCGGTCGCTGACGTTGCATTGACCAGAAAAATTTGTTATTCCAGCAAGATCGGGATATATTAAAAAAAACAGAAAACGGAAGATGTAGCATTATGGTTAGGATGCAGGGGGGATCCATATGACTGACAAATTAAATGCTTCTCACTGGTATGACGGCCTTTTTTACAGCCTTACAATAGACCGGATCGCAGGACAGTCTTTCGCAAGGCCGGTCTCACGGTATGTGTCCCAGAATTCCACGGCCCTGGATATCGGTTGCGGCGTCGGTACGCTGGTGGCCGAGCTTGCTAAAAAGTGCGCCCATGTGACCGGCGTGGACCTCTCGCCCAAAATGACGGACTTCGCCCGGAAGAAGCTCGCCGCGGCCGGCATGACGAATACCGATATCATGAATGTCTCCGCCGGGGAGCTCTCTGCCCATGTCGGCAGGAGATACGATTATGCGATCATGACCCAGTTTTTGCATGAGATCCCGGCAGGCCTCCGGGAGAAGGTGATGGATGAGGCGATGAAGGTTGCGAATGAGTTCATTATCGCGGATTTTCTCGCCCCCTATCCAGATACGTTCAAAGGCAGGATGATCAGGTTCGTCGAGATGAGCGCGGGAAAGGAGCATAACGCCAATTTCAAGGACTGGGTCGCGATGGGTGGGATTGATGCATTTCTGAGGAGACACGGGCTCAAGATCAATGAAGAACGCATATTTTCAACCGGGGTAGGGAAAATCGTCAAGGCCGGGCGATAACAGCCCCACGATATATTAATTGACAAAACCTCTCGGCTTCGATACCGGTAGCACAATTTTACCGGTACCTATGCAGTTACATATCGAAACATACCAGAACAGGCCCACGCGGGCCGAAGTTTCCCTGGGCAGGTTAAGGAACAATTTCGAGATCGTCCGCAGCCTTGTCGGACCGGACGTGAAGATCATGGCCATGGTCAAATCCAATGCGTACGGCCATGGCATCCTGACGGTGTCGGGGGAGCTGATAAAGGCCGGTGCGCATTACCTCGGCGTCGCCTACCTCGAGGAGGCGGTCTATCTCCGGAAGAACGGGATAACCGCTCCCATACTCGTGTGCGGCGCGATCAACACTGACCAGATCGAGGACTTTTTAACGCACGATATAGAGATCACCAGCTCTTCGATCGACAAGTCCGAGGCTATTTCAGCGGTTGCGACGAGGCTCGGTAAAACCGCCGCCGTTCACCTCAAGATCGATACCGGCATGGAGCGGATAGGCGTGCACTGGTACAACGCCGAGAAGTTCATCAATCGGACTCTCGATCTGCCCGGGATCGCGGTAACGGGCGTGTTCTCGCACCTCGCCAAGGCCGAGTCGGACCGCGTCTTCACCGGCGAGCAGATAGCTCGGTTCGAGAAAATAGTCTCCTACATGGATAAGAAGGGACGCCTGCCCCGGCTCGTGCACCTGGCCAACTCGGCCGGCATAATCGGCAGCCCCGGGTCGCATTTCACCATGGTCCGGCCCGGCATCATGCTGTACGGTTATAATCCTTACGGTCTCGATCCCGTCCGGGAGTTCGGAGGGCGCAGGATCCTTCCGGTCATGTCGCTCAAGACCAGGGTGTCCTATTTCAAGGTGTGCCCGCCTGATACCGGCATAAGCTACAACCATACTTTCGTGACCCGGGGCCAGACCAGGATCGTGACGCTTCCGGTCGGTTACGGCGACGGGTACAACCGCCTCCTCTCCAACCGCGGCGCGGTCGTGATACGCGGCAGGCGCTATCCCGTTGTCGGCTCCGTGTGCATGGACCAGGTCATGGTCGACATCGGGATGGACGGCACGGCCTATAATAACGATGATGTTCTTTTATTCGGCGAGATGAACGGCGATTCAATACCGCTCGAGTCCCTGTGCGAAAAGATCGGCACCATCACCTACGAATTTCTCTGCACCATCAGCTCCCGCGTCCCGCGCATTTACAGCGATTGACTGCGGTCAGGACGGGATGCCCGCCCCGGATTACGTTTCTCCCCGCAGCGCGCTTATTCTGCTGAAAACATACGGCGCCCCGATCGAGACCCACGCGCCGATGAGCCAGTAGCGGAAGAAGCCGGCGACAGCCAGGTCGGGGAGGGCCGCCTTCAGCCCGAACCGGATTGCCGCGAGCCCCGCGATGCCGACCGCGTATTTCACGATCTGGGCTACCGGCCTGTTCCGCTCGCCGAAGAATATCCTGTTCTCCGCCAGGTATGCGCCGACCAGGAAACCCGAGATCGTGCCCATGTTGTTTGCGAGCCGGTCTCCCGGAAGTAAAATGACGACCGCCGCCGGCAGCAGGAGCGCGGCCGCGATCACCGCCGCCGCGTGAAACCGGCGGAGGTGTCTCCCGACGAGGTTTGCCGCCGGAATGACCAGGGCGAGGCACGCGAGCCCCATCAGGAGCCCGAAGAGCACGTCCCCCGCGAAGTGCACGCCGAGGTAGAGCCGCGAGTATGAAACAAGAAGGATCGGGACCGCGCAGACGGCCCAGGCAGTGCGATTGTGCGCGGTGACCGCGAGCGCCCCCCAGAACGATATCGATCCCTGCGCATGGCCGCTCGGGAACCCGGGGCTTTTCGGGGAATAGCGGGCCGCGAGCTCCTGAATGCCCGGCAGGAGCTTTGCCGGGTCAGGACGAGGGTGCTGGAATACTGTCTTCATGATGTCGTTCAGCGATATGGCAACGAGAAAGGCCGCGCCCGTATAGAGCGCCTTTTTCCGGTCCCAGCACCAGTAGAGGAGAGGGAGGGCCAGCAGGTAGAAGATCTCGCTCCCCAGAGACGTTACGGCCAGCATAAGCCGGTCGAGCCATGGTCCAGCGAATATATGAGCCCGGTTGAGTATCTCCTCGCCGAATAAAAACGGGTTGCTGAAAAATTGCTCCATGAGTGCCCCTCCCTCCGGGAAATTCGGTCACGCGCATTATATACAAGAAAGAAGAATCAGCCAAAACGCTCTTTAAGATGGTCGACCGGCAGTGTGAGCATCACGGTCGTATTTATGGCCGTGATGATGGTGATCGCCCGCTCGTCGGCGAGCCCCCATTCCGCCAGTATCGAGTCGATTTTCGCGTATCCCAGGCCGAAACCCGAGTCGCTGGTGTCTATATTGTTGATGTAGAATTCGTGCTCCCGGCCTTCCTCCCTGCAGCGGCGGTGCTCGTCCCGCTTTTCATGGATGCGGGAGAGGTCCCGCGCCAGGATCGGGGCGGTGTTGGTTATCTCGATATACAGAAAGTCGTTATCCGCCTGTATCCTCAGCAGTATCCTGATGTCGTTGTCCTTTATTTTCCTTCGTATGTCATTGATTTTGTCGAGGCTGCGGATCAGGTTTATCTCGTCAGAAGTGTACAACCGGTTTTCAGCGTAAGCCCGGTTCTTGATGCCGAGGAGCTTCGATTCCTGGTTGAGGATCTCGCGCACCCTGCCGGATATATCCGTCTGTCCCAGCACTTCTCCGGCAATCTCGTTGAAGTTCTCGGGCGTCCTGATGATACAGCGGATATCCTCTTCTATTTCGGTATGGCTTTTATCGGGCCGGGACTGCCTGATCGAGTCGATCATGTGCTCCCTGAGGAGCAGGAACTTGTAGTTCGCCTTTACGGCATTTTTAATCAGCTCGTCAACGCAGGCGAAAAGCTCCGGCCAGATGGTTTCGAGTCCGGCCCTGGCCAGGAATTTCTGGCCCGCTTGGGTGACCTGGTCCCGCGCCTTTTTACTGTAAATCTGGATAAAGCCTTTAACCTGTTGCATGTCCGATCCAGGGAACGTTCTCATGCAAATTCTGGATTTCCCCGCAATTAAGTCAAGAGCATTAATACGTTTTACGGTATCCGCATTGTATACAATATAATTGGTTCCGTGATGCGAAAAATATCTATTTTCTGTTGACAATAATAGACGTGAATATATTTTTGCATTATATTCAATGATAAGAATGTCGAATAGGGTTATATAGGACCGAACATGATTCGTGCAACGGCATCACTCATCAACCTGCTCCTTAGCCTGTTGTTATGCCTGGAGGGCACTCCTCCCGGTCATATTGTGTGATGCTTTCATAAATGCCGTAACAGGTAAAAGCCGTCACAGAATGTGACGGCTTTTTTGTTGTTTACCGGTCGACGATTACTGGCGGGCTCGGTGCCCGGCGAAAAAGGAGATTGTATGAAAAGCGTGATAATTCAGCGGTTATCATCCGGGAGAGGCGGGGGCAGTGTTCGCCCCTGGTTGCTTGCCGTGTGACCGGCATCAGTCTTGGTCGAGATGATACAAAACATAATGAGGAATTACCATGAAGGAAAAGGATAAAATAATAATTTTCGATACCACTCTCCGGGACGGGGAGCAGTCCCCGGGCTTTACCATGAACATCAAGGAGAAGATAATATTCGCCGAACAGCTGATGAAGCTCGGCGTTGACGTGATCGAGGCCGGCTTTCCGATCGCATCAGAAGGTGACTTCGAGGCGGTGCAAGCAATCGCCGGTCGCGTTAAAGGCGTGCAGGTAGCCGGCCTGGCACGGGCAAACCATCATGACATCGATACCGCGTGGAATGCGATCAAGGAAGCGGAAAAACCGCGCATCCACACCTTTATCTCGAGCTCGGACATCCATATCAAGCTCCAGTTCAAGAAAACGCGGGAAGAGGTGCTGAAGATCGCCATTGAAGCGGTCAGGCACGCGAAGAGCTACACCCCGAACGTGGAGTTCTCGCCCATGGACGCCACCCGGAGCGATCCGGCCTACCTTGCGGAAATGGTCCACGCGGTCATAGAGGCGGGCGCTACGACCGTGAACATTCCGGACACCGTCGGGTATGCGATCCCCTCGGACTTTCACCGCCTCATACGCGGCCTGTTCGAGCGGGTGCCCAACATCGGCAACGCGATCATCTCGGTACACTGCCATAACGACCTCGGGCTGGCCGTGGCCAATTCCATCGCCGCCATCGAGGCGGGCGCGCGGCAGGTGGAGTGCGCGGTCAACGGTATCGGCGAGCGGGCAGGCAACACGGCGCTGGAGGAGCTGGTGATGGCAGTTAAGACGCGGGGCGATCTCTTCAACGTGCAGACCGGCATCAACACGAAGCAGATTGTGCCCACGAGCCGTCTGCTTACCAACATCACCGGCGTATCGGTCCAGCCCAACAAGGCTATCGTCGGCGGCAACGCCTTCGCCCACGAGTCGGGCATACACCAGGACGGCCTCCTGAAAAACGCCATGACCTACGAGATCATGAAGCCCGAGGACGTCGGCATCGGAAAATCGACGCTCGTGATGGGCAAGCATTCGGGCCGCCATGCGGTCCTGGACCGGCTCGATATACTCGGCTTCAAGCTGGAGAAGGACGAGCTTGACCGTTTCTTCCGGCTCTTCAAGGCGCTTGCCGACAGCAAGAAGGAGATCTTCGACGAGGACCTCATGGTCCTCGTGGGCGAGGCGCTCTTCAAGGGAGAGGAGCACCGCCGCTACAAGGTCGAGAATGTGCAGATATCCACGGGCATGTTCTCGCCGCCCATGGCGCAGGTGACCATCAAGGACCACCAAGCAGGCAACCGCTCGGCGTTCGAGGTGGCGCCCGGCAACGGCGGCGTTGACGCCGGCGTCACGGCGGTGAAGCGGATCACCGGGACCACGGCGCGGATCGAGTCCTTCTCCCTCGTCGCCATCACCGGCGGGTCCGACGCGGTGGCCGAGGTGCATTGCACCGTGTCGGAAGAGTATGAAGGCAAAAAGATCAAGGCATTCGGCAGCGCGGCCAACATAGATGTATCCATCGCCGGCATCCATTCGTTCGTGGACGCGCTGAACAAGCTCGAGTATATCAAGAAAGCGGGCCAGCACCAGGTTGATATCATGAACGGTATCAATGGTAAAGTGTGAGATTCCGGCGGACAGGTACGCATAAGATTGCGGACCTGTCCGCCGGAGAGCTGCGGATAGCTTCACAAAGTATCAAGTGGCATATATCGGGGCCCGGCGGTCAGTGTGTATAACCCGTCTCGGCTCCCACTCGCGGTTGTACCGTAACTTTTTTTCTTGAAATAACGGCGGCTATTGGTTATTCTGCCTGAAAGTCGCCGTTTGAAAGCCGAGCTGCCGACGGCGAGCCATTCACTTACATAGAAAAAACCAAGGAGAAGGAGAAGATCACCATGCAAACCATTACCCTGCGGACCGTTCATGTCTTAATTCTGACCATGCTCGTCGGCTCTTTCGGTTTTCTGCCGGCCGTGGCTGCCGAGAAGGCGAAGAAGGAGGCGGTAAAGAAAGAACCTGCCAAGAAAGTGTTAACGGAAAAAGAAATCCGCCAGCAGACATACATGAAATTCCTGGAATCGAACGGATACCGGCCTGAACTTGACAAGGATGGCGATGTGGCTTTCAAACATGAGGGCGGCAACTATATTATCCAGGTGGATGAAAACGATAATGTATATTTCAGGCTCATTTATCCCAACTTCTGGGAAATCGAGAGCGAGGAAGAGCGCCAGGATGTTCTACTTGCCGGTAACTTCGCAAATTCTGATATCAAATGCGCAAAAGTTTTTATGCTGCGCGACAATGTCTGGGCGGTAGTGGAGATCTTCCTGTCGAAGCCGGAGGATTATGAGAAAATTCTGTCCCGTTCCATATCGTCGATTCAGAGCGTCGTCGGCAGCTTCAGGTCGAAAATGCAGGAGCTTAAAAACGACAGGATGAAATCGGGTAAATCGTAAAGGCAGCGTTCCGGCGCGACGCATGCTGTCCGGTGCCTTGCTTCCGACCGGCACTTACAGCTGAGCCCATTGCGTCAAATGGGCTCAGCTGCTTCAAGGGCACTGCCTGATTCAAGTACTCATAAAAAATTAACTACTTAACAAAAATATAGTATTTTTTACTTGACATAATCCTGCCCTCATAGTATCTCATTTTCATGCCCCTGACGCTCTGTTCGCAGGGCCATCAAAAAAAAATTTATTCTTTACAAAATAATGAGACATAAGCTTTAATTATGAAACATCCCGTTCGTATAATACATAATTGAAGTCCTTCATGAAATTATAACCAGAGGTACGGTAATGGCTGAACAGAAAGAGATGAACAACAAGGAAAGCAATCAGAAAGCCCAGGCCCTCGAATCCGCGATCATGCAGATCGAGAAGCAGTTCGGCAAGGGCTCCATCATGAGGCTGGGCGATGACGACAAGATCGTCCAGATCGAGGCAATCTCCTCCGGCTCCCTCGAGCTGGACATCGCGCTCGGCATCGGCGGCGTTCCGCGCGGCCGCGTGGTCGAGATATATGGCCCCGAGTCTTCGGGCAAGACAACGCTCACGCTCCACATCGTGGGCGAGGCCCAGAAACTGGGCGGTGTGGCCGCGTTCATAGACGCGGAGCACGCTCTGGACCCGTTATACGCGGCCAAGCTCGGCGTGAAAACCGATGAGCTCCTGGTATCGCAACCGGACACCGGCGAAGAGGCCCTTGAGATCGTGGAGGCGCTGGTCCGCTCCGGCGCTGTGGATATCATCGTCATCGACTCCGTGGCCGCCCTCGTGCCCAAGGCGGAGATCGACGGCGATATGGGCGATTCACATATGGGCCTGCAGGCGCGGCTCATGAGCCAGGCGCTCCGGAAGCTTACCGCGGTCATCTCCAAGTCGAAGACCTGTGTCATTTTCATAAACCAGATACGCATGAAGATCGGCGTGATGTTCGGTTCGCCCGAGACCACGACCGGCGGCAACGCCCTGAAATTTTACTCATCGGTCCGCCTGGACATCCGGCGGGTTGAAACGCTGAAAACGGGCGAAGACCCGATCGGCAACCGGGTTCGGGTCAAAGTGGTGAAGAACAAGGTCGCGCCGCCCTTTAAACAGGCCGAGTTTGACATCATGTTCGATCGCGGCATTTCCCGCGAGGGTGGTATACTCGACCTCGGTGTGAAATATGAAATCATCAAGAAGTCCGGCACCTGGTTTTCCTACGGGGAAGAGCGGATCGGGCAGGGCAGGGAAAACGCGAAAAAGTACCTCGCCGACAACCCGGCTACCGTGCAGGAAATCGAGGCGAAGATAAAGGTGGCGGCCGGGCTTACGCTTGCCCCTAAAGAGAGTGAAAAATCCGCCGAAGGCTCCAGGGCGGCCGAGGCGTAATCAGGGGGCATGAGCATCCTCCCGAAATCGCTCCGCCGAACCCGCGGGTGACATGAGAAGAGCAACCGTTCGTCTCAAGTCACCCGAGGAGATACAGCGGATCCGGGAATCCGGTGTTATCATTGCCGGAATATTCCGCAAGCTGGCCCGGCTCTCGCTTGCCGGGCTTTCCACCTGGGATATTGACCGGCTCATTGAATCGATGATCGTCAAAGAGAAAGCGAGACCTGCATTTAAAACCGTTCCCGGTTACAGCGCCGCTTCCTGCATTTCCATCAACAATGAGGTCGTGCACGGCATTCCTTCTAAAAAGCGGAAGATCGCGGGCGGGGACCTGGTGAAAATCGATACTGGCGTTGTCCTGAACGGATATTTTTCGGATGCCTGCCGTACCTTTACCGCCGGAAAGGTCACCGGTAAGTCGCGAGACCTGATTGAAACAACGAGCGACTGCCTCCAGCGGGCCATCCGCGTCATGGTGCCGGGGAACCGTATCAGCGACATCGGTCACGCGATCCAGCAGCATGCCGAGTCCCGCGGCTTCAGCGTGGTCCGAAACTATACGGGCCACGGCGTCGGTTTTGCTCTGCATGAGCCGCCGGTCGTTCCCCATTACGGAAAAAAGGGGATGGGGGTTCTCCTTGAGCCGGGCATGGTGCTTGCCGTGGAGCCGATGATCAATGAGGGCGGTCATGCGGTTAAGCTCCTGGGCGACGGATGGACGGCGGTGACGGCGGACGATGGTCTTTCGGCACATTTTGAGCACACCATCGCGGTCACTGAAAACGGCCCCCTTGTTTTAACTGAGCATTGATGCCTCCGTAAAAGGTCCGCTCCGTATCTCGCACTGTTTTAAGTAATTCGTTGACAAAAAACGTTTCGGTCAGTACTATTAGGAAAAGGTGGAAATCGTGGCCCGTGGGGCTATATTCCGATTACACTTTTGCCGACAATAGAGGTATTAAACTCGGGTCACCTATGAAGAGAAAGTTCCTGACAGCCGTCATCGCCTTCGCGTTTGCCAGTTTTTTATCAACATCGGCCTTCGCATGGGTCTATATTGATCCTGGAACGACCGGGCTTGATATCTCCAGCCTGACAGATGTTATCTATAACATCGACAAGCTTGTTTCGTCAAATTTCAAGAATTATCCCGCGGCGTTTGCCATGGCCAATGTGGGCGGATATCCGATCGGAGACGCCTACATCGGCAATTTCCCGCACATGTTTTTCGGGGTTTCGGCAGCCATCGGATGCTCCAACATGAAGTACTGGGACGAGGACGTGCCGCGGGAGAAAAGCGTGTACCCGGCCTATGCACCCAACCCGGTGATATATATGGGGTTCGGCATTTCAAAGGGCGTTGACATCATGTTCAAGATAATGCTGTTCAGTGACGCCATGTACCGTCCGCCCCTGAATCAGAAATCGGCCACCCTGGACAAGTTCAACGTATATTCAGGTGGAGGGAAGCTCCGTTGGAATGCGATACCCAAGAAAACAATACTGCCGTTTATCTTCGGGTTCGGCGGTTTTACTCTCAGCGCAGGCGCTGATTTCATGGACGGTATAATGAGCATCAACGGCCAGTATAAATATACCATGGCCGGTATTTCTGTTCCAAGTCCGCCCGCACCCGCGGCCGGGAACTACACCCTTGCACTGGATGCGTACTACAATTTCAGCATGAAATACGCGATGCTCTCCGCCAACGCGCAAGCCATCGTCTATTTCAACCTCTTCTGGCTGTTTGATATTTATACCGGTTTCGGAATGGCCATGACATGGGGGTATAACAGCCTCGATGCGAGCGGTGTCGGCCTGGCGGCCATTCCTTCGCTGGGCACCAGCCTGGGCATGGTCATGGCGTTTGCACGATACAAGTATTATCCCCGCGGATTTATGGGCCTGTATATCGCCGGACTTGAAATCAATATCTGGGTATTGAAAATAACTGCTGAAACGATGGTTAATATCAGTAATGGCAAAGACATCAACCTCCAGTTGGGAACCCGCCTGCAGTTCTGATCCCACGGCACGGCAGATGTAAAAAAGGGCCGTCCTCTGAAATTAAATTGACAATTTGTAACAGAATAATAGTGCTGTGTTCATACTGGTTTGACCGAAATTCGCACTGCGTTACCCGCTTGTAATGCGGTCCTTTCGTCAGGGGCATTTCCCGGGTAATGGAAACTATATCCCCGTACTGCGGAATACCCGGCATCCCGCGTGATGCTCTTCAATATATCAGTAAACATGTACAGGAGTGGGAAAGCAGAATGAAAAAGATGATGATTTTCACCATAGTTGCAGCCGTAGCTTTTTCAGCGGCCTCGTGTAAAAGGGCAGGAGATGTCCTTGCCACATATAACGGCGGCACTATTACGAGGGGGGAGTTCTACGACTGGATGGACGCCCGTCGGATGGCGAAAGATGCAATTTTAAAGAAGAAGCAGCAGCAGAAAACACACCTCGAGCGTTTCGCTGTCGAGAGGTTTGTCGTGCGGGAGGCCGTCAAGGCCGGGTTTGACAAGAAAGAGGATTTTCAGTTTTTGAGAAAACTCGCAACGAGGAATTTCTATTCCCAGTACCTTGGCAGACAGATGAGCTCGGAGGGATCGTTCAGTGAGAAAGCCGTCAAGGCCAGCATTATCAAGTTTGCGGTAAAGAATTTCAAGATTGTACAGAACAGGCGAGAGAAGCTGACGCCGGCCGAGCTTGAGACGGCCCTTAAAGAGAAAGAGGACAAGGCGCGAACGGTCATCAAGGAGCTTGACGGCGGCCTGGCGTTCGATGAGGCAGCGAAGAAATACTCCGATGATTTTTCCAAGAGAAAGGGCGGCGACATCGGGTTCGTTCTCGAGGGGATGCGCGGCCAGGATTTTTCGAAGGCAGTGTTTGCCGTGAAAAGCGGCACCTACACAAAGGAGCCGGTCAGGGTCGGCAATGCGGTCTATATCATCAAGGCGGAAGAGTCCGTGGAGATCAACGAAGACAATATCGATGATGTCATCGAGGACAAGGCCCAGCAGGCAGGCATGAAGCGCAGGCTGACCTACAACGCGGCCTTGCGGCTCCAGGAAAAGCTCATCAAGGCGAAGGACGTTGAGAATAATACAGAGACAGTGGTTCTGACCAACCCGGCCGCCATTGTGTATAGGCTCGGGAAAACCGAATTTACCGTCGCCGATCTGAACAAGCTGATAGACTTCGTGATGTCGAAGAGAAAGATGATGGGACGCTCCGACATGAAGGTCGAGGACAAGATGAGGCGTGAGCTGGCAAAGAAAATATTAAGGGAAGATGTCATGATGCGCGAAGCCGTCAAGCGGGGCATTGACAAGGAAGAAAAATTCGTGAAAGAGCTGAAGATATTCCTGGATTACAATCTCTCGTCGACATACGAGTCAGACGTCATTCTCGGCGGCATAACGGTAACTCCGCAGGATGTGCAGGATTATTATAACAAGAACAAAGACCGGATGTACACCAGGACCTCAAACGAGGGCGGTAAAAATGTGAAGAAAGTGATCCCGTTCGCAGAGGTGCGGCCGAGCATCGAGCGCAGGCTTCACGATATCAAGCGATCGGATAAGCGGAAGTCCTGGGTCGAGGAACTGCTCAGCAGCAACAAGTTCAAGATTGATGACGACGAACTGGAAGGCAAGTGATTGTGCTGATGATGTGAAAGGCCCCGCAAGGGGCCTTTGTTTTTTTAATTGATGCTGTCCGGATGGGCACTGGCGTAACTGTCGGCAAGGCCGTGGTTTATCTCGCCTTCAACCGATATCTCGGAGAGGGATTCCACGTCAAGACCCAGCTCCTTGGCGGAATCTACGTAAAAATCTATAACCTTTTTTATCCTCCGTACCGCTTCATCCCTGTCGGAACCGTAGCAATTGATGTCAAGCTCGGGGCAATTCGCGATAATTTCGTCATGGCTCTGGATTATTTTAATAGATAATTTCATACAGGGTCCTTTGTACAAGCCGGTATAGAGAAACCATGAGACCGGTAATTACCGCACCGGGATCGTTTGACCGCGGCGCTGACTTTTTTATTATCGTCAAGAATCTCTCCATGCTTAATATTTCGGGAGTATTCTTTAATTTATTCTGCGTGAAAAATAGCGTGATCCGGTAACGGAACTGTTCTTAGAAGCCGTCGGCAGGCATGGGGAATGACGCGTGTATAACGGAGCAGGGCCTTATCAGGATGATGCAGGTATCAGTGCGAGCAAAATCTTGTATTACGGCGCACAACCATAAATCAGGCTCTCGGAGAGTGTGAAATCACCGACTTGTGGGAGCAGTCCATCCCCGAAAATTGTTATTAATCGATTTACAACCAAAAAACAAAGATTGTATAATGAAAAAACCTTGACAATGACCCTAATAAAAAAAATGCTGACAAGTGGATAGAGGATGTTAAGTAATTACACAGGGGACTGACTGATAGTAATGGGTGATAGAGGCTTAAGCCGGTCAATCGTTACCTATTCGTCAATGGGCATACAGCTTGCCGCCACGGTAACGCTGTTTATCCTGGGAGGTTATTGGCTCGATACACGCTACGATAGTTCGCCTGTCTTCACGAGCCTCGGAGCATTTCTCGGCATGGCGATCGGATTCTATCATTTAATCAAGGTGCTGAAAAATATCGAGAAAATCGAGAAGCAGGAAAAAGAAAAAAATGCCGGAAATGAGAAAAGAATTAAATGGCTCTGATGAAATTATCTTGATTTTTAACACTCGTTTTTTTAAATGGTCACAGCAAGTGACAAAGGCGGCATGATGGGACGGTGCGATTGATTATCATCGCACCGATGCGGAAGAAAAGAATAACTGAGTAAACAATTGGTGTAGGAGATTTCCCGTGAAACGGATAGTACCGCTTGTTCTTGGAGTTGTTGTAGTTCTCGCATATGTGCTGTTCCTTATATTCATGTTTGCTCCCGGCGGCGCTCATCACGAGACTATGGATGTCGGTGAGCTTGTAAACGGCCACCTTACCGACCATGTCATCACTCCTTCCCATACGAGCCCTGGTGAAAATATTCTCTTTTCGTCCCTCAAATCAATCAATAATGCTATCGCGCATGTCAACGAAGGACCGCTGAGCAAAAAGCTCTTCGGTATTTTTGATATGAGAATCACCAAGTGGGTCATGATGATGTGGCTCGCGGCGTTCCTGATACTCTGCATTTTTATACCCCTTGCGTTCAAGATTAAAAAAGCCGATAAGGGTTCGGAATCACGCTGGGTCAACTGGTGGGAATCGATCATCCAGTGGGTCTTCGAAGAAATGGTAGAGCCGAATTTCGAAGGCAAGTACGCGAGGAGAGCCGTTCCGTATTTCCTGAGTCTTTTCTTCTTTATATTATTCTGTAATTACCTCGGTATGCTGCCCGGCATGGCCACCGCGACCGGTAACCTGGCCGTCACAGGCGGGCTTGCAATACTTACCCTTATCCTGATCATTGCCGTCGGTTTCATCAAGCAGGGCCCCCTCTGGATTTACAAGGGCACTGTGCCGCATGGCGTTCCGTTCATCCTCGGTCTCTGCCTCCTGTGGCCGATAGAGCTCATCGGCCTGCTGATCCGGCCGTTTTCACTGACCGTTCGTCTCTTTGCCAACATGACCGCGGGACACGTTGTCGTACTGATCTTCCTTTTTCTTACCATGATGTTCCAATCATATTTCGTGGGGATCGGCTCTGTCGTGGGAGCATTGATGATATACGCTCTTGAGATGCTCCTGGTTGCCTGGCTGCAGGCCTTCATCTTCACGGTCCTGTCAGCGATGTTTATCGGGTCTTCATTACACGCACATTGATGCGGGGTTTCTCGTTTTGCACATAAGCTAATTCTAGATGAATTAGTTTAAGATAAAGGTGAAAGATTAAGTATTACTAACTAGGAGGAAATGATGGAATATTTAGGTTTATCGTATCTGGGAGCTGGTCTGGGTGCTGGTCTGGTCGTTATCGGCGCGGCAATGGGTATTGGCCGGTTGGCTTCTGGCGCTATCGAAGGTATGGCTCGCCAGCCTGAATTGAGCGGCGACCTGCGGACGGCGATGATCATCGCTGCTGCTCTGATCGAAGGTTTTACGTTCTTCGCTCTGGTTATCACCTTCATGCTCGCCATTCAGAAGCAGCAGACGCCTGTTAACGTTGAGAAGGCCGAACCTGCGGCAGCGGAAGAAGTAAAGAAGTAAAGTAAAACGCATCGTTTTTTGCGATGCGCCTTGCTTCGTAGAGTTTTTATCTCTTTTAGAAGGTAACGTATATGGATTTCTTAAAAGAAGGACTGCTGAGAGTCGATCCGGGTCTTCTCCTGTGGACTGTCATAACGTTTCTGGTTATGATGGGCATTCTATGGAAGGTGGCGTGGAGACCTATCGTCGATGCGATGGATGCCAGGGCTGAAAAAGTCCGCTTTGAAATCGACAACGCTGAACGTACTCGTCAGGAAGCCGAGAAGCTGCTTGCCCAGCATAAAGCGATGATGGACAACTCTCGTAACGAAGCTGCCCAGATCATAGCGAAGGGCCGGGAAGAGGCGGAACGGATGAAAAACGAGATCGTTGAGAAAGCCAGTGCCGAGTCGAGGACGATAGCTGACCGCGCCAAAAAGGAGATCGAACTCGCGAAGGACAAGGCGATCATCGATATTAAAACGGAAGTCGTTGTTCTTTCGACTGAAATCGCGTCAAAGATCATTAATAAGAATATAAAAGCGGAAGATCAGAAGGCTCTCGTCGAAGAGGCCTTGAATAAAATGGGGACAGTTCAGTAATTTAATTACTGGACTGTCCTATTATTAAATCAGGACAGGGTAGTGACGTGGCTGCAAATGATATAGCTCGTGTATACGCAAGCTCTCTGGTGGAATTCGGGCAGCAGAAGAATGCTCTGCCGGAAATCGAAGAGGGAATCAGGTTCCTTGCCGATCTGGTGACGGAGAATAAAGAACTGCGGCATTTTCTCGTCGCTCCCGAGATCGCGAAAGAATCGAAAAAAGAATTTATCGAGAAGGTCTTCAAGGGGAATATTTCAGATTACATGATCAATTTCCTGAAAGTGCTCCTCGATAATGACCGCCAGTCCTGTCTGGTTGATATTCAACAGGCTCTTGAGGCATTGCTCGATCAGGTAAACAACCGGCAGAAGGTCACGATCGTAACATCGGTTGAGCTTGACACTGCAATGAAGAACAAGCTGGCCGCCAGGCTCAAGGAAGTATTCAAGAAAGAAATAATCGTAAAAGAAGAGATCAACACAAGCATTCTGGGCGGAATAATTATTAAAGTAGGTGACACTGTAATTGACGGGTCTTTATTGAAAGATCTTAAGAATATAAAGAATAATCTGTTAAATAGCAAAGTCAGGAGCGAAGTGGCCTATGAAGATTAAAACAGAAGAAATAAAATCTATTATAAAGAAAGAGATTGAAGGATATAAATCCGCTCTCGACGTCAGCGAGGTCGGGACCGTAATACAGGTCGGTGACGGTATCGCCCGTATACACGGACTTGAAAACGCGATGTCCGGCGAGATGCTCGAGTTTGAAAACGGCATCCAGGCGATGGTTCTGAACCTTGAAGAGGACTCGATCGGGGCCGCCATTCTCGGCAACTACCTCGAGATCCAGGAAGGGAACAAGGTCAAACGGCTGAACCGCGTTCTTGCCGTGCCGGTCGGCGACGAGATGCTCGGCCGTGTCGTTACCCCGCTGGGCGTTCCCATTGACAACAAGGGTCCCATCAATATCAAGAAATATCGTCCGCTCGAGTTTACGGCTCCCGGCATTGCCTCGCGGCAACCGGTTAAAGAGCCCCTCCAGACCGGTATCAAATCGGTTGACTCGATGACTCCGATCGGACGCGGACAGCGCGAGCTGATCATCGGGGACCGGAAGACCGGTAAAACGGCCATTGCCCTTGACACGATCATCAACCAAAAAGGAAAGAATGTCCAATGCGTATATGTGGCCATCGGGCAGAAAGCCTCGACCGTTGCCGCGGTTGTGGAAAAGCTCGAGCAATACGGCGCCATGGAGTACACGATTGTCGTTTCTGCCAACGCCTCAGACCCGGCTCCGATGCAGTATATCGCACCGTATGCAGGAACCGCCATGGCGGAATATTACATGTATGAAAAGAAAGGGCATACGCTTTGCGTATACGATGACCTTACAAAACAGGCCAATGCGTACCGCGAAATGTCATTGCTGCTCCGGAGGCCCCCCGGACGGGAAGCCTACCCGGGCGACATCTTCTACTGCCATTCCAGGCTGCTTGAGCGGTCAGCTAAGCTTGGCGAAGAGCTCGGCGGCGGCAGCCTGACGGCTCTCCCGATCATCGAGACGCAGGAAGGCGAGGTTTCCGCGTATATCCCGACCAACGTTATCTCGATTACTGACGGTCAGATATACCTCCTGCCGAACCTGTTTGCGTCCGGTATCCGTCCTGCTGTAGATGTCGGTATCTCGGTATCCCGGGTCGGTGGCAACGCGCAGATCAAGGCCATGAAGAAATACGCCGGATCGCTGCGGCTGGACCTCGCTCAGTTCCGTGAACTGGAAGCGTTCGCCCAGATGGGCACCGAGCTCGATGCCTCTACGCAGAAACAGCTCGACCGCGGTATTCGTCTCGTCGAGATCCTGAAACAGGGCCAGTATGTTCCGATGGCTGTTGAAGAGCAGGTTGCGGTTATATACGCAAGTACCCAGGGCTTCATCGACAAGGTGCCTGTTAATAAAGTGAAAGATTTCGAATCGAAGTTTATCGCCTACATGAGGAGCTCGCACAAGGATCTTCTTGCCGAGGTGTCCTCGACGGGTGAGATGAAGAGCGCTGATAAGTTCACCGCCGCGACTCAGGAATTTGTAGACCGGTATTTGGCTGAGATAAGCAAATAATTTACGAAGGGATTAGACCGTGGCCACTCAAAGGGATATAAAAAAGCGAATTAAATCCGTATCCAATACACGGAAGATCACGAGCACCATGGAAATGGTCTCGACTGCAAAGATGAAAAAAATGCAGCAGCGGCTTGAGATGTCGAAACCGTATGACGTAAAGGTTAACGAGATCCTTGCCAACCTGGTCAACTCGGGCGTATCGGTTTCGGAAGATCCTCACTTCAGGGAAGCAGATGATCCGTCCCGGGTGCTTATATTCCAGATAACCGGCAACAGGGGCCTGTGCGGAAGCTTCAACAACAATATTATAGAAACGTCCCTGAATTTCAAGGACAAGCTCGCCGGAGAGGGGAGAGACGCGCAGATTTTCAACGTAGGCAAGAAGGGGGCGGCATTCATGAATTTCATGAAGATCCCCACTTTCAAGTCTATGATGAATCCGGAAGACAAACTTACATTCGACGAGGCCGCCAAGATCGGCAGCGATCTGAGAAGCCTTTTCCTTAGCGGCGAGTTCCATGAAGTTTACATCTCGTACACGAAGGTCAAATCGAATACGTCCCAGAAGCCCGCGTTGATACGGCTTCTGCCGATCCTTCTGGAAGAAGAGGAAATCAAGGACATGTATCCCGGAGCCCAGCTCGAGTTTTACTTCGAGCCGAACCCGACCAGGATATTCGCGTACCTGATACAGCTCTATCTGAAAGTGAAGATTTACACATGCTTCCTCGAATCTTCATATTCAGAGCAATTTGCGCGCAGGGTCGCCATGAAGAACGCGAGCGACGCTTCGTCGGAAATGATCAGGGATCTTACGATTACGTATAACAGGGTGCGCCAGGCCAAAATTACGAAAGAGATTTCGGAGATTGTCGGTGGAGCCGCGGCTCTCAAATAACAGAAGTTTTCAATGATAGATACTATAGGTTAGTAAGGAGTATGTCATGAGCGAGAACATCGGAAAGGTCGTTCAGGTAATTGGATCAACCCTTGATGCGGAATTCCCGGAGGGCAAATTACCGGAAATTTATAATGCTCTTATTCTTGAATTTGAAGTCATGGGCGAAAAACGGAAAATGGTGAGCGAGGTTCAACAGCACCTTGGCGGGAACCGGATCCGTGCAGTTGCCATGGCTTCCACGGACGGCATCAAGCGCGGCGCCAAAATAATTGATACCGGCGCACCAATCACGGTTCCGGTCGGCGAAGAGACGCTGGGAAGGATTTTCAACCTCCTCGGCGAAACCGTTGACAACAAGGGACCGCTGAAGACGAAAGAGCGGCGGTCCATCCACCAGGAGCCGCCGAAGTTCGAACAGCTGCAGCCGAAATCCGAGATATTTGAAACCGGTATTAAAGTTATCGACCTTCTCGCTCCGTACATCAAGGGCGGAAAAACCGGACTGTTCGGCGGCGCGGGTGTCGGCAAGACGGTTGTTATCATGGAGCTCATCAACAACGTGGCCCAGCAGCACGGCGGATTTTCAGTATTCGCGGGCGTGGGTGAGCGGACCCGTGAAGGGAATGACCTCTGGCTCGAGATGCAGGGTTCCGGTGTTATCAACAAGGCCTGCCTGGTGTACGGGCAGATGAACGAGCCCCCCGGAGCACGTCTGCGGGTAGGTCTCTCGGCTCTTACCATGTGTGAATATTTCAGGGATCTGTCCGGACGCGACGTTCTCTTGTTCATTGACAATATATTCAGGTTCTCTCAGGCCGGTTCCGAGGTTTCCGCCCTGCTGGGCCGTATGCCTTCTGCCGTCGGTTACCAGCCGACACTGGCGACTGAAATGGGCCAGCTACAGGAGCGGATTACCTCCACCAAGAACGGATCCATCACCTCCGTGCAGGCCATTTATGTTCCTGCTGACGACCTGACTGACCCGGCGCCTGCAACCGCGTTCATCCACCTGGATGCGCAAACGGTCCTTTCGCGCCAGATCGCTGAGAAGGGTATCTATCCTGCTGTTGATCCGCTTGATTCGACATCGCGGCTTCTCGCTCCCGAGCTTGTCGGTGAAGAGCACTACAACGTTGCGATGGAAGTTAAGCGTATTCTCCAGCGGTACAAGGACCTGCAGGATATCATCGCCATTCTCGGTATGGACGAGCTCGCGGAAGAGGACAAACTCCTCGTGCAGCGCGCCCGGAAGATGGAGCGGTTCCTGTCACAACCCTTCTTCGTCGCCGAGCAGTTCACCGGTTTCAAAGGCAAGTATGTCAAGCTTGAGGAATCGATCAAGAGCTTCAAGGGTCTTATAAACGGCGAATATGA
The DNA here is from genome assembly GCA_029564515.1 of Spirochaetota bacterium. Classification (GTDB taxonomy): domain Bacteria; phylum Spirochaetota; class UBA4802; order UBA4802; family UBA5550; genus RBG-16-49-21. The sequence continues at coordinate 90,874 of JAKQPV010000026.1, read as the reverse complement.
CTCACTTCCCGAACAGGCTTTCTACATGGTTGGCCCGATAGAGGAAGCGGTGGAAAAGGCGAAAAAATTACAAGGTTAATAACCGATGAAGAAAATCAAATGCAGCATATTAACGCCTGACCGGTACCTGTTCGAGGGCGAGATAGCATTCGGCGTCGTACAGGCCCATAATGGTGAGCTTGGTTTCCTCGTTGACCATGCGCCGCTCATTTCAGAGCTCGGGTATGGAGAAGTCCGCCTGAGGGACGGAAAAACAACCGAATATTTTGTGGTAGAGGGCGGTGTCGTAGAAATCCGGGACAACAAGCTTATCATTCTCGCGGAAACCGCCGCGAAGAAAGATGATCTTAACAAGAAGGAACTCGAGGAAAAGCTGAAAGCCCTTCAAGACCAGAAGCAGCAAGAGATAAAGGCTTTCTCAAGCGACTGGATACGCCTCCAGGACACGGAGAGAAGGATCAAGGCCAGGCTGAAGGTTGCCAGCAGATAACATTTCGGATATATTAAACTTAAAAGGATGGCAGAAATGCCATCCTTTTTGTTTCTGGTGCGTGTCAAAACCCCGTTGTACCGGCACTCTGCCGGCGTAAATTTAAAAATCTTGATTTATTTTGCCCTATACACGATATTATATACAGGGTATTCTCCCGGTTGGACAGGCAGGGAATACAAATTATGTCGCATCATCGGCATTTATAAAAAGTAATGCTAATGATGATGTGCAACCAGGAAATCTTAACAATTGTTAATAAAAGTTTCCAAATATTAATAAACGATAACAGGGAACCATCCAGAGTACGATATGACCAGGGATTCAAGCAGCAAGGGGGCCCCGAAAGGCTTCACAATTGAACTGCCGGAAGGTGTGAAAAAAAACCTGCCGAAGGATTTTGATATCGGCGCTATCGGCAATATTGACCTTGTCGAGGCGGAGGCTGTAGCAAACGAAAGCGTTCTGCTCCTGAACGAGAACGACCTCATAGAAGGTCTTGAAGATTTTGACCTGATTCCCCTCAAAGAAGATGTAAAATCGGCCGAAGACGCGGCAGGTCGTGGCACCGCCGCGAAGGCCGGTGTCCGGCCTGTGGTTTCAACGCAGAAGCGCGAGCATGCCGTTATTGCAGATAAAATAGAAGAAAAACCTGTCAGTGCCCCGGTGGTTGAACCTCCTGCACGGCGACATGAAGAAGTCGTAGACGACGGCAGGTCATGGATATCGATTGAAGATCTTGACAATATTGACGAAGAGGGACGCACGTGGGTGCCCCTTCATAAAATTACGGTCGAAGAACAGCCCGCGGCAGGGTCCGTTACTGAGGAAATTAGCCGGGCGGAAACAGAGGAAGAAACTCCGGGAGAACGCATAAGCGAGCTGACGGAAGACGAAACCGCAGGCATGGATAAAGGCAGGGTGATGTCGCTGGATGATCTCGCATCCGATGAAATCTCCCGGCCGGCGCCTGCCACTGAACCCGAACCGGCTGGTGCAGTAAAAGAGGAGCCGGTAGTATCCGCGAAAGATGCGCCGACTACCGTAAAAGAGCAGGCAGCTCCTGTGCCGGAAGGATATGTTGGCATTAATGATGAATACATGATATGGAACATGCCGGACAGCGAGGCCGTCATCGCCGAGCCGGTACAGAAACCGGAGGAGCGGATCGTGATGCCGCCGGCAGCGGAGAAAGAGAAGTCGTTCGCGGTGGCAGAGAAACACACGGATGCCGCGCCTCTGAAGAAAGAAATCACAACGATCAGGGAGCCTGATGCCCCGCTGCCCGACCGCGCAGCAGACGTTCATCTCTCGGCTCTGAAGAAAACCAGGAGGCCTTCGCCTGATGAAATAATGCCTGAGGTTCAGGATGGAAGGCCGGCCGCACGGGCGGTGTTTATCGATGAAATGCAGTCAGGTGAACCCGTTGTCGAGGGGGTGTTCGAAGAGAATAAACTCGAAAAGATCATAAGCGGGATCGTACAGGTGGACGAAGGATCTTCCTATCTGCTCAGGGAAGCGGATGCGGAAGAAGACCGGAAGCGGATTGCGACCGTAACCGACGACTTTCGGCCGGCGTATGAGGAAATGTTCGAAGACCTTGATTACAAGTATGGCGATGAGGAGATGGATTACATCCATACTGCTATAGTCGAGGAGGACTACAGCAGCTACATACGCGAGATTGACGAGTTCTTCGGTACCAGGGGCGGGAAAACCGTATCAACGCGGCTTGAGCTGCTGGGGCTGACTGCCGATGAATTCGATTCAATTGAAGACATGCTCTTTAAAGGAGAGTACCGGGACGTCAATCTCTACGACCGGTACCACCTGTATGAATTTGACAGGGAGACCCGCGTCGGCGCCAAAGAAGACCGGCGCTACCGGTATCTTCTTCCGGCGGAAGGAAGCCTTATTGATGTCGAGCGGGATTCTATTGAGAACGATGTTTCCGCCTCGAGCGCTCTGATTTTCGAAGAGGATGTACAGCACATACGGGAGCAGCTGAAGAAGCGGACGGGAAAGACGGACGTCGAGGTCGTTGCGCTCGTTGAGCGCTCATTCGCCTGGAATGAGGAGAAAGAAAGCGCGCAGGAGGCGGCCGCTCCGGAGGTGATAAAATCCGCCATGGCGGAGCCGGTGGTCACGCCCTCCGCGCCCGAGGTGCATGAGCCCGCGGCGGTTACGCCGGTAGCAGATCCGATCCGCGACATCACGGACCGAGTCGTCATACTTGAAGACCAGGCTGACGTCGAGCGCTTTGTCAAAACCTTTCCGGAGCAGAAACAGGTCAACATCAAGACTCTGCTCAAGTATCTTGACGGCCTGTTTGAACGGCTGCCGGAAGAGATCATCAGAAAGTTCGCAAGCTCCGATTACTTCAACCTGTACCTGAAAGTACTTAATGAACTGGGTGTGTAACCATGGGATTACTCGAAAAGGCATTACACTATAAGAACGACATGGCCGGCAGGGGCCAGAAGACGATTATGGACCGAATTACCGGACCGGCCCAGACCGGTGCGCCGTATCAGGAGGGGATGGTCGGAAATTCTGACCCCATTCTTCCGGACGATGATATCCTGTACCTTGGCAGCGAAGACCTCGTTTCGGTTGAGGACGAGGCGCATGAAGGAGCAGAACCAGCCACACCGGCTCCAACCGGGCCTTTGACAGCGGAATCGGAAGCGGGCGGGGACGATGAAGAGGCTGCACGCAAACCCAGGTTTACGATAAGGCCAGATGACGGAGACGGGGCAGAAAGACGGGAAACGGCGCAGCCCGCGGCGGGCTGGGAAGAAAGCGGCGTCCTTCTCGATAACATAGTATTGTACGAGATGAGCAAGGACATCCTCCGGGCAGGCAACACGTCAGAGCTGTTTGATGTCATTCTTTTTTCAATCATGGGACAGATCGGCGTGTCCTCCGCCTCCATCATGCTGCCGAACTATGAGAACACGGAAATGTGGGAAATCGTCGAGTCGCGGGGCGTGAGCGTCAACCGGGATGAGTTGGATTTCAGCCCGGCCGCCGGCATCCTCAGGGAGCTCATAACTAACAAAGAGATCATAGATGTTGAAGATTACAAGAGCGACACTGCTTTCAGCGACGATTATTACACCTACATATCGATTGATGCTCGATTGCTGGTGCCGATCATTTTCAACGAAGAGGTGCTCGGCGTCATTATCCTTGGTAACAAGCTGAACTCGGCCGACTACACGGGAGAAGAGAAGGGATTTTTCAATGTCATTGCGGAATACTCGGCTTTTTCCTTCCGTTCGATACGGTATAAAGAGCTGACGGAAACCGGCTCCGGCCCGGGATCGCATATCGTGGCAGTCGACAAGGTCAGGCGCGACATTGAGACGGCAGGCCAGGCCCTGCGGATACGTGACATTATCCGCGACGAGTTCAAACAGCTCGGCATTGAGAAATTTGCCATCTTCGCCCTTGACGAAGCCTCGCGAGATTACCCCTTGTTTGTCGCCGATGCGGAGGACAGCCTGAAGCTGGATGAGCATGAGTTCCGGATCTCGGCGAATTCAGGCCTGGTCCAGGAGCTTTCGCATGCCGAGAGCCCGGTCATTTTCAATGATTTTTACCGGTCTAAAACACTTATCGAAATTTTTACCGAACGGCAACTGAGAAGCATGTCAATGTCCGAAATCTTCATGTTCAAGCTCGGCGGAAACCTGCTGGGGTTCATCATGCTCTTCGACCTGGCGGAAACGGCACATATCGATACCGTGCATGCGCGTATCATGAAGTTCACGGACTTCATATTTCCCTATATTTCGATTTTACGCGGGATCGAGTACCGCCGCGGCAGCTATATAGATACGATCGAAGGCGTGTACAACCGGATCGAGGACGAGATCCGGAACGCACGGGACCTCAACATACCCGTATCGCTCGTGCTGATGTCCATCAAGAACTATAAACGCTTCCATGCCCTGTTCGGTCATGAGAAGACAAAGGGCATGTTTGCGTACTTCGAAAAATTCATCAAAACGCGGTTGAGCGACAGGGATTTTTCGGTGAGATATGACAGGAATAAAATTCTGATTGTCCTGCCCGGCAAGGACAAGAAGTACGCCGTGCCGCTCGCAAACGCCATCTGTAACGAGATGACCCACGCATACAGTTCGAGGGACGTGCAGCTGCTTGTAACGTTCCTGAATGCCGAGTTTCCCCTGGACGGCAAGGACAGCTTCAGTCTGGTCGATGCCGTAAATTAAAGTGAGTACGCTGCGGGGTCGCCCGGTCCTGCGGCCGGTTGCAATGCGTGCACGGTTCAATTATTCAACTTCGTCGAGATTGAACGATGATTGACAACGAACAATCATATGTCATAATCCCGGAAGGGAGCTATACGATCGGGCTTGAGCGTGAAGCCGTCGACCGGAACTGGGACGGCGCGGGATCTCATGCCGTAAAGAAGGAATTCCTGTACGCGTCATGCCCGGCTCACAACGAGGAGATTCGGCGCGTGATGATATCGAAGCGGCTGGTGTCTCGCGCCGAATTCAACCGGTTCGCCGCTTCTACCGGGTACCTGACCGAAGCTGAAATAGGCGGATGGGGCTGGATTTCAGTGGATGGACAATGGCGGAAGAGAGACGGCGTCTGCTGGAGAAGGCCGTTCGCCGGCCCCGGAGATGAACTGTATGCTTCTGACGGACGCGTGCCGGTGATGCAGGTGAGCTGGAATGACGCCGCCTCCTACTGCCGATGGCTCTCTTCGTCCCGTGGCCTGCTGGCCCGGCTGCCGCGCGAAGCGGAATGGGAGGCCTTCGCGCGGATCGCAGGTGTTCCGGAATTCGGGAGGTCTGCCTTGAGCGCACCGGGAATAACGGACCAGGAAGAATTTCTTAATGCGGTGATCGGGGCATCGGCTGGTGAAATATCTCCTCCCGGGCTCCTGTGGGAATGGACGGAGGACTGGTACGACCGATATCCCGGAGGAGGCGATCACCGGGATTTCGGGACGGTATACAAGGTATTGAGAGGCGGTTCGGTCCTCAGTGAACCGGTCCAGCGCAACCGGGAGTTCAGACTAAGGAAATGCCCTACGGCGCGAAGTCCTTATTACGGGTTCCGGGTGGCCGTGGCCGGATGATTCCTCTGCACGATCTTTAATTGCATAAAGAAAAAATTTAATTGTCATCATTGTTTCTTTCTATATATTTATCCCATGACATCGTCACGGTCCCAAAACATCGCTGTTGATGCGCTCTACGTTTCCCTCTTCGATGAGATTGATATGGGTGTGTACGTTCTCGACAGCGAGGACAGGTTTATCTATGCCAGCCCTGCTTTCGAGCGAATTACCGGCCTGGGCACGGATGCAGTGCTCGGCAGCCATTATTCCGCTATTATTTCTCCGGAGGATCGGGGCCGGGCGGAGCGCTGTTCGGGCGACGGTCACGACAGGCCGGTCCGCTGCGAGGTGGCGGTCATGAAAAATGACGGACCGGAACCGGGATACCGGACTGTGCGCTACCGCGGGGGGCATTCCGGCGCTGCTCATACCGTGGGTATAATCGGCAGGAACAACGCCGCTCTGGCTGAAGCGGAGGAGAAAATCCGCATGTTCACGATTGCCGTCGAACAGAGCCCCTCCACCGTCGTCATAACCGATCGGAAGGGCACTATCGAATACGTCAACCCGAAATTCACCAGTCTTACCGGTTACACGCTTGCCGAGGCGCGGGGCCAGAACCCGAGGATACTGAAGTCGGGTGAACAACCGGATGAATTTTACCGGGACATGTGGGTTGAAATAAGCTCTGGCAGGGATTGGCGGGGAGAGTTCCATAACATAAAAAAGAACGGTGAATCCTACTGGGAGTCCGCATCGATATCACCCATTATGAACGCGAAAGGCGAGATAACACACTATATCGCAATCAAGGAGGACATCACGGAGCGTAAAAAGGCCGAAGAGGCGCTCCGTATCAGCGAAGAGACGCTCAGAAGCAAGAACAGCCAGATGGAGAGAGACCTCCTTCATGCGCAGGCGGTCGTCGGGAGCCTCCTTCCTTCGGCCCCGCCGAAAAACGACCGCCTGAAAATCGATTTTCGCTATGTTCCGATGGAGGCGATCGGCGGCGATTTTTTTTCATTTAATACTTTACATGATCGCGGCTTCGGTGTTTTCATTGGCGATGTTGTCGGGCATGGGGTATCAGCCGCGCTGTTTCTCTCGCTGGTCCGGTCATTTACCGAAAGGCTGAATTTTACCAGGGGTGACAGCCCGTCGCATTACATCAAGGACCTTAACGGCGACCTTGCTGGCTGGAGAGTCATTTTGTTCCTTACCGCGTTGTATGGATATTTTGATTTTTCGGGTGAAGGAACCGTCTTCCGTTTTGCCAAGGGCGGGCACACTCCTCCGGTCCTGCACGAGCGCTCCACCGGATCGGTCAGGATATTGTCTTCGGGAGGCATGCCTGTCGGTCTGTCTCCCGATGCCGTGTTCCAGCAAGTAGAGGTGGCTATGAAGCCGGGGGACAGGATATTCCTTTATACCGATGGAATCATCGAGGCGCGTGACGGCAAACAAACCATGGTCGGCCCGGAGGGACTTGAGTCTATCATCGGGCGTTCCGGCGGCCTGGACCTGGGAGGATCCCTCGATTATATACTTGACGAGGTATCGCGTTTCAGCGAGGGAATACGGATCGAGGACGATATGGTCATCATAGGCCTGGAAGTATTAGGCTAGGGGGGAGGGGACTATGACCGAATGGAAGGATATCGCACCCTTCATCGAGGGGATTGCGGAACTTTCCGGCATCGCATTCTGCGCATGCGGTCTTGACGGGGTCATTACGTACATGAGCGCATCTCTGCCCGGATTGCTCGGCCGCGGTGGTGAGGGCGGCGCCGGTTTGAAAAAAATATCGGATATTTCGCCTGAGCTCGAGGGGATGCTGTCTGCGGCCGTACGGGAAGGAAAAAACGCCTTCAGGGAGCTTGCCGTACAGGCGGGATCGGGAGAACAGCGGGTATTCTCGTGCAGTGCCGCGACGCTTAAGGGTGCCGGAGCCGATCCGGTCATTGTTTTTGTCCTGCATGATGTTACACGTTACCGCGACGGATCGGGCGCGGGCGAATGGCGCGCAATCGTGGAAAGCCTCGAGGACGGTTATTACGAGTGTGACCTGAATGGCACGTTTACCGTTTCCAACGGCGCGATGCACCGCATTACCGGATACGAGGGCGACGAACTCGTCGGCAAAAACTATGTATCCTTTTACTCCCCGGAAGACGTGAAACAGATTTACGCTCTTTACCATGAGGTATTTGTCACCGGCACGCCGGCGCGGCTGATTAATTTCAAGGGCATAACCAAGAGCGGTACCAGGAAAAGCATAGAAGGCTCCATCTCGCCGATCAGGGATGAAACAGGGGCCATACGAGGGTTCCGCGGAATTTTACGCGACCTTTCTGACAAGAACAGGATCGAGAAGGAGCTCCTCCGGGCCCGCAAGCTCGAGGCGATCGGCATAATGGCCGGAGGCATCGCTCACGATTACAATAACGCGCTCACTGCCGTACTGGGAAATATTTCCCTTGCCAAAATGGAAGCGGACCCGGCCAATGCCAGCATGATGGAGTACCTGAACGACGCGGAGATGGCGTCGATGAAAGCTGTGGACCTGACCAGGAGGCTCTCAACCTTCGCGCGCGGCGGCAAGCCGGAGCGCAGCGTGGTCGATTGCACGGACACTGTCAGGTCGATTGCCAGCACGGTGCTTGCCGGTTACGCGGGGACGTACGAGGTCCTCATCCACAAGGACCTGTGGAAGGTGGACATCGACGAGTTCCAGATCGGGCAGGTCATCACGTATATACTGAACAACGCGGTCGAGGCGATGTCCCCGCCCGGGCATATCTCCATCGCCGTTGAAAATATCGTTGTAGAACAGGAAGAGTCGCGCCACGAGCTATCCCTCCAGCCGGGAAAATTCGTGCGGATCTCGATCAGCGATAAGGGGATGGGCATACCGCCGGAGGAGATCAACAACATATTCGATCCCTACTACACGACGAAGGAGATGGCAAGCGGCATGGGACTCGCCACAAGCTACGCCATCATCAAGCGCCATCACGGATATATTGACGTCAGGTCTGCTCCCGGAAGGGGCTCGACATTCATACTGTACCTGCCCGTGGCGCAGTAACCGCCGTCGGTCCCGGCCGATGTGGCGGTACGGCGGCACGCATACCATGCAATGAAATAATCCAGAGGTAAAAATGGCACTAGTAAAAAAATTCAAAGTCGTACCGAACCTGCCCGACAGGATCAAGCCCCTGTTAAAGATAGCTTCGAACATGTGGTGGGTCTGGAACTTCGAGGCGATTGAGCTGTTCCGCCGGCTCGATGTTGAGCTGTGGCGCGAGGTCAGCCATAACCCGATCAAGATGCTCGGCTCCATATCCCAGAAGCTCCTTGATGAGGCCGCTGCTTCCGAAAGCTTTCTTGCACACATGGAGAAGGTCGAGAAGGAGCTTGATTGGCACCTCACCCGAAAGACATGGTATGACGAGAACCGGAAGGGCTTTGATAACGCGGGCATTGCTTACTTCTCGGCGGAGTTCGGCATACATGAAAGCCTCCCGATGTATTCCGGCGGCCTGGGAATGCTGGCGGGTGATCATCTGAAGTCGGCGAGCGAGCTCGGACTGCCCCTCGTCGGCGTCGGCCTGTGTTACCGGCTCGGTTATTTCCACCAGTACCTGAACCTGGACGGGTGGCAGCAGGAGAGCTTTCCCGAGGTTGATTTTTATAATATGCCGGCCCGTCTCGTAACGGGCGAGGGCGGTACGCCGGTCCTGGTTCATATCGAGATGCCCGGTCGCATCGTGTACGCGCAGATATGGGAGATCATGGTGGGCAAGATCACGGTTTACCTCCTGGACACGAACATCGACAAAAACGGCATCGAGGACCGGGCGATCACGGACGAGCTGTATGGCGGAGACACCGACATGCGTATCAGGCAGGAGATGGTCCTGGGAATCGGCGGGATACGGGCGCTGAAGGCCCTGCAGCGCACTATTACCGTGTACCACATGAACGAGGGGCACGCTGCGTTCCTGGCTATTGAGCGGATCAGGGAGGCCATGGTCGAGCGCAAGCTCTCCTACCCGGAAGCCCTCGCGTTCGTCACCGCGAGCAACGTATTCACGACGCATACGCCGGTTCCGGCGGGAAATGACCGGTTCGAGCCCAAGATGATAGAAGCCTACTTCGGCGACTATTTGAAGTCAATGGGCCTCACCCCGGAACAGTTTCTCTCGCTGGGGCGTGAAGACCCGCATGATAAAAAGGAACTATTTTGCATGACTGTGCTCGCACTCAAGACGGCGGCCGGATGCAACGGCGTATCGAAGCTGCACGGCAGCGTTTCCCGGAACATGTGGAAGCGCATATGGCCTCAGCTCCCGGTCCACGAGGTGCCCATCGATCATATAACCAACGGTGTCCAGACGCTTTCCTGGACGTCCGACGAGATGATGCGGCTTTTAAACCGTTACCTGGGCCCCCGGTGGATCGACAACCCGGCGGACAACAGCATCTGGCAGAACGTGGACAACATTCCGGATTCGGAGCTGTGGCGGTGCCGCGAGCGCCTCAGGGAGCGGCTTGTTTCATTTGTCCGGCGCAAGCTCAAGGAGCAGCTCCTGGCGCGGGGCGTGTCCCCCAAGGAGGCGGAGATCGCCAACTCCGTGTTCGACCCCGACGTACTCACGATCGGTTTCGCCCGGCGGTTCGCGACCTACAAGCGGGGAACACTCATTTTGAGGAACATCGAGAAGCTCTCCCAGCTCCTGCACGACAGGGAGCGCCCCATGCAGATCGTGTTCGCCGGAAAGGCGCACCCGCGCGATAACATGGGGAAAGAGCTCATACGGCAGATCATTCACCTGTCCGGCGGCGAGCGTTTTCGCCGCAGCGTGGTGTTCATAGAGGACTACAGCATGAACATTGCGCGGTATCTGGTCCAGGGCGTTGACGTCTGGCTCAATACGCCGATCCGTCCAAAGGAAGCGTCCGGTACGAGCGGCATGAAGGTTGTCCCCAACGGCGGCATCAACATCAGCGTCCTCGACGGGTGGTGGGACGAAGCCTACAACAGCGACAACGGCTGGGCCATCGGCAAGGGCGAGGAATACGGCGACCTTGCCTACCAGGACGAGGTCGAGAGCCTGTTCCTTTACAATATTCTCGAGAAGGAAGTAAAGCCCGCCTTTTATAACAGGGGGCTGGACGGCCTGCCGCACGAATGGCTGGGCCGGATGAAAGAGTCGATGAAGAGCATCACCTCGATATACAATACCAACAGGATGGTGAAAGACTATACGGAGAAATTTTACCGCACGGCACACTGCCATTGCGTCGATTTCTGCGGTGAAAACTACAAGGCGGCGCGGGAATACGCAGGGTGGAAATCAAAAATCTCGGACTCATGGGCAAACCTCTCGATTCAATCAGTCGATATAGACCAGGAAAAAGAGATAAAGGTGGGCTCAAGGATCACGGTGAGGGCTGAGGTAGACCTTGGCGGCATATCGCCGGAGCATGTCCAGGTAGAGCTCTATTTCGGGAACCTCGATAAAAATGGGGAGATCGTGGAGGGCGTCGCCATGCCGATGCGGACGGCAGGCACCGGAGCAAACGGGACGGCAGCGTTCGAGGGGCAGATGCTCTGCCTCCAGTCCGGACAGTTCGGCTTCACCGTACGGGTTATCCCGCGTCATCCCTGCATGGTGCGGAAGTTCGATCCGGACCTCTCGGTAACATGGGCTTGAAATACAGTTAACAGTGTATAGTGAAAAAGTGAACAGTTAATGAAAAAATCCGCCCTGCGAGCGGAATTTTTTTATTCACTATACATTGCTAATGGCTTTCGTGTGGTTCAGTTGGAAGAGGGCAATCTTCCGCATTATCGTCATCAGTAAAAATGATAGTGCGACTGCAATACCCCCGCCACAAAGAACGAACATCAGAATAAGTTTTTTCATAACGATCCTCCCCGGATTGCTGTCAACGGTTCGGACGCATCATGCCATCCTGTTCTTAATATCGGTTTTTTGGGATTAATGAATAACGCATAGTTTATCGTTCACAATGAAAAAAACCGCGCCAAGCGGTTTTTTAAAAACTATTCACCATACACTATCAACAATTAACCGCATTATCGTACCCCTCGTGCCTCGTCCTGGAGACGTGTAAAGAAGTCGGTCATGAAGCGATGGCGTTCGGAGGCAATGCGCCTGCCTTCGGCAGTAAGCATTTTTTCGTGGATATAGCGCATTTTCACCAGGTATTCGCGGTAGGCCGTGTCTTCCTTGCTGTAGGCCCGGGTGAGGTCCACGTCGATGTCCGGGTCGTGGAGGCGGGCTCCCACCTCGCCGGAAAAGAGGAAGGCGCGGCCGACACCGATGGCGCCGGTCGAATCCAGCTTGTCCGCGTCGTAAAGAATCTTCGCCTCGATTGTGTCAGGCTCGTGGTCATTGCGGTAACGGTGCGACAGGATGCAGCGGCGGATAATGTCGGCCCGGACAGCGTCCAGGCCGTTCACGGCAAGGAAGTCGTGCGCCATCCTGCTCCCGAGCTCGGCATGGCACAGGCTCCCGGCGCTCTCCACTTCGTCGATACGCGCGATGTCGTGAAGTATGGCGGCGGCCATCACGATAAAAGGGTCTGCGTCCTTTTCCGTAGAGGCGATATGCTCCGCCATGGCGACGACACGCTCCACGTGGTCCCATCCATGGCTGGAATGGAGCCGGGCCATGCGCTCCTTCGCGAAGGTTGCAGCGCGGTCGATGATGATTTGCTCGTCAGGTGTCATGTGCGCCCCATCCCTCCGTCCCCCTTTTCCGTCGGCGGGGCAGGGGGTATGGGATCTAGTCTATCTTGAGTATCGTCATGAAGGCTTCCTGCGGCACCTCGACGGAGCCGATCTGCTTCATGCGCTTCTTCCCTTCTTTTTGCTTTTCCAGGAGCTTGCGCTTCCGGGTAATGTCCCCACCGTAGCATTTCGCGGTAACGTCCTTGCGCACGGCGGAAATGTTTTCACGCGCGATAATTGCAGCGCCGATGGCAGCCTGGAGCGGGATCTTGAACTGCTGGCGCGGGATGATGTCTTTCAGCTTGCTGATGATGTCCTTTCCCCGCAAACGCGCCTTGTCCTGATGCACGATGAAGGAGAGGGCGTCAACCGGCTCGGCGTTGACTAAAATGTCAACCTTCACCATCTTGGACTCCCTGAAGTCCTTCATTTCGTAATCGAACGAAGCGTAGCCCCGCGATATCGACTTGAGCTTATCGTAAAAATTGAACACGATTTCGGAGAGGGGCAGGTCGTAGTGGAGCTGGACGCGCTCCTTGTCGATGTACTGCATGTCCTTGTGGATGCCCCGGCATTCTGTTACCAGCGCCATGATGTTCCCGATGTACTCGGTAGGCGTGATGATGGTGGCGTTGACGAATGGCTCCTCGATATGATCGATAAGCGAGGGGTCAGGCATCTTCACCGGGTTGTCGATGGTCAGCATGGGCCCGTTGATCATGTGGACCCGGTACACGACGCTCGGCGCCGTCGTGATGAGCGCCAGGTTGAATTCCCGCTCGAGACGCTCCTGCACGATCTCCATGTGGAGCAGGCCCAGGTAGCCGCAACGGAACCCGAAGCCCAGCGCGTAGGAATTATCCGGCTCGAAGATGAGCGATGCGTCATTGAGCCGGAGCTTGTATAGTGCGTCTTTCAGGTCCTCATAATCGTCGCTGTACATGGGGTAAAGCCCGGAGAATACCATCGGCTTGGCATCGCGGAAACCCTTCAGTGGCTCGGGCGTAGGTTTATCGGCCCGGGTCACCGTGTCTCCAATCTTGGTGTCCACCACGGATTTGATCCCTGCCACGATATAGCCCACGTCGCCCGGCTGTAGCCTGTCGCGTTTTTCAAGATTGAGCTTGAATGCGCCCACCTCGGTGACTTCGTATTTATTGCCTGTCGAGAAGAACACAATGGTATCGCCCTTCTGCACAGTGCCGTCGAAGATCCGTACCTTCATGATCGCACCCTGGTAATTGTCAAAGAACGAGTCGAAGATAAGGGCCCGCAGCGGCGCGTCAGGGTTTCCCTTCGGGGGAGGGATCACTTCGATGATCTTTTCCATGAGGTCGTCTATCCCGGTCCCCTCCTTCGCGGAGGTCAGGACCGCCAGGTCGGCGTCCAGCCCGAGGGTTTTTTCTATCCCTTCCTTCGTGCGCGTGATGTCCGCGGCAGGCATGTCGATTTTATTGATCACCGGGAGTATCTCGAGGTCGTTGTCCAGGGCCAGGTAGAGGTTGGCAATCGTCTGCGCCTCGACCCCCTGCGAGGCGTCAACGACCAGGAGTACGCCGTCGCAGGCCGCGAGAGCGCGGGAGACCTCGTAGGTGAAATCCACGTGCCCGGGTGTGTCGATCAGGTTGAAGACGTAGTCCTTCCCGTCTCGCGCGGTGTAGCTCAGCGTGATCGCGTTCGACTTGATGGTGATGCCGCGCTCCCGCTCCAGGTCCATGGTGTCAAGCATCTGGTCGCGGTGGTTGCGCGGGTCTACAAGCCGGCACTTTTCGATGATGCGGTCGGCCAGCGTTGATTTTCCGTGGTCGATATGCGCGATGATGGAGAAATTCCGGATATGGTTAAGGTCCATGGCTCTCTTCGTTCAGGGTCGTATGTGTGTAGATAGTTTCAGGGTGCGATAATTGGCAAGTATTTTTTTAAACGGCGGCCAGGGCGCTAATCCTCGCGCAGCAGCTCGTGGAGAACGATGCCGGCGGCAACGGACGCGTTCAGCGACGATACGCTGCCCCGGAGGGGGATTCGCACGACCAGGTCGCAGGATTCCCCGGTGAGGTGCCTCATTCCCTCTCCCTCGCTCCCGATCACCACGACGGCGGGCCGGTAGCCGCGTAGCCGCGACGGCGGCTCGGTTCCCCTGTCCGATGTGCCCACGATCCAGAAGCCGGCCTCTTTCGCGGCCTCGATGAACATGACGACGTTGCTGACGGTGAGGATCTCAATATGGGCGGTGGCACCGGCTGATGCCTTGACCACGGCCGGGGTTATGCCGGCCGCGTGCGCCCGCGGCATCACGATCCCCGAGCACCCGAGCGCTTCGGCAGTGCGAATGATCGAGCCGATGTTCTGGGGATCGGTAAGATGATCCAGGAGGACCAGCACGCCCTTCCGTTCCCGCGCCCTCTCGAGGAGGTGCTCCATGCCGGGAACGTGCCCGCGCGCGGCCTGCGGCACTTTCAGGGCGACGCCCTGGTGATGCGACGAGGGACCGAGCCGGGAGAAGAAGTCCTTCTCCTCGCGGCGAACCGGTATCTTTTTTGCTTTCGCCTCGCCTGTGATAGTGTCGATTATCTTTCCGTGCGCGCTGTCGGAGATGAACAGCAGATAGGGCGCTCCCGGTTCGGCGCCGCGCAGGTATTCCAGCACGGGGTTGCGGCCGAAGATCAGTTCTTTGTCTTCCACCTCGTTCCCTCTTTGGTGTCTTCGAGTACCACGCCTTTCTCGAGTAGCTGCTTCCGTATACCGTCCGCCCGGGCGAAATTCTTGTCCTTCTTTGCGGCTATGCGCTCGGCTATCATGGATTCCACCCATGAGCCATCGATCGCTTTGGCCGCGGGGTCATCGAAAAAGATGACGCCCAGCACTGCGTCGAGCGATTTCATCGTGTCAAGCACGGCGTCGCAGCCGGTGCGGGTGATCCTGTCCTCATTGATAAGGGTGTTTACGTCATGGACGAATTCGAAGAAAACGCCCAGGCCGCGGGAAATGTTCAGGTCGTCGTCGACCGCCTCGGTGAAGTCGGCGATCATTTTGTCTGCCATGTCCCGAATCGCCGGGTCGAGCGGGCCGACTTTTTTCACGTCCCTGAGCCTGACGATCAGGTTGTCGATGCGGGCAAGGGCCTGGTCGGCCTGTCCGATCCCCTCGAGCGTGAAGTTGTATTGTTTCCGGTAATGCGCGGAGACGAGGAGATAGCGGATTGAGCGCGGCGAGTGTCCTTTGTCCAGGAGGTCGCGCAGTGTGTAGAAGTTTCCGAGCGACTTCGACATCTTAGACCCGTTTACCAGGAGGTGCTCGGCGTGGATCCAATGCCTGACGAACTTCTCCCCGTAGGCCGCCTCGCTCTGGGCGATCTCGTTCTCATGGTGAGGGAAGATAAGGTCCACGCCGCCCGTATGGATGTCAATGGTCGTCCCGAATATTTTCCTGATCATTGCCGAGCATTCGATATGCCACCCGGGCCTCCCGGCGCCGAAGGGCGTGTCCCAGGATAACTCGCCCTCCTTCGGCGCTTTCCAGAGTGCGAAGTCGCGCACGTCGTCCTTTTCATAATTGTCGGTATCGTACCGGAGGCCGGTCTTGATCTCCCGCGCGTCCAGGCGGGATAGTTTGCCGTAGTCATCAAACCGCGCAATGCTGAAATAGAGCGAGCCGTCCTTGTCATACACGAAGCCCTTTTCCTTGAGCCTGGCTATGATATCGATCATCGCGTCAATCGATTCGGTCGCCCTCGGCATGTGTTCTACAGGCTCGATGTTGAGCTTCTTTAAATCCTCCAGGAAAATTGCGGTGTAGCGCGCGGTATACTCGGCGAGGGTGATGTTCTCGCTGTTGGCTCCCGCGATGGTCTTGTCATCGACATCGGTGATGTTCATCGCATGGTCGACCCTGTATCCCCTGAATTTCAGGTACCGGCGCAGGAAGTCGTTGAAGACAAAGGTGCGGAAATTCCCGATATGCGCGTACCCGTACACGGTGGGACCGCAGGAGTATATGGTAACCGGAGGATAGTCGGCCGGACTGTCCCTGTGCGCGCCGCCCGGAATGATTTCTTCCGCCATTCCCGTGAGTGTGTTGTGAATTCGTAGGGTCATTATCGCTTCCTTGCCCGGGATGCTGCCGCCGTGCCGGGACCGAACCGTGAATGGATTATCGAAACGCCCTGCACCGACCGTTGCCGGCCCGCAGAACCGATACGAGTAGTGATTTGTCAGCCGCGATTGTTGTCAAACATTTTTTACCGGGAGAAAAAAAGGGGTCTATTTGATTTTGTTGATTTTCGCTTCGAGGGGGAGCACGATTTCCTCGACCTGCTCGAACGATTCTTCCGTCTCTTCGCGGTCGGTGAAGGCGGTTCCCAGTGACCTGACGAGCATCTCCGGGGAGACCTTCAGCTTCTGGAGGTCGTCCTCGCTTGCTGACAGGTGTGCCAGCAGGGTGTGAAGTTTTTTAATGTAATCGATAAGCTCCCTGAGCTTTTTGTTCTTTCTCTCGATCGTCGTCCGGGCGTCTGTGACCACCTTTTTGAGGAGCTCCGTCTGCTGTTTGAGCTTCTTCTGGAGCCTGATGGCTGTCTCGTAATATTCCTTGTTTACTTTCTGAAAGTCGATGCGTGCGAGGATTATTTCATCCGAATCGCCGCCCTTGTCGATGGATTCGAGAATCTCGTTGAGCTCTTTGATCGAAAAAAGGTCATCGGTGGAGGTCTGTATCCACTTTTTCCCCTCTTCATCCGTGTACTCTGCAAGGTCCGGAATTATGGCTTTCTTTGATGTCTTTTTCATAATGGTTGCGCGTATTTGTTCTTACATACAATATCGGCACTAAACTCACCGATTTTCAGCCCTAAAATGGCGATTGCCGCTTGCTGGTCCGGAAAAATCATCATCCGGGATGTGCCATAACGGGGTAGCAGAACGGGCCGCACCCCTGACGATAATATAATTGACATTGGATGATGTTTTCAAATAAATGAAACAGTTTTATACGGCTGTCAATTCATTTTAAACGGATTCCGGGAGCCCCGGGGCACCCGGGGGTTCGGACAGCCCGGCAGATCCGTCATCGACGAGCGAGAAAGGATATGGTCCTATCATGGAGCAGACCGCTGCAGTACCCCGCACTATAATCGACGCCCTGTCCGAGTGGGGGCGCGTTTTTGAACACGAGCCCCTGAAGGGCCACACGACCTTCCGTACCGGCGGACCGGCCGATGTGCTTGTTATGCCGAGCGACAACCGGAGCGTCGCCCGTATCGTGTCCGTCGCACGGGAGGCGCGGGTGCCCCTCACAGTCATCGGCGGCGGATCGAACCTGCTTGTGGGCGATCGCGGCATAGCCGGTATAGTCATGCGGCTGTGTGAGGACGATGCGCGTCCGGCAGTGATATCGGTTCTCGATGATGGAAGCGTGTACACGGATGCGATTGCGGGCAAGGACCGGTTCATTGAATTCGCCATAACTTCCGGCTTCGGTAGCGTCGAGTTCATGGCCGGGATACCCGGCTGCATGGGCGGCGGGATCATGATGAACGCGGGCACCTACATGGGGTCCTTTGTAGATATTCTCATCGACGCAGACATCGTCGATGCCGAGGGGAATGCCCGCACCGTGAAGATCGACAGGTCGATGTCCTCGTACCGTCATATGAACATCGACGCCGGGGCGATAGTTACCGGCGCCCGCTTCAGGCTGGCGCGCACCGAGGACCCCGGCAGGGTCCGGGAACGGGTCGAGGATATCCTTGCGGACCGGAAAGGGAAGCACCCGCTCGAATATCCATCGGCCGGATCGGTGTTTAAAAACCCGGACGGCCATTCATCGTGGAAGCTGATCGACGAGGCGGGGCTCAAGGGCGCGCGGATCGGCGGCGCCGCGGTATCCACCCTGCACACGAATTTCATTATAAATATTGACAACGCAACGTCCCGCGACGTACGGGAGCTCATAGACCTGGTGCGTGAAACAGTGCAGAAGAAATTCGGGATTGAGCTGGAGACGGAAGTAAAAATGATCGGTTCGTTTTAATTCGCATGGAATACTCGTCAAAAAAATTATCCGACATGACGTTCTGCGCGCTTGACCTGGAAACGACCGGGACCAACCCGGCTTTTCACGAGATCGTCGAAGTCGGAATCATACGATTTACGCGTGACGCGACCCGTGACACCTTTGAATCGCTGGTGAACCCGGGCATGAAGATCCCCCAGGAAACGATCGGGATCCACGGCATCACGGACGAGATGGTGCAGGGATCCCCGCCGATCGGCGACATCCTGGGCGACATCGCCGAGTTCATCCGGGGCTCGCTTCTGATAATCCACTGCCCTGAGTTCGATATATCGTTTCTGAGGGAGGCGTTCAGGAAGAACGACATGCCGGTGCCCGAGATGATCTCTGTTGATACGGTCAGGCTCTCGCGCCGTGCATACCCCGGCCTCCCCAATTACCGTCTTGACACGGTATGCGGGTTCCTGAGATACGAGATCATGCACCACCGGGCAAGCCCGGACGCGCGTGGCTGCATGACGATATTCAACGACGTCATCCACCGCGAAGACCCGGACAACCGCTGGAGCCTCTCGGACCTCAGAAAATATCATGGCGATTTTGTCCGGATGAGCGGTGGCAAGCGGATGAAGCGGATCAACATAAAGGGTAAAAAGATACGGGGGATAGAGCTTGGCGAGGCCGTGGATATCACCTACATGGACACTGCGGGGAAGGTTACCACTCGGAAGATTCAGCCGCGCGAATTCATTACCGTCGGTGAAGACGTCTATGTCCTTGCTTATTGTTATCTTCGCGGGGAAACGAGATATTTCAAAATGGACCGCATCATAGAACCCCGGTAGCACGCGTCACCACTTGTTGTATATGTTGAAATACAGGTACCCGTGGTTTTTCTTCGTGGAGAGCAGGTAGTCCCAACCGTACTGAAGATATAGCTCGAAATGATCCAGCAGCAGAACGCGTATCGTCGGTCCGCCCACGAACCCGAACTGCGCCCCGGTGAGGTCCCGCTTTGACCCGTCGAACAGGGTCATGTCAAAATATGCCCCGATATACAGAAAATCACGGTATACCGATATCCGGTACTCGTTTGATACTGCGAGCACGTTCTTCGAAAAATAGGACATGCCGTAGAACCCCTTGAAGGCCGGTCCGCTGACGGAGCCTTCCTGGTAAAAGGGCGGGTTGTAAAAGGTCAGCTGGTAAGATATGGCGCCGGAATAGATGCTCCGGTCCTTGAATTCATGGTCAAAGTATCCAAGGAGCCGTA
This sequence comes from Spirochaetota bacterium, assembly GCA_029564515.1. Lineage (GTDB taxonomy): Bacteria > Spirochaetota > UBA4802 > UBA4802 > UBA5550 > RBG-16-49-21. The sequence continues at coordinate 71,235 of JAKQPV010000026.1, read as the reverse complement.
GCTGGTTGAATGTTTTCTCCAGAAAATAGAAGTTATATACCAGCGCGATCTCTTTTTTGAGCCTGTTTTTCCGGAGTTCATAGACCGATCTTCCTCTTTTGCTGAAATCGTATATGATCCCCGCCTCCAGATAATTATACACATCGGTGCGCCATTCGTCTTTCCCGAACTTTGCCTCCATCAGGTCCCTGTAGTTCCGAATATCATCCTGTTTGATCTTACCGCTGAACAGCGGATACGGATTTATGGTAAGAGACATGAATTCGATCGTTTTCTGGAGAAGGCTCAGGTCAAATGCCTTGTTCTTGAACAGGAAGGCTGTTTCAACACCGAAGCCTGTGTATATGTTGAATTTCCTGAGCAGTGTTATCCCCGGAGCAAGCATGCCGTTGAGGATCAGGAAATTATATTCCTGAAGGCCGAGGTCGGGCCGGGCCGATTTGGAATAAAAGAGGTCAAACTTCAGGTGCGGTGTGAAGAAGTCCTTGAAGGTCGGCGGGAAAAAGTAGTTCGTGTTCAGGTTGTAATAAGTGATGCGCGGGGGCTTGTTGAACTTGCTGTCGATACCGTACATCACGCCGAGGGACGTTTCCGCCATCAGGAAATCGCTTTTTGACAACAGGCCGAGCTGGTAGTACTTGAGGTAAGGAATGAAGCCCTTGTAGAAATGCAGTTTCAGGCCGTAATCGAATTTATTCAGGATGAGCTTCTTGCCCTTGGTCTCTTCCTTCTGCCGGATGGCCTTGTCGAGATCGGCCTTTCTGTTGCTGTCAGGAGAGTCGTCATCGATGCTGTCAGGAATGTTGCTTTTCGAGAAAATCACCACCAGGTCGAATCTCGGGGGGTACTTGTCGAATATGGGAAGCTGCTTTTTGCCGATAAGCGGCAGGTTAAGCTCGCGGTCCAGCTGGAATAACGACGTGTTGTACTCCCTCACCGGTTTCAGTTCATAGGTTATCTCCTTCCAGCGCTTTCCCTTCTTGAGCTTTTCAATGTTCTCCGTGACAGTGTTGATGTTGAATATCTTGTTTTTGAGTCTGAACGCGATTTTCAGGTATATCGTGGTGAAATCATCCATGTTGAGGAATAATATCTTTCCGAGCGCCCCCTCGTCCACGAAGATTTCGAGGCTGGTGTCGGTTTTCTCGATCACATATACCTTGATAAGGGTATATCCCGAAGTGCCGTAAAAAGAGATAATCGAGTCGACAACCTCCTTCGCGGACATGACTCCGTCCTCATACCTGTAAAGGTTGAGTGCTTCGAAGAGCTCGTCCTCCGTGTAGTTCCGTAAGCCTGATATTTGCAGTGAGCGCTGCTGGGGATACGCGGTTATCGTGATAAGCAGCAGGAGAACGATTAATAGAATATTGCGTTTGCGCATCTAACAAAAATTGTTTTTTAATGTCTCCATCAATTTCAGGATGTTGTTGTCCTTCAGGGAATAGAACATGAAATTGGCTTCTTTTCTGCGATCAATGATATTGGCTTTCCTGAGGACGGTAAGGTGCTGGGAAATGTTGGAGATGGTGGACCCGAATTGCTGTTCGATTTCTCCGACGTTTTTTTCTCCATCCATGAGAAAGCAGAGGATTTTCATTCTAATGGGGTGAGCGATGGATTTCATCAGCTCGGTTACCATTTCTACCTGTTGTTCGTTGAATTTCATGGCGTGACCTGCATTTGGAATTTAAGTATTTTACTATACTCTCATGTACCCGCAGCATGTCAATGATTTTATTGGGGGGCGGGTAACGTGATCAAACTCAACGGATTTCCCGTCACACCAGGGAATACACCGGCCAGGAACCGTTCCGGTCAGGCTGTTTTCCGGTTGAGGGCCATCATGATATCAGGTGAAAAATATTCCCTGATATTGAGCATGATTAGTATTTTCTCGACCGTCAATGACAGGATAATGGTGAGTTTCCCGCCGATTTTTTCCATATGGTGCTTTGCGTGGATTAGGAAGCCGATAACATGCGAGTGGATGTTTACGGTGTCACTCAGGTCGAACGTCACTGATGTGCCCGGCGTAAGGAGCATTAATTGCTCCAGGTATCCTGATACTTCCTCGGGGCTAACGCTTTTTGAAAATTTCCAGTTTTTTATATCATCCATGATTGCAACTCCATCCTTGTTGTATGGCCGTACGAATCCACATTAATCATATCGTCACAAATGCCAAAACCGGATAGAAAAAAGTCAGTATTATGAATTCATGGCGAAATTATTGTTACATTGAAGATTCAATAAATATTCAATAGTTAATTATATGACAATATAAATTTACATATTAAAATGTTTGTATTAAGAATTAAAGGGTCAAATAAATGCTTGATAAATGGCTTTACCGATAACTATCTGGTTATACTTTACGGACAGACGAGGGCAATGTATACCTTTATAAAAAAGAAAGCAGGTGATAAACGAATAATTATCCCCGATATGAACCAGCTGAAAAAGCTGTTCATCATGCCGGATTCGCCTGACAAGTTCCTCGAGTTCGGTTCCGAGCTGCTGGACCTGATCCATAATTTTTTTACCGAAAAAGGAGGGATTCACAGCTCCATACCCCTCACCGAACTCGAGAAGTTATTCTCAAACGTTAACATCCCCAAACGGCCGCAACTCTTGAAAGACGTTCTCATCGAGATAAAAAAGAAGATCATTGCCCACTCAGTTAAAGTCGGCAATCCGTATTATATCGGGCACATGACAAGCGCCGTGCCCTATTTCATGATCCTTCTCGAGATGATCATCGCCGCGTTGAACCAGAACCAGGTCAAGATCGAGTCCGCGAAGGCATCGTCGTTTGTAGAGCGCGAGCTGATAGGGTGGATGCACCGTCTCATATTCAACAAGAGCAGCGGTTTTTACAAGTCATTCATGCAGAAGTGGGAAGTGGCCCTCGGCAACGTCACCACCGACGGCACCATGGCCAACCTTACCGCGCTCCTGGTCGCCCGCAACAAGGCCTTTCCCCCTGACGGGGATTTTCCGGGCATACGCAAGGCCGGTATCCATGAAGCATTGCTCCATTACGGCTACCGGAAAGCGGTGATCATCGTGTCGAAGCGGGGCCATTACTCGATAGACAAGGTGGCGCGGATCATCGGCATCGGAAACGATAATGTCATTAAGGTACCGGTAAATAACAAGAACAAGATAGACATCAACGAGCTCGCGAATGTCTGCCGCCAGATCAGGGAGCATAACGAGCGCGGCAGGGACAGGATCAAGATCATCGCCATTGTCGGCATTGCCGGCACGACCGAGACGGGGAACATCGACAATCTCCAGGAAATGAGGCGCATAGCCGACCAGTGCGGCGCCCATTTCCACGTGGACGCGGCGTGGGGCGGGTCGGTACTCATTATAGACCAGCTCCGATACCTGTTCAACGGCATACAGGATGCGGATTCGGTCACCGTTGATGCGCACAAGCTCCTCTATTCTCCGGCATCGATGGGCATGGTGCTCTTCCGGAATGAAACCGACCTGAACAACCTGAAGCACTTCTCCAACTATATCATCAGGCAGGACTCCGTGGACCTCGGCCGGTTCACTGTGGAGGGCTCGCGCCCCTTCGCTGCGCTGAAACCCTGGGCCACGCTGAAAATCCTCGGCACCGATGGGTTCCGGGTGCTTTTCGAGCATGCCTTCGGGCTGACCTCGGCCCTGCGCGGACTGGTTGAAGTGCACTGCAACTTTGAGCCCATGAACCAGCCCGAGCTGTTTATTTTCATATATCGTTTCGTGCCCAAGGATGTGCGGGAAAAAATCGAGAAGTTATTGTTGAAGATCAGCGGCGTCAATCCCGAGGGGCCAGGCCACCAGGCCCGGAACAAGTGGCTGCAGCGCCTCCATCACATTAACCTGCTGCTCAATGACCTCAATATCGAGCTGCACAAGGAACTCCGCGAGGATGATAATACGTTCGTTTCACGGACAATGATTGACGCTCCGTTCTACTTCTACCAGGACATCGTCGTACTGCGGGCCATAACCATCAACCCGCTCACGACCCCCGAGATACTCAGGGAGATCCTCGATCTCCAGAATACTCTCGGCAAGAAAATCTACAAAGCACAGTTCGAAAGCCGCCTTGAAAAAGCATAAGACCATTCCTGTCGTTCTCTGCCTCTGTCTCTCGGCCCTGTCGGCGGTGACATACGCCGCGGACGGCAGTGACATGTGCCATGCGGTCGAGGAGGGGGCGGTGCTTTTGTACCGGGGCGATTCTGCGAAGAGGGTCCCGGTCGAGGGCAGGATTCTGCGCACTGCCGAGGCAGCCTCCGGCCTCTATTACTGCGCCGTGCATAGTGAAAAGGGGGATGGGGACATCTACCTTGGATTTATCGAATACCAATCCGGATCGATCGGTTTCGAGCGGAAGCTGCCGTTCCGTGGTTCAGAACGGACCGTGGCGAGACTCATGGCCGGAGACGGCGCCGGGTATCTGCTTGCACTTCCCCCGAACGAGCCGGACGCGGCAGGGGAGCTGTTCAGGGTCACTGCGGCTCCCGGCGAGGTGTCCCGGGTCGAGAATATTGTCGATTTTTATTCTGATGGCGCGGATTGTTTCATCCTGACAAAGACGGGTTCCGGTCCGCGGGTAATCTTGAATGAAATAAGCGTACCGCTGGCGCTGCGGGCTGACGCGCCCCTTCGCATCCGCGAGGTTCTTGACAGGAGACTGGTGCTGGTAACCTCGGGTGAGGAAACCGAGGTAATTGACATACGCACCGGGAAGAGCCTTTACCAGTATGCGACCGATTACGAGTTCCTGGAGCCGGACGGGTATAACGTGGTCATACAGGCCGTTGACGACAGGGGAGCGGAGCAGGAAGAAAGGGAAATGATATTCTACAAGGTGATAATAGACGGCGTGGAAAGCGGCAGGACCGATTCCGGTCCGGCAGGTCTGGCCCGCGAGATGAAGCTGATGCTCGAGCCGAACCGGTACCACCAGGTCAGGCTAGAGCGCTGGCTGCTGAATCCCGGTAAGGGGAGATACGACAGGGAGAACAATATACGCCAGCCTAAAATGAAAGAGATCTTTATCCCGCTGAACAGGATCGTGAAGCTGGTTATCTCATTCAATAATAAAGAATATTCCTACATAATAGCTCCTGTGTATAAATAACGCTTCAGGCGTCCTGAGCATTTGATTACAGTTGCAATTTGCTCTGATCCCGTTGCTGGTGAAAACAATCTAAACAGAAATTACTCTGACACCTTAATCATTCCAGACTCTTTGCTGTGATTCTCAAAATTTCACTATTTTGGCTCATTTTTTTGATTAATTATCATAGCCCCCAAAAAATTTTTTAAAAAAAATGTAAGTGAAATATTGCCGATTTTACAATTTTTATGTATATTATTGTTAGCACTCAATAAAGATGAGTGCTAACAATAATTAAGCAAATAGAGGAGGTGCTCGATGAAATTCGGTATTAAGAAGCGCGACGATGCTTTTGTTTCTGATATTGATCACTTCAGAAAAAGCATCTCGGATTTATTTGAGGACTTTTTTTCGATCAGTCATGGAAGCCTGTATGAGTCGGATTATGTGCCGGCTGTTGATGTAAAGGAAGATGATAAGAACATCTATGTTAAGGCTGACATTCCCGGTATTGATGAAAAGAACCTGTCTGTTAACATCGAAAACAACATTCTTACAATCAAGGGAGAGAAAAGCGAAGAGAAGCGTGAAGAAAAGAACAAAAAGGTCCTTATCATGGAACGAAAGTACGGGGCCTTCCAGAGATCAATCAGGCTCCCGGACAGCATCAATTCAGAAGGCATTACGGCAAATTTCAAAAATGGCGTTCTGTCTATTGGCATTCCAAAGGAAAAAACAGAAGAACCAAAAAAAGTCAAAATCAGCATCAAATAAGGAGGAGCGACATGTATACGTACGATATTTTTGATGATATGCTCAATCTCAGGGATGTAGTTAATTCATTTTTCAGCGAGAATTATGGCAAGTGGAGAAGCAGGGAGTTTCCATACCTTGAGATATACGAGGGCAGGGACGAGCTCGAGGTCAGGGCATTGATGCCCGGGGTAAAATCGGACAACCTGGACATCCAGCTTGTCAATGACAGCCTGCTTATAGAAGGGGAGAAGATGAACGATTACGCCGACAACCCGTATATCCGCAAGGAGCGTCAGTTCGGGAAGTTCCGGAAGTCGGTAAAATTACCGTATCGGGTGGACGCGAACAGCATTGCAGCGGAACTGGCGAACGGTATATTGCATATCAGGCTCAAGAAAAGCGAAGAAGCGAAACCCAAGAAAATCGAGATCAAATAGGAGGCAGGACCATGTCGGAAGCAACGATAACCAATGGATTCGCCAATAATGAAAGGGTGATTGTACCGCTCACGGATATTTACGAGACCCCTGACCAGTATACTCTCAAGCTTGAGATGCCGGGAGTTACCCGGGAGAGCCTGGATATATTGATTGAAAACAACGAACTTGAAATCAGGGGCACGGTAAATGGATTCAAACCGGAGAACAAGGAGCTGAAATATTCCGAGTTCACGCACAATAATTATTACAGGACGTTCAGCGTGGGCAATGACATTGACAGGAATAAAATAAGCGCGACGTTTGAAAACGGCGTACTGACCCTTGTCTTACAGAAACATGAAGCGGTGAAACCGAGGAAGATACCAGTTACAGTTCAATAAGGGAAGAATTTTTCCGCGGGGAGCAGGCTGGCCGGGAGGGTCAGTCTGTTTTCTTTATGCGGAAATGTCTACTTTTTCTCCCAGGCCGGAAACAGAAGCAACAACATCTGCTTTCATCATCTTATCGTCAATGGAGAGCTTTGCCGCTGCCATCATCCTGAGAAGATCATTGCTCTTCTGGATGCTGTCCATTATGGGGGAAATATCGTTGGTTACCGTGCTCATATCATCCTCTTTTATTATTACCCCAAAAACTTCTATTTACCCGGTTCAATTATCGGCTAACACTGAAGAAAAATTACACTTTTTTTTAGTTTGTCACTATTTTTGTAGGGGAATCTCTGTATGGGAATCATAAAAAACCGGGAATCAGTAAAAAATTATTGAAAATGTACATAATCATAGAGATGTGTAAACCAGCGATCAAGAAGAGGACATAATGTGCGGAAGATTCGCCCAACTTCAAACAATCCGTGACCTCATCAAAGCTTATTTCGTTGATGATGTCCTGACCGATGTTTCTCCCGGTTATAATATAGCCCCCGGCACCAGGATACTGTCCCTGATACGAAAAGACGATAAGCGGCTCCTGGTCGATTTCCAGTGGGGACTTATACCCCGCTGGGCCAGGGACCAGGCGGCGGGCAGGGGGCTGATTAACGCACGGGCGGAATCCATATCCCAAAAACCCAGTTTCAGAAATGCCTTCAAGGCCCGGCGCTGTCTCATCCCCGCAAGCGGTTTCTATGAATGGAAAAAAGAAGGCCGGATTAAAATCCCTTATTATATACGCCTCCTCTCCGGCCAGCCCTTCACCTTTGCCGGCATACATGAGACATGGGTTTCTCCCGGCGGCGATGAGGTCGCCACCTGTGCTATCATTACAACCGGGCCCAACGAGGTCATGAAGCAGATCCATGACCGGATGCCGGTCATACTAGGCGATAACTATCGCGACGCATGGCTCGATCCATCCCTTGGTCCGGAGGAAGCGCTGTCCTTCCTCAAGCCGTATCCCGATCACGCCATGGAAGCATACCCGGTAAGCACGCTGGTTAACTCGCCGGAACATGATTCCCCTGAATGCATAAGGCCCGCATAGTCGCTAAAATAGAATACTAAACATTTGTTGACATATCCGGCCCCGCCCGGTATATTGTCCCCGGGTGGGCTGCTCTGACCCCGCTCTTTCAGGCGATAACTATCGCCATGAGCTGAGCCAGGACGGCGAAGTCCCGGCGTGCGGCAGGGATGCCGCGAAAATCGGGGCTCTGACCCCGGATCGTGGCTGCAATCACGACAGCCGCTGCGGGAGCGGCGCGCGGTCCCCGCCATGGGCCGGCCTGAATGAAATGAAAGGAGGGGAAATAATGCGCCAGATAACCGTTGATACGAATCTCATTGCCCGTTGCGGGCTCTATTGCGGCGCCTGCGGGCGCTACACAAAAGGCTCGTGCCCGGGCTGCGCGGAGAACGAAAAAGCTTCCTGGTGTTCCGTGAGGACCTGCTGCCTCGAACGGGGCGCGGGCTCCTGCGCGGACTGCGCGGATTTCAGCGATGCAAGGGAGTGTAAAAAATTCAACAATCCGGTTGCCCGGGTCTTCGGCTTCATCTTCCGGTCCGATCGCGCCGCCTGCGTCCGGCTTATCCGTGAACGGGGGCGCGAAGCCTTCGCCCGCGAGATGGCCGCCCGCGGAACCAGCAGTGTCAGGCGGGGGGCGTGATGCCCTGCGCGGCGGCGATACGGGTGTCGCCGGACACCATTGCCTCAATCCACCGGCCCGGGGTGTGCAGCTCGATCCGCCTGCCGCTGTTCATGGCGCGGATCCCGGCCGGCTTTCCCTCGCCGGCTGACGATTACGTGGAGGGGAGCCTGGACCTGAACGAGCTCCTGGTGCGGCACCCGGCCGCCACGTTCTTCGTGCGCGTGTCGGGCGATTCCATGACCGGGGCCGGCATCCATTCCGGCGACGTGCTGGTGGTGGACCGGGCGGAGAGCGCCCGCAACCGGAGCGTCATCATCGCCGCGCTGAACGGGGAGCTGACGGTGAAGCGCCTTGTCCGCGAGAAGGGGCGCGTCTGCCTGGTCTCGGAAAATCCCGACTACGCACCCATGGAGGTGACCGGCGACACGCAGTTCGAGGTCTGGGGCGTGGTGGTGCACGTGATACACAGCCTGAAATGAAAAGCCTTTATTTTCTGGTCGATTGCAACAACTTCTACGTTTCCTGCGAGCGTGTCTTCAGGCCGGCCCTGTGGGGGCGCCCTGTGGTCGTGCTCTCCAACAATGACGGGAACGTGGTGGCCCTTTCGAACGAGGTAAAGGAGATGGGCCTCCCGTTCGGCGCGCCCTTTTTCGAGGTGAAGCGGCTCATCAGGAAAAACGGGGTGGCGGTATTCTCGTCCAACTATACCCTGTACGGCGACATGTCGCGGCGCGTCATGGAGTGCCTCGCCCGGTTTTCCCCGGAGATGGAAGTCTACTCCATCGACGAGGCGTTTCTCTCCCTGCGGGGCATGACCGGGGACCCGGCGGCGTACGGCCGGGAGGTGCGGGAGGCCGTGCGGCAGTGGACCGGCATCCCGGTGACCGTCGGCATCGCGCCCACAAAGACCATGGCGAAGCTGGCCAGCAGGATGGGGAAGAAGGACCCGGCATGCGGGGGCGTCTTCGACCTCACCGATCGCGGTCGCGCCGAGGGCGCGCTCGAGTCGGCCGACGCGGGCGATGTGTGGGGCGTGGGCCGGCAGTACCGCGAGCTCCTGCGCCGCTACGGGATCCGCACCGCGCGCGAGCTGCGCGACGCGCCGGACGCGTGGGTGCGGCGGAACATGACCATTACGGGCCTCCGCACCGTGTGGGAGCTGCGCGGCGTGCCCTGCATACCGCTGGACGAGCAGCCCGCGCCGAAGCAGGGGATCGTGAGCTCGCGCTCGTTCGGGCGGCCGGTGGAGCGGCTGAACGAGCTCCGCGAGGCGGTCGCCGCGTACACGGGCAGGGCGGCCGAGAAGCTCCGGGCCCAGGGGAGCGCGGCCGGCTCCATGACCGTGTTCATCTCGACCAACCGGTTCCGTGAAACAGACCCGCAGTATTCAAACGGCGTCACCTGCCGACTGCCGGTCCCGTCGGCGTACACGCCGCGACTCATCCAGGTGGCGCTGGGCCTTCTGGACCGGATCTACCGGGAAGGGTACAGTTACAAGAAGGCGGGGGTGATGCTCTTCGAGATCATGCCGCAGGGCGATGCCCAGCTCGACCTGTTCAGCCGCTTCCACGATACGGACCGGGGCCGGCGGCTCATGCGGACGGTGGACGGGCTCAACCGCGCCATGGGCCGTCACACCCTCCGTTTCGCAGCCGAAGGGATCGAGAAGCCCTGGCAGATGCGGCGCGCCTTTCTCTCGGGGAGGTTTACCACGCACTGGAAGGAGATACCGGTGGCGCGGGCGTGACAGAATGAGGGGCTACCGGGCGGTATTATTATCGTGATCGGGATAGAGCTTCTTGATGCAATCCGGGCACAGCGTATGGGTGAATTCCGCCTCAGAATGGGATGAAATGTATTGTTCGATCTGCTCCCAGTAACCCTGGTCATTCCTGATGTTTTTGCATGATGCGCAAATGGGAAGAAATCCTTTTAACAGCTTCACTTCATCCAGCGTGGTTTGAAGATTTTTATTCAGCTCTTTTTCCATATTCAGCAGCTTTCGTATCGTATGAAGGGCGATGCCGAGGATGATAAACGATGTGAGGCGGATGCCGCCGTTCCATGCAAAAAGTGACCAGTGATCATATGCATGCTCTGATAAAATATCGACACCAGTCCAGGTTAAGGCTGAAAGGACCGAACTGGCAATTGCCCAGTTTTTTCCGACGTACCATGCAGCAATAGATACGGGGATATAATAAAAAACGAAAAAGTTAAACTCGATCCCGGTAAAATAATCGATGATACCGAGGGATACAATCAAGGCCAGTGTAACGATGATCATGAAGAGGGGTGTTTTATAGTATGGCGTGGTCATAACGAACCGATGCTGCCTGTTTTCAGGACATGGTGAATTCTTTCCTGCTATAATATATATAATAAGAAATAATACCATGCAAAAAGTTAGCAGTGTTACTAAAAAAATGAATCATAGCATCTCCCGATACCGGATCTTCGTTACCGGGTCCTTCAGCCCCGGATTCAGCTCGACCAGGTGATCCATGACGAACCGCCTGTTTCGTATTTCAGGGTGCGGTATTGTAAGTTCTTCCGTGTTCAGTATAAGGTCATCATATAGCAGTATGTCCATGTCGATGCTCCGCGGCCCCTTGGGAAAGCTTTTCTCTCTGCCGAGCTCGACCTCGCAGCGCTTGAGGGCCGCGAGGAGATCGGGCGGGGACAGCGTTGTCTCGATTAAAATGACCTGGTTCAGGAACCGGGGCTGGTCCCGGTAGCCGACCGGATCGGTTTCAGCTATGGAGCTTTTCAGGAGCACGGAAACGCGCGGAAGGGACGCCGCCAGAAACGCTGCATTCCGCAGATTGGCTTCCCGGTCGCCCAGGTTCGAGCCGAGTCCAATGTAGGCGATGGCCATCTACAGCTTGTCCCGGTAATCTTCGCCGCTTATTTCAAGAATGCGGCACATTTCCTTGATGCGCGAGAGAATCCGGCCCTGCGACAGGTCCTTGAAGGCCTTGTGCGGGTTGTTGTTGGATGTGAAGATAGTGAATTTTTCCGCCTCGTACCGGGCGTCTACCAGGTCGTAGAGGGTTTCCTGTTTCCATTCTGTGTCTTTCTGAATGCCGAAGTCGTCCACGACCAGGATGTCCACCTCGGCCAGCTCTTTTTCGATCTTGCCTGAATCCCCGAAGGTTTCAGATCCCTCGTGGAAAGACTCCTGGAGGGTCTTGAATAAATTCCTCGAGATGCTTATGAACCTGCCCTCGACAGCGTGGCGGATGATAAGCTCGGTGAGAATAATGGATGCGAGGAGGGTTTTGCCCGTACCGGGATTGCCCCACAGGAACAGCCCCTTGTTGACATCCGGGAAATTCCTGACTATTTCATAGGCGGAGTTTTTCGCGTCCTCCCCCTGCTTGTTCAGTGTCTTGAAGTTGTTCAGGCGCTTCCACTGGAATTTTTTATATATGCCCGAACTGTTGTAGTTCATGTTGATTTTCATAATTTTCATCCGGGTTTCCCGGCAGAAGCATTCAGCTATCCGGTCACCGTTGAAAACATAGTAGGGATCCTCCCCGCCGCACATGCATTTCGACAGGACGCATTTGGGGCAGGGGACTATGGCGTTCTCGCCAAGCTCGGTAAAGTGCGGGTTATGGATAATGCCGGTGTTCTCGCAGTAATCGCAGTACCTGGGTTTTGTACCGGCAGTTTTCACGTTTTTAATCGGTGTTTTCATTCGGTTTGAGGTTTTATCAGGTGCATGATAATGTCAACAAAATTTACGTGACATAGTACGCCGCCATGCATGGAGACCGGCGGCCGGCAGGCGAATTTATGGTTGGATTTTGCTGAAAAAGAGAGTATCTTACGAAAAGGTGCGGCCGGTGCGGGGGAAAGACGGGCCGGAGGCTAATTATTAAGGTAAATTTGCCAAAAATATATCAATATTTAAGGGAAAAAAGCCGATAGGGATATTGTTATACTGAACCGCCGCGGATACGCGGCTTGAGTACGAGTTATCTATATTGCTTGAGGGGTTGTTATATGAAACCAAGAAACATTTTCACAATCAGCGCCATCTTCGTAATGGCCGTATTCCTCGGGGTCGCGTTCCAGTCCCGGGTGTCCGCGCAGCAGGCCGGCGAGACCAAGGCCGATGAAAAGAAAGGCGCGTCCGTAGCGGACGAGTTCAGCGATGTTGAAGTGACGGGATGGCGGATCCGCGACTTCAAGCCGTATATCAAGGCCATCCAGGAGCTCGAAAAGCTGAACAAGGAGTATTCCGACAATCTCCTCAAGCTCGCCATTGACGAGTACTCCACTGCCATCGACATCCTCGAGGACATGGAAAATGAGGTTATTAAAATCAAAGCCAGCAACAAGGAGAAGAAAAACCTGAACGAGCGGTTTTACTGGCAGGAGATCGACCGCAAGAACCAGGAGCAGCGGCAGGTTGCAGCGAAAAAGTATGAGGCCAAGATGAAGGCCGTCACTTACCTGACCAAATCGATTGATTATCTCGACCAGATACAGCATGTAGAGATCAGGCAGGAGTCCCGGTTCCTGAACTTCCAGTCGCGGCTCTTCCAGGTCTATGTTTCGACCCAGTATGACCTGCAGAACTTCAAGCCCTGCATCCCGATACTTGAGCGCTACATAGCGATTTCCGACAAGAACGCGAAGGACATATGGGCATACAAGTACATGGCGAGCTGCTACGGCTACATGGAGAAGGTTCTGGCGAAGTACCGGCACGCGAACGAGGACGAGATCAACACCTTCAAAAACAAGAAAAACAGGAGCATGCTGCAGGCTGTGGAGCTGAAATACGGCGTCGAGTCTCCGCACTACAAGCACATGCAGGAGATAGTCGAGCAGGACGAAAAGAAGGCCGAACGCATAAACGACTTCAAGTAAGCATTATACCGTAACAGTGACAATACGAAAATCCCCCGCCGACGGCGGGGGATTTTTTTGTCATCGGTTTTTCGCGGCTTTTTTGATCGCCTTTGCCGTCTCCCCGTCGAGGATCCGGTGGGCGAGGTTGGGGAAGTGGCGGACGATCGCCCAGAGGAGCCGTCCCTGTCCGATCTGGATGTAGAACTTGTCTGCGAGCACACCGCGCATGAGTTTTTGCGCGACCTGCTCCGGCGTCATGAGGCCCCCTCCCTCGGAGAGGACCATGACGGCGGCGGGCTTGGTCTCGTTCTCTTTCGCGAACCCTGGCGTGTCGGTGTCGGGCGGGAAGAGGATCGAGAACCTGATATTGAACGGCTTCATCTCGCTGCGGAGCGATTCGGTGAGGCCGCAGATGGCGAACTTTGTCGGCGTATATGCCGAATACCCGAACATTCCGAGAAAACCGAGTACCGAGGAGCAGGTCACGATATGGCCCCGGCGCTCCTTCATGAAGTGGGGCAGAACCGTAAGAATCGGAACGAGCTGGCCGTAGTAATTTGCGTCCATGTTGTTCCTGAAGTCATCAAGCGAGAGCTCGCTTACATAGCCGGGACGGGCATATCCGACGAAATTCATCAGGTAATCCGGAACGCCGTTTTTTTTGATGAATGCGTCGATCCGGGGCCGCAGTTTTTTTATGTCAGTGGCGTCACACACGATACTGGTAACGCTCTGGCTATCGACGGTCCTGGCCGTATCGAGCTCGCCGGCAGTCCTCTCCAAATCCTTCTTGTTGCGGGCGATGACACAGACGCTGCCGCCGCCTTTAACGAATTCAAGTGCCGCGGCCTTTCCGATTCCCCTGGAGCCGCCTGATATTATGGCAGTTTTTCCTGAAAAGGGCGCCTGTCTTTTCGACATACCCGGTCCTCCTCCCGATATCATTATCCCCGCGCTGCGGAGCTTCTGCAGAAAGCAGTTGTAGAATTGGCCCCTGCTGATTCCCGATGTCAATGATTATTCCTTGTAATAACAATACGGGAGCGGTTTGCTGAAAAGTGACAAATAACGGATTATGTCTGTTGTATATATGATACAGGGTATGAATTTTTCGGGCAAAACGGCCTATTCAGAAACCATCTGTATATATCATGTGTAACCCCTCGATTTATCAGGGATTAAAAAAATATAAAAAATTAAGTTGGCACGGAACTTGCTTTATATTACATTCAATGTCTGACAAAAGAAAAAAAAGCAGATCTAAACGATTGTCTCAATTTCTCCCTTGAAAGCACGAAAAGCATTGTTCTGACTTTTCCATTCATCAAGAGAATAATGAAGCCGGTTCGTGATCTTTAATTTAATTTAAAGAGGGAAATAGTATAATCGTAAAAAAAAACAGGTAAGGATAAAAAAATGAAAGCAGTCTCGCAAACAAAGAAACTGGCGCATCAAAAAAATATCGAGCAGTATGAGCTGAAGGCGAATACGCTGAACGAGGCACTCGTGAACAGGGCGGCGGGACGTCCGGATTTCCTGACTTTCATGGACCTTAAAAACAGGCCGACGACGGTTTCGGCTCCCCAGGTCCTGGCCGGTGCAAAGGCAGTCGCGCAGTACCTGGCGGTCCGCGGGCTTGAAAAAGACGACAAGGTCGTTATCATGCTGCCGACCGGTCCGAATTTCGCGTATGTATATTTCGGCATTCTCTTCGCCGGCGGCGTTCCGGTGCCGGTGAGCCAGCCTGCGGGGACCAACAACCTTGCCAAGTACCTCGACAACCTTACGCATATAATCCAGGACTGCGAGGCGAAGTACTTCATCACGTACGAGAAGATAAAGGTCATCGCCGCAAGTCTCATGAACATCTCGAACCTGGTGAAGGGATTCATCTTCGATGATGAGATCCTCGCCAATGCGGTGCCGGCAGAGCAGTACCGCCGCCTGCCAGAGGTGAATCCGGACGACCTGGCCCTGATCCAGTACACGTCGGGGACGACCGGAAAGCCGAAGGGCGTCATGCTGTCGCACCGCAACCTCCTGCATAACATTCACGGCATCGGGCTTGCCAGCGAGATGAGGCCCGACGACGTGGGTATCAGCTGGCTCCCGATGTACCACGACATGGGCCTCATCGGCGGCTTCCTGAGCACCCTCTACTGGGGCCTGACCATGGTGCTGATGCTGCCCGAGGCCTTCATCTTCCGCCCCTTCTGGTGGCTCGAGAACATCTCGCGCTACCGCGTGACCATGGGGGTCGCGCCCAATTTCGGCTATCACTACTGCGTGACCCGTATCGACAACGCGGACGTGGTCAGACTGGACCTGAGCTCGTGGCGGCTCGCCCTCAACGGTGCGGAGCCGATCGACCGCTCGACCCTGACAAAGTTCCTCGAGAAGTTCCGGCCCTGCGGCCTCCGGGACGATATCTTCCTGCCGGTGTACGGTATGGCGGAAAACAGCCTGGCTGCCACCTTCCCCTCGCTGCTGCAGACCACCGTGGTGCGCCGCTTTTCCCGGGCGAAGCTCGAGGAGCAACTGCTCGCCGTGGACTCGACGAGCGAGAACTCGAAGGAATACATCGACCTGGTTTCCGTCGGCTACCCGCTGGTGGGCCAGGAGATCCGCATCGCCGACGAGGCGGGCGCCACGCTCCACGAGCGGGAGGTCGGCGAGATCCTGGTAAAGAGCCCGAGCATGACCACCGGGTATTACAAGAACCGGGAGGCTTCGAAGCAGACCCTCAAGGGCGGCTGGCTCCATACCGGCGACATGGGCTTCGTCCTCGACGGCATGCTGTTCATCTCGGGCCGCAAGAAGGAGATGATCATCAAGCGAGGGAAGAACATCTACCCGTATGACGTCGAGCGTATCGCCTCGACCGTGAAAGGCGTGCGGCTCGGCTGCTGCGCGGCATTTGACGTTCACAACGAGGGCCAGGGGACCGAGGACCTGGTGCTCGTGTGCGAAACAACGGAGAAGAGCCGCGATGAGATGGAGCGCATCAGGAAGGAGATCCATGCCGAGGTGCTGGCGCGGCTGGGCATCGCGCCCGACGACATCATGCTGGTGCCCAAGGGCACGATTCCGAAGACCACGAGCGGCAAGACCCAGCGTATCCTCTGCAAGAAGATATACCTTGAGGACAATTTCCTGGAAAACAAGAGCAGGAACATGATGGTGCTGGCGCGGACCTTCCTCATGAGCCATTTTCATCTTTTCAGAAGGCGGTTCACCCGGTAGACGGGCCGCGCGGAGCACCGGGAAGCCGGCGTAAATATTCATTGAAATAAAACCGGCGTGTTTCAGAATACGCCGGTAAGCCCCGCCAGGAGCGGGGCCGCATTATTAAAGGAGGATGCAATGGGCAGCATACCGGCCGAGCAGATCAGGAAAGACTTTCTCGCCATTGTGGCGAAGCTGTCGGGGAGGGCGGCGGATAAAATCAGGAACGAAGACAGGTTCCGCGACGACCTGGGCTTCGACAGTCTCAAGAGCATGGAGGCGATATCCCGCATCACCGAGCTGTACGATTTCGATCCCGAAATAGACGAGATCATGGACCTCCAGACGGTAGCTGAGGTCATACGCTACCTGGAAACAAAGCTATCATAGGCCGTAACCGGCCTTCATTTTATCTCAAACGGGGAATTATCAATGAGTGCATTAATCAGCGACGCAATGAAGCAGCAAGCCGTTTTACTGGGGACCCTGCGAAAAGCCAATATCTACACATACAGCCTTGAAGTCACCTCCGCCTGCCGGAACCGCATCGTGGTCGCGGGCAAAGAGCGTGTAAATTTCATCTCCAACAATTACCTCGGATTCTCGACCCACCCGAAGGTGAAGGAAGCGGTCCTTGCCGGGGTAGAGAAATACGGGCTCGGCATCGGCGGTTCGCCGCTCGCCTGCGGCACCACTGAGGTCCACTACCGGCTCCAGGAAAAGATCGCCCGCGTGTACGAGAAAGAAGCGTGCGTTATCTGCGCGAGCGGCTACCAGGCCCTCGTAGCCGGCATACAGGCGACCATCGGTAAGGGCGACGTAGCCCTCATGGACAGCCTGGTGCATCGGAGCATCGTGGACGGCGTAACCCTCTCCGGGGCCGATCGCCGGATGTGGCTCCACAATGATACCGAGGATCTGGACTCGCTCCTGGAACGGGTCAGGAAAAAGTACGCCCGCATGCTGATTCTGGTCGACTCGGTTTACAGCATGGACGGCGACCTGGCAGACCTGGCGAAGCTGCAGGTGCTTAAGGACAAGCATGACGCGCTGCTCCTGATCGACGAGGCGCACAGCCTCGGCGTGCTCGGCAAGCGCGGGTACGGCCTGCCGGACCAGTTCGGCCTGCCGGATGCTGCCGACGTCGTGGCCGGGACCTTTTCCAAGTTCGCCGGTGCGGTCGGCGGGTTCGTGGCCGGGCCGGCCGATTTCATTGACCACCTGCGGCACGCGGCCTCGGCGTACATTTTCTCGGCCTCGCTGCCGCCCATGACGGCAGCCGGTGTATACAAGTCGTTTGAGCTCCTGGACGAGGAGCCTCAGTGGCGGCAGCAGCTCTGGGACAACATCAACTACTTCCTGGCCGGCCTCAAGGAGCGCGGGTTTGACACCGGCCCGTCGCGCACCGCGGTGGTCCCGCTCCTGATCCGCGACGTGGAAAAGACCATGACCTTTAACAAGATGATTTTCGACGAAGGGGTCTACGCCTCTCCTATTGTTCACCCGGCGGTCGCGCCCGCCGAGTCCCGGATACGGCTCGGGGTCATGGCCACCCATACGAAGGAAGACCTGGACTTCAGCATGGACGTCTTCGCGAAAGTGGGGAAAAAGCTGGGGATAGTATAACACGCCCATCCGGCCTGCGGACGCCTCTCCCCTAAACAGGGGAGGTGGGGGAAAACAAATCGCCTCCTTGAATGAGCGATAAAACCGATAGGTCCGCAAGCGCTTGCGGACCTATCGGAATGTGAAAGGTATTAACTGATGTCACCTGTAATAATCAAACCCCTTCGCAGCACGAAACCCGAAATAAAAACATTCGTCACCTCCGCCTGGCGGTTTTACCGCGGAAATCCGTACTGGGTGCCGCCCCTCATCGGCGACCAGGTTAACCTGATTTGTGCCGGGCCCTACCATGAAGTCGGCGTGATCCAGCCGTTCCTTGCCTGTCGGGACGGCGAGATCGTCGGAAGGATCATAGCGCATTACGATAATCGTCATAACGAATACTTCAGGGAGAAGCGCGGGTGCGTAGGCTTCTTCGAATCATTGAACGATACCGGTGTGTCCCGCGCGCTGTTCGGCGCCGCCGAGGAATGGCTGAAGGGGGAGGGAATGGCCGACATGCAGGGGCCCTTCAACTTCACGCTCTATGATACGCCGGGCGTGCTGATGGACGATTACGACAATATCCCCGCGGTCGAGCTGGCCTACAACCCGTCCTATTACCCGGGCCTGTACGAGGATTACGGGTTCCGGAAAAATATCGACTGGTACGCCTACAAGCTCACGGTGGAAGAGCGTTTTCCAAAGCTTTTTTACAAGATATGGGAGAAGGTGAAAAAGGACCTGGCGGCGCACAAGGACGGGCTGGTGATTCGCGAGCTCAATCTAAAGAAGTTCGATGAAGAAAAATCGAAGATCTTCACCATTTTCAACGAGGCATGGGGAGAGAACTGGGGCCATTACCCCATGACCGAGAAACAGATGGCCCACACGGTGAAGGAGCTCCGGGAAATCGTCAAGCCGGAGTTCGTGCTTATTGCCGAGTATAACGGCGAAGCGGCCGGCTTTATTCTCTCGATACCGGACGTCAACCCCGCGCTGCAGGCGGCCAACGGGAGGCTCTTCCCCTTCGGACTTCTGAAAATCCTGTGGGGCATGAGAAGCGTTGACCGGCTTAAAACGATATTGATGGGGATCAGGCCGGAGTTCCGCATGCGGGGCCTGGACGCCTATTTTTACGTGGAGACGGCCGAGCGGGCGAAAAAGCACGGTTATACCATGGCCGACATGTCGCTTATCGTGGAGAACAACCACAGCATGAATAACGCCCTGGTGCACATGGGTGCGAAGATATATAAAACGTATCGGTTTTTCGGGAAGAAGTTTTAGGCCCCCGATTTGGCGCACCTGCCTTGTAGACTGGCGCGAAACCCCGATATTCCACACAAAGGGCGGGAAAAAACAGAAATTCTGTTAAGTAAAACTAAACTATTCAATGAAGATCCTCGCATGTGTGCAGAAAAAAATTGGATTGTGTTGACACGAAAAGGGTATTTGTTGAATGTCTGCGTAGCAATAAAATTTGGAGGATTTCACAATGTTCAAGAAACTTCTTATGGTAGTAGCGGCACTTGCATTGGCGACGCCCCTTTATACCCAGGAAAAAGGCATTGAAAAGCAGGACAAAAAACCGGCCAGCACGATGGTAGTTCTACAAGAGGTCATGCTGGAAGATTTTGAAACAACACCATTTTCGAACAAAGACATCACCTATAGTGTCTCGTCCGACCAGGAGGCTGGTCTCTCAATCCGGAACGAGTCCCCTGCCACGGCCAACTCGAAGAAATACCTTGGTATAAAGGTTAAAACGCGGGGCAGCGATACGTTTGTCATAAAACCGCCGAAAGAAATCATACTGGAGAATTATTGCAAATCCATATCGTTATGGGTGTATGGGGAAAAAACATACGGAGAGATTTCCCTGATGCTTCAGGACGCAGACCAGGTCAGCCACAGGCTTGTCGTTGTCCCGGTAATCAACTTTCTGGGCTGGAAGCAGTTTACCGTTCTGCTGACGAATAAGATAAACCAGGGGAATGCTTTCCAGAACAAGAAGAAAACCATTAAAATCATGAGCATCCAGTACAGGACCACCGTATCTACGGGTAAACCTTCCCAGTGGGAATACATATATCTTGATGATTTGATGGCGACCGTGAAGGAGCATGGCGGAAGCAAGCAGAATGACCAGTGGTAAGACAGTGAATAGTTGATAGTGAATAGTGAACAGTTTTGGGATAAAAAATCCGCTCATCTGGAGCGGATTTTTTGTTCATCATTAGGGCAATTGAGCCGGATTCGGCGAAGCCGATTGGCGCTGGCCAGGAGGGCCGAGTGTCGCGGAGGCCATGGATGGCCGAGAGCGACCGAATTTGTCCCGAAGCCCCCGCGGCGAGCGGCAGGAGATGGAGGTTAAAGGAGGACAAGGACGGCGTCCTCTTCCTCCTTATTATACTAATCCAGATCGATGCTCGCCCCGCTCATGGCGCCAACGGGACAAGCGAGCTTGCACATCCCGCACGCCACGCACTTTTCGTGATCAAAGGTGACCTCCATGGTGGTGCGGTCGATGCAGAGCGCGTCGACCCGGCAGACCGAGGTGCAGGCGCCGCAGTCGATGCAGCGCTCCTCGTCCCGCAGTATCTTGTCGACCAGCGTCTCGACCGTGACGCCCTCGCTGCTCAGGTAAGCGATGCTTGAATCGATCGACTGGTCCGTGCCGCGAAGCTCAAGGATGAGCCGGCCCTCGAGCTTTGGGAGTATCTTCGCCTCAAGCACGTTGAAGATGACATCAAAGTCTTTTGCGAGCCTGTATATGAGCGGCTTGTACATTATCTTCTTGTCGAATATTAAAAGCACGTTTTTTGATTTCATGTTCGTTCTCCGTAATACATCCCGGGATAGGTCCGCAAGCGCTTGCGGACCTATCTGGTTAATTCCACCTCTCCCCGGGCCACGAGCCGGTCCCGGTATATGATGACCACGCCGGTCGCGCCGCATTCCATGCCGCGGCCGGCAGCTTCCTCCATGTCGTCTTCGCTCTTCACCCGGTTGCACACGTCCGTCGCGATCGCGTCCGCCAGCGCGGCATCCGGGGCGATGATCGTGGCCGCGTCCGCCATGCCGAAGCTGATCGACGGGCCGATCCGCGCCGAGGAGGTGCACACGCCGCAGGGCGTGTGCCGGGGATCGATCTTCAGCGCGACGGCATTGAAATAGTGCCCGCCCGGGTAGATCGTCACCGTGGCCGGCTCTTCGAGCTGCATCCATATGTCGCCGCCGTTTTCCACGATGATCTCCCTGCACTGCGGCGCGAGCGCCCGGCCGGTCAGCTCGGCCACCGCGCCGGCGACCGCGGCCATGGGGCCGACGCCGGCACGCTCGGACGCATTGTACATCATGATCACGATCTCCGGGCTGCCGTCAAGGCGGCCTACCGGCGCGAGCGCGGTGTGAAACTCGCCCTGGCGGTCGATCTGCTCCCAGAGCCGGTCACGCAGCGCGCGGAGGATTTTCTCGGCCACTGCCGAAAGGTCTTTATCAGCCCGTATGTAGAGGTCCGAGGTGTCCACCTTCACGCGGAAGCTTTTCCATCTCGCCGTGTCGGTGAAATCGCGATAAAACCGCTCAGCGCGCTTCATTGTCCCTGCCATAGGGCACGGTCGGGAGCGGCGTCTGCGGCACGCCCAGGACAAAGCCGCCCTGTATCCAGTCTTTCAGAATCGTCGCGATCTTCCTGGCCATCGGGTAGCTCGACAGGGGAGCGGCCTGGATCGTCTTTCCCATGAATTCGATGCTCCCGCTCTTCAGCTCCGCGTAGCTCACTTCGCCGAGCGTCCTGCCGACCATGGCGGGGTAGTCGCTTCCGTAGTCGACCACCGGGCAGCGGAGGTCCTTGTCGGACTGGCCCGTGAAATAGGCCAGGTCGGGGTTCAGTATCGGGATGGGGATGCCGATGCCGATCATCATCGAGCAGCCGTACCCGGTGAAGGAGGCGCCCCGCACGAAACGCGGGTCCATCCCCTTCATGTCACCGATGACGGCGAGCGTGCCGCCGCCCTCGCACGGCATGCCGTTGGGGCCGCGCTTGCATCCGGGCGCGTGCTGCGTGCCGTGCCATGCGACAGACCCGGCCGCTCCGCAGAGGAAAATCCGCGTGCCCGCGCCGATGGTCCAGTAATAGGGGTCGTTCAGCAGCGGCGAGAGCTGGCCCGCGCTCGAGTAGCCGGCGTTGGCCATGTCCGGCTTCAGGATGCCCATGTAGGTGTAAATGGTCTTCTGCGACAGGTTGACCGCGCAGTTGTAGTTCTGGTACGCGTTGCGGGGATTGAACATGATCGCGTCCCGGAGATCGTCGATCGTAACGGTCGCTTCGTGCTCTTTCAGCGGATAGCAGTCGGTCCCGTAGCCTACGGCGCGGAGCTTCACCCGCTTACGGGATATCAGGTCCTCGATAACGTGGCCGCCGCCGTACTTGAAGGTACCGGGCCGCACCATGTTGAGCGGGTCGTTCTCCTGAACCTGGGTGGCGCCGATATAGCAGTCCACGGCCGCGATCCCGCCGTATGCCTCAACGTTGTTAAGCCACACCTTCGTGGCCTTCATGCGGGGGCTGGTATGGCCGAAATTGATGAACGCGCCGGAGGAACACATGGCGCCGAAGGTGCCGGTCGTGACCACGTCGACTTTCCTGAACGCGCCGTCCACCCCCTCGCTCGCGACTATGCCCGGCATCTCGTCCGCGGTGACGACAACCGCCTTTCCCTGTCTGATTTTGCTGTTTATTTCCTCGTAGCTTTTCTTTATGTCAACGCCGCTCATGGCCAGCTCCGTTTGGATGGGTGCGGGCGCCCGGTCGCGCCCGTGTAACGATGGTCATATAAACCGGAATATTTGTTCAACTGTTTTTTTCTTTTCCCCCGGGAACTTTGGCCCGGGGCGGGGCGTCAAACATTCGATGATTATTTTACTTGCCATGAGGCCGGCCTTTCTGTATAAATAGACCGGCTTGAGCGCCACGCTCCCTATTACGCATTTTGTACCGGAGATACATATGAAAAAGATCGTGCTTTTCACACTTATCGCGTCCATTGCCCTCGTATCCGGGGTCTATCCCCAGGAGCGGGCGGACACGGTGGAATCGATAACGCCCAGGAACGTGATGCTGTTCCTCAAGACCTCCCGGATCAGGAACTTCCTGGTCTCCCTGAAGTTCGTGTCCGACAACCTGCTCTCCGACGAGACGGCCGGGGCCATGAAGAAAAAGACCGACGCCATGAAGAACAGGACCGGCTTCGACATACTCGATGTGGCCTCGCTGGAGAAAGCCGGGATCGATGTCAGCCGGTCGGTGAGCTTCGCCATGTATCAGAGCGGCAGCCGGGGCGAGGACCGCATGCTTTTTTTCCTGCCGGTCATGGACGAAAAGACCTTTCCCCTGAAGTTCGTCGAGCTGCTGAAAAAGACGGCCGGGAGCGAGACGGCCGACGTGTACCCGGTCATCACGCAGTACGGCGATTACACGATGTACCAGATCAGGCGCGACGTCTTCACCACGGCGCTTGACGGCGTGTTCGTCATCGGCTCGACCGGGGAAATCGTCAGGAGCGTCATTGACGCGAAAATGAAGAACGAGGGCTACCTCGCCCTGGATCCCGGGTATATCGACTCCCTTGATAAAAACAGAAAGAACTATGACCTGCGCGCGTTCGCATCGCGCGATTTCTTAAAGGAGATAATGAAGGAGCGCGCGAAGCCTGCCGATGACAGGAAGGAGCCGAAGAGCGACAAGCCGGTATCGCGCTATAATGCGCCGGCGGAGGGCCTCCGGTATGCCGCAGCGGATTCGGAGCGGGACAGGCTTTCCTCCGGGCCCTCGCTTTTCAACGCGATGGACTACGCCTTCCTCGGGGCTTCGGTCAAACCGACCGCCATCGATGTCGACCTTGCCGTAAAGTTCAACAGGACAAGCGGGACCGTGAACACCTACCTGGACGTGATCAAAACCGGGTTGAACGGCCGGGCCCTTTCGGTCAAAAACGCGACGGCCCTGATATTCGCGTCGCTCGACTTTGCCAGGATCGAGGAACTGTGCGGGAGCAACGCACCGGGCTGCAGCCAGTATGCGGCGTTCAAGGAGCGGGTGAAGAGCGACCTGGGGCTCGACTTCCAGGCGGACATCGTGCCGTCGTTCAGCGGCGTCGTGAACCTGGTGACCGGCGAACCGAAGGGCGCCGGCAGCGGGTACGCGCTCTACCTGCCCATGAACGACGCGGGCCGGAGCGAGAAGATACTCGAGAAGGCTGCCGCCTACCTGAAAGAGCAGTACAAGGGGACCGAGAGGTTCGGCACCGCGACGATCGGCGGCTCAAAGGCCTACTGGTACTACGGGGCTAAGAGCGGCAAGACGTACATCAGCCGCGATAAGCGGGGGCTCTACATGGCAAACGACGCGGAGCTGCTGGCCGCCGCGATGGCGGGAAAGGAAACCTCGCAGATCCAGCTTTCGGGCGGCGCGCCGCGCACGATAGGTGAAAATGTCTTTTTCCTGACGGCCCTGAAGAAGGAGAGTTTTTTCGGCGCTATTTTACTGTTGTACGGTAACAGGAGCCGGGAGATCGGCGGGTTCGTCGACAAGATACAGGAGCTCTCCGCGGTCAGCCGGAAGATCGACGATTACATCACGCTTGACATTGTCATTAACCTCATGAAGAGGAAGTGACCGGCCGCGCCATGAAGTATCTCTTCGGGCCCGTCAATTCGCGCCGGCTGGGCGTCTCGCTCGGGGTCGATCTGGTCCCGTACAAAACCTGCTCCCTGAATTGCGTCTACTGCGAGTGCGGCGACACAACGGACCTGACCTCCGCCGTCGCCGAGTACGTTCCCACCGACGAGGTCATAGCGGAGCTGGACGGGTACTGCGCCGCGTCGCCCCGCCTGGACGTGATCACCTTCTCCGGCTCGGGCGAGCCCACGCTCCATTCGGGTATCGGGCGCATCATCGACCACATCAAGGACCGGTACCCGCGCTACCGCGTCGCAGTGCTCACCAACGGGACCATGCTGCGGGACCCGGCGGTGCGGCGCTCCATAGCGCGCGCGGACATCGTCGTGCCCTCGCTCGACGCGGCGAGCAGGCAGGCCTTCGCCCGGATATGCCGGCCCGGGGCGGGCATCACGCCGGAGGATGTCATCCGGGGGCTCGTCGAGTTCAGAAAAGAGTTCACGGGTAAGCTCTATCTCGAGATATTCGTGGTGCCGGGCGTGAACGATACGCCGGAGGAGCTCGCCCTGCTCAGGGAGGCCTGCGTCGTGATCGCTCCGGACATGGTCCAGATCAACAGCCTGGACCGGCCCGGTGCGGCGGGGTGGGTCAGTCCGCTGGGGCACGCCGAGCTCGACGCAATAGCCGAGTTTTTCCGGCCGTTGCCGGTCGAGGTAATCGGCAAGCCGGCGTCGCGCGGCCCCGCGGAAGGGAAGACGGGCAACCTGGTGAAAGAGATCGTGTCGATTCTGAGGAGGCGGCCGTCGACCATCGAGGACCTCATGACCGCGCTGGGAGCTACCGGGGAGGAGCTCCGGGCCGCGCTCGCGTCCATGACGGAGGCCGGCATGGTCACGGTCGAGCGGCTCGAGCGGGGTGAGTTTTACCGCATGGTTTAGATAAGCGGGACGAGGATCGACGCGTATGTCTTGCTCTTCCCGTCGGTAGTCACGATGAAGTTCTTATGGGAAATGTTTATGTTTTTAAGAAGAATAACGACCATGGACAGTCCCAGTCCCATTCCCTCCGCCTCGGGGTCCGGGTTTTCCATGTAAAATTCGGCGATATTATCGTATTTCGAGGAAACCTCGATCCTCTCGTTGATCTTTTTCTGCTCCTTTTCGGACAGGGGCACGTTATTGATGACCTCGATCATCAGGTTGTTGCCGTGCACCTTCAGGTAGGTCCTGGTCGACAGCTTGTTCATTTTCGCCTTTATCCCGTATTCGAGAAGCGCTTCCTCGTTCAGAACCATCCTGATCTGCCTGACCACCTCGATAGGGTTGTCCAGTTGTTTGATTTTTCCCTCATTTATGAGTATCATCTTCGCGTTCGCCTTGGTGGCGTTGGCGATCAGCTCTTTTATGCATGAAATGATGGGGGTGAACAGCTCTTCCTTCCTGGACCGCTCGAGTATTTTCGCGAGGGCGAACTTGATCTTCTCCTCCGTGTCCTCCAGGCCCGAGTAGGTGATAAACACCAGGTCGCTCCTGTTCTTGATCGCGGTTATGATCTCGGTCCGATAGGTTTTTTCAATATCATGCTTCAGCATAGGGGTCCCGTGCGTACAATTATAGAATCGGATGCCGCGTGCGGCGGATTCTATATAAAAAAATAAATAATTGATTTTTTTCAAGCATAAATTACCCTTATCCGTTAATAAAGGCCTTTTTAAGACACCACCATGATCGAAACGATATTCCCCTCAATACCTGCGGTGGCTCTGGTGACGGCGCTCGCCCTGCTGTTCGGACTGCTGCTGTCCGTCGCGCTGCGGCTGCTGCGGGTAAAAAAAGACCCCCGCGTTGAGCGAGTGCTCGAGGCGCTCCCGGGCGCCAACTGCGGCGCCTGCGGCATGCCCGGGTGCTCGGCGTACGCGACCCGCATTGTCGAGGACAAGTTCGCGATCAATTTATGCCCGGTCGGGGGGGATGACGTGGCGCGGAAAATCGCCGATGTCATGGAGGTGGCGTATGGCGGCGGCATGATGCCGCTCACGGCCCGCGTTCACTGCCGCGGCGGCAGGGCCGAGACGACGAACCGCTTCGAATACAGCGGCCCGCGCGACTGCGGTGCGGCTAACGGCACCATGGGCGGGTTCAAGACCTGCCGGTACGGCTGCCTGGGTTTCGGCGACTGCGAGAGGGCCTGCCCCTTCGGAGCGATTACCATGAGCGCCAACGGTCTTCCGGTGGTCAATGCCGGGCTCTGCACCGGGTGCGGCCTCTGCGTGGCGGCATGCCCCCGCGCCATCATAAGCCTCACGCCGCGCGACAACGACATTTACGTGATGTGCATCAACGAGGAAAAGGCGCCGGTCATGAAGCAGGGGTGCTCGGTCGGCTGCATAGCCTGCAAGCTCTGCGAGAAGGCGTGCCGCGAGGCGCTCGCCGCCCGGTCTCCCGGCACGGACCCTGCGACGATCGTACCCGCCATTACGGTGACGAATTTCTGCGCGCACATAGATTACGATATCTGCATACAGTGCTACCGGTGCGTGTACGTCTGTCCGGTGCCGGTCATCAATCCGCTTGAGAAGTCGAAGAAATACCTGGAAAAGTCAGGGAGTAAAAAAGAACAATCTCCTGTAAGCGAGAAAGTTTAAAAAAATGTTCTCGCGGAGTCGCCGAGGCGCAGAGGAAACGAGGGTTGGCTTTTACCGGCAACTTATTTGTTTCAGGTACTAAATGTTTCATATATTTTAAAGTAAGTGGATCGGCAAATTCTTCATCTTTGCACCGCAACAAGGAATTAATAATCATTAATTTTAAGAATATTATTATTGCAACACAAACCGTTTGATGTATATTTAGGGTCATGATTATCAAACTCTGCGTCTCTGTGCCTCTGCGAGAGATTTTTGAGGGTTAACCGATGAAAGATATATTCGACATGAGCGGCGTGGAGCGTGCCGCGGCCCTCCTGGTCGCCCTGGGGCCGAAGGTGGCCGCGGAGATCATGAAGCATCTGGACGAGGAGAGCATCGAAAAGCTGACCGCGGCCATAGCGAAGATAGACCGCCTCTCGCCCGTCGAGCGGGAAGAGCTGATCGGCGAATTCCTGATCGACCTCCGCAAGGAGAAGAGGCGCCTGCGGGGCGGGCAGGAGACCGCGCGCGCAATACTCACCAAGACCTACGGCGAGACCAGGGCGGACGAAATATTAAGGAAGTGCGAAAATATCGACGTGGACAAGGAATTTGCCGCGCTGAACGAGATCGAGGATGCGGCGCTCATCGCGTTCCTGAAAGACGAGCACCCGCAGACCATCGCGGTGGCAATGTCCTTCCTTGCGCCGGAAAAGGCGGCCGCGGTAATGAAGTCTCTCTCGCCCGAGGCGACAAAGGAAACGGCGCTCAGGATGGCGCGGATGGACCGGGTCATGCCGGAGGCGGTCGCCGGGATCGTGCGCACCATCAAGAAGAAATACCAGGAATACCGGCAGAAGAACCAGGGGCTCAGCGCCGGCGGGCTTGACACGCTGATCGGCATCCTGAGGCATATGCCCGGCGACGATGAGAAGAAGATCGTCGAGGATCTGGAAATCGAGATGCCGAGCGTTTCCGAACAGATCAGGGACAAGATATTCGCCTTTGAGAACGCGGCCCATCTTACCAACAACGAGATGCGCATACTGATAGACGAGATCGGCGACGACCGCCTGATCGCGACGGCACTCAAGGGTGCGGAGGACGACGTGCGCTTCAAGTTCCTGCGTAACATGAGCCAGAACCGGGCGACCGACATCCTGTCAGATATGAACGCCATGGGGGCGGTACGGCGCTCGGAGGTTAATGACAGCCGCAACAAGATCGTCGCGATCATGAGAAACCTGGACGACAACGGCATTATCGATCTGAAAGGCGGGGACGAGCTGGTCAAGTGACCGCGGAACACTACTTGCTGTAGATCACGATCGTACCGTCGCTCTCTATTCTCCTGTACAGCCTCCGTACCGCGGTTTCCGAATAACTTTTTTTCTCGCCCGTCCAGAGATACATGATCGTGTTGACATAGTCGATCGTTGATTGTATCGGCGGCAGAGCCATCCTCTTCTTAACCCTCCCTATGCCGGCGTGATAAGCGGCCAGGGCAAGGGGCACGTCGTTTTTAAAATAGTCAAGGAGCGATTTCAGGTGGCGGACGCCGGTTTCGACGTTCTTCTCCGGGTCGAATGGATTTTCGAGGTAGTAGTAACCGGCCGTTTCCTGCATGATCTGCATCAGCCCCATTGCGCCGGCCGAGGATACCGCCTCCGGGTTGAAGTCCGACTCGACCTTGATGAGGCACTTGATGAGCTGCGGGTCAATGCCGTGCACTGCGGATACCCGCTCGATGAGCCCGTCGAACCTGCTCGCGACGGTGCGGCTCATCGTGCGGCCGCGGGCCGGCGCGCCCTCGTTTTTATTGTAGTACTCGATCGTGCCGTCCGGCATCACCCGCTTGTAGATCCTGGCGTCTGCCGGCTTTCGGAGCGTGAACGTCAGGGCGAGCGCTGCGGCGAGCAACAGTGTGAATCTGTTATTTTTCATGGCGGTGCTCATATCGTAATGGGCGGGCCGTCTCTCCCGGCCACTGTACCGCTGCCGGTACCGGTCCGGGGAAACACCCGGGCGGCCTGCTACGGGCAGGTTGACGTTGAAAACCCGTTGAAGGCATGGGCTACTATCTCGTCTCCCGGATTGAGATTGATCGTCCCGGTTTTATCGTCGGTCTGCAGCGCGACGGGGTTGACGACCGTCAGCGTGGCCCTCGCCAGGGTCGAATCGGAAGCAGTGAACCCATCAGGTGTGTCCGGTATACCATTATCATCTACATCCGGATAGGCCGGGAAGGTCGGCGTGGCGGTGTTGCAGATATCCAGCGTGATGTCGGAGGCGCTCGCAGCCCCGTTGTATTCGATACCATTGAAGGTCAGCTTGATCGACCAGGACCCGAACTTGACGCGCGTTATCTTCATAAACAGCCGTGAATCGACCGTATCGTCGTCCTTGATGGCGACCCCTTCTACCGGGTAGTTGTTGACGACCCACAACGCGTATACCGCCAGGCATTCTTCGCCGGAACAGTTGCCGTATCCCACCAGGGTCCCGTCCGTCAGGGTATATGCTTTTTCCGTGAGTATGCCCTTGGGCCGGAATTCGCCCGGCGACAGGTAACCCGGTATGATGGAATCCTCGTCTTCTTTACCGCAGCCGGCAATCGCGAGAATGAACATGAGCGCCACAAGCTTTAAAACTTTCATCAGGAAAACCCCTGGTATGGATATCTATTTGAACGCGAGATCGCGATAATGTTTCAAAAATACTATTGCCTGACGACGGGCAGGCCGCTTACGTGCCATATGTACGACCGGGTTTCTTATTTGTCAACCACCAATAGCGCCCGGAGGCTATTTCCGGGTCAACTCGGTGCTCATGCGGGCAAGTATGGCGGAGCATATACCGGGCAGGCCGCCCCCTATATTCGACTGCATCCATATGAGGTCGTTGTTTTTAATGTCAAGACAGCGCACCCATGCCCTGGTCCTGGAGGCGTTGAAGCCGATGACCAGCAGCATGTCAATGCCGTGCCGGGCGACGAGCCTGTTCAGCACCGCGCTCCTGGTGCCCAGGTATCCGGTGTCGTATATCCGGTAGGCTTCCCTGGTGTAGCCTATCTCCTCGTAATACCGCTCTCCGGTCCAGGTGCCGTGCAGGAACCGCACCGCCTCCGGGTTCGAGACCCTCCGGTACGAGGTTTCCGTCGCCTCAATGGTTTTGAATCTTTCGATCATGTCCGCGGTCAGGCTGTTGCCGAGGTAATTGGCCTGCATACTCGCGACGCCGTACCCCGCGTTCAGGAACGAGCAGAAGAGGTAGTTGAGGTCCGCTCCCTCAAGGTCGGTCAGTATGCCGAGCTTCGATCCCCGGGGGATGATCCTTGAAAGATAGAAATTGTTTTTGCCCATGAAATCCATCATTATCAGCGTAATCCGGTCCACGAGCCTGAAAATCTCTTTCTCCATGGCGCCGACGTTCGAAAAGGTGAATATCCTGTTGAGGCCCCTCCCGTACAGGTTCAGCTCGATCCTGATGCGGTCGTTCGGAAGTATGTCGAATTCCCCGTAGATGAAATAATCGGCGGAGATCCTCTCCGTCAGTTCCATCAGTTCGTGGGGCTTGTACCGTTTCTGCAGAGAGAGGCCGTCCTTCCCGAGCTCCTTGTCGATCTGGGCCGGCTTGATAATGGATACGTAGAAAATATTGCGCAGCGCGTTGGCGAACGAGTTGGGGAACAGCGTTTCGAGGTAATCGTAGTTCGCGTCGCTTGATTTATTGACGAGGTAACCGAACGCCATGCTCGGCGCCGCTTCGGCCCGTGCCGCAAGCACGCCGATAACGAGAAGCAGCGTCGCGACCGGTAGGCAGGCCCGCTTCATCGCTTTCCGGTCATGCTGTCGATCATGCGGTCGACGATCTGCTCGGCACCGCCGCCGATGCCGAAGTTCTCGATCCACATGATGTCATTGGTCCTGAGGTCGATTGCCCGTCCCCAGGCGCCGCCGACCCCCGTCACTTCCAGGAGTATGAGGTACTGCACGTTCCATTTGTTTCTCAGGTCCGCCAGCACCTCGGCCTTGTTGGCCTCGTAGTTGTAATAGTGCATTTTAAACAGGTTGTTGTAGGTCTTCTCAAGCGAGAGAAAGTTTTCGTCCTGGCCGATGTAGGAGACCTTCTTGAAGTCGCGGATGTCGAACACGTCGTTGATCGAGTAGAAGTCCGACGCGTTGACTGCCTTCACCGCGAAGCCCCGCTGCAAGAACCGCGCCATGATTACGTTTTTAACCTTGTTCGGCGCGTCAACGATGACGGCAACGGCTGAATTGGCGGGTATCGGTCGCGCCAGGTACTTCACCGGTCCGGCCGTGCCGCACGAGGTGGCGATTAACAGCGCGGAACAGAAGATGATCGTCGTTGTCGTTATTGTTCGCATGGATATGCTCCTCGGTGATCGTTAAGGCCGCAGGGCCCTTTAGTCTGCATGAAATACACTGCCCGTCTACGCATAGCATGTCATTGCGAGGAGCCCTCGTTTTTTTCGAGGGCGACGAAGCATGCCTCGACTCCGCTCGGCAACCGTTTGGTCCCTGAGCGAGGTCGAAGGGCGCTTCGCCGCGCTCGCGATGACAACGTAACCCGGGTCTGTCTGGACCGCTCCGATCCTCTGCAGAGACTTGCTCTCATCGTTGTAAGATTGCCGTATTCACCGATAATGTCAATAAAAAAAAGCGGGGCGAGGCACTCAAAAAATCGTCCGGGAGATTCCCGGCGTAAAAAAGGCCCCGCTTCAGCGGGGCCTTTCAGATGTCATTGCGGGTGTCGGAACGCTATTTTTTCGGTTCCGCGGCTGCCGGCGACTTGGTTTCCCCGGACTTTTTCTCTTTTTCGATTTTCTCCATGTATTTCTTGAAGCCTTCCTTGTTAACCTTGATCTCGCCGAGGAGGTCTATGATGAACGCGTTCGACTTCAGCTCAAGCTTCTCGGAGAATATCTGCTGACGGATGCGGCCCTCCATCTCCTCGTTCATGGGCATGCCTTTCAGCTGGTCCTTGTTCCTGTTCCAGAACTCGTTCATCTCCTGGTCGGTGACCTGGATGTCGTCCTTTAATTTCTGGAGCAGGTAGTACGAAGACACGAACTGGATCTTCGACAGCTCTTCAATTGTCTTCAGGTCTTCCCTGTTGATGGAATCGTCCTGGAACGCCTTGATGTACAGGAGCTTCCTGCTGACCAGGAATTCCATGAATTTTCTCTTGTTCAGAATGTTGAGCGTGGGATGGTTCTCGATTTCCGGGTTAGCCGCGGCCTTGTCAACGTCCTTCTTGTCCATGTTCAGCATCATCTTGGCGAACATGTAATAGTAATTGTTGAATTGGTTAATGCTTATTTTCTCGTCATCGATCTTGACCGCGAGCTCATCGCCATCTTTTTTACATGTGGTCGTCATCGTTACGGCGAGGATTAATAGAATGATCGCCCATTTGGTCCTTTTCATATACCCAGTCCTTGTTTTGATTAAATTGCTGTCGCGTGAGGCGCGAAACGCCGTGCGGCATTCTGCATTACTGAAGGCAGAACATACCGGTTAGAGCATTTGTTGCAACAATTTTTTGAGTGCGGGGACCTTTTTTTCCGTTTTCATCGATTCCGGCACGAAAATCAGCGTCTCCCGGTCCACGGGGTCCGGGGTCAGGCGCCGGTCGGATGACATCAGGGCGACGACCTTTTTCACGTCGACGCGAGAGCTGCCCGATATCCTTATGCGGATCGATTTCGAGTCCTCGAGTATCTCGTCGATGGCCGCGAGAGAGGCGATCGCCCGGATCCTCTCAATCTCGATCAGTATCTCAACCTCGGCGGGGTAGGGGCCGAACCGGTCCACGAGCTCCTTCTCGACCCGGTCGACCTCCTCGATCGAATCGCACGACTCGAACCGCTTGTAAAACTCGATTTTCTGCTTCTCGTCGCCGATGTATTCGTCCGGGATGTAGAAGTCGGTTTTCAGGAAGAGCGGCGTGCGGAAAAGCGATGCGACCGGCTCGCCCTTGATCTGCCGTATCGCATCGTCGAGCATCTGGAGGTACAGCTCGAAGCCCACGTCGAATATGTTGCCGGACTGCTGGAGGCCCAGGATATTGCCGGCGCCCCGTATTTCCAGGTCCTTCATGGCTATCTTGAAGCCGCTGCCCAGGTCCGAGTATTCCGCGATGACCCGCAGCCGCTTCATGGCCTCTTCCGTCAGGGGCCGGTGCTTCGGGTAGAAGAGGTACGCGTAGGCCTTCCGCATGGAGCGGCCGACCCGGCCCTTGAGCTGGTAGAGCTGCGAGAGGCCGAAGGCGTCCGCGCGGTTGATGACGATGGTGTTCACGTTCGGCATGTCCAGGCCCGACTCGATGATCGAGGTGCTGACCAGTATGTCGTACTTCCGGTTCAGGAAGTCGATCATCACGTCCTCAAGCTCGTGCTCGTTCATCTGGCCGTGCGCCACGGCGCAGGTGGCCTCGGGCACGAGCTCTTTGAGGAAGACGGCGTGCGCCTCGATCGTCTGGACGCGGTTGTGCACGTAGAAGACCTGGCCGCCGCGCTCGATCTCGGTGACAATGGCCATACGCAGAATATCGGGGTTCTCCTCCATCACGTAGGTCTCGATCGACTGCCGGTTCTCCGGCGGCGTCATGATGATCGAGAGGTCCCGTATGCCGGCCATCGCCATGTGGAGGGTGCGGGGGATCGGCGTGGCGGAGAGGGTCATGACGTCGACCAGCGTCCGGAATTTTTTCAGCTGTTCCTTGTGGCGCACGCCGAAGCGCTGCTCCTCGTCGATGATGAGGAGCCCCAGGTTCTTGATCGTGATCTCCTTCGCCAGGAGGGCGTGCGTGCCGATGATGATGTCGATCTTTCCCTCCGAGAGGCTTTTCTTGATCCTGTGTACCTCGCCCGGCGTCCTGAAACGGGATATCATGTCGATCTCGATAGGGTAGCTGGCGAAGCGCTTCTTGAAGGTGGAGAAATGCTGCATCGCGAGGACGGTCGTGGGCACGAGCACGGCGACCTGCCTGCCCGCCATGACCGACTTGAAGGATGCCCGGATCGCCACCTCGGTCTTGCCGAAGCCCACGTCGCCGCAGATGAGCCGGTCCATGGGGCGGGGGCTCTCCATGTCGTCCTTCACGTCCTCGATCGCGGTGATCTGGTCCGGGGTTTCCTCGAACTCGAACAGGGACTCGAACTCCTCCTGCCAGAGCGTGTCCGGCGGGAACTGGTAGCCCTTGAGGGCGCGCCGGGCGGAGTAGATCTTGATGAGCTCGGCGGCGATCTCCTCGACGGACTGGCGGACCTTCTCCTTGATCCTGTTCCACGCGGACTTTCTCCCCAGGTGGTCGATGCGCGGGTGCTTGCCCTCGATGCCGATATATTTCTGCACCATGGTGATCTGGTCCAGCGAAACGTAGAGCCTGTCGCCGTCCGCGTATTCAAGCTGGAGGAAGTCGCGTTCCACGCCGCCCGCGGCCATCCGCTCGATCTTCTGAAATATGCCGATGCCGTGGTTGATATGCACCACGTAGTCGCCGGGCTTCAGGTCAAGGAAGGAGTCTATGGGACGCGATGTCTTCCTTTTGAACTCGCGCTTCTTGCGGTAGCTCTTCCCGAATATCTCGTGGTCGGAAAGGATGAGCGTTTTACAGGAGCCGATCTCCACCCCCTGAGAAAGAGGGGAGAGGAGTATGTTCACCGGCGTATCGGTGTACTGCTCGAAGTTCGTGTCAGGCCTGAACTCGCCAAGAAGGTCGGAGAGGCGGCGCGCCTGGCCCTCGAACCCGGTCGTTACCACCACCTTCCACCCGTCGGCGGTCCGGGACGCGATCTCCTCGCGCACCTGCTTGATCCTGCCGTGGTAGTTGGGGATGCTCTTCAGGTCCCACTTGAGCGAGTCCCGCGACGACGTGAAGGCCTGCAGGCTTATCGCCCGGCGCCGCGCGGCGTCAAGCGCGCCCGGGTCGAGGAGCTCCGCGGGAGGGAGGCAGAGGGTGGCGTTGCGCTTCCTCTCGTACAGCTCGTTGAAGTTTTTCTCGAGCTGGCCCCTGCGCGCGTCCAGCTCGGCCGGCTCCAGGAGGATGATGCGCGCTCCCTCGTGGATGTAGGAGAGCAGGGTGGTGCTCCCCGTGGCCAGGGGGAAGAGGTCCTCGATGCCGATCGGGTCGGTGAGGGACCCGGCCTTCACCTGCTCGATGATGAGCTCCGGGAGGTCCATGCCGGCGGCATGCGCCTCGCCGAGGGCCCGGAGTACCGCCTCGCGCTCCTTCCCGAACAGCACGAGCTCCCTGCGGGGATAGATCGTGACCGAGGGCAGCGCGGTCCCGGATATCTGTGTGTTGATGTCGAACTCCCTGATCGATTCGAGAGTGTCGCCGAAAAAGTCGAGGCGCAGCGGGCTCTCGTGCGAGGGAGGGAAGATGTCGATGATGCCTCCCTTCACCGCGAAATGGCCGAACGAGTCGACCCGCTTCTCGCGCGAGTAGCCGTATCCGGCCAGCATCTCCACGATGTCGTCGAACGGGTAATCGCCGCCGGCCTCCAGCAGCACGCCCTTCCGCTCGAAAAAGCCGCGGTCCGGGATCTTGCGGATGAGCGATTCCACCGTGGTCACCACGAGGGCCGGCTCGTTCCGTATCAGCCGGTAGAGGGCGGTTATCCGCTCCCGCTCGGTGGCCTCGGGCGGCGATATGAATTCATAGGGCATCGTTTCCCACGGGGGGAACGCGAACAGGAGGCCCTCGTCCACCATGGAGCTCAGGTCCACGTGGAGCTCGTGCATCTTCTGGTAATTTTCCGCGACCACGACGGTCAGCCCCGGCGCGTCGTTGAACACGGCCGCGGTGACGAGCGGGAACGACGCCGGCGATATCCCCTCAACCAGGGCCGGGCGTTCCGGCCCCCCTGTCAGGAACGGGCGGAGTGAGTTGAATTCATCCGATTGCCGGAATATGTCGCATACGGGCGCAAGTATCATGGCGGTTGACCTGGCTTTTCTACAGCGCAACAATTTGCAACGAGGGTCAAATATGCAAGGATAATTTTACGGCCTGCGGCGGTCTAGAAATGCTCGATGGTGTAGGTGTATTCCTCGAGCTGTTTCATTTCGTCCTGGAGCTTCTCGATCTCCTGGACGGTCGTGCTGATGGATACCATGCCGTCCTTGTAAGACTGGCGCTCATGGGCGTTTATCCATTTTATTTCGTCGGGGTTCTTCTCCTCAAGGAAGGCCATGAGCTTTTTGATCATCTTCTCTACGTTCTTGTAAAGTATTTTGATGTTTTCCATCATCTCGGCAAGGTAAATGAACCGCATCACCTTTCTGTTCGAGGAGGCGAGCGTTTCGATGATTTCCCGGCCCCGGTCGTCCATTTTGGCCTGGTAATAGGTGAGGGAGCGCGGATAGCTGGCAAGCTCCTTCTGGTAGTTGAGGAGGTTGTCGGCGCCCTGGATACCGTCGATCTCGAGATTTCGGAAGAGGTCCTCCATCTGGTTGCTTTCGGTCTTGTTGTCCTTGGGGATGATGTTGGAGTTCCTGATGTTCATGATAATGCCCTTGATCCGCTCGCGGTGGGTCCGGGTCAACTCAAGCGTCCTTTCAAGGAACGCGTCGGGATTGAATGCCTCTTCCTCCATGTCGGCCGGGGAGGTGTGGAAATCGCTCTCTTCTTCCATGGCTGACGAGAGCTCTCCCGGAATCCTTTTCTTCTGCATGATCTGCTGCTGGTAGGAGGCGGCGTTTTTCTCGTGCGTCCTGACGATCTTTATGACCTCGATTTTACGCAAGGATTTGTTGTACTTCAGGCCGTACATCGTGCCGTGCGAGTCAAGGTAGCGGTTGTTAAGGTCATACACCGAGACCTTCGAGGTGTCTATGTCGGAGATATCGTTTATCCTGATGATGACGTTCTTCATGCCGTATTACAGGTCGTCCCGGGAAAATTCTATCGGCTCCTTGAATTCCACCGCCATGTAAGAATCGCCGTACGAGGAAAATTTTACCATTCTCTGCGCCACTTCAGTGGGGTTGTGCTTTAATAGCCCGGTCCTCACGATATGCGCGTGAACGGCATGCCTGGCTTTCTTTATCTTGAAGTTGAGGAGGGCGGGTATGCCCACCGCGACGCGCGCGCTCGTTATCACCAGCGCGCCTCCCTGGCTGATATCGCAAATGACGCCCTTGCCCTTGCCGGGAACCGTTATTTCATAATCGATTTCGTCAGGGGCCCCCTCGTAAAAATTAAAGGTGGACTTGAGCTTGCAGGGGAAACGGGGGAATCTTCTTTTTTCTGACATGTGAGCGCCTCGATTGACAAACGTGTCCGCTCCAGGCCCCTTCGTAACGACAGGTAACCGGAACAGGGTGCCGCCGGGGCGGCCGGAGCCGTATAAGCTATATATAAAGTAAAATAGCAAGGCGAAGATTGTCAAGTCATGTTTTGCCCGTTTGGCCTGTTTTTAGGTTTCCGCTCCGTTTTGTCCCGAATTTTGCGTGATGGCGGGCAAGGTTGCCGACAGGGGCCGGGAAACGGGCTGTTTACGGGTGGTCTGCGGCACGATGAGAGGCGATGCCGCTCAACAGGACGACGGCCCTTCGCGCCATGAAAAAATTTACATGCATGTAATATTCCGGCTGTTTTTTGATTTACAGGCCTGTCGGTTATAGGCTATTGAACGCTTGAGTTTTAAACCCGGTGGTGGCCTATGAACATTAATACAAAATTCATTTTCGTGACCGGGGGTGTCTGTTCCTCGCTTGGCAAGGGCATATCAATCGCATCACTCGGGCTGCTCCTCGAAGGCCACGGCTACAAGATATCCATCATCAAGATGGACCCCTACCTCAACATCGATCCCGGCACCATGAGCCCGTTCCAGCACGGCGAGGTGTATGTCACCGAGGACGGCGCCGAGACGGACCTGGACCTGGGCAACTACGAGCGCTTCACCAGCGCCGAGTACAGCCGCAACAACTCGGTGACCACCGGGCAGATATACAACACCGTCATACAGCGCGAGCGGCGCGGCGACTACCTGGGCCGCACCGTCCAGGTGATCCCGCACATCACCGACGAGATCAAGAGCCGCATTTACAGCGTCGCCGCGAGCTATGACCTCGACTTCGTCATGGTCGAGATCGGCGGGACCGTGGGCGACATCGAATCGATCCCGTTCCTCGAGGCAATCCGCCAGATCCGGCAGGAGCTCGGCGCAAACCGGGTACTCAACGTGCACCTCACGCTGGTTCCGACCCTGTCCGGCGCCGGCGAGCTGAAGACGAAGCCGACGCAGCACTCGGTCAAGGAGCTGATGGAGCTGGGCATCATCCCCGACATCCTGCTCTGCCGCTCGGGCCAGGCGCTGACCCAGGACCTCAAGAGCAAGATCGCGCTCTTCTGCAACGTGTCAGAGCGAAACGTCATCTCCGCCATGGACGTAAAGGGCTCCATATACGAGATTCCCTTCATGTTCCACGAGAATGAATACGACAGCATCGTGCTCGAGCACTTCAAGATGGACAAGAAGCCCTTCAAGGTGCCGGCGTGGGAAAAGTTCCTGAAATCGCTGAATAACCCCGTTACGGAGGTGAAGATCGCGGTCGTGGGCAAGTACATCTCCCTTCAGGACTCGTACAAATCGATATACGAGGCGATCCTCCACGGCGCCGCGGCAAACCAGGCGCGCCTCGATATCATGCGGGTCGACTCGGAAGACCTGGAGAAGAAGCCGGAAAGCGTAGCCGAGGTCTTCAGGGGCGTAGACGGCATCCTGGTCCCGGGCGGTTTCGGCGACCGCGGCATAGAGGGAAAGATCATGGCGATATCGCACGCGCGCCGCAACGGGATACCCTTTTTCGGGATCTGCCTCGGGCTCCAGTGCGCGGTAATCGAGTTCGCGCGCAACGTGTGCGGCATGGCGGGCGCCAATTCCAGGGAGTTCGATCCGGAGACGCCGTACCCGGTCATCTCGCTCCTGGAAGACCAGGAGATCGTGCTCGAGAAGGGCGGTACGATGCGGCTGGGAGCATACCTCTGCAGGCTGGATCCGGAGAGCAGGGTCAGGGCGATATACGGGACCGATTCAGTCATGGAGCGGCACCGTCATCGCTACGAGTTCACCAACCGTTACCGGGAGCTTTTTGAGAAAAACGGCATGGTGTTCGGCGGGATACATCCTACCGCGAACCTGGTGGAGACGGTCGAGGTCCCCGGCCATCCGTGGTTTGTCGCAACACAGTTCCACCCGGAGTTCAAGTCACGTCCGGTGAAGCCGCACCCGCTGTTCAGGGATTTCATTCGGGCGTCCATCCAGAACAGGAAAGGCTAGCTGCGCTGTCAAAATCCACTCAAAATCCATTCGAATTGGATTTGATTAAAAAAACTGAAAGTTCGGTTTTTTTGATTGTCAAAATCCATACGTCCGGGGTATAATGTATAGTTAAGGCTTGAGGAAGGGCTTGATACGGAACAGAATATGCGGCGAATGATCGTTATTTACTTAAAAATATAAACAGATACTACTTATTATGTGATTTTTAAAATTTAACTTATGTCACCTGAAAAAATTGTTGACAAAATCTTTTAAATAGTATTTCTTCATTTAAAATATAAATAAAAAAAAGCCTTAATGGGTTAAATTTTTAGTCTTTTTTAGCCTGCCCAAGTATATACCATTAGGACATTTGGCGGGTTCATGTGATTATCAGACTATATACGATTAAACAACAAATATACAAAACGTTACAAGCCGTCTGGACGGTTTTGTGATGTTCTAATTCATGTGTGCTTTTTAGGAGGAGAGATGAAGATCAGCAGAATGTTCCTGAAGCGGCGCCGGCCTGCACAACGGCCTGATCCCCCTTCTCGGGAAGGAGAGCGTGATGACGAACCTGATGGCGATGCTGCAGAGGGCGGAAAGCTCGTCGAGCGGCGTGACCTAGGACACAAGGGACAGCCTGTTCTCCGGTCTCGAGAAGCTTATCACCTCGATCCGCGGCTCAAAGGGCGCCGTTGTGACAAAGGAAGAGGCCGTGCCCGGCAACGATTTCTATACCACGGTCGATTACACGAAGCTGCAGTGGATGTTCAACCTCCGGTATGACGGTGCGCCTGCCAACGCCATCGACCTTTCTCTCGATTCGCTGCTGGAAGAAGCGATCGGCTTCAGGGACGTGATCAACAAGGTCAACCCGGGCGACCCGACCACCTGGACCCTGACCACGCCCGGCAAGGGCCTGTGCGGGCTCGTTGACCGCCGCAACGCTTCGAGCGACGCGCACGCGTATTACGTTAATAATGTTCCCGACGACATGTGCCCGGGTCTCAACTGCCCGGCTTCAAACCCGGCATGGGACTGGGAGTCCTTTGACGGGCTGATGGACGGCGCGCGCAGCCTCATGGCGGACGACGGACCCAACGGCGACACCTACTACATCATGAACGACGTGGTCGCGCTGGTGAACAAGTTCCTGTCCCGGGTGAGCGTGAGCCGGGAACAGGTCGCCGGCCTGTTGCACACGGTGGGCATTCTCATGGCGAGTTATGAGGACACCAACGCAGACACCGTGCCGGACGCCTGGGTGTACAGCGACGACCTTGCCAACATCATGTCCGTGTACCTGCCGGACATCATGGACACGTTCACCGGAAATTACGACAATCTCATGATCATAGCCTATAACCTGTTCAAGCCCAACGGCTTCATGGAGAGCCTGCTCACCGGCCTCGAGACCAGTTATCCCTGGAGCCAGGTTTTCACCGATCTGAACGACCTGCTGAACGATCCGTTCTTCATAGACCCGTCTGCGGACCCGAACCTCTGGATCGGGGACACGAGCCTGGTACAGCTCCTGGTGGACATGGCCGACCTGCTGGGCCAGGACTGGTACACGCGCATGGTCTACTTCGGCCCCGGTTACAGCGTCACGGATGATGACGGTGCAATCCAGGAGTTCGATCCCTACACCTCGCTGGGCACGATCCTGTCCGGAGGAGGCGAATAATGAAAACACTGAATCTGAAAACCATGGTCCTTTCCTTTATTTCCATCCTGGTGGAGGAGTCTATGAGAGCGCTGAAACTGATGCTCGTCCTGTCCTGCGCGGCCCTCGTCCTGTTCGCGACGGCCTGCTCGGAGAGCGGCGATTCGACGCCATATTTCCAGAATAACGTGGGGAACCTGGATCCCACGGATGGTGATGGCGGCAACCCGTTCGACGGCCTTCCCGATATCGGCGACCCGGCCGTTTTTGAAAACCCGGTCGCGCTTATCGCAGAGGCGTTCAATCCCGGGTCTTTTAACCTGACCGTTACAGGGACGGAGTATCAGGGATTTGCGGACCGGATGGAGGACCTCCGGGTCGACATGCAGACCGCGGTGGACGAGGTCCTCTACAAGATGGACGATATCGCGAACGACGGGACCTATGCGGCTTCGAATCGCGGTATATACGGTCTTGTCGGGGCCCTGAGGAACATCATGGGCTATATGATGACGCAGGACGGATACGACGACGGCGGCTACAGCGCGGGGGCGGGGGATATGACCGACGACCTGTACGCATATCTGCTGGATATCGATGAAGCGGACCTCGACATCAAGAACGATGCGCTGGATATAGGGTTCAAGACACTGAACTATCTCAACAATACCTATGACGATCCCACCACGAACGCCATTATGACCGACCTGATTTCGTTTCTGTCCGACAGCACGGACCAGAACTTTTCCGGCCTGCTCATCAATCTTCAGGAGGCCCTGGGCAAGCTGCTGATGAGGGCAGACAGCAACATCAGCTACGACGATTCCCTCGACTGGTATGTAGGCAGCAGCGGGGCGCTGGACATAGGACTGGGCAACTCCGTATACGGAATCGATCTTCTCCTGCAGGCAATCAACAATATGGTGTCTGAGAACAACACACTCGACGCCGCGGAAGCGCGTGCGGACCTGTACGGGATACTCCGCGAAACCGGCAAGCTCATGAATGCCGGGGGGAGCAGCACCGCTTTCAAAAACAGGACCAAGCAGCTCCTGTGCAATATAGAGGACTACTACACGACCGGCGGAGCAAACTTCACATCTGATTATTATCAGGCGCTGTCCGGGAGTCCTCAGCGGTATGTAAACGCCGAACTCCGCAACGCAGTTAAGGAGATGTGGCCCGGCCTGGTCAAGCTTTTCATACGTGAAAAGGACCCGGCACTTGCGCCTGACTATTCGATCATTCACCAGACTAACGGCGCGCGAACTCGGTCCCCCATTGAATGGCTCACCCGTGCGCTCTACCAGCTCAAATCATCTGGAATCGATTATTCCGACAGCGATTACTACCTGGAGCCGTCGCTCAAACGAATGGTGGAATACAATGGTTTCGGCACGACGAGAGCGGGTATGACTGATTACCGTAAAGTCTCGTTCCTCGACCACCTGACCTACACGATTGCGGGAGCATATAATTTCGGATTCCTGACGCGGGGCTCCTGCTCCGGCGAGCCGTACGATAATACCCTCGAGTCCGGCTCATACGGCCATGGAACCGCGACCCGCGGCATCCTGACCTTGAACGACAGCCTCTATGGAATGACATCTCGCAATAAAGATGTAAAAGTGCTGGGTATAACCATGGCCACGCTGGATTCCTACGGTTTGTCCGTGAAACCCAGGGTAGCGCAGGGCAGTCACGTGTGGAGAAGGAGCTCGAGTACCACAGGCTTCACCTACAACGATGCGAACAAAAATAATTACCGATTCTACATGGGATATGACTATCCACCGCTCCTTTTGCTCCCCGAATCGTGCGCCGGCGATGCCGGTATTCCCAACGGGGGGCAGCTGGCCCAGCCGTCCACTCCGCCGAACAGCGACTCGACAACCCCGAGCACGGTCGGCTCTGCCAACAGGAACGATTACCGCTCGTATTATCCCAAGACGGCTGACGGAAAGGGGATTCTGAACACCTCCTCATGGGTAATGTCATGGATATCCCGGGCCTGCTGGGATGGTGCCGGGCCTTATTATTCAACGTCCGGCTCGACTACGAACAGCTTCGCGTGGCCGGGCAAGGGCACCCGGACGGTCAACGTCTATTACAAGCCGAACGGCGAAGTGTACGCATACGTGTACAAGACGACCAACCCGTGGGAATATTATTATCCCACATCGGCGACATCGGGCATTGGCAACGACGTTGCCGATCCTGACGCTAACGCCAACGGCCAGCGCTTCAACCGTTACCGCGACATCTGCAAGTCCGATTTTTTCATGGTTGAGGCCGGGGACGAGGGTGATTTCTGCTCGCCCCCGATGAACCCCAACAGCACGAGCTACGCAGACGCGACTTCAGGTGCGAATAAATTCAGGCTAAATTCGGGTAATAACGCGGCACAGTGCTTC
This sequence comes from Spirochaetota bacterium, assembly GCA_029564515.1. GTDB lineage: Bacteria > Spirochaetota > UBA4802 > UBA4802 > UBA5550 > RBG-16-49-21. Next base: position 27,434 of record JAKQPV010000026.1, on the reverse strand, counting down.
TGGCTTTATGAGAAGGTGCAGGAGCTGACGAACTCAAACATTGACGTTGGTGATGGCGTTTATGACGTTATCGGGAATACCAACCGCGAATGCGCCACCCAGGAGGAAGCGATCTACCGTAACTTCCAGTGGCTCATGCTGGAAAAGAAATTCATGTTCCCGCTTCCGATGAATATCACCACTACGGTCGCTGGCTGCGTGCAGATTGACGTGTGCGCGTTTGTCCTGATCGAAGGGAACGGCATAGTTGGCCTGTCTTCCGGGAAAAAGAATACCAACGGACTCGCGTACTGGAATATTCGCAACAGCGAAGGTCTCGGGACTCACACCAATTACCCGGCGGGCCGCAAGAACCTTATCGATTACGGCGATTCACTCCGTCCCGGTGACTCCCGCATCATACCGTTTGCGAAATATTTCAGTTCTTTCGGGAATGACATGTCACCGGAAGTCATATACAACGACATACTGGGCAACGGGCACGTTATGCCTGACGCGGTCGGGGCGAACATCGGGCCTCTCGCCCGGCTGGGGTTCCTCGAGTCGTCGCTCCTGACTTCGGATTTTTCAACCGGCAGCGCATCATGGACCAACCGGAACAAGATCCTGCCTATATTTGTCGCTCTTGCCGGCGTGCTCATGGACGGCAGCTACTATGATACCACCGGGGTCACAAATTATGATTATAACTGGAGCGCAACCGCAAAACATAAATATCCTCTTAACGATCTGCTGGAAGGCGTCATGATCCCCCTGGCCAAACCTATGATGCGGTATTTCAACGACCAGGGCGGCAGGTGGGTCCCACGGATGGAGGACGAGGATATCAATAATTCGAGCGGTGGTGCATATACTGACGAATATTCATTCTTCATGCCGGATATCTACGGCGATGCCCGCGACCCGAACTATTACCCGCGGAGCTCGCTGCGCACGTTGACGAGCTTCCTCGCAGGCAACTCGGACAACACGGTCGACGGCCTGCTGCCGCTCATTACCGATAATACGAACCTGGTCAGCAAGTTGCTCTCGCTGATACAGCGACTGGGCAACAATGAGGCGGGCAGCCCCTACCGGGACGACGAACTGAACATACTGGCCGATTTCTCTAAAGGACTCGAGCAGATCGTGACAAGCATCCAGGTTGATAAGGGTGCGGCGATCTCGGCCGGGTATACCTACTCGGATGCCGGAAGGCAGGACCCGATCCTTGCTACCTCGCGCTACGGGTGGATGTTCCACACCGGAACGGGCGCGGTTGATCGCCGCTCCGGAACGCCTGTCAGTGTTGACTTAACAGCAGGTCTTAATGAGCTGATCGGCGATGACACCAGGGGTATTTCAGAGTTCGTCGATGACCGCGGAGGTACTTATAACAATGCCCTCTGGGCGAACTACGACCGGATGTTCGACGCGATGGCAGCCATGATGGGGAATACTTCAAGCGGCTACTATATACTGGATAATGACGGCGTGGCCGGCGGTACAGTTAATGACGGCAGCAAGGGTGTGATCGGGATAATGAACAAGTTCCTGACCGGCACCACGGCCAGCTCGGACGACCTGAAGTCGTTGCGGCATACCCTGGGCACACTGATGACCCGGTATAGCGGCGGTACATGGGGACCCACAACGGCCACTCCCACTAACTCCGAGCTGTACCAGATCGTTCGCCAGTACCTGCCGGATATCCTGAACGCGTACAACCGGCCTCCTACGAACGAGTTCCATTACCTGTTGCCGGTACTCATCGCTTTTATGGATGTTGACCGAGACGGTACTCTGGAACCTGAAGAAATCGAGGGTACCGATACCAGCAACCTGGATTACCTGACCAGCCTGCTGATACAAGGTGACACGCCGCAGGAGATCATCGAGAGCACGTATGAGTTGATGAACCGTGACGCGATGTGGGACCCGGCATATTACACTGCGGGCGGGTATCCGAACCACGCAACGATCAAGGAACTGGCGGATATTTGTGAGTCGCTGGCTGACAGGTTGTAACTGGCCGTAAGGCCATTATATGCAATAACACGGTGTCAGAGTAAAATTGTTAAAAAAGATGGCGGCATATGGTGCCGCCATCTTTTATTAAATTTTTCAATCAATTCATTAGGTGCTAGTAACAAGTAAATGGGGGGTCAGAGCAAAATAATATAAATTAATAGATTTCTTAATAACATTGGTTTATAGATAACCCTGCCAGACTAGAAATTTGAAATGTATGCGTGGTGGTTAAATTCAGATATTGATCATCGAGGAATAATGAAAAACAAAGCCGACGGATTTAAAGAATAATAATGATTGTACATGCGGCATCGAACATGATGATTACAAATAATCATGTCGGTAATTGATGCTGGCAGATTATAAGAGAATTAATCGAGCTTGTTTATCATGAACATCAAGAAAATAATACATCAGGAAACAACCGTTTTCTGTACATCTCTTCCATCTCAAGAAATTTACCCACCCGTTCTTTGAATGTTTTTCCCAAAGAGATAAAATAGGGATGTAGAGTTATTTTAACCGGAGATTTGTAGTTTTCATCAAGATAAGCATTAATGCTGCCAAAAGCATACAACCGCGGGTCTTTGACCACTTTACTGCGAACGGGATTATATAAGATGTAAAACAAGATGAAAAAAAATAATTTTACCGGATCACTGCTGAATTCAATCATGGTATCTTTGAATCGTTCGTTCCAGAAAGGACCTGTGCGACCTGTGATTTGATTAAAACGGCGTGCGAACTGCGATTTTATAAATTGCATTATCCGGGATATCGTCTCGCCACCCTGTACGGTTCTTATAAAAAAGTGAAAATGATTATCCATAATCGTATAAGCAATAAGTTGAAAGGTATATTTTTCCATTGCTTGTTGTATTATATTAATCATTAAATATTTCATAGTTTTTTGTCTCATGAGAGGTTTCGTTTCTATACATCTTGACATTGTATGATAGGTAATGCCAGGCAAGCAGGTGCGGCAATTTCTTGACATTTGTTCCTCTTATTTTTTGTAATTTTACTGATATATACGATTAACGATTGCGAAAATAAAAAAAATATGGTGTCAGAGTAAAAAAAAGGAGACTTTAGGTCTATAGGCATTACATGAGACCCATATAAATTATTCTTGACTCTGACCCCTGAAAAGAATACTGATTAATAAAAAGAGCAACATCATTAACCATAATAATTCCTGGAGTAATATAATGAGAAGATATATAAAAAAAGTGCTTGCCCCGGTTGATGGATCTGAATGCTCGAAAAAATCACTGGACATGGCTATTGCGATAGCAAAGGAAGCGCATGCGAAACTGACTATCCTTGAGGTGATAGAAGAATTTGGTCCCCTGCCGGGATTTTATGATGCAGCACCTCCCGGGGTGGATCGTGTCAAATGGATATCGGAACAACGCTTCGAAGAAGTGCATCCCCTCCTTGAAGAGGAAAACATAGATTGGGATCGGCTCGTCATTGAAGGGTACCCGGCCGATAAGATATGCGAAACTGCTGAAAAAGGTAATTTTGACCTCATCGTTCTGGGGAGCAAGGGCCGCTCCGCTTTCAGCAGATTTTTGCTGGGTTCCATATCTGACAGGGTGGTTCATCACGCGCATTGCAGTGTATGCGTTGTTAAATAAATCAGCTATTCAAACATCTGCATGACATTTTACGGAAAAGTTTTTGTCATAATCCTGAAAATTTAGTATTATTATAATAAGCACCAGCGTGCGGGATGCTTTTCGGTAATAGATGGTATGGCCATATCTCTTCAGACAGGCTTAAAGCAAACACAGAAACTGGGGATGACCCAGTCCCTCAAGCAGGCCATAGAACTGCTGCAGCTATCCACGATTGAACTGTATGAGAAGATAACGACAGAACTGGTTGACAATCCCGTACTCGAAGAGGAATCGGGAGCTGATTTGTCACCCCTGCCAGGTGACTCCGGGCAGACCGACGGCGCAGTGCGTGATCTTGCCGCAGATGAAACCAGGCTGGCCAGGGCGGATGAACGGAGCATCCAGTATGATGACGGCAGCGATCAGGGCTATGCAACAGGCGATGATGATGAAAAAAAGAGGTATTCTCTAGAAAATTACTATGCCCACGAGGAGTCGCTCACCGAGCACCTGTTATGGCAGGCGCGATTGACTGTGCGACATGAAAAGGAATTTGACATTTATGAATCCATTATTACGGCGCTCGATGAAAACGGATTCCTTCCGGAAGACACATCAGGGCTTTTCACGGAGAGTGCGCTGGAGGCCGGTGATGTGGAGAATGCGCTTGCGGTGATACGGCTGTTCGATCCCGTGGGATGCGCGGTCAGAAATGTACGCGAGAGCCTGTGTGTCCAATGCTCGCATTTTTATCCTTACGATGAGGTGCTGCTGAAAATCGTAGGTGATTGCTTCGAGATGCTGGAAAAGCTCGATTATCAGAAGATATCCAGGGTGCTCGCCGTCCCACTGCCGGTCATTGTGGAGAAAAGCAAAATCATACAGAAGCTCGATCCCTATCCCGGGATGCAGTACTCAAACAGGACTATCCGCTATATTATTCCCGATATTGACGTGAAGCTGGTGGATGGCGAGATAATTGTAGGGCTCAATGACGACTGGGTGCCCGGGTTACGGATCAATTCCTACTATATTTCTCTAATGAAGAAAAAAAACATTGAAAAAAAACTGCAGGAATATATTCAGGATAAAATGCAGTCGGCCCGCTACCTGATGAAAAATATCGCCACGAGGCGAAATACGATCTTGAGGGTGGCCGGCTCTATCATGGCGCACCAGAAAGAATTCCTGGAGCGGGGCCCGGGTCATCTGAAACCCCTTACTCACGGCGACGTGGCGAAGGATCTTGGCATCCACGAGTCCACGGTGAGCCGCGTAACGAGCAATAAGTACGTTCAAACGAGCTGGGGGGTATTTGACCTGAAATATTTTTTTGTGTCCCGGCTGAAATCAGCCGATGGTTCTGAAGACTCTTCTTCGGACGAGGTGATGAACCTTATCAAGGACATAGTCGAGCGGGAGGACGCCTCCGAGCCGCTCAGCGATGAAGCGATCGTCAGGATCCTGGGGAAGGCGGGTGTTACGGTCGCGCGCAGGACAATTGCAAAATATCGCGGGATACTCATGATCCCGCCGTCAAATATGAGAAAAAAAATTAACAAAATGAAACCAGAGGAGCATACATGAACATCACAGTAACCGGCAGGCATTTGAATGTATCCGACAATCTGCGTGATTACGCGGAAAAAAAGATTACAAAGCTTGAGAAATACTTCAATCAGCTTATCGATGCCCACGTCATCCTGACGGTTGAAAAGCTTGATCATATTTCCGAAGTCGTTATGAACGGCGACGGTGTACAGTTTCATGGCAGGGAGAAGGCGGCCGATCTGTATTCGGCGATAGATCTCCTGATCGAGAAAATGGAAAAACAGATCCGGCGTTTCAAGGAAAAACACCAGATGCATAAGGGCCCGGTTAAGGCCGAAAACGTCTCTTTCGATTATACCAGCAGCGGCGGGAAGCAGGTTCTCCTCAGGCAGGTCAGCAATAAACCGGTGGACAATGTCGAGGCCTTTCTTCAGATGCGACTCCAGAAAAAGGAATTCATCCTTTTCAAGAAGGGTGACGCCAAGATCGAGGCGGACGGCGGGTATGCACACAAAAATTATGCGGTAATATACCGTCACCAGAACGGCCTGCGCATGGTCGAATTGCCGATAGATAGAAGCGACGACATCCACCGGGGCGATCATTTTATTGGATACACAATTGACATTTTCAATGATACGCCGGCAAAAGCCGACGTTAAATTCAACAAGATAGATTCCTGCGATTTGATGAGGCTCACGCTTCACGAGGCGATTCTCGAGATTGAAAAATCCAGTCTCAAGTTTCTCCCCTTCTATAATACAGAATCGCAGTATATAAACGTGATAACCAGAAACGGGAACGATTACGAAGTAATGGTTCCGGCTTTCTAGGTCCTGTCATACCATACAGAATACTGCGACGATGGAAAAGAGAATACGGGTAAAAAACTTTCTGGACGATACCGGTATAATCGACCTGCAGATACGGCTGGTCGCCGGCAGCTCCGGGATAGACAGGGAGATCCGGGTCGGCGATATCAACAGGCCGGGCCTGACGCTGGCCGGTTTTTATGATTTTTTCGCCTATGACCGGATCCAGATATTCGGGCTTGGTGAAAGCGCATTTCTCCGTCAGCTCTCGGAGACCCAGAAGAGAAGCGTGCTTGAAAAGTTTTTTTCCTACGAGGTCCTCTGTTGCATCTTCACTCATGACGAGGAGCCGGACCGGATCTTCCTCGAATTCGCCGATATGCACGGCGTTCCCGTGTTCGTGACCAAAAAGGACACCACCAAGTTCACCAGTTCGCTCGTGTACCTGCTGAACGAGGCATTCGCCCCGACGGTAACGCTCCACGGAACGTTCGTTGACGTGTACGGCATCGGCGTCCTCCTGATAGGAAAAAGCGGGGTAGGGAAGAGCGAGTGCGCCCTGGAGCTGGTAGAGCGGGGCCACCGGTTCATATCTGACGATGTCGTGCAGATCAAGCGTGTGGACGAGCAGATCCTGATGGGAAGCGGTTCTCCGCTGCTCAAGCACCACATGGAGATCAGGGGGCTCGGTATCATCAACGTGAAGGACATTTTCGGAATCAGGTCGGTCAGGGACCGCAAGCGCGTCGAGCTGGTGGTCATGATGGAAGAGTGGGACAATAACAAGCAGTATGACCGGCTCGGGCTTGAAGAGACCACCCATGGAATCCTCGATATCCAGGTCCCCAGCATCATGGTGCCGGTCAGGCCGGGGCGGAACATACCGATCATCGTGGAAACAGCGGCGCTGAACCAGCGGTTGAAAAAACTCGGCATATTCACCGCGCGTGAACTGGATCGGAACCTGCAGGAGAGCCTCAAACGGGAGGGGATCGGAGAATGACGGAACGTGAGGTCGTGGTGACGAGTGACGCCGGGGTGCATGCCCGCCCGGCGATGATGATCGTGAAAGAGGCGATGAAATATTCCTGCGAAGTGAAACTCATAAAAGATGACGTTGAAGCGGACTGCAAATCGATTATGTCCGTACTGGGCCTGGCGATAATTTCCGGATCGCGACTCATCGTTCGTGCGAGCGGTAACGACGAGGCCGCGGCCGTTGCATCTATTGTTACGATGATAGAAAATAATTTCAGGCCGAATGAAAGCTCTGCTCAAAAAAATTAATCTCTTCCCCGATGAAACGAGAGTGCAGGACGTCCTGTTCCTGGTGGGCATTTTCGTGTTCGTGTCGCTGCTGATTATCGGCCTGTTCCCGGGCAAGAACGTCCTGATCGTGCAAAGCCAGCAGTTTTTCATATATGCAGTGATGACGGTGCCGGTCGTTGCCGCCCTCTACTTTATCATCATGTCCCTCAGACGGAACCTTTACACCAATGCGGCGAGAATCGGGTCGAGCATCCAGTACAAGATGGCCATCGCGTTCGTATTTGTGGCGGTCCTGCCTTCGCTGCCGGTTGTCCTCATGTCGAACTTTATCCTGAACCAGACTCTCTCCGGCCTTATCCTCGACAATACCTCGAAGGCCCTGAACGACGCCATCACCATTTCAAATGAGCCGGTCGCGAACATGGAGTATAATATGCGCGGCGAGCTCCAGGCGATGAAATACCAGATGGACAACGGCACTCTTACCGCCGCCTCGCCCGAGGGGCGGGACTATCTCAGAAACATCTACGCAATCAAGGGAATGACCGCGATGGTCTACACCTTCTATTCGGGCGACGGCGCCAATGCCCTCTGGCTCGTCGACAATGCGCCCGATGACATCCGCACTGAGATCACCGAGTTTTACAGCATTGCCCGCTACAAGGACAATTCCAGGATAGACAGGCTTTCCATTAAGGGGAGGGATTTCATCGCCGGCTCCCTCATCTACAACAACAACCTGGTGGTGATTGCCCGGCTCATCCCGGAAGCCATCGCCAAGAGCTCGGAAAATTTCACCCTGGCCCTGGCGGACCACAAGAGGCTCGCAACCACGATCAGCGGATTGAAAAGCGACGGGGGCCTTTATCTTTTCGTACTCATGCTTTTTATCATACTGGTATCGGTGCTGCTCAGCCTCTACCTGTCCAAGAGCATCACCAGGCCGGTCATCGAGCTCTCTGACGCCACCAAGGAGCTCGCGAAGGGCAACTTCAACGTCTCTCTCTACCGCGAATCAGAGGACGAGCTGACCGTGCTCTTCAAGTCGTTCAACCGGATGGTGTACGAGCTGAACCGGAACCGCAAGGTCGTATACCAGAAGCAGCGTCTGGAGGCATGGCGGGAGATGGCGCGGCAGGTGGTGCACGAGATCAAAAATCCCCTGACCCCGATCCAGCTTTCGGCCGAGCGCATTCACAAGCGCTACCTCGAGAACCATCCCGACATTCGGAACATTATCCTGTCGGGAACGGAGACCATAGTCGAGGAAGTCAACGTCTTGAAGAACATATTGAGCGAGTTCACCGAGTTCGCGCGCCTTCCCGAGATGAAGCCGGTCAGGACCGATATCAATACCGTCCTCGAAAACTGCGTAAATTTCTTTTCCGGCCATGAAAACGTCACGTTCCATACGGAAATTGACAGAAAAATTCCAGAAATCTATATTGACAAGATGCTGATGAAACAGACACTGAACAATCTGATCCAGAACGCCATCGATGCGATCGGGGAATCCGGCAACATTTACGTCAGCTCCCGCCTGTTGACGGCGAGCGGCGTAAGCAGCGTCAGGATAACGATCCGGGACGACGGCACGGGGATCAGGGAGTTCGATAAGGACAAAATATTCAATCCCGGTTTTTCGACCAAGTCATCGGGAACCGGCCTCGGTCTTGCCATCGTTGAAAAGATCATCATGGAGCACCGGGGGGATATATCATGCATGTCGGAGTACGGCAAGGGGACCGAGTTCATCATCGATCTGCCGGTCGACGCCCCGGAAGGAATGTGACCTATGGCCAAGTTACTGATCGTAGACGACGAAATCAACATCATCAAGACCCTGAGCTCGATACTCCAGGACGAGGACCACATTGTCTATTCATGCCGCACGGGCGAGGAGGCCCTGGAATTTTTAAGGATGAACGACGTGGACCTGGCCATCCTTGACGTGTGGCTACCGGACGTGGACGGTATCGATCTCCTGGAGCGGATCAAGGGCATGTACCCCGGCGTGGCGATCGTCATGATATCGGGCCACGGCTCGATCGATATCGCGGTGAAGTCGACCAAGCTGGGGGCGTACGATTTCATCCAGAAGCCGCTGGCCATGGAGCGGATCATTACCTCGGTGAACAACGCCCTGGAGCACATGCGGTTGCTCCGGGAAAACATCAAGCTCAAGAAGGAGTTCCATGTCGATGACGAGATGATCGGCAACAGTCCGAAGATCATAGAGATACGCGAAATCATCGAGACCGCGGCGAAGACCAACGCGCGCGTCTTCATCACGGGTGACAGCGGGACCGGCAAGGAGCTGGTGGCCCGTGCCATCTATTACCGCTCGAAGCGGAGCGACAAGCCGTTCGTCAAGGTGAATTGCGCCGCTATCCCCAACGAGCTGATCGAGAGCGAGCTGTTCGGCCATGAAAAGGGCGCGTTCACGGGCGCCATCAACCGCCGCATGGGCAAGTTCGAGATGGCCAACAAGGGAACCATGTTCCTTGACGAGGTGTGCGACATGAGCGCGTCGGCGCAGGCGAAGGTGCTCCGCGTGCTCCAGGAGAACCAGTTCGAACGGGTCGGCGGCAACGAGACGATCACCGTCGACGTGCGCGTCATCGCGGCTACCAACGTGGACGTGAAGAAGGCCGTGGAAGAGAGCACGTTCCGGGAGGACCTCTATTACCGCCTGAACGTAATTCCCATACACATGCCGACCCTCACCGAGCGCATGGAGGACTTTCCCGTGCTGGTGAACTACTTCCTCGAGCGATTCTCGGAGGAACACGGGATCGGCCTCAAGCAGATAGACGATACCGGTATGAAGGAGCTGATGAAGCATTCCTGGCCGGGAAACGTGCGCGAGCTGAAAAACGTGATCGAGCGTCTCTCCATCATGGTGCCGGGCGAGGAGATCGGCAAGGATGATATTCTCAAACACATGGAAGCGTACGATTACGACGACATGATCACCAAGGACATATCGTCCCTCAAGAAGGCCCGCGAGGAGTTCGAGAAGGACCTGATCGTCAAGGTTCTGAAAAAGAACGACCGGAACGTAACCCTCGCTGCCAAGGAGCTCGGCATCGAGCGGACGAACCTCCACCGGAAGATCAAGCAATACAACATCAACATCGACAGGCTGTAGGCCCGGCGTGGACAGGGAAGCCCTCTATCGCGACATCTCGGCCCTTTTAAAGAACGGATGGCTCCGTTCCCGGCTGCTCATGTTCAGGGGGGATGAGGAGCGGGACCGCATCGCCGGGTGGCTCTGCCGCGAGGAGCAGGCGGGGACCCGGGCGCGGGAAGATGACATCAGGAGCATTATCGATTCATGCAGCCAGTGCGCCGGCATAGAGGAAAAGAAGTTCGGTATCGGGACCGGGACCAACCGCATCATGGTGATACTCAACGCGCCCCAGCTTGTGAACATGCTGGAAAGAAAGGTGTTGAAGAAGGAATCGGTCGACATGCTGAAGAAGATGCTCCAGGCGGCGGGGATATCCTTCCAGGACTGCTATGTGACCAACCTGGTAAAATGCGATATCAAGGACCCGCTCGTCAAGCCGAGCCAGGTAGTGAAAAACTGCGAACGGATCATTGATAGGGAGGTCGAGTTCATCCGGCCGCGTATCGTGATCGTTTTCGGGGACATTATTCCGCTCCAGAGGATAGTCAAGGGGAGCGGCGACATCTTCTGGTACAACATCGAGCACCCCATCACTCTCATTAGAAACCCGGACCTGAAGCGGCCGGCCTGGAGCACGCTTAAGCTCGTCATGGCAAAAGTCAAGGAGCTCAGCCTCGCCTGACGGATCCGCAAATCCCGCCCCCTAAAATTCGAAGGAACAGCCCGCGCCGAGGCCCACTGAGAGCTGTTCGCTTTTCAGTCTTGTTTCCGTTCGCGCGTACCATCCGGGGATACCGTTCGCTTCCGGGACCGGCAGGTAGTAGGACTGCGTCTGGGTCCCCTTTGTGTTGAGCATGAGATAGTCAAGCTGTGCAGCAAGGAAGACCCTGCAGGGGAACAGGTAGCGTATCCGGAGGAAGGGCATGAACGCGGAACCCGTGCTGTTACCTGCGGACTTTTTGCCCCGTAAAATGTGGTCGTCAATGTCGCGCGTCCTGAGGTAAGGGGAAAAGCGTATAGCCAGCGCGATCTCGAACCCTTCCTTGAAGGTGAACACCGGCGTGACCTGGATCGTGGCCATGTAGTAGCGGAGATCGTAGGTGATTACCTTGCATGGTATCCTTATATACGACGGGGGGCCGATGTAAGGGGGCGCGCTGCTGTAGATGCTTGTCTGCGTCGTGTCGCTGCACCAGTAATAGAAATACTGGTGCGAGAACCCGGCGCCCAGAACGAACGAAAAAAAGGAGACCGTGAACAGTCTCACCGACAGGTCCGCCTCGGTGAAGATCGCATTGAGCCGGGCCGTGCTTTCAGAGTAAATGGTTTTCACGCCGGGAAAGGGGACCCAGTCGGTGTCCTTCATAATGCCGGCCCTGTTATGGATGTTCTTGCGCACGTTGAAATGGATCGTGATCCGGTCGATGAAGGTGAGGTTCAGGTTCGCGTAGAACATGAACACCTCGATGGGGAACCTGAGCTCGCTGATCGGGAGGTGGTAGGGGAGCGCGCCGTTCCTCGAATAGGTCATTCCGCCGATCTGGTAACGGGTATAGAAGAAATAACGCTGGAACCCGTTTTCCAGGTCCAGCCGGCCGGTCTTCTTGCCGGTATTCTCCCCGACCTGCCGCCCGGCATCCGCCTGTCCATAGGCCATGGCGGGTGCCGCCAGCAGGGCCAGGAGCAGGAGGATGCTAGTTGCCGCCGATTTTTTTGGATAATATGGCTTTGACCGCACTGCCGTCCGCCTTTCCCTTCAGCTCCTTCATGATTTCGCCCATGACGCGGCCGATCTCCTTCTGGGTTATGGTCCCCAGGGCGGCCAGCTTGTTCGTAATATGGGCGTCGATCTCTTCCTCGGTCATCTGCTTCGGGAGGAACTCCTCGACAACGGCAAGCTGTTTCGTTTCAATGTCTACGAGGTCCTGGCGGCCGCCCTTCTGGAATTCCTTTATCGATTCGCGGCGCCGTTTCGCCGAGCGGCCGACGATCTCGAGCACCAGCTCGTCGGTAATTTCCTTGCCGGTCTTTCCCTTTTCGTAGGAAATGTCGGACTTGATCATCTTCAGCGTTTCAGACCTGACGGAGTCGCCGGACTTGAGGGCGGTTTTCATTTCCTGTTCGATTTTTTCAAGAAGATTCATGGGCGGGCCTCACTTCGCTTTTCTCCACTCATTTCGCGGAAACCGGCAGTCTGTCAATTACAATTTGATGCACCCCTCCCGCCGGTGCGGAGCGTTTTTTACATTGACTAATTATGTCTCTCCATGCTATGGTCAGGCTCGCCCGTTACGGACCGGAATAATGCCCATGTTCGCAGACGTTTATCTCGGCTATCCCCTGGAGGATAGCTTTACCTACCGCGTGCCGGACGGCATGACGGTCTTCCCCTGCTCGCGCGTGAAGGTCAATTTCGCGGGCAGGAACATGATCGCGTACGTTCACCGCGTCCACGATGAGGAACCGCAGGGGTTCGAGGTGAAAGAGATCGCGGGCATCGTTGACGGGGAGCCGGTCTTCGACGGCCGGCTCGTGGACCTGGCCCGCTACACGGCCTCGAGCTACGCATCGTCGGTGGGAGAGGCGCTGGCAATGGCGCTCCCCTCCGGCCTCTCGCCGTCAAAGCGCATGAAAGAGCCGCCGCCGGTCGCTGCTGCCGGTCCTGTCTCGCTCAACGACGAGCAGCAGGCCGTGTACGAAAGCATCATGGCGTCGCGCGAAAAGGGGGGGCTCGCGCATCTGATATTCGGGGTCACCGGGAGCGGCAAGACGGAGATTTATATCGAGGCAGCCCGTCGCCTCATCGCCGAAGGCCTCTCGGTCATATACCTGGTGCCGGAGATATCCCTCTCCTCAATGCTCTTCGAGCGGCTTTCCGGGGTCTTCGGCGAGGACATGATCGTGTACCACAGCCACCTGACCCCGAACCAGCGGCTCCGCAACTGGCTCCGCTTCTACCGCGGCGAGGCGCGCGTGGCCGTGGGAACCCGCTCGGCCGTGTTTCTCCAGTGCCCCGCACTGGGCATGATCGTCATAGACGAGGAGCATGACGGCTCGTACAAGGAGCACAGCACCCCGCGCTACAACGCGCGCCGCCTGGCGCTCTACCGGAGCAGGACGGAGAAGGCCCTCCTGGTCATGGGCTCGGCGACACCGGCGGTGGAGACGCTCTACGCGTGTGAGCGGGGGCTCATGAGGCTCCACACCCTCACCAGGCGCTATGGCGGCGCCGCGATGCCCGAGATCGAGATCGTGAAGATCGGTTCCACCCGGCCGCGCCATCTCATCTCGACGGCGCTGAAGCTCAACACGAAGCGGGCCGTGGATGCGGGGCGCCAGGTCATCTACCTGCTGAACCGGCGGGGGTTCGCACCCATCGTCATATGCGGACACTGCGGGTGGACCGTTGAGTGCCCGCACTGCAGCATCGGCATGAACTACCACCGCGAGGGCGGGATGCTCTGTCATTACTGCGGGTACCGGCGGGGCGTTCCCGCAGCGTGCGAGAAGTGCGGTGCGGAGCCCATGGACAAGGTCGGCTCCGGCACCCAGCGTCTCGAGGAGATCATCGAGTCCGAGTTCAGGGATTACCGCATCTTCCGGCTCGACCAGGACAGCTCGCGCAAAAAGGACACGGTGCCCGAGCTCCTTGACAGGATGGGCGGCGGCGACATTGATATACTGGTCGGCACGCAGCTCGTGGCAAAGGGCTTTGACTTTCATAATATAACCCTGGTGGGCGTCCTGCTCGCGGACATCGGCATGAACCTTCCGGACTTCCGCGCGTCCGAGCGCATTTTTGCGCTGCTGATGCAGGTCGCGGGACGCTCCGGCAGGGGAGACGTTCCGGGAAAGGTGATAATCCAGACCCTGGATGACGAGAACCCTCTCTTCCGGTTTATCAAAGATCACGACTATTACGGGTTTTACCGTTCCGAGCTGGCGGTCAGGAAGACGCTGATGTATCCTCCCTTCGCGAGGATGGCCCGCCTGCTGGTGCGGGGGAAGGCGGAAGACCGGGTGATTTTGTCAATCAACGCGCTTAAAACGGCGCTTGATGAGGCGATACGCGGGAAGGGGGCGACCGTGCGCGTGATGGGCCCGTCGTCCGCGCCCTTCGGCAAGATCGGGGGGAATTTCCGCCACCATATCATACTCAAGTCGGATGACGCGGAGTCGCTGCGCAGGGTCATAGCGGCCGCGCGGGGTGCGGTAACCGGCCGCGACGTATACCTGGAAATCGATATCGATCCCTACGATCTGCTCTGACCCCTATTTCCGCTCAAGCTCGTTCCTGATCATCTGGTCCATGACCTGCAGCGGCGGGAAGCCTACCAGCTTCCTCCCGCCGATGAAAATCGTGGGGGTCGAGTCGACGCCCATCTCCTTGCCCAGCCTGATGTGCTCCCCGATTCTGCGGGTGGTCTCATCTGAATACATCATCTGGCGGAAACGGGCTTCGTCCACGCCCCTGCGGTCGGCAGCGCCCATCTGGCGGAACGCGGCGAGGGCAAGGTTCTGGTCATAGCGCGTGTGCGTGTTCTCGTAATCGGCGAAATGCTTTATCGTATACTCATCGGTGAACCCCGCGTCGGATGCGGCGGAGAACGCCCGGGCCGCAATGCAGGAATTTTTGTATACCGTCCGCTTCAGGTCCTTATTGCAGCCCTGGTCAAGCGGGAAGTTGTAGTAAACGGTCCTGACGCTGTCGCCGTACCTGCCGAAGAGGTACTGCTCTATCTTGTAAAATTCATAACAGGCGCTGCAGAGAAAATCAGTGAACACGTAGAGCGTCACCTTGGCTTCGGGATTTCCCAGCGTGATCCCGGTGTCCGGGAAGTCGGTTTTCTGGGGCGGCTGCTGGTAGAAGCTCGTCAGGAACGCGTTGATCTTGTCCGCCGGCACCCTGCGGTTACCCGTTTTGAGGGTGAGGATGTACGAGGTCGAGAACAGGGCAAAGCAGAGAAGGAACAGGAAGAGGACAAAGGCCGATTGAAAAGCTTTCCTGTCCGGCGAGGCGTCCCTGGCGGACACGATCTCGCGCAGGGCGCCGGGAAGGGAGAACTGCTCATCCCTGCGCGCCCCGAGGTACCAGAGCACGGCGACGGCCAGGATGCCGATATTGACCGCGTAGGTAGCGATGCAGAACGTGCAGAAGAGCTTTGTCGCGACCAGGACGACCGCCAGGGCCGCGTCAGCCGCGACCGCGAACGCGGCAAGAGGCAGGATGACCGCCAGGCTCCATGCATGGTAACGGCCGCCGGCGTAGTCGGCAATGAGCACGATGAACAGGGCCAGCAGGTACCAGAGGAGGCCGTAGGCGGCGATCGGAATTCGAAGGAACGTGGACCATGCCGATTGTGACAGCGTGAGGCAGGGGTTGACGATGCCGTTGCCGCAGCTGATGATGCCTGTCTTCACATCGGGATAATAGTGTTGGAGAAGCAGGATCCCGGAAAGGATGGCGCCCGCTATGGACAGCGCGAGAATAATGTACACGTACTTTTTCATTGGTCAGTCCTGGTGAATCTGAATTTTTTCGCCGCAGAGGGACAGGTAAAAGGCCCCGTCAACCTCGTCCAGCCGCTCAAGCAAATGGTAGAACGGCGAATGCCTGAACTTTGCGACCATCCTGCCTTTGCATACGCGGCAGTACAGCGTTGAATTTTTAAAGAAGATTGAATGGATGTCAAGCAGTTCTGTTGTTCCGTTCGTGAGGTTCAGGTTGATTTTTTCCCACTTGCCGAACCCCTTGAACCAAACTCCGGTCACGAAAACAGGGGCGTCTTCCACCACGATCGGGTAGGTGTAGCGGTCATAATGAATGACGTGCGTGCCGTCGGCGGTAATGTTTATGGACTGGTTGAAGAAGTCGATGATCTTCCTGTTCGTGAAGGGCTGGCCGTTATGGGACCAGTTACCGTCCTTGTCCAGGCGGATCTCGTCGATCTGCTCGCCCTTTTCCAGCAGGGCAAGTATCTCTTCGGGGATTTCGGGGAAATCAGTTTCCATGCATATATCCTTTGATCTATACATGGTGGGGATGGTATTTGGGGTGTCTACTATTTTTTAATACGCCCCCCGTGACCCGGACCTCCCCCCACGGCCCTCTTGGGCTTGCAGGGGATTGACCCGAAAAACAGGACACGAAGTTAAACCTAAAATTTTAAGCCACCTGTACAGTATTTTTTGTGTTGATATTTGTGATTCGATCCCCGAGCATAGTTCAGATGCTTCGGCAAGCTCAGCACAAGTAAAGCCCATTCAGTCGCATGGGCCTGTACTGAATGAGGCGGTCTTTCCTAAATGTTTGTGTAAGTTTTTCTTGTTCTTTGTTAGCTTGATGTGTTGTTTCTGCTTTTTACCTTTTCAACTAAATCAGGATAAAGTTTATTCATGCAATCTGGGCAAATAGTATGAGTAAATAGAGCCTCTGAATGACTGGTTATATAACGTTCGACCTGTTCCCAGTATCCTTTATCATCTCTGATTTTTTTACAGTTTGCACATATTGGCATCAATCCTGATAATTCCTTTAACTTGATTTTCATAAGGAAATACGGCTTAGTCACACCGGAATAAATAAAGATATAATAGGTGAGTCCAAGGGAAGCCGCCTTTGCGATATGTCCAAAGAAATTTGCCAGGCCATAAACCGAAACATAGGCAGTGAAAAAAAGTTCAGCAACTATCTTGGTGAGTAACATAATAAAAATATACGGGTAGAGTTTTTTTTCAAAAAAGTCACGGTTGATGTAAAAAACAATTGCCGAGATTATGAGAAAGACCGAAATGATATATTCACTGATAATCTTGAATGAAGTTAAACCCACACCATCAACGTAACAATCTGGAAATATTGGTATAACGAAAATAAAAACAATGGCAGCTATAGTCACAAAAAAATAAATCGTCAAGATGATAGAAAGTCGAGGCTTCTTTCCGGTTAGAAAAAAAGCTACAGCAAGTGAAAGACTTTCAAGAAAACGAGCCGCAATCCATAATTGAGTAGGATGATTGCCATTCGTAGAAGATAGTACACCCATACCCTTATAAGTTAACGCATGAAGAAAATCAAAAATGCCGATAAAAAGAAGACCAATCCCGAATATGAGGAGAAATCCGTTTCCAAACCTTTTACGTATATTCCATGCAATTATAAAAATCGCCCATCCTACAGTAACGGACAGGAATTCGATGATCGAATGGAAAAGTATGTAGCTGTAACGACTTAAAAAATAGAGAGATGAAAAAAGTAAAAGTGATGCAGCTATCCATGCGACTATCTCGTTGACGATAGTTCGAGTTACAATACTATTCTTATCACTATTCATATTAATCTCGGCTGGCAAGTTCACGGTCAGAGAATGGGAAAAAAATTTTAGCGAAAATCTCTTTCTATATGGATTATGAAATTATAAACTACGTACCTGAATATGTCAATAAATATTAAGCCCTCTGTCCAGTGCTTTTATTGTTGAAAGATGCAGTCCGGTCTCCCATACTTGCTTTACATGCTTCGGCAAGCTCAGCACAAGTAAAGCCCATTCAGTCGCATGGGCCTATACTGAATGAGGCTGACTTTCCTAAATGTTAAATTGTTTACGGCCCGTTTCCATGGTTTCATTACCGCTCATGCGGGGCAGGTCAGGTTTTAATATGTGTTGTGCATGCTCAAGCAATGGTTGTTTATTTCGATTCAACAGGATGTTGTTGTACAATATATTTCTTCTCAATTAATAATTCGTTATTATGCCGTAATTCAATAGTCCATTCTCCTGGAACCATTTCATACTGGCGATCGAATTTGTACCCGATATATATCATCTTGCCGGGTGCCTGAAGCGATATCCATTCTTCCTGAACTGATTCCTTATTTGTATCTGGATTTGTAAATGCAGGGTGTTTAACTTTAACATTTACAGGAATAATATTTTTAATATCATTATTCGCTAATTTAGAGTAAAGTATAAATCGAACTCCAAAACTGGTTAATAATTTCATCGGGATTACATCGGTTTTATGTAATAATCGGCATTCATCAACTCCCCAGACGCGGCCGTCTCCCGTGTTTTTGTTTTGCCTTGCCTCCACTCTATGTACTTCATATATACCATAGTCAATCAACTCGATATCAAAATACTGATTTTTATGCACCACCGTTGCCGCGTAACTTAATTGAGAAACAAGCATAATTGCCAAAGCATGTTTTAATATGGATGTCATTGTCGCACTATTTCCTTGTAGTATAAAGATAGACTAATACAAAGACATTTTAAAATCAATAAAACTATCCGTATGCGAAGTAATTGTCAATGAGAAAAGGATGCAGCATATCAAATGGAATAAGATAGTATTAACCTAATATTTGATTTATTTAATATTAATTGCACATTTGAAAAATCAATACTGAAAAAGCCCCTGCAATGAAATCCGGTAAAGATTTCCCCGGTTTATTTCACAACCAGCCGCCGTGCATGGATGCCCGGCGTCGCGAGAGCAAACATGGAAGTTTGCCTCGAGCGAACGCTTCACGCACGTTATAACAACGCACCATGATAGAACAAACGCCTTCCGGGAGTTGTCATCAGGAGAACCATGGGTCATTCAAACGTCAAAACCGACAGTTCCGCAAGCGCTTGCGGAACTGTCGGTTTTGACAAACCTTATAAGGGCAATGAGCAAATTCCGGCGCAGCCGGATTTGCGAATTTGCCCGTGGGGTCAAGGGGTGGAACCCCTGCGCGGGGGTGGGGTGTATGAGGGGAGGGGTGGCCGCGGTGCCACCCCTCCCCTCATAATAATGCACGACCGGCTCCCGGTCACATCCAGGCGTCGGTCGGCGCACTGACGATGACACACCACATGTATTCATAATGACCAATGGATCCCCGCTGGAGTTTATCCCGGGCCTGTCGAGGGGCGGGAATGACAGCCGTTCCAGCGGGGTAATGTTCGTAGCTATACTCTGATCATCGGATCGGTAAGCTTCTGGTGCTCCTCCAGAGCGAAGCGGTCCGTCATGCCCGCGATGTAGTCCGTGGCGGTGAGGACCACGCCGTCCCTGGAGAACTTTTTCTGGTAGTCCTCCGGAAGCGTGTCAGGGTGCTGCGTGTAGATGGTGAACAGGTCGCGGATCACCATCTCGGCCTTCATCGTCATGCGCGCCACCCGGTAATGCTGGTAGAGGTTCGTCATCAGGAAGCGTTTCAGCTCGTTGTTGGCATCTATAATCTCCGGGGAAAATGCGACCATCTTCTCACCGGCTGCGAGCACGCCCTCGTACGCGGTGATAGAGAATTCTTCCAGGCGCCGCGCCGTGTTGCCGATGAGATCGGATACCAGGAGGTCTATGATCGACCGGATGATGCCCTGGCGCCTGATCTTCACATCGCCTTTCGGCTCCCGGTTGTAACGCTCTTCGCCCAGCGACCAGAGGGCCAGTTTTTTGACATCGCCGGGCGCGAGCAGGCCGGAGGAGAGCCCGTCGTCCAGGTCATGGTTGTTGTAGGCGATTTCGTCCGCAAGATCGATTATCTGGGCTTCCAGGGAGGGCCGGGAGCCGGGTGAAAAGTCTCCCGCTTCGGGGTGGTCGTGCTCGGAGGAATGCTTGATGATGCCCTCGCGCGTCTCCCAGGTCAGGTTGAGCCCGTTGTAGTCGGGATAGCGCTTTTCCAGCTCGTCCACCACCCGGAGGCTCTGGCGGTTGTGCTCAAACCCGCCATGGTCTTTCAATAAATCGTTCAGCTGGCGCTCGCCGGCATGGCCGAACGGCGTGTGGCCCAGGTCGTGGGCCAGGGCTATGCTCTCCGCCAGGTCCTCGTTCAGGCGGAGGGCCCGCGCTATGCTCCGTGAGATCTGCGAGACCTCGATGGTGTGGGTGAGCCGGGTGCGGTAGTGGTCCCCCTCGTGGTTGATAAAGACCTGCGTCTTGTACTCCAGGCGGCGGAAGGCCCGGGAGTGGATGATCCGCTCGCGGTCGCGCTGGAACTCGGTGCGGTAGGGGTGGGGCGGCTCCGGGTGCCGGCGTCCCCTCGTCGCGCCCGAGCGGGCCGCGTAGGGCGCCAGGCTTGTCCGCTCTAGCTCGTAGAGAAAGTCGCGGTCGACGATGGAGATCATCAGTCCCTGCCCAGCTCTGCCTCGTATGCCTGCGAGGCGGCCTTCCGGTTCATGCGCAGCTCCTCGCTGCCCGGGTCTTCTCCGATGCCCCGCGTGAAGGCCTGGAGCGCCTTCTTGTACTGGCGCTTCTTGTAATAGCATTTGCCTATGTTGTTGTACGCGTCCGCGATCTGCTTCGGCTCGGCTGAGCCCTTGACGACCTGGTAGAAGGTGTCCATCGCGTTGTCGTACTGCTCTTTTTTCATGAAGATGATGCCCAGCGCAAAGAGGGCCTCGGTGTCGTCCGGCTTCATGAGCAGGGCTTTCTGGACCAGGTTTCTGGATTTGTCCAGGGTCTTTTCGTCAGTGCCTGTCTTGGAGACCAGGATGGCCTTGTTGATCAGCGCCTTGCGCGCCAGGTCGGAGTTGGGGTCGAGCTCTATGACCTTGTCGAAAGCGTTGAGCGCGTAATCGAAATTGCCCCGCTTGAAGTACATGGTCCCGATCTTGAAGTGCGGCTCCTGTATTGAAGGCCACTTCCCGACAATGCGGCGGTACTCCGACTCGGCCATGTCGTAGAAGCCGCGCTCATAGTAGTAGTCGGCGATCGCCACGGAGGGCGCCGCGTCGCCCGGGTCCAGCTCCGCCGCCTTCTTCCATGCGGTGATCGCCAGTTCCGGCTTGCCGGCGTGCTTGTACGCGATGCCGAGATTGTAGTAGGCGGCATCGTCCTTGGGGCTGATGGCAAGCGCCCTCTGGTAGGCCTCGATTGCGTCCTCGTAGCGCTGCTCATCGTCCAGTATGTTGCCCATGTTCATGTAGGCGATGCGGGCGTTTTCAGTCGCGGGCTCGATGGTGGTTATCTTGCGGTATGCCTCGTACGCGCCGTCCAGCTCGCCCTTTTCGTAGTAAATCTCGCCAATTCGGGAAAGGATCCTCACGTTCCGCTCGTTGCCCCTGCTCAGCCTGTTGTATATGTCCAGGCTCTTGTCGTAGCTCTTGAGTGAGAAATACGCGTCCCCGATACCTTCCAGCACCGCGGCATCCGCTTCGCCCGTCGCTTCGGCCTTTTCCAGCTCCTGCAGCGCCTCCGCGGTCTTGTTCTGCCTGAGGTAGGCGATGCCCAGGTTGTAGTGGTTCAGCGCGTCGCCGGGCCGTATCGCGACGGCCTGCTTGAGATATTTCTCCGCGTCCTCGAACGACTTCCGCTCGATGCTCATCACTCCCAGGCGGGAATAGGCCTTGTGCGCAACGTCGCCGATCCGGTCCGCCGCTCCCGCCTGCTTGAAGTATTCGATGGCCGCGAACTCGTCCCCCTTTTTCATCAGGGCGGACCCCAGGTTGTAGAGAACGCGGGGGTTGTCCGGCGACTTCGCGAGGACCTCGCGGTACGCCGCTATGGCCTCGTCGTACCTGCCGGATTCAAAGTAGATGTTGCCGGTGAGCAGCGACGAATCTGAAGCGCCATTGCTCAGCGACGTTGACATCTGCGCGCTTTCGAGCGCCTTGTCAAACTCCTTCCGGTGGCGGTACACGATGGCGAGGTTCTTGTATATCTCCGGGTTCTTGTCGTCGTAGGTCCGGGCGCGGTTCAGGTAATCGAGCGCCTTGTCGTATTCCCCCTTCTCGTCGCTGATTATGCCCAGGTAGGTGAGGGCGATGGCCTTGTCGCGGTCCGGGGCGGCCGACTCGACGACACCGTTGAACTCGGATATGGCGTCGGACAGGTAGCCGCGCGAGTAGCTCTCCGCGCCGCGGATGATCTGCTGGTTATCCGACGTGAGGCCCTCGCCGCGGCCTGTTTCCTCGAACGGGGCGTTCGGGTTTGCAGACGACCGCGTGAACGGCTGCGGCTTCTTGTAGACGAACTGGGTCAGCACCAGGATGCCGGCGATCAGCACCGCGGCGACGATCGAAAGGATGATGACAGGCTTCTTGTCGAAAGACCCTGACGGGGCTGACGCGATGACCGTGTCACCGGTCACCGCCTCGATGCCGCTGATCCTGTTTTTCTCCAGCAAGGCGTCTTCCGGGATGGGTTCCGGCCCGGGACCGGCACTGTTCCTGTCCTGTGTCACTGGCTGTTCCGCTCCTTCTCGTCAAGCTCATGCTTGCGCACCGCGTCCAGGATGCCGTTGATGAACTGGCCGGAGCTCTCGCCCCCGAATATCTTGCCCAGCTCGATCCCCTCGTTGATAGTGACTATCACGGGGATGTCACGCAGGTACAGCATGGCATAGATGGAGAGCCTGAGTATGGACTTGTCCACCACGCTCAGCCTCTCGAATTTCCAGTTTTTTGAATGCTTGATTATGATTTCGTCTATTTCGTCTATATGGCTGATCGATCCCGAGATCAGCTCCACCGCGAAGTCGTGGATATTGTCGGGAGACGCTGACTCGGTCCATCCGAGCTTCAGGAGCTCTTCGACGGGAGTCTTCGAAAGCTCGTACATGTACAGGCCCTGGAGCGCGTACTCCCTGGCTTTTCTTCTGTGGCCCATTATCCTATTTGCTTGTACAGGTTGACCATCTCGATTGCCGCCATGGCAGCGTCGAAACCCTTGTTGCCCGACTTGGTGCCGGCGCGCTCGATGGCCTGCTCGATCGTGTCTGTGGTCAGCACGCCGTAGATGACGGGTATCTTTGAGCTGAGCCCGATGGCCGCTACGCCTTTGGAGACCTCCGCCGCGACATAGTCGAAATGCGGCGTGGCGCCCCGTATGACGGCTCCCAGGCAGATGACCGCGTCAAACTTGCCGGAGCCGGCCAGCATCCCGGCCACGGCGGGGATCTCGAAGGAGCCGGGGACCCATGCCACCGTGATGTTGGCCTCGTCGGCGTTGTTCCGCTTGAGGCAGTCCATGGCGCCGCCCAGGAGCTTGTTCGTAATGAATTCGTTGAACCGGGATACGATTATGGCGACCTTCAACCCGGTCGCGTCGATTTTACCTTCAATAAGTTTCATGGCTGTTGTCCCTAACGGGGCGCGGCATGCAGCGCCCGTGATGCGACACGGCATGCCGTGTCTCTACTGAAATCATCGGCTTTTTCGCCGAAAGTCAAGCCTTTTTTAGCTGGATATAGTCCCGGGCGGGGAGTTGTGTGAAAGTCTTGTGTATCTCCCGCACGGGCACCTGTATAGTGTACAGTGGATAGCGAATAGTGAACAGTGAATGTAACCGTTACCCGCTCCTCCGGAGCGGGTAACGGTATCCATAATATTATTAACTATTCACTGTTAACTGTTACTTATCCGGGTGCTGCATCTTGGCGCCGAGCTGCAGGAACTGGCGCGTTCCCTTGTCGAACATGATGTTGAAATGCTGTTCCCACTTCTCGTCCCGGAGGCGCTGGCGCATGCGGTCCTCGTAGGGCTTCCGCATGGAGCTTTTCAGCAGCATGAAAGCGCGCCCGGGATTGTCGATCCACAGGCTCACCAGCTGCTTCGCCCGGGCAATGAGCTGGTCCTCCTCGACGATCTCGTCCACGATCCCGATCTCTTTCGCCTTCTGCACGTCGTACATGTCCCCGAAATACATAACGTTCCTGAAGTTTTTCTCTGTGTCCAGGGCGAAGCGCACGACCTCGGTCTGGACGATCGAGAGGCCCAGGCCGATCTTTATCTCGTTCATGCCGACCTTGATCTTGGGGTGGTTCTTGACGATCCGGTAGTCCGCGGCCATCGAAAAGATGAAGCCGCCCGCAACGGCCGCGCCGTTCCATGCCGCTACCACGGGTTTACGGCACATGAAGAGGTTGATCAGTATCTCCTCCTCTTTCCGGAAGAAGGCGAGCACCTCGTCGAGGTCCTTGAACCCGAGGAACATCGGGAGGTCAAAACCCGAGGAAAAGGTTTTGCCCGCGCCGGTCAGGACCAAACCCTTGATATCGTCGTTTTCATTGACGTTCTTTATGATGGCGCTCAGCGTTTCTAGCGCATCCGCCGTAATGGTATTGGTTTTTCCGTCATCAAGGGTGGCAATGATGATGCCGTCTTCGGTTTTCTGGTTCAGCATGATGGTCCTCCTGTTTGCTGGTATGGGGTTTCCGGCTGACATGGAGCGCCGGTATCGCCTTTATCTAATTTTTTTCATAAAACGCGGCTTTTTGTACAAGGAAAAAATATGGAATAGCCGCAATTTTTATTAATATTGAGGCAGCGCCCGTAACGATAATAGTAAAAAGGTGTGATATGCTCAAAAAGACCGTTTTATGTGCCGTTATCATCTCTCTTGCCCTTGCCCAGGGCGCGCTTTTCGCGCAGAACAAAGCAACGGACTCATCTGCGTCAAAAGACGAGGCGGTGACGCGTGATGACCGGATCCCCGTGCTGATGAAGAGGCTCGTTGCAGGGATCAAGAGCCTCAAGATCCAGCCCGATCAGGACAACAGGTATATCTTCACCATCAAGTCCGGCTACCACTACGATGAGCTCGAGCGGGAGCACCTCATGGTCTACCGGAAGGCCTATATCTACATGTCCGGGGAGAGCATCAGCAAGATCGTGTTCGAGTACTACCAGTTCAGCATGGATTCGAAGGTCCGGGACGTGAAGACCTTCACGAACACGACGCCGGAAAGCGCCGACCTCAGCAAGCTGCTTGTCGACTACAACTCGAACACCGGCGAAAAGCAGAAATACACGGTGGTTGACGTACAGAAGAGGGAATCACGAAGAAGCATCATCACGCAGTACGTCAACTATATCATATCGCTCGTATACAGCATCGAATTATACAAGCACAAGACCGTCAGGATCGAGACTGTCAATATCGAACGCACCATCCAGCTGGGCGAATAACGGCCCGAGGGTCGCTTTTTTCGCCTGGATCCCAAAAAGGATTTGCATTTTATCCGTCAGCGGTGCAGGGTCCAAACATCGACAGGACCCGGCACCATGACTGAAAGAAGAAAATCTCCCCGCGTACGATTTAAAAGAAATCGCCCCGGTTTTCTAGTGACTCTGATCGTGAAAAGGTTTTTCTTCAAGGACCGCGAGTTCCAGTGCGAGCTGCGCGACATATCAGAGGGAGGCGCCCCCCTCCTGATCAATGAAAAGGACCGCAGGCATATAGCCGGAGCGGGCGTGGGGACCGGCGTGCGCCTGCTTTCGGAAAACCCCGATCTATCGTTCCGCCTCATGAGGAAGGGGCGCATTTTAAGAATGATAGACGAGGACGGCCGGTTGACGGTCGTCGTGGAGTTTCTCCGCCGGAGCGCATGACCCGTATTAAAAAAATTGTTGACAATGCCTGTTACTAAAAAATAGTAGCCATAACTTTATTCTCATGTATTATATGTACTATATAATACGGTGCCGCGGCCCGGCCGGCCGGGAAGCGGTGCGGGGGAGGAATAAAGGCCGGACACCCCGGGCGATTAGCTCAGTTTGGTTAGAGCGCCTGCTCGACACGCAGGAGGTCACTGGTTCGATTCCAGCATCGCCCACAGAAATACGGGATTATTTTTCCGTACCCCCTCAGTCCCCGGGATGCCTCTGGAACCAGAAGCGTATACAGGGTTAGATTGGAGGGGGTTTTATATCTCCGGAGAGGAAAGCCGGACGCGGAGCTGAAGCGTGGGGAACCTGACGATAACATTGCCTGACTCATCGACCCTGCAGGTACCGGAAGGGCGGACCGCATTCGAGGCGATCGGCGCCATAAGCCCACGCCTCCAGAAGGCGGCGCTGGCGGTGGCGATTGACGGCGTTCTTGCCGACTGCTCGCGCGTCCTGGACCGGGACGCCGCCCTGCGCGTCATCACCTTCGATTCTCCGGAAGGGAAGGACGTGCTCTGGCATTCCGCCTCGCACCTGATGGCGCAGGCGGTGAAGCGCCTTTTCCCGGGGGCGAAATTCGCCATCGGCCCTTCAATAGAGACCGGCTTCTATTACGACATCGACGTGAGCGCCGCCTTCACCCCCGAAGACCTGGCCCGGATAGAGGAGGAGATGGGAACAATCGCGGCCGAGGACCTGGAGATCAGGCGCGAGGACATACCGCGCGCCGATGCCCTCAAGCTCTTTTCCGACGCGGGCGAAACGTATAAAGTTGAGATGATCGGCGAGCTGAAGGACGACGCGGTCTCCATTTACCGGCAGGGCGAGTTCTTCGATTTCTGCCGCGGACCGCACGTTCCCCGCACCTCCTACGTCAAGGCGTTCAAGCTCCTCTCCATTGCCGGCGCGTACTGGCGCGGCAGCGAGAAGAACAAGATGCTCCAGCGCATTTACGGGATCGCGTTCCCGGACAAAAAGCTGCTGGCCGCGCATCTCGAGTTCCTCGAGGAGGCGAAGCGCCGCGACCACCGCCGGCTCGGCAAGGAGCTGGACCTCTTCTCCATACACGACGAGACCGGGGCCGGCCTCGTGCTGTGGCACCCGAAGGGCGCGTGCCTGAAGAACATCATCGAGGACTTCTGGCGGAAGGAGCACTTCAAGAACGGCTACGACCTGGTTGGCACTCCCCATATCGGGAAGTCGCAGCTCTGGGAAACGAGCGGCCACCTCGGCTTCTATACCGAGAACATGTATTCGCCCATGGATATTGACGGGCAGCCCTATTATGTCAAACCGATGAACTGCCCGTTCCATATAATGATCTACATGAACAAGGGATGGTCGTACCGCGAGCTGCCGCTCCGGTGGGCCGAGCTCGGCACCGTGTACCGGTACGAGCGAAGCGGCGTTCTCCACGGCCTCCTGCGTGTCCGGGGCTTCACCCAGGACGACGCGCATCTCTTCTGCCGCCCGGACCAGATGCCGGACGAGATCGACCGCGTACTCGCGTTCTGCCTCTTCATGCTGCGTGAGTTCGGCTTCAAGGACTTCAAGGTCTACCTGGCGACGCGGCCCGCCGAGAAATCTGTCGGCGACGAGTCGATGTGGCAGGAGGCGATCAAGGCCCTTGAGGCGTCCGTCAACCGCGCCGGCA
>JAKQPV010000024.1:0-1012 GCA_029564515.1 Spirochaetota bacterium | reverse complement strand
CGTCACTCGGACCTCCAGACCCGCGCGATCAGCCTTGACCACGTCGAAGGAGACAGCGACCTCGGGAGGCAGAGCCCTGGGAAAGCGCACCCCCTTGAACTGGTGGGACCGGAAGCTGATGGGCCGCGCAGGTGCGGCGGAAAGATAGACGAAGTGCTCGTAGACCGAATAGGCCTTGCCGTGGAACTCCATGGCCGTGTGGTAGGCCAGCACGGCATCCTTTGTCATCCGGGAGGCCAGCAGGAAGGGATCGACGGGATAGGATGCGGCAGACGCCCCGGTAGGGACAACGGCATAGAGACCGCGGCGCACCCGGACCAACCGGCTCATCTTCACGTGATAGAGGAGTAAGGCCTCCTGCGTCCGGGGATTGCGCGGGCCTTCGGAGGCAAGGAAGGCAGCAAGCTCATCGCCCGTAAAGACAGGATGTCTGTTGAAAAAAAGATCGAGTTTCATCGGATCGCTCTTGATGTTTATCAACGTAACACGTAATATATTTACGTATTATGATATTATATGTCAAGTATTATTTGGATCGCGGATGGGATTTATTGACAATATCGATCAATGTCCATAATTATATCATGGGTTTCGCCTAAAAATGTCAAGCGCAGAAGTCCTTATGCTGAAATGCTCGATGGCGAATACAATTTTTTTACTGGAATCGCCGCAGCATTTTATTGACTATGGGCCGAGATGTGGTATTTCCCCGCAGGGGAGAGGCGATGTCATATTCAGCGCGTGAATTGAAATGCCATCCCCTGAAGATTAAGTTTCCCGCGATGCAACCTGGGAAGGAATTTGTCATATGTCCGATCGGGCAGCCCATCTCAACTCTCTGCCGGATGACCTCCATTCGGCTGCCAATGCTTTCGCCGTAGACGCGCTCATCAGGCGGCTCCGTGCCTATTACCCGGACATGAGCGGATTCACCGCCGTTTCGATGACGGGCCGCGGCCGCGATTTTTTGCATCACCTCGTGCATACCCGGATCGGCGGTCTCCTCCCCGCC
>JAKQPV010000012.1:0-128907 GCA_029564515.1 Spirochaetota bacterium | reverse complement strand
AATATGGCCGGTACGGCCAATACCACGAGCAGAATCGCTACTAATTTTTTCATGTAATTCCCCCGGATTGATAATTATTCAGATGCGAGTAAGAAGCATTGGTAACATACAATTCGATAATCCTATAAAATCAAGTACATTAATTAAAAAAGTGACCCGGCACCGGCCGCCCATATTATAATTGACAGTGACTTTAGCCCGCCGCACGATCGCACAGGCAGCCGGAGGCCGATCGGTTTGACCGGGCCCCTGCCGGACGCATGGACCATATACATGAAGCAGATTCACCTCAGGCAAAACAAAGAAAAAGCCCTCCGTCACCGGCACCCCTGGATCTTCTCAGGCGCCATAGAACGCAGGGACCCGGACATCCAGGACGGCGAGATCGTGGCAGTATGCAGCGCCGGCGGCGAAGTGCTGGGGCACGGCTACTTCAATGGGAGGACACAAATCGCGGTCCGCATGCTCTCGTTTGGAAGCGGGACGTTTACCCCGGACACGCTGCGGGGGCTCATCCGCGCGGCCGTGTCGCGGCGCGCCTCCATCCCGGGGCTCGGCGCTACCGATAGTTATCGCCTTATTTTCTCGGAGGGGGACGGCATCCCCGGGCTCATCGTCGACACCTACGCGGGCCACCTGGTCATGCAGTGCCTCACCCTGGGGATGCATAGATTGAAGGACGAGATCGCGGGCATCCTTATCGACGAGATCCGGCCGGAAAGCCTGTACGAGCGGAGCGACCACGAGGGTCGCGGGCTGGAAGGCCTGGGGCCCTGCGTGGGTCAGGTCCACGGCATCACGCCGGAGGAGCTGGTCATCCATGAAGGCGGGCTCTCGTTTTACACCAGCCCTCTCCGCGGGCAGAAGACCGGCTTTTACCTGGACCAGCGGGACAACCGGGCGCTGGTCACGAGGCTCGCGCG
This sequence comes from Spirochaetota bacterium, assembly GCA_029564515.1. Taxonomy (GTDB): domain Bacteria; phylum Spirochaetota; class UBA4802; order UBA4802; family UBA5550; genus RBG-16-49-21. Next base: position 127,984 of record JAKQPV010000012.1, on the reverse strand, counting down.
CGGCAAGCGCGTCCTGAACCTCTTCAGCTACACGGGCGGGTTCAGCGCCGCGGCCGCGCTGGGCGGCGCGGCAGGAATTATCTCCGTCGACGGATCCGCCGATGCGCTGGAAACCGCGCGGAGGAACATGACGCTCAACAACGCCGCCGACCCGGGCGAATTCGTGAAAGCGGACGTATTCCAGTATCTGAGGGAGCACGAGGTCCGGTCGGACTTCATCATCCTCGATCCGCCCGCCCTTGCTAAAAACAGAGCCTCGGCGGAACATGCCTGCCGCGGATACAAGGACCTGAACCTGCAGGTCGCGACGAAATGCCCGGCCGGAACGATCCTCCTCACCTGCTCCTGTTCCCGGTTTATTGACATGGACCTGTTCCAGAAGGTGGTGTTCGGGGCATTCTCCGACGCCGGACGCGGCGCCGTCATCCTCGGCAAATACGGCCAGCCCTGTGATCATCCCACGAATATATTCTGCCCGGAGACGGAGTACCTGAAGGCGATACTGCTGTATGTTGACTGAAACCCGGCGAAACCGTTGCTCAAATCGCTGATAGCAACCACGGGCCCCCTGATCAACGCTTTTTGTCTTGAAAAGATCTGCAAACTATCCCATCCTGGTCAGCATGAGTCCCAACATGTACTCCAGGATTTTTTTGATCCGGTGATAGTATCCTGTATATTACAATTAATAACTATTACAGAACAGATGCAAGGAGCGAGTAATGGACGATCAGGCCTGGGATAGAATATCAGGAGATTATTATTCGGAAATTTTAAGTCCCCTGAAAGACTCCAAGCACAATCCCCTGATAGATGACTTACAAGCCCTCAAGTCGAAAAAATTATCGGTCATCGAGCTGGGATGCGGCCTCGGGGAGCTTATTCCTTTTCTTGAAGAAAATTTCAGGGCCGTTACCGCAATTGATTTCTCACAGGAGATGATTTCCCAGGCGAAAACAAGGAGCGCCAGGTCAAGCACGAATTTCCAGGTCATGGATATTGCCGACACCATCGGCATGGATGCCTCATTCGATGTTGCCGTGGCGGTGAATTCAATCATCGCGTCGAGCCTGGTGAAATTGAACCAGATGATACGTACGGTGTTTAAAATTCTCAAGCCGGGAGGAAGATTGTTCGCCATCATACCGGCAATGGAGTCATATATCTACCAGAACATGCTTTTTGTTGACAGGGAATTGGAAAAGGAGGTCCCCCAGGAAAAGGTGATACTGCAGGCATCGAAGAAATTGGACCATAAATCCTATGATGCATTTCACGGATTGATTGATTTTGAAGGTGATGTCCAGAAAGCATTCTACCGATTTGAAATTGTTTACAGGTTCGGAAAAGCCGGTTTTGTCGATTTCAACATAGTGCGGGTTCCTTACCGGTGGACAAAGTGGAAGGAAGCAGGACAGATGTATTACCCCGGTGAGGACCCACCCTGGGACTGGTATTTCAACAGCGGGAAACCGAAGTAAGCGGCGGTATGGGGCAAGGAATACCGGATTCAAGAATACGGTGCGCATCAAGGATGCATGAGCGACGGCATTGCTCATCAAACTCAACGTTTAATTGAATACGATACCGAGGCCACGGCGAGCAATCGTGCATCGTCATCCGTAATATCGACCTGCCAGTGGGAGATGCTTTTCCCCTGCGAGAGCATTTTTGCCGTGGCGGTGACCGCCCCGGACTTAGCGGACTTGAGGTACGTCACATTTAAACTGACCGTGGTGACGGCCGGCACTTCATAGACGTAAATGCAGCCGAATATCGCAACCGTATCGGCTAGCGTGCCCAGGACCCCGCCGTGAAGGATCCTGTTAGGATTGAGCAGCTCCGGCCTGATCTCGATCCTGCCGCGCGCGCGACCCTTCTCGATCTCCATCAAATGGATGCCGTTGTACTCGATGTAGGTGCCGCCGGTTACGGCCGCGAAATTGAAGGTGAATCCGTTTTCCAAGGTTATATTTTCCAGTGCATTCTCCATTGACATGACTCCATGGTTAAATAGTGGGGGCACCCTGCAAACCGGCGCCGGTGATAAGACATCCACGGTCTCCGCTTTACGCGTACCCGATCTCCTGCCTTAATGCGATCCTGCTTTTCACAAATACGCCGCTGCCCCGCGCGATCTCCCTTCCCTCCCCGTCGTACAGGACCGACTCGGCTATGAACTGACTTTTAGATTCGCTCACCACCTTCCCAACGGCCTTCACGGTGCCGGATGAAACCGGGCGAATCAGGTATGTGTTGAACACCGTGGTCAGCACGAAAACGTCTTCCACGAGTGAATTCACGGCAAAAAATGCCGCGTTGTCCAGGGCCAGGAAGTACATGGACCCGTGCAGCGCTCCGGCAGCGTGGTAGAGCTCCGGTTTAACGGGCAGGACAATTTCCGCGCGCCCCTCACCGATCGAAACCCTCGCACCCACGAGATTCACAATCGGCGCGGAGTGCATCATGTTCTCAAGCTTCCTGTAATGTTCTTCGTTTTTCACGGTCCGGCTCTGTATGGTTATAATCACTGCTTGCCGGGCAGGTGCGCGTCATCCCGTGTGTCCGGGCTGCCCACCGGCCCCGTGTCCGTTCAGGAGATCGTGCCCCGCTCGGTGTTGGACAGGACTTTCCGCAACACGCCTTTCAGCCCCTCGAGAGCGCCGGCATCAATACCGCCGAAAGCCTCGCGGAGCGCAGAGTCCACTACGGCGACCACGTCCATCCTGACGCGGCACCCTTCGTCGGTGAGGCGAACGTTCTGGGCCCGCCGGTCTTCCGGGTCATCCTCCCGGCGCACGAGCCCGTCGCGCTCCATGCGGTCAATAACGCCGGTCATGGTGGAGGGCTCCAGGCCCGCGCACCTGCCCAGGTCTGCGATCTTCATTCCCCCGGGGCTGCCGAGCTTGCCCAGCGCTTCATCGAGGCTGTCCCCTTTCCAGAGGCACATGAGCACGCCAAGATATGCCGGCTTGATATGTCCGATGCCGGCCGCAGCGAAGGCTTTCCTGAATGCCGCGGTTATTGAAAGCGATGCCCTGGTGACGAGATAGTAGGGGCAGTTGTTCGTGTCCAGCATGTCGAATTTAAGGGTTCTGTATTTCATATGTATAAGTATATTACGTATACGTATTATTTGCAAGCAAATAAAATAGAAAATCGGCAATTTTTTTAGTAATTGTTATTTCGTACTTTTACAAAGGGGTATGAGGATTGAGTAGATTAAAAAGGTGATAGTTATCGCCTAGGTTTGGATTGTGCAACGGGGACAGAGTAACCGAAGGGACCGATAGTTATCGCCACATAGTGAATTAGAGTAATCACAATTGATTTTTCCCCCCGTGCAAAACGCAGCAAGAAGGCCCCCGGTCAGGACCAACATCAGTGCCTATAAAGGAATAATCCTGATATTGCTCGCCTTTATCTCGGAAACGAACTTCCGGTTTGGATAGAGGAGCGCGACATCCACCAGGATGGTCATGGTGCCGCCGGAGATTGCCGGCACTCCCTGTACCGTGCGCATATTCATTTTCATCCAGAAGCTTTTTACACCCAGGGCCAGCTTCGCTCCCGAACCCTCGGCAAGAACCTGATCGAGGTTGTCAGCACGATAGTAGAGATTTCCCCTGAAATGCCGCGCCGTCGCGTCAAGGGGCGTCACCTGGACCCTGTAGCATTTCACGCCGTCTATCGTAATGGTCCCGTTTATCTCCGTGCGGTAATGCGACCCACCGCTGCGATCGAACACCGGAAAGAGCGGCTCCTCCCTGCGCGGCTTGTAGTCGGTCGGATTCATCTGTTTCCCGTCCTTTTCATATGAAAGGACCGTGATTTCCGGCAGATCGTAAAAGTAATCGCGACGCACCAGCCTGATCCGGGAGGTGGCGAGCAGCTTACCGGCCTTCGAGTCATATTCCCGGAGGGTGATCTCCCGTGTTGACTCCACGCCACGGTATCTCGTGAACACAGGCTCATACCGGACCCGGATCCGGGCGAGCACCGTATCAGCTTCGGACTTCGTCAGTTCACCGTCAGCGGCGCTTGCGGATAGTATTGCGGCACTCATTACAAGCATAAAACTGAATACAAGTCGATTACCGTTTATTTTTATCATGATGCCCTCCCGGTTATTGTAATATATATCGCTAATCAAGGTGTCAGAGTAACCTCCCGGGCCGATAGTTATCGGTGCTCCGGGGTCAAAGTAACTTCATAAACCGATAGTTATCGCCAAAACCGGTGCCAGAGTAACCTCCCGGGCCGATAGTCATCGGTGCCCCGGGGCCAGAGTAACTTCATGAACCGATAGTTATCGCCAAAACCGGTGTCAGAGTAACCTCCCGGGCCGATAGTTATCGGTGCTCCGGGGCCAGAGCAACCCTGAACGACACAATTATTTCACCTTCCCCCTCTTCTTATCATGCTCATGCGGATGAACATGGTCCCCAGGACCATGTTCATGATCCCGCTTGTGGTCATGGAAAAAATAGTGCGAATGAAGGTGCGAATGCGCTTTTGAGCCGTGGCGGTGACGGTGTTCGTGCACCAGGTTGACCTTCACCAGAAGCTCCTGGTCGGAAAGGATCTCACCAACAGTTCCCGTCTTCTCGATGCGGTGCTCCTCCGACAGCACGGCAACGCCCGGCTGAAGGTGGTCCACCAGCTCCAGGTCATGCGTGGCGATCACGATGCTCCTGCCCGATTCGGAGAGAGATATGATCAGGTCGGTAAGAAAGGACTCGGTCTTAGGGTCCAGGCCGCTGGCTGGCTCGTCGAGCAGGAGCAGCTCCGGGTCCATTGTGAGCGCGGCGCCGATGGCCACCCTTTTTTTCTCGCCGCCTGAGAGCATGTGTGTCGGCCTGTCTTTCAGGTGTTCAATATTGAGGAGCTCCATCGTCTGCATCGCGCGGCGGACCGACTCCTCCTTCGGTATGGCAAGCTGGAGCGGACCGAAGAGCAGCTCATCGTACACCGTCGGGCAGAAGAGCTGGACATCGGAATTCTGGAACACCATTCCCACGTGCGAGCGAAACCATCTCAGGAAATCCCGGTCGCGCAATTTTTGCTCGGTTACCTCCTCGCCCCGGAACAGGACGCGCCCCGAGGAGGGGTGGATCAGGGCGCTCATCAGCTGCAACAGGGTCGACTTGCCGCAGCCGTTTGCCCCTATTACCGCGAGCATCTCGCCCTCCCTTACCGAAAGCGTTACGCCGGCCAGAGCGGGCACGATGTCATAATAGCTGTAGGACACATCTTCAAGCTGGATGATTTTCATGAGTTTCTCAAGCCCCTCTCGCTCCGCGTGGAACGTGCATTTTTCTGTTTACTCCATCAAGCCCCCCGTCCCCCGCAGGGGGCACGGTGCATGAATCATAAGCTATACAGTATGCTTTGATCATGCATATATGAGTATCGAACTCTATCTATTCATTAAATCTTTCCAGTGTCAGTCAAAATTATTTTAAAGATACACGGCAATTGAAATGCTATTGTTGGCATCATGATCACGGAACGCATGGTGCACTTCATGATGCTGCTTCTCACGCGCCCCCATTGGGGGACGGGAGGATTATCACAGATACACCTGCATCATAATAAAGAGCATCCCGGCAAGGGCGAACAGCACGCCGGCGGCGGCGTCACGGACGGTGAGCTTCCTGAAAGAAACGAGCATCACATCGCCGGAAAACCCCCGGCAGAGCATTGCGCGGTAGGTCTCCTCGTACTGCATCTGCGACTTTTTGAAGAGGAAAAAGATCCTGCCGGCCAGGATCCCCCGTATCGTCGCCCCGTCAACCGGACCCGCGAGGCGCGCCTTCATGGCGCGGTACATGTCCTCAACGGTCTTTGAAAAGATGAAGATATACTTATAGGTCAGGATGATAATCATTAAAAATGTATCCGGCACGCGGAACACCTTGAGCGCGCGGATGATCTCGAAAAAAGGCGTCGTGTAGATCACGAGGAGCGTGATTGAAACGGAGTTCATTACCCTCAGGGTGAGCATGGCCACGCCGAAGAGCCCTTCTCTCGTCATGCCGATCTTTGCCGGAATCGTGTATATCCACCAGTGGTATGAGCGGGAGAGGGTGGCAACCGGTATAACGATCTCCCCTCTGGTGATCACATTGAAGGCAGACGGCAATGCGATGAGCAACCCGAAAAAGAACGCAAACCCGATAATGCGCCGGTACAGATGGAGCATGTCGAGACGCGACAGTGAAATCAGGATCATGAGAAAAAACGACAGGGCGAGCTCCACGCGTATGCTCCGCAGCATGCTGACAAGAATAATGAAGAAAAGCATGAATACGATCTTGACGCGGGGATCAAGGCGCTGGAACAACCCGGACTTTCCGGCGGTTTCCCAGTAGACATAACTCGTCTTGATGATATCGGCTATCTGGTTTATTGATTTATCAATGAAGGTCAAGGAATCTCGTCCTTAAACAGCCCGGCTTTAAAAAAATGGCGGGTTTTCCATCTCTCATGGATGAAAAACCCGTTGTATAGTGATAACTCAACTTAAAAGAGTCGGATATGCGCTGTCACTCACTTTTTTTTACCAGCAGCTTCGAAAGCCCGAAAAGAAGGAGAATGCAAAGCACGATGCCGATTGCCCCGGAGAGAATATAAGAGAGGGCCTGAACGGTAAAGGACGACTGCTCGTCCCCCAGGTTGTAATCCGCGATCGGGGCCTTCCATAATTCAGCCACGGACTTCATTTTCTCCGGCACGAAACCGACAAGCTTCTCCACTGTTTCCGTGGACCACTCGCCCCAGGCGTCTTCCGCATTGAATGCCGCGGGCAGGTAAATCCCGATGGGTGAAATAACCGCAAGGACCACAAGGATGATTAATAGTTTTTTTTGAAATGCGCTCATCATTTCACCTCCTTCAGGGCATATACATTATCAGGATCGTTTCTCAGAAAATACATTAGAACCAACAGGGTGACCAGTCCCTCAACGATGCCGAATAGAACAAGGTGCTCGATCGCCATTGCCGGGACCGCAACCGAAAGAGGATAAGGAGCGTAGAGCGCTTTGCCGTTCGCCGATGCTATAAGCGGCTGGATCCCGAACTCGACCGCGGTCACGATCGCAGCGACGACGAGCCCGATGTATCCCGCCAGAAAGGACCCGAGGTAGACACGCCATCCCCCGGAGGCCCTCCCCCGCACCAGCTTGAATACCACGATCGACACGAAGGGCATGACCACGGCCATGTTGAAGCAGTTCGCGCCGATGGCCGTTATCCCGCCGTCGCCGAAAAGAAAAGCCTGGATGATGAGAGCGACCGATACCGCCGCGACCGCGGTCCAGGGGCCGAGGACCAATGCCACGATGCTCGCGCCTACGGCGTGTCCGGTCGTGCCTCCCGGTATCGGCACATTGAACATCATGATGAGGAACGAAAAGGCGGACGCCATTCCCAGGTATGGGATGTTTTTCGCGGAGAGAGTCTGCCGTATCTTTTTCAGCGCCACGGCCAGGAACCCGGCGAACGCGGCGTACAGTGGAATATAGGTTTGTGGACTCAGGTATCCGTCAGGAATATGCATTATAGTGCTCCTTGTGAAATTTATTTCTTCTCTTCATCTTTCGCTTTTTGTCCCTCGAACCGGACCGTGAAGCCGGCCAGCGCGGTATAATCCGGGCCGGGCGACTCCACGCCTTTGGGAGCGATACTGTATTTAAAGCCGACATCGATGTCACAAATGTCATTGGGTGAAAAAACCAATCCGCCCAGTATGAACACGTCTTGAAGAGTGGAGCGCATGTCTGGATTGTGCTCCAGCCCGGTATTGACGACGAACCTGAGCCATTCCTTTACCAGCACGACCTCCATCGCCAGCGATCCGTGCCAGAGGTCCTGCCGCTCGTGCTGATTGTTCTCATTTCTTATATAGCCCGCATTGAAGTGCAGGTTGAAATAATCTGTTTCATAGCTGAGTATGAAATACACATAAGGGCTGAATCGCCCGGTGCCAAAGCCCGCGTCCTCGTTCCCCAGGGGCAGGGTCGCGCCCGGCTTGATTGCGAGCGAGAGGCCGTCCTTTGCGAAAAACTGCCATTTCAGCTCGACCAGCGGATCGACGATGCCGCTGTCAGTCGAAACCGACGTGTAGTAAAAGCCCTGCAGGCCGGTCGGGAAAAGCGGCGGATTGTAAAACATCCTTCCCTCCCGCGAACGGCTATGGCCGTATGCCACACCGATAACTATATCCAGTGGGTCAATGATCCCATAGGATACGCCGAAGCTGCCCTCGTTGGCGCTGTCCCTGGTGTATACCTTTCCCCAGGTGCCCTCTATGACACTTTCGGGAGTGCGGTCAAACCACCGGTAGCGGTCTTCCTCGTACTGGTAGGCAAATTCAAGCTCGGTGTTACCCTTTCCCTGTGTGCCTGTATCATCAGTGATCAGGGGATGGAACGATAAGGCCGGCGCGGCCCCGTATATGACAATGGTTGCAACGAGTGCGCCCATTGCCATGACGGACTGAACATATTTTTTCATGAAAAAACCCTCCATGACGCAGTATTATATCCAACTCATTTATATCTATCTTGTGCTATTTATTTTTTTTTCGTAATACTGTCAATTATTTTTTAAAAAAATTATCACACTATAATAATTCACTTCAAACCGGCAAGCCTGCACGCATACGCATTATTCTCATTGACGAATACCCTGATATACTATAACTAACTTCTTTATCATCACATAATCAAGCAAATTGTTAAACGAAACAGTTCTCAATCTTTCCCTTTGCTTCCAATGCAGGAGGTTCATTATGATAAAATTCACATCCTGTCTTTTAGTCGCGATAGTTATCGCCGCACAAGTATTTGCCGCGGAGAGGAAGGAGATCACCTCGATCCGGGACTACTATACTTCGGTAATGAAAAAAATCAAGGAAGGCTCCCTGTATAAACGCGAGATGTCCCTCTCCTATACCGTGATCCCCGGAATTGGGGAACCATCTTCAAGAGTGATAATACACTACGACATGATCGAGCACGGAGAGGACGATTACGATATTGACGTGGTTAGGATTGAAAACTACTACCAGCATGCCGGCAACGCGTTGTACGAGGAATTGGTCTATGATCAACGGGGCGCTCTTGTGTTCTATTATGGACGCCAGGGCCAGGGAAGCATATCCAGCCCCGCCGGCATTTCATGGACCACGGACGAGCGCTTCTATTATCAGGGCGGACGGCTGGTGCGGGTCATGTACGGACAGGAAACGCGCGACAACCCTGGTGCAACGGATAAAAAAAAGGGAGACCGGCGTTTTCAGCACGGACAGCGACTGCGGGAGCACGATTGCGATATCAGGTTCCCTTCGCCGCTGATCTTCACCGAAGACGCGCGCCCCTGAATGACCGGCGCCGTGGTACGGCTGCATGGCAGGTGCCGCAGGACCGATTAATTTCTCTTGATTTTTATCGCGCCATGCTCTAGTATAACCGTTAATTGGGGTTGGATATGAAATTAAGCCTGCGGTTTAAACTGTTTCTGGGGTTTATAACCCTGAACTTCGTCGTATCTTCGCTTCTCGGCTATTTCATGTACCAGAGCTCCAGCAAACGTTTTTTCGAGAATTTCCGCAACCACAAGCTGTCGATAGCGCGATTCCTCTCCACCGCGATAGACGGCGACATCCACGAGCGCCTCACCACGGTGGAAGCGTCAAAAACAGAGCCGCGCTTCATGGAGTATGTAAAGCTCTGCAACAAGACATGGAAACACGAAAAAGAAGTTCAGTACATCTACACCCTGAACTTCGATCGCGTGAACGACCGCCTCTATTACGTTCTGGACGGAAAGATCCCGGAACAGGACATCATGTGGTTTGAAACTCCCTCGTTCGCGTTCGATTACTATGTTGATGCGACCGGGCGCCTGACGGTTGAATACAATTATTCCCTTTTCACGGAAGACTTCACAATCGATACGGATATCGGCGCCATACAGGTCGGGCTGAAGAACGGTCCCGGCAACAAGCAGCTGCTGATCGAGGGAAAGCCGATCTTCACCCTGCTGACCATCGACCCGCTGTCCGCAAGCACTCCTATCGGCACGGCAACAAGGGCCGACCGCGTGAAAAGCGGGCCCATTACCATCAAGGGCAAAGAGATGGAGTGCCTCATCACCTACTCGGGCAAAGGCGAGCCAAGCTCCTACTCGGGCAAAGGCGAGCCAAGCTCCTACCCGGGCAACGACTTTGTCGAAAGGGACGAGATAGTAAAGCAGATAAAAGATTTAATAAGCTCCAAGGCCGACCATGTCGACAAGGAGATCGTTCAGAACGCCTACGGGTCGTTCATCACCGCCTATTCGACGATAAAGAACAGCAGGGGAAAAGGAGTCGGCATCGTATGCGTCGATATTAACTCGCAGGAGATAGACCTGTTCAGGCGGAGCATCATCCTGGTCGCCTTCCTGGTATTCATCGTCTCCTTCGTGATCTCGACGATATTCACGGTCATTCTGTCGCGGCATTTCACCCAGCCCCTGGAAAAGCTGATGGACGGGGTCAACGCACTGTCCGCGGGCAACCTGACGACGCGGGTCGAGGTCCGGCCCGGTGACGAGTTTGGCAGGCTGGCCGACAGCTTCAACAGCATGGTCGATAACCTTCGAAACGCTTCCGAGGAGCAGAAACGGCTCATACGTGAGATATCGGAGCTGAACGAGGGGCTGGAGCAGCGTGTCGTGGAGCGGACCCTTACCATCCAGGCCCAGTCCGAGGAATTGAACCGCCAGATCATGATGGCGCGCAGGATCCAGATGTCGCTCCTGCCGGTGCGCCTGCCGGATATCAGCACCATCACCCTGAGCTTCAAATACCAGCCGATGATGGCGGTTGGCGGCGACTTTATCGACTTCTATTACAACAAGCGTGAAATGATGCTCTTCATCTGCGACGTGTCGGGCCACGGCGTGCCCGCGGCCTTCCTCTCCGCCATGGTGAAGATGTCGCTCCCGGCATGCTACAGCGCCGGGCGCAACACCTCGCTCGCCATGGAGCGCCTGCACAATTCATTGAGCGGGAAGCTGGGCGGGCATTTCATATCGGCGGTTTTCTGCCATATCGACCTGGCGAGCGGCACGATGGTATCCTCCAACGCGGGGCACCCGCCCCTGATCATCGTGAGGCACCAGGGCGATGTCGAGTCGGTGGGGGCCCAGGGCAGGATCATCAGCGACAAGTTCCCGCTCAACGCGGTCAACCTGACGACGTACCTCGACCGCGGCGACAAGATCATCCTCTACACGGACGGTATCATCGAGGCACGGAACAACGATCTGATGATGTTCGGCGAGGAAAACATGATGCGCATCATCAGGGAGCACCGTCTTCGCCCGGCAACCGAGCTGTGCGAGGAGATCTACCGCTCGATCATCACCTACATCGGCTCCACGTCACCCGAGTTCGAAGACGACATCACCCTGATGGTATCCGAGTATAACGGCTGACGACCGTCAGATCGCGTACCCCATGCCGACCTGCGCGTAATACCGGTGCACCGGCCCGCCCTTGTACCACGACTTGGCCGGCACTATGACCCAGAAGAAACCCGAGGTAAAATACCATCCGTCCTTGGTGACCGAGAGCGTCACTGACGGAACGACGTCGCTGACACCCTTCTTGAGGGCCACGTGGTTGCGCCAGATAATATCATCCGACAGGTCTCCGACCGTGCCGTTCGGGTCCGCGAGATACCAGTTGTTATACCCGAACGTGCGCCCGTAATAATACCCGGCGGTGACGGCGGGCGTTATGGTCACGACATCCGGTACGAGCACGAACTCGTGGCTGAACCCCAGCTGCACGTAGTAATCGCCCGACCTCTCGTACCCGTAATAATTGTCATAGAACACCGCAAGTGTCGGGTTGATCCAGGGCACGCAATCGAGCCCGATATTCACGTTGGCACTGAAATAGCTGGTGTCCCACTTTTTCCTGATATTGAGGGACTCTACGACCGGCCAGGCCATCTCATTCGCGGTTTTCGAGTTGTAGTACCAGTAGTACCAGAAGCCTGCGCCCAGGGTTATTATGTCTTCAAAGGTATACGAGTAATCAAGGCCCACATCGAGGCCCTGGTTCGCGTACGCGTAGTTGTTAATCTGTTTCTGCTTCTTGTAGAGCGTTGATAACGTCCAATCCTCAAAGTAATATTTTTTCGGCTTCGGCTGAAACCCGTTGAAGACCCAGCTCTGCGACACCTCCCCCGCGACCGTGAGCGTGAGTCCGCTTCCGAATATCTCCCATGCCAGTGCCGGGTAGAAATAGCCGTCCCCGTCATAGAAGTCGATACCGCGCCATATATACTTGGTGTAATAATTGATGGAGAAATCAAGCCCGATAGAGGAGTCTTCCTCCGCCGCTTCAGCTTTTCCTTTCGCCGCATCTTTTTCCTTAACCCCGGGGTTCTGGGCAAACAGGTATCCCGAGATCGCCACGACAGCAACGAGCGCCAGCAACAATTTTTTCATCACAATCCTTCCTCCTCTGGAATCACGCCCCGGGATCATGCCGGCTCCAGCCGGCATAAAGCAGCGGAGCGTCACTTCTACCTTGAATCAAGAATTACAGCTCAAGCTGGCTACCGTCAATTGTTTTTCATCAACAGGCATATCTCCAGGATAATAATTTTTCAGGTCCCGGCCGCACGGACTGCGGCCGCTAAACTCTTGACATCCTGCGCCTTAACGTGATGATGGACTCATCAGAGGCAAAGGAGGCGCCGCCTGGACAGCACGGACCCGGGAATATTTGTCATCCCGTCTGCCATCATCGACAGCGATCACCCGGAGATAGCGCGCGTCGCGCACGGGCTGGCGTGCGGCGCCGGGCACGAGCTCGAGACGGCCCGCCGTTGCTTCGAATTCGTGCGGGACCGGATATTCCACAGCTTCGACCACCGCATGGGCCCGGTGACGCTGAAGGCGTCTGAGGTCCTGGCGCACCGCACCGGTTTCTGCTTCGCCAAGAGCCATCTCCTGGCCGCCCTCCTCCGGGCAAACGGCATCCCCGCCGGCCTCTGCTACCAGCGCATACTTCTGAAAGACACCGGGGCCCACTGTATCCACGGGCTGAACGCGGTCTACCTGCAGGGGCACGGCTGGTACCGCGCCGATGCGCGTGGAAACAAGGAGGGCGTTGATGCTCAATTTACCCCGCCGGTGGAGCGCCTCGCCTGTTCCCTCGAACACGAGGGCGAGAGGGATTTACCGGGGATATTCGCAGATCCACTGCCTGAAGTGGCAGAGCTGCTCTCGCGGCACAACAATTATCTTGACGTGCGGAACAACCTTCCGGATATTGATACCGGGGCAAGGAGGACCTGAGATGGGCGGAAAACAATCGAAGCATAAAGCGGCCGCGATCTCCAGAAGAAACCAGGAGATCATGAGAATATACAAGAAGAAGCGGAGGCTCAATTATATTTCAACGCTGATTATATTCGGCACGGCTTTTTTCGCGGTATGGTACTCGAACAACAGCGCGTCATTCCCGGACAACACGCGAACGATCGTCGTGGCAGGGATATGCGTCGTCACGCTCGGCGCCCTGGCGTTCTCGTTCTACAACTGGCGCTGCCCCTCCTGCGGCAAACATCTCGGCAGGGCCGTCGATCCCCAGACCTGCAGAAAATGCGGGTATAAATTCAGGTAGCCTCCCCTCAGCGTCCCGCCCGCGCGGGAATTACGATCACGCCAGTTTCACAGGTCAGCCTCTCCGGCTCAACACCCCGCGGCAGCATGTACGCGAGCCGGCGGGTTATGGATTCGCCCGGACCGAGCTTCGGTGCGGGATTTGCCTGCACCGTGATAAAACAATCAGCATCGATGATGCAGGGCCTCCTCCGGGTCCCGCCCGCGTTCATAAATATCCGGTCGAGCCTGATGACAAGGGGAGTTTTCAGCCCGTTGCGCAGCCGCATCGTGGCCCAGACATACCGTTTCCCTTCACCGGGACGCCGGTACCCGCCCGCGGTCCAGTACTGGTCCGGTCCGGCAACGAGCTTCACCAGCGTCATCTCCCATGCCTCGGTCGAAACGGCAAGCGGTTCCCTGACATACGTGGCGGAGCAGCCGGCCGCCAGGATCAGGCACAGGGGAACCGCGGCCGCACGGTAACGCATGCAATGCAATGATTGTACCTCATGAACATCGATTCAAGTCTTCTGTGCAGTATCATACGAACGGGGCGAGGGGAAAATGAAAATAATTTTATTTTTTTTAGCAGGATTACCGGATTCTGCAATCCCCGCGAAAGCGGAGATTCATTGGCCAACGGTGAAGGAGAGCCCGATCTCCTGCTCAGCGTCCGGAGAAAACTCTCATGTATTCAGCGGCCCGCTCCGACCGGAAGCTCAGCCCGCAATAGGGATTCCCGTTCGAGTGGATGAGGCTGATCGTCACCTCTGCCGCCGCGCCGTTGGGAACCAGTGCGACCTGCGTCGGGGCCACCCGGGCCGGAACGTAACCCACGAGGATCATCTTCCCGATATCGATGCCGGGATGTGCCGAGTTGCAGTCGATCACGAACCGCGTGTAGTACGCGTCTTTGAAAAGGGGCACCTTCTGCGCGATGAGGAGCCGCCGGTCGGTGAGCCGCACGATGCAGCGGCCGTACCGGTAATGGCGGATGCGCTTCTCGTCAACGGCAATATCGCGCTCCTCGCAGATCACCACCTCGCCTGGAAGCGCCGCAATCCTGCCAAAGGCGGCACGGCGGTACAGTATGAAAAGCAGGACGCCTGCCCCGAAAAAAAACAGGGCTGCAATCAGCACCGTTTGCATTGCGCATCCTACCGTTACGCGGCAGCGAGCCTATCGTTTCTTTTCCGCGTCAAGAAGCCTGTCCTTGGCTGTCCAGAGACTGTTCAGCCACACCTGGAACCGCGCCTGGTGCTCCTTGTCCTCTACATAGTCCCCGAGAATTTCCTTTGATACGGGAAGCTTTTCAACCAGAATGCGGATCTCCTTAATCCTGCCGCAGAGAAAATGCCAGAAGCTCGTGTCGCCGCCCGGGTAGACGATCGTCACGTTCACAATGCTGCTCAACTGCTCGCCCATGGCAGAGAGGACGAAGCCGACACCGCCCGCTTTCGGCTTGAGCAGATGCTTGAACGGGGATTGCTGCTTGTCATGCTTCGCTGGAGTAAAACGCGTTCCCTCGACGAAGTTCATGATTGAAACCGGAATGGTCCTGAACTTCTCGCACGCCTTCCTGGTTATCTCGATGTCCTTGCCCTTGAGGTGCGGATTCTTCTTTATAAAATCGGCGGTATATCGTTTCATGAAGGGATAATCAAGCGCCCACCAGGCGACGCCGAGCAGCGGGACCCATATCAACTCCTTCTTCAAAAAGAATTTGAGAAAAGGAATGCGGCGGTTGAAGACCTTCTGCAGAACGACGATATCGATCCATGTCTGATGGTTCGATATGACCAGATACCACTGGTCAAGGGAGAGGCCCTCCATGCCGCGTATGTCCCACGTAATCCTCTGGGACCAACGGATATTGAAATTGTTGATGGAAATCCATGTCACGGCAAGGGCGTTGATCAGCACTCCCCACATCTTCCGCCAGAGGGGAATCGGGACTGCCAGCTTGAGAAACGCCATCAGCATGAGCGGACCGAACCAGAAAACGGTGTTGGCCGTCAGGAGCAGCATGGAGAGAAGGCCCCGCAGATTGTGGACGATCGTAAGGATTACAGGCTCTTTTCGCTGAGTGTGGGCGGAATCCCTGCCCGGAGCTTCATTACTTATCATGTTCATGTGCACGTTTCTCCCTTTAATGATGGAACGCCGTGGTATATTATAATTGAGGAAAAAATTCCGGCATGCGTGGTACTAGCGGGAAAGACAGCCCGGGTACGGTAACAGTTGCAAAAAAATCGTGAATTACCGGTTTGCCAACCCTGCCGGCCGAGCAGAATTTATGGCGCCTCAATAAACCAATTCTTGATTAAGGCCTGGATTAAGGCAAGACTATTTTACCGATTGGAATAAAAACCTGATATACGCCGCATGGAGAAAATCAGGTATTGAATAATAATTGAAGAGACCGCGTCCCCGCGGTCTCTTCACCTGCAACAGGTTTTAACGTCCTGTTATTTTCCGCTCAACAGGCTTGTCTTCAGACTTTCCTGTACCGGATTCGAGCCAAGCCATATGGCAAACAGGGATTTTTTCAGATCAAGGCCAGCGATAGTTCCCAGTACCTCGGCCTTAAACGTCACCTTCCCATCTTTCCCAACCTCTTTCTTCTTGTACGTCGTGGTAAGACCTGCGGGAGTATAGCTCATGAGGACCACATCTCCCTTCGAGAATTTTGACTTGTTAAATTGTGCGAGAAAAGCCGCTTTCTTCGCCGAAGCATAACCGGAAGCGGCGGACTTGGCGAAACCATCGCTCGTGGTCTCGACGAACCGCTCGCGGGTAACAAGCGAGCTGTCTATTGTGAGGACCAAGTACATGGCCTCGTTGGCTTCGATGATTTCCTTCCCGCTTTTTCCCTTCAGTGTCCCGGGTACATAAAGAGAAAGATAGTACAGCGTACCGAAGATTGATTTGGTCCTTACGCCGCTGCCATTACGCACAAGCGCTCCCGCAACAGAAATATCGGCTACCGCAAAGGATATGAATAGTGCCGCAACAAATGCAAAAATACCAATTTTTTTCACTATAGCTCCTCCTGATAATTATTTTAGCTTTAATTAATATACGAATAATATGATTGTCAATATAATATTTGGATTTGCCCGATTATTTTTTCGACACGATGTTCAAGTATTCCATTCCCGCACGCAGGACGGTTGGAACTCCCCCTGAGGCCACGGCCAGTCCACTGAATGACATGGTCCTGATGGCCTGCCATGGTTCGCCCGGCTCCACGGAACCGGCAGAAAAATAAATCACAAATTTATTCATCATTGCGCGATATATATGAGTAAAACTTCTTGACAGAAGCGAATTCAGCACGTACACCGTGCTCCATTGCGCCATCTTTCCGCGGCATTCCAGACCGCGCTGATACGTAATATACATCATTGAATGATCAGGACATAATACAGGGCTCAGACATGGATATGGACCCATTCCCTTACACGGCACACCAGGGAGGCGATTTCAGGTAAATCACGCGGGCATGCGTACAGGCACGCCTCCCAGGAACCGACAGGAGGCATCATATGAAAAATCCCTTACTGGTCCCGGAGTTCCGGGAGCTGCTCGCATCCAACAATATCGAGGATATTAAAGAATTCTGCACCACCACCCCGCCCTCCGTCGTGGCCGACTTCTTGGGTGCCCTGTCCGCAAAGGAAAACCGCAATATACTGCTGGGAATCTCCCCCGACATCCGGTCCCAGATATTCAGCTATTATGACGACGACGTCAAGCTCTCGCTCATGAGCCTGTTCGAAAACGGCGAGCTGGTCTCCCTTATCGCCGGCATGCTCGACGAAGAGCGGCTCGAGTTTCTGAAGCTCCTCCCCATCGGCAAGCAGCGCGAGCTCCGGGACCTCGCGCGAAAGTACAAGGGCAAGGAGGCGCAGGAGCTGGCGCAGGTAGCCGACCAGGTGCTGAAAGCGGAGCTCCCGCCCGAGGAAGAGATGACGGCGGAGGAGATCGCGAGCGAGATCCAGCCGCTGATCCAGGTCTACAAGCTCATCAGCGGGAAGATCGCCAAGATCGACTACATCGAAAAGGAATGCTGGATCAACATAGTCAATCCCTCGAAGGACGACATACCGCTCCTCGCGCAGCATTTCGGCATCCCGCATGATTTCATCACGGCCGCACTCGACATCGACGAAACGGCCCGCGTGGAGGTCGAGGACAATGCGACGCTCATTATCGTCAAGGTTCCGTTCTTCGACGAGCACAACCTGGAAACGCCCTATTACACGCTCCCGATCGGCATCATTCTCACGGGCGGACTCCTGATCACCGCCTGCTCGAAGGATAGGACCGTGCTGAACGAGTTCATCGAGAACAACGTAAAGAACGTCACGACCGTGAACAGGATCAAATTCATTTTACAGATCATCCTGCGCGCCCTGATGCTCTACCTGCAGTTTTTAAAGCAGATTAACAACGCTACGAACATGATACAGAAAAAGCTGGAGCAGGAATCCAAGAACAAGCAGCTCATCAAGCTGCTCAACATCGAGAAGAGCCTGGTCTATTTCACCACGTCCCTCAAAACGAACGGGCTGATGCTGGAGCGGCTGCGCCGCCTCAGCATCTTCCAGACGAACGAGGACATTGAGGACCTGTTCGAGGACATCGTGATCGAGAACCGGCAGGCCAATGAAATGGCCAACGTGTACAGCGACATTCTGAGCGGCATGATGGACGCGTTCGCCTCCGTTATTTCCAACAACCTGAACATCGTCATGAAGGTGCTGACTTCGATTACGATCATCTTAATGATCCCGAACATCGTCACGGGCTTCTACGGCATGAACGTGAAGCTGCCGATGCAGGACCATCCCCTGGCCTTCCTCATCGTGATCCTGTCGGCCACCATCCTGTCAGTGGCCCTGGTGTTGTATTTCATTAAGAAAAAATGGCTGTAGGAGGTGCGGGCATGATCCGGTTAACGAAATACAGGGTGTTCGCGCTGGTTGCCGTGTTCGTCATAGCGCTGCCCGCGGCCGGCTACCTGCTCGCCGGCAAAGAGGCGCGGGGCATGGTCAGCTACCTCGCGTGGAGGGCCTTCAACGCGGATGCGGGCACGGGAGACCGGGCGGAAGTCAACGGCATACGACTCTATTACGAGAAGCACGGGTCGGGCGAGCCGCTCCTCCTGATGCACGGGGGCTCCGCGTTCATCGAGTCGTTTTACGGGCAGATACCGGCCCTGGCGCGGGAATACCGCATCATCGCGCCGGACAGCCGGGGCCACGGCCGGTCAACGGACGGCGACGGGCCCCTCTCCTACGCCCTCATGGCGTCCGACATGCTGGCGCTGGTTGAAAAGCTGAAGCTCGGGAGCGTCAATATCGTCGGGTGGAGCGACGGCGGGATAATCGGCCTCGATCTCGCGATCAACCATCCGTCGAAGGTCAAAAAGCTGGTGATGATAGGAAGCAATTTCCGCACTGACGGCATGTCGGCCGAATCCATCGCGAAACTGAAAACGCTTGCACCGGACGATCCCTTCCTGGATGATGCACGCCGTTTTTACCGGCGCATCGCGCCGGACCCGGACAAGTGGCCCGTGCTTATCGGCAAGGTTAAGGCCATGTGGCTCACGCAGCCCGACTATACGGCAGCCGACCTGGCGAAGGTACGGGCGAAAACCCTGGTCATCCTGGGAGAGAACGACGACATCCGGCGCGAGCACGGGCAGGAGATGGCCCGCCTGATCCCCGGCGCGCGGCTCGTCATCATCCCCGGGACAAGCCACATGGCGCCGATGGAGAAGCCGGATGAGGTGAACAGGCTGGTCCTTAATTTCCTCCGCGAGAAATAAGAGCCGCCGGACAACGATAGTTATCGCCCCCCATGCTCTGACCCCCGGGACAAAGGCGATAACTATCGCCTCCCATGCTCTGACACCCGAGACAAAGGCGATAACTATCGCCTCCCATGCTCTGACACCCGAGACAAAGGCGATAACTATCGCCCCCCATGCTCTGACACCCGAGACAAAGGCGATAACTATCGCCCCCCATGCTCTGACACCGGGGACATAGGCGATAACTATCGCCTCCCATGCTCTGACACCCGAATAAAAGCGATAACTATCTTGACAGCAACCGGATGAACGCCTACAATAACGCCGGCCCGGGCATGGCCTGGTTCCGCCGCGCCCCACTTACAATGCAAGGAAAAAGAATGCCGTCAATCCCGGACATTGAGAAACAGCTGGATTCCCTGCAGAACTGGCTGCTCGTTTCGAACAAGAAGAATGTGCTCCGGGGGCTGGAAAAGCTCCTGGCGAACAACGAGCGCGTTCTGGACGTTCTCGACGGTCTGTACCGTGGAATTAAAATATCCGGAAGCCGCGATATCGCGGGCGTGCTTTTCGTCACGGACCGGCGGCTCTTTTTCGTGACGAGCGAGCTGTCCAGGACGCAGTTCGAGGAGCTGGCGTTCGGGGAAATCAGGGGGATCGCCTACGAGCGGGCGTTCTCCTCGATCATCGTGACCATGAAGCTCAGGGCCTCCGTCGTCACCTTCAAGACCTTCGACAACGTAACGGCAGTGTCCCGCTTCATCGAGCGCATCAACGCGGGCGGCGGCAGGCCCCCCGCGCGCGAGGAGAGCACGCTCCGCATCCTGAACGAGATCAGCGATACCATGAAAACCCTCGCCGAGATCGACCGTTCGATGGCCGCCGGCGTCGAGGAAGCGGCCCCTTCCCCCGCGGAGGGCGCGGTCGACGAAAAGAGCCTCGCCCTCCTCTTCCATGAAGCGAAAAAGCTAAAGGAAAGCTTCACGGGCCTGCTGGCCCAGATTACCGACCCGGAATTCAAATCAGGCATCGTGAGCGATCTGCTCATACTGTCGTCGCTCTGCGTCGGCCCGGAGAGGAAGCCCTCCCCGGCAGAGCTCATGTTCATCTCGCTGGTCCTGCTGCCGCTCAACCCGGACGACTCTGACCGCGCGCAAAAGCTCGCGGACGAGATCTTCGCCGGGGACGAGTTCCCGCCCGGTCGCGCGGCCGACCTGCTCGCGTTCCGCGAGAGCATCGCCGGCCTTGTCCGCAAGCTCAAGCCGGGCGTGGACCTGGAATCCTTCTCCCTCAGGACCATGACCGCGGCGGAAAATCTTGACCGCGAAAAGGGAACCGGGCTTGCGGACCGCGCGGGCTCCGCCCTCTACACCTTTGCGCAATATTTAATGAAAGCAGACGGCTCCCTGGACACGGAAGAGGAGGAGCGGCTCAAGCAGATCTACCGGCTCATCAACCGGGGCACGGCCGTGACCTCCGCCGCGGTGGCGGTAAAGGAAGCGGAACAGGAGGAGACGCTCGAGCAGGTGATGGAGAAGATCAACGCACTGGTCGGGATGGAGAAGATAAAGGAGCAGATCGCCACGCTCGTGAACCTGATAAAGGTGCAGAAGGAGCGCGAGGAGCGGAAGCTCCCGGCCACGCCGCTTTCCCTCCACGCCGTGTTCTACGGCCCGCCCGGGACCGGCAAGACCACGATCGCGCGCATGCTCGGGCGCGTGTACCGCGCCCTCGGTTTACTGAAAAAAGGCCAGCTCGTGGAGACCGACCGAGCGGGCCTGGTCGCCGGTTACGTGGGCCAGACCGCGATCAACGTGGACAACGTGGTGCAGAAGGCCCTGGACGGGGTCCTGTTCATAGACGAGGCGTACGCGCTCGTGCCGGACGATATTGGCGGCAGGGACTTCGGCCAGGAGGCGATCAACATCATACTCAAGCGCATGGAGGACTATCGCGACCGTCTGGTCGTGATCGTGGCGGGATACACTGATGAGATGGACCGCTTCATCAAGTCGAACCCGGGCCTCCGGTCGCGCTTCAGCCGCTACTTCTACTTCGACCACTATCGGCCGGAGGAGCTCATGCGCATCTTCGACTCCTTCTGCGTGAACGCGAAGTTCACGGTGCGGGACGACGCGCGGAAGGCGATGCTCGCCCTCCTCACGGCCCTGTACGGTCGGCGGGACCGCGCGTTCGGGAACGGGCGCCTGGTGCGGAACATCTTCGAGAGGGTCGTGGAGCGGCAGGCGAACCGTCTCGCGGGCGTGACGCCGCTCACGGACGAGCTGCTCTGCACCATCGAGGCGGGGGACGTGCCGGGGGAGAAGGATATATAAGGCGCGCATGTGAAGGCGGGGATGAGCATCCCCCCTTCACATGCGCATTAATGCAAAACCCCCTGATCATCTCAGGGGGTTTCTTGTGGGTTGCCCGAGAATCGAACTCGGAACCTACTGATTAAGAGTCTAGAAAGTCGCTGGTTCGTTTTCGTATGGCAACGTTCAAGGAGATTCATTCACGTTAATCAACGTTTTTAGCTACAAAATTCAATTATATTGGCGCCTGTTTCAACCCGTTGATTTACGTTTAGCTGCGATGTGGTGAACATTTGGTGAACGATATACAAGTTTGTATGTTAAATTTGCATAATGGTCAAGCAAGAATTCAGTGAATATTTTCAATTTCGTCACAGCCATACTCACATTTGTACTTGTGAGAAATTCTTTTAATTTCCTTGCCAGTTTCATCATATAATATTTCTGATCCGCATAAAAAGGGAGACCAGTATCTCAATACTGTAAAAACCGGTGTATAACAATACTCACGTTTTAAAACGCCACTCAGATAATACTCCTTCCATTTTCCAAATGCTTGCCAACCAGCAGGAGCACCATTAATATCATCAAATCTATCTTTGATATTCCTCACACATCCGATTCTCTCAATTTTACCATTGGGATAGTAAAGGTATTCAATCCGAACTTTATCTTTCTGGATTGTCTTGAGTTTAAATCGTAACCGTCCATTTTCATTCCAGATGATTATATCACCAGCAGTATGACTACCCGTACTCCATATTTTAATATTCTTATCCCACTTTGCATTTGAGGGAACATTTGATGGTCTTTGTGTCATATCGTTTACTTTTTTAGCATTAACTATTGCGAATAAAGATATAAATACAATAAAAATGAGTGTTTTTTTCATTTTCAACCTACTAATCATAATCCATTCTAACTTGATAATGACCATGATGATGGTGCATATAACTCATCCACAAATCTTCTGCAACTCTTTCATTTAACTGATTGTTATCAACATATGTATTATATGCTTCTGTCCGATTATACTGAGTTGGTCCAACAGTTGCTACGTCAGGATATGAATCTATCAGATTATGATAACCCTTCGTATATCTCATTTCCCATGGGCCCAACAAAATTTCGCTTCCTGGCCGGCTCATAAATCCTTTTTCAAATTTTTCAATTGTATCAGGGATAGTCTTTGTAGACCATGACCATTCGTTTTTATCGTTTATTCTTAGAAACCTTTTATAAGGTATTGTGACATTATTCCTGGTAACTAATTCTCTTATATCGGCAGCTCGTCCTTGTGAGTGAGGAGGTCCATCTCCCGCAAGCCTATTAAATACAATTTCTGAAACATTGCTACTAATGGCAGCATAAGAAAGATTAGACCACAATGTATCTTTAGATACCTCTATTTCTGAAAATACATTATTAAAGAATCTAAATTTTATTCCATTTACTTTAGTAGAGGAAGTATTCTTTACTTTATCATATGTAAAATTTGCTTTTGCTTGATCTACATTTAGATTCTTTGGCCAATATTTATCAAGGCTGAACGATTTTAAGGTCGACGAATTTTTTGAAGGAATTCCATTTCCATTTCTTGGTGGTGTTTGAATGTTCGGTTTTAATTGCAACGTATTGTTAAACAAATGCCCCGTCGGGTCCTTATACCTGATCGGATCATTCCCGCAATACGCGTACCTGTTCCAGCCGATCGTCGTGTTCTCTCCATCCACCATCGTGTCCGGGGTCACAAACCTCCCGATCTCGGGGTCATAATGCCGCGCGTTGTAGAAGTAGTACCCGGTCTCTCTGTCCAGCTCCTGGGAGTTGTACTTGGGCGGGTTATAACCCGCGAACGATGAAGCGTCCTCCTGGAACCACGTCTCCCCGAACGGCATATATTCCATACGGCTCTGCACCAGACCAGAGTCGTCGGTGACGGTCTTGACCCTTAACACGGCGGGTTTAAACCCGCCGCCAGCAATGATCTTTATCCATATTCTTGATATATCTATATCCCTGCAGGATGCTTAATATCCGAAATGCTCAATCCGGGTTGTACTGACGGGAGCAAATACACATCATCCCGGTGGCTGTTTGTTATATGCACCCGGAACACCACTTTTCTAATGGCTGCGGGCTTAAGCCCGCAGTCGATCGGTCGGTGTGGTAGTACCGGGCCTCACCATCCGGGAGCACGCTGGCCACGCGCACGCCGTTGAGGTAGACGTTGTTCACGCCGCAGGAGCCTCCGTCTTTCTTTTCCACGGCGAAATACATGGACGGGTTAAGCACTTCCACTTCCTGCTCAACGCCCTCCACCTCCTGGCGCGATACCTTGCGCACGCGGATTGGCGTTCCGGATACAATTTTTATACGCAACCACCCATATTGCTTCAGATTAATTTGTTAATGGCACTCAACAGTGCGGGAAGGTCTTTTCTTATTGAATCAAGAATGATCCCCGGATCAATCTTGAAATACCCGTGAGCTATTATATTCCTCATGCCAATCATTCCGCGCCAATCGATGTCAGCGTGCTTGTTCTTGATATCATCAGGAATTTTAACGGCAGCCTCTCCTATAATCAGGAAGTTCAACAAGATGGAATCATACGTTTTTTCATCATCTTTCAGCGACTCAAGACCATGACCTTCAATATATTTCTGAATCTTAATAATGGCTTCCCGTATATCCGAGAGATACAGTTTATAATCCCTCAATCCATTCAACCTCGTTCAATATTTTTTCTTTTACGAAGGGTTTTATTCCGGAAACGGTCACAAGATCGATTTTTTTATCAAGCATATCCGAGATGGAATCAGCGAGATGGACATACTGAAACAACGTTACCGAACCCGAGAAATCAACAAGAATATCGATATCGCTTGCTTCATCCTGCTTATCCCTGGCATAAGAACCGAATATGCCTATTTTGCTTACGTTATATCGGCGCAGCAGGCTCGAATTGTTCCTGATTCTTTTTTTTATTTCATTCTTGGTAAGCATGACAATATATTAAATCTCATATTCAGAATTGTCAAACAGTTAATTTTTGTACTGTGCAGCAATGTCCCGGCAATTACTCCTCTGTGACTTTGCGTTTCTGCGAGGGATTTTCCCCCATGTTAATCAATAAAAAACCCCCTGATCATCTCAGGGGGTTTCCTGTGGGTTGCCCGAGAATCGAACTCGGAACCTACTGATTAAGAGTCAGGTGCTCTACCAATTGAGCTAGCAACCCTCGTTTTTTCGCAATGAAACATACAATTAATAGTATAACCCGTTGTCAAGGACTTTCAAGAAAAATAAGTTGATATTTCCCGCTTCAAAACATCGTATTGATTAACCATCTTCTCTTGCCCCACTGCACCGCCCGCGGGCGACGGGGGGCTTAAGTCCGGACATACTGCGGAGTATTTACATGCGCAAAAAAGAATTCGAGATCACCGACTTCTCCGAGATCGAGGAGATACTCAACCGTGCCGGGGTCTGCCGCCTGGGCCTGGCCGACGGCGACACACCGTACATCGTGCCCCTGAACTTCGGGTACCGGGACCGCGCCATCTTCTTCCACACCGGGCAGGCGGGAAAGAAGATCGACATCCTCCGGAAAAATCCCGCGGTCTGCTTCGAGGTCGAGATCGACACGGCGGTCATCCGCTCGGACACGGCATGCGGCTGGGGCATGGCCTACCGGAGCGTGGTCGGCGCCGGAACGGCCCGCTTCATCGAGGATGCGGCCGGAAAGAAAGAGGCGCTCGACATCATCATGGCGCACTACGACGGCGCGGGCGCGTGGGAGTACCGGGAAACATCATTCGGGAAGGCCTGCATCATCAAGGTGGAGATCAAGACGATTACCGGACGAAAAGCCGGGATGTGACCTCCCCCGTTTACGGGGGAGGCGGCCGGAGGCCGGAGGGGGCCCTCACCAGCTTCACGACCGCCGGGTGCCCGGCGCCGCAGTCGAACTCGCCCGGGTCGCGGATGAAGCGCACAGTGGCGCCCTTCCCCGAAACCCGCATCGTCCCCATGACGACCTCCGCTCCGGCGCCGTCGCTCCACCGCACGAGCTCGGTCGTGCCGCCCGACTGGCGCACGGTGAATGTGAGCCTGTCGCACATGTGTGCCGCGCCGTACACCGCGTTCCAGGTCCCGGTGATGCTGCCGTTTTCCGACAGCGTGATCGTCATGTCCGCGGACACGCCTGCCGTCTCCGATACGTACGAACCCCTCACTCCTGCAAGGAGCCCCGTCATGGCGCGGACCTGTGCAGCGCTGTCGCAGGATTCGCCGAAGTAGTTTTCATACGCCGCGAGGGCGCGGAAGGAGGCGCCGTCCCAGCCCAGGACCGCGACGCACGCGAGCGGATACCCTCCGGGCCCGCGCCTGAGCCCCTTCACCAGCACCAGGACCTCGTTCCTGCCGTCGCCGTCCGCGTCCACGAAGAGCACGGAGCCGATCCCGTCGTTCTGCACGGTAAGATTGTCGAACTGCCTGATCGCGGGAAGCGGCACGGCCCGGTACAGGCCGCCCTTCCCCGGCACCAGCGCCCTGCCCTCGTACCGGCAGTCGGCGCACCCCTCTTCCCGGTAGAGCATGACGATACCGTCCGCCGCGGGACCGAACGCGCCCTGCGACGCGTGGACCAGCTCCCGCCCATCCGGGAGATGGCGGCGGACCTCCACATCCAGACTCGGAAGGGCGCCGGCGGTGACAGCCGATATAATTACAATTCCGAGGCAGTATTTCACGGCACGCTTCATCGGCACCCCGCGCTGGCTATTTCATGAAAATGTCCGGCATGTACGCGCGCTTCAGCTCATACGCCGCGCGCAGGATCATCCCGTCGGATACGGACCTGTGCTCGGCGGTGATCGTGTCGACAATCTCTTTTCCCTCGACGACCCGGACCGGCTTTTCAGCGGTGAAGTAGTATCGCCGCTCCATGGATTTCGGAGCGGACTGGTAGAAAAAGACGAGGCGGCCGCCATCGTCGAACAGAAACTCGAACATCTGCCTGCCGCCGGGGCACTCCTCGCAGTCGGAATAGACCATCTGCGCCAGCCAGCTCTTCGGCATGGGCCTGCCCGGATTCATCTGCTCCCAGCCATGCTCAAAGTAGCGCCACGCGGTCACATGGTAGGTCACCGGGCCGAGGCCCGGCAGGACCTGCTTCCGGGGATTATGCTCGTAGCGGTCGGCTATCATGCAGACAAGGTCCCGGTCCCTCACGATCTGCTGGTACAGGGCACGGATCTCGACGATGCGCGGCGGGTCCTCCGCCGGCTTTGCCGGGCCGGCCGATGTCACGCACGGCAGCACGGCGATAGTTATCGCCGCGCACAACGCGATCAGGTTTTTTTTCATGGCGCAATCCTCCTGGCTGTAACGGTACCGCCCCTCAGGCATCCTGTGCAGGCCCATCAGGCCCGGCAGTATCCGGTTTTACATCAAACGCGGTCTTGATGGATATGATCACGAACAGGGTCGAGAAGATGAAAATAAAAAGGGAAAAAAACGCCAGGACCGCGTCCGTCGAGGCCAGCAGATCGAACCAGGTCGTGTCCGAGCCGTGGCCCGTTTTGCTCCGTACGGCTTCATACAGGTCCCGCGACGTGAAGAGCAGGTACAGCACGATCCCCAGCCCGCTCCCCAGGAACCGCTCGATGCGGGTCAGGACCCGCCGCGACCTGTCGCCGAGTGCCTCCGGCCGCAGCGCGCCGAGCAGCACCTTCATCACCGGGGCCTCCGGTCCGGACCCCGCCTCCCGGTGGGCGCTCCTTACAATGGCAAAGCCCGCTGACGCAAAGAAGAGCAGGCAGGATATGACGAAGTAGCCAAGGGCCAGGAAGAGAATGCTCCCGCCCCGGTAATACAGGAGGCCCAGAAAAGCGGCTAGCGTCGCCAGGAGCGGCGCCACGTTCAGGAGCACGCCGACGATGAAGTACGATGCTATCGTTCCGGCGGACGGCTTGAGCAGCGCGCCCATGTCCGCGTTCCGGGGCTCCTTTACGGCCGCGGCAATGATAAGGCCGAAGAAGACGAACGCGCCGGCGAAAAAGAGCGGCAGGAACGCCAGGCCGAGAGAAGAGAGCCATGCGCCGGTATTCTCGACCCCCGGGATGAGCTGCCACAGGGAGACGACTACCTGGAGAACGATGGAGAAGAACGACAGGACCAGGCAGCCGATGAAGCCGGCCAGGCCGGCCTTCAGGAGCGCGAGCTTTTTTTGTACAAGGATGTCCTGAGATTCCGCCATTCCCTCACCTGCCGCGTACACCCACGATAAGTCCGCAAGCGCTTGCGGACTTATCGTGCGGCATCATGACAGCTTATAGATAATCCGGTACGCTTTCTCGGCGCCCGCGGGCGCATCGGGGAGCTCCTCGAAGGTTATGCCGCGGCTCTCCTTCGAGCGCTCGTACACGGCCTGGGTTATGAGGATGTCCCACGCGTCCGCCGTGTCCTCGCCGAGCTTGCTCGCCGCGTTGACCTCGGACCCGAACACGTCGGAATCGCCGATCCGGAGCATTTTCCCGTACCCGAGCCCGACGCAGAGTAGGACCTTCTCCTCGTCCGCCTTGTCCGCGTTGTAGGTCTTGAGCGTGCGCTGCATGGTAATGGCGCACTGGATGGCCTTGCGCACGTTGCGGAAGATGACCAGGAAGCTGTCGCCTTCCACCTTTAATAAGATGCCGTCGTTGTCCTCTATGATCGGGATAAGGATCCGCTCCGACTCGTGTATCGTCTGGAGGAAATGGATTATGCCGAACTTGGCCACGCCCCGGGAAAAGCCGGAGAGGTCCGTGAACATGACGCACCAGGTCTCGCCGAAGAGGTCCCATATCCGCTCGTCGATTTTCGTCTTGTCCGCACCCGGCTGCAGCCGCTCCTTGATCAGCTTCTCGAGGCGGTCCTCCGAGGCCCCCGAGTTTATGGATCTCCGCTCTCCCATTTCATTTTCCTCCCTTCATCATGTCTTCGGAATTCTTCATCCACGTTTCCGCGTTCGGATAATCAGGCTTCAATTTAAGCACGCCGCGGTAGGCGTCCCGCGCCTCCCGGTACCGCTGCTGCATGTAGAGCGCCCCGCCCAGGTTGAAGAGCGCGTCGATGTAATCCGGCTTTTTCTTCAGCGCGGCGCGGTACGCCTTTTCCGCGTTCTGCCAGTCGCCACGGCCGTAGTATCCAAGCCCCAGCGTGCAGTCATACTGCGGGACCGACGGCTCGGCCGCGACGGCCTTTTGTGCGTACTCGACCGTGTTCGGGTAGTCTTTCTTGCCGTAATGGATAAGAGCAATGTTGTGAAGGCTCGCCGCGTGCCCGGGGTTCGCCTCCACGATCTTCCGGTATTCCGCCATCGCCTCGTCGGCCCTGCCCAGCTGCTCGAGCGAATGCGCGAGCGCCCACCGCGCCACTATGAGCTCCGGGTTGATCTCGAGGGCCTGCAGGATGAAGCGGTTGGATTCGGTGCCGGGTTTGCCCATCTCCCGGTACCCGTAATTCACCACGGTCGCCTTGACGAAGAGTATCTCGGGGTCGCGGGCGTTGAGGGCGTACCCCTGTTCAATGACGGCGCGGGCCCTGTCAAAGTCGTCGTTGTTCAGGTAGGCCAGGCTCAGCGCCCGGTGGGTCTGGTACAGCTGGGGCGCCAGGTCGACCGCCTTCCGGCCGTCCCGTACCGCCTGCTCGAGCTTCGGCCTGTAGTTGCCGCCGGCGTACCTGATGCTGTATCCCCAGAGGGAGTTCACCTCCGACATTCCGGCCCAGGCAAGGGCGAACTTCGGGTCCTTTGCCGCGGCCTTTTTATAGAGCTCCAGCGCTTTCGGGTAATCCTGCGAATTGTACTTGAGGTGCTCGACCCTGGCCCGGATGTAGAGCTGGTACGCGGCGTAATCGGCGGTCGAGCTGATGAACTCGTTCATGTTCTCCGTCTGCCGCTCGTTGACGGTGCCGTTTATCGCGCCGGTCAGCTTCCGGGCGAGCTCCTCCTGCAGGTCGAAGATGCGGTCGGGGTACGTCCCGTGCACCGACGCGGCCTTGAGCACCTTCCCGCTGTCAACGTTCACGAATTTCGCGTCAAGATTGATCTGCCCGCCGATGGTGTAAAAGCTGCCGTACACGATGTAGTCGCCGTTCAGCTTGTCCTGGGTGAGCCGGCGGAGCCGCTCCATGTTCTTATCCTCGTCCGCGCCGATCGCCTGGCTGAACTCGGCATTGCCGAGGAGATATTTTTTCACGCGGAACGAATCGATGACGATGAAGTTGTTCACGTTCGAGAGGGCCCCGGACAGGGTCTCGCTGATGCCCACCGACAGGGTCTCGAGCTCCTGGTTCTTTTCCCTGTTGATCTTGTCGAAGGGAAGCACGACGATCTTGTAATCAGCCGCCCCCGCGATCGACGGGATCATCAGCGCCAGAAGCGCCGCGCTCATGACAAGCCGTTTCATAAGCCCTCCCCTGACTCGTGATACACGGGCATTCCCCCTTCCCGCCGCCCGAAAGCAGGAATATACAAGAACCCGGGCTATCTGTCAATTGAAATTATCGGGCACCGCGCCCGGGGAACGGCAGCGATAATTCAATCATCATTTTGCGCGAAGACGTCGAAAATAAGATAAATCAATCACCGGGAGAAACCAGATCATGAGAAAAACCATAACGGCCGCCATACTGACCCTGATGCTCATCGCAGCAATCCAGATAACAACGGACAGGGACGGGTTCCGCGCGGGCATGCCCGCCTTCGCCCTCTGCACCGCCACCGAAATCAGGAACAACTGCTGCTTTAAGTTCCGCAACGAGCTCGAGGGAGAGGCAACGGCGGGCACGCTTGCGACCCGGGAAAAATTGGCGGTGGCGGAATTCAAGCGCTGCCTCAGGTCCGATATCGGCTGTTCCGTGGAAATGACCGAGATGAAGAGCAAGGGGGCCGGGCAGATACGGGAGATCTGCCGGTAGGGATGCTCCCCTCCCGATAGGGCCGCAAACGTTTGATAGGTCCGCAAGCGCTTGCGGACCTATCGGAATGTCGATAAAATGTTATTGCAATTAATGCTCCCCTTCCCACACTCATGCCATCACATCTGGCCAGGAACCGGTATATGATAGGCCCTAAATTCGAAGAGATCATCAGCCAGGACATCGAGTCCCTGCGCAAGTGCCCCAACCGGCTGGATTGTGACGGCTGCCCGGACGACATCTGCGTCAAGATAGTGTCCGTTGCCGAGTTTCCCTCGGACTACGGCTCCTTCCGGATCATCGGCTTCGTCAACAACAAGGACGACAAGGACCACACCATCGTGCTGAAGGGCCAGATCGGCGACGGGGAGGATATTCTCACCCGCATCCACTCATCGTGCCTGACGGGCGACGCCCTGGGGAGCCGGCGGTGCGACTGCGGGCCCCAGCTCCACGAGTCCCTGAGGCTTATCGAGGATGAAGGCAGGGGCATCGTCCTCTACCACATGGAAGAGGGCCGCGGGATCGGCCTGGTGAACAAGCTCAGGGCCTACGCCCTTCAGGACCACGGCCTGGACACCGTGGACGCGAACACCATCCTGGGGTTCATGCCCGATGAGCGTGATTACCGCGTCCCCGCGGAGATGCTGAAAAAAGCCGGCGTAAAAAGCGTGCGCCTGATGACCAACAACCCGGACAAGGTGGCGCAGCTCGAGCGCTACGGAATACGGGTCACGGAGCGCGTCCACCACGAGCTGCCGTCACAGGAGCATGACAGCAGATACATGAAGACGAAAAAAGAGCGGTTCGGCCATATTTTAAACATTGACCACTCTGAGGACGACCGGTATTAAGGCCCGGTGAGCGCCCGCAAGCCGCAATGGTATTGACAAAAAATACACGTATTATAAAGTAATATAAATTTAAGCCCGAGGTGCCTTCATGTTCGAAAAAGTGAAAATGATAATGTTGCTGATATTCACGATAGATTTCCTGGCATTCTGCGTACTGATCGGCCATCTGTATGACAAAATGGGCGTGTCACGTACCGCCTGGATCATCATTTGCGCCATATTATCGGCCATCCTGGCAGTAGTATTCATAATAGATGCTTTCTTTGTAAAACACAGGGAAGAGCAATAAAACGGTTGTGTAACAATAATTAGCGGGTAATTACCTAATTAATAGTTGAAAAAAACCGGCCATTTATTATTTTATGTATAGTTGATAACATGACCGAATGTTCCGAAGGGTATCATCATGAAAAGATTGCGCCACATATCACACATACTTGCAATTGCGATGCTGCCCCTGTTCATCTCCTGCGAAATTGACACAGCTGAAACCGCAGATATCGTCATAGGGATCATTTGCAGCGGCGGTATCACGAATGCCTTTACCTTTGACCTGATTCTTGACAACAAGGCGCCGCTCACCAACATAAACGGTGCCAATACAGTATTAATACCCGCAGGCGACATTGATAAAGCCACAATAAACGTGACAAGATCCGAAGAAGCGGCATCCCTGACCATTGCCATTTATAACCACAATGAATTTGACGACAAGGGCTATGCCACCCTTGATTCATGTACTGTTGCATCCACCTCCTGCTCCAATACGCTCTCGCTCCAGTATGAGGTGCAGGGGGAAGATACGGAAGGCACGGCAGCGGCCACAACCTCTGAAGAAGAAACAACAGAGTAATTCGATTCACCAATAACCACATGCCCCCGGTCCTTCACGGGGCCGCACTATCCGGAGAACAACGACAACCGACAGATGGCAGATCGCGACCAGTGGACATACGATGAAATGAAGCATGTCGGCACCGACTACGAGAGCGCCGCCGAGGTCGACGATTACGACCGGCGCATGTCCCGGGTCCGCGATATCCCGGCGGAGATCGAGGAGGCCCTTGCAGCGCTCGGCCTGTCGGCAGGCCAGAGGCTGATCGAGTTCGGGACCGGTACCGGCGAGCTCGCCATAACCGCTTCCGAACGCTGCCGCGAGGTCATCGCGGCTGACATCTCGGCCGCGATGCTGGAGCGCGCGCGGCAGAAGGCGGCCGGGCGCGGCCGCGCCAATATCCGCTTCTTGCGGGCTGGCCTTTTGGGTTACCGCCACGAGGGAGAGCCGGCAGACGCGGCGGTGACGCAGATCGCCCTGCACCACCTTCCCGATTTCTGGAAGCAGATCGCCCTGGTCAACATAAACAGGGCGCTCAGGCCGGGCGGCAGGCTCTTTGTGCGCGACCTGGTCTTCTCCATGAAGCTGGAGAAGTACGATACCGCGATCGACCGGATGCTCGAGCGCTTCCGCGAGGCGGGCGGTGACGGGATGGCGGACAAGGTCGCGAACCACATCAAGAGCGAATACTCGACCTTCGACTGGGTGATTGAGGAGATGCTCTATCGCGCCGGGTTCGACATAG
Source organism: Spirochaetota bacterium (assembly GCA_029564515.1). GTDB lineage: Bacteria > Spirochaetota > UBA4802 > UBA4802 > UBA5550 > RBG-16-49-21. The sequence continues at coordinate 94,767 of JAKQPV010000012.1, read as the reverse complement.
TGAGCGCCGACTACGGGGATTATTTCCTTGCCGCGTACCTCTGCACGAAGACGAGAGAAGCATAGACGCGGATACCATCGTTCGCAAGGAGCCGGACATGACCAACGAATACCTGAACTTCATCGTGTTTCTCGAAAACACCATGGCTACCTATTACCAGAAGATCAAGAACCTTCCCAGGCTGGAAGGGGCCAAGGCCGTGCTTGAGTTCATGGAGCAGCACTCGTTTGAGCACGCGGCCATTATCTCGGACATGGACAGGAACCTCACGAAGCCGGTGGTCCGGGAGAGCATGATCGCGGACTTCCAGAACAATTTACTGAACAAGGTCTACAGGGAGATAAGCGAGGAAAAGGACATACTGAATGTACTGGAGCAGCTCGCCGCGTCGGAGGAATCCGTGGGCAGGCTGTATCAGAGCTTCGCCAGCCTTTTAAAAAAACTGGCCGAATACTACCTGGCCATCTCGGACGAGATCAACGTGATAGCTGAACAGGAATTCGGCCACAGGGACCTCCTCCTCAAGGACCGCGAACGCCTTGCCGGCAAGGCCGCGAAGAAGTAGCAGGGCACCAGGGCGCCGGCAGCCCGGAGCGCCGGGACCTCCCGCCAAAAAAAGGACCGGCTTTCGGCCGGTCCCTCCCGATCATGCTCAATTGCGATCAATTGTTCGGATCGATCACTTTGACGTTCGCGGCGGTGGAGCAGCTGGATGTTCCGGTAATATCGCATCCCGCGGCCTCGCACTTCTTGCGCTGGTCATAGGTGTCGCTGCCATGCCACTTGCACTGGTTGGCCTTGCTGCTCGAGCTGCAGTTGTAGCAGCCTTCGCCTGCCAGTGCGTTTTGTGCCGGCTGGAACGTCAGCATAAAGGCCAGAGCCATACCTGCCATGACGGTTATTGACGAGAAAATAAGCTTCTTCATACTACCTCCCCTATGCATGTATTATGTCCAAAATGCCATGAAAAACGATCGCGTTTTTCATAACCCCGGGAACAGCATGAAACCTACGCCGTTTTTCGAAGCCTGTCAATAAAAAAACAACCCGTCCGGGCCCGCATTCAGGGTCATTTTTTTATTGTCAGGGAAAAACCATGCCGCATGCTTGACCCGACAGCCGGAAGGACCGGTACGAATCCGGAACGCGGATAAGGCAATGACACGACAAAAACCCTACGCGGACTATAAATTCATCGGCGTGAAGCCTTTCACGAAGATGCTCGATGAAGCGGGAGTCAATTACACGCTCTTCGACGATACGGCAATTGGCCGCCTTTTCAGCGAAAAACCCGATTACTTCAACCGGGACGAGGACACGATCTGTATCGGCAAATGCTCGCATGAAACGGCCGGGATCTACTTTGCGGAATTCGGCCTCAGGATCACCCCGAGCTATCGCTCCCATATCGTATTCATCTTTGACCATCACCCGAATGAAGAAGAGATTTTCGTGACCGCGGGCGATATCGAGGGGCTGGTGGCGCAGAATCTAGAGGGAATCGATTTAAGCGAGATCATACGACATTAACGGCAATATTCATCCAGCCTTCTTCCCCCTGTCCCCCGGAGGGGGCACGCGTGAAGGAGCGGTAGGTGTAGCATACCCCCCTGTCCCCCGAAGGGGGCACGGATAAAGGAGCTGTGAGTGCATAAGCTCAATGATGTGTAGAATTTTATCAACAAATGAAGATGTATCCCACACGCCCCCTCTGGGGGACGGGGGGGCGTTAAGGAACATGAAACGATTAATCATCATCCTCTCGCTTGTGATCATGGGGCCACTGCTCCTGACCTCCTGCCTGATGAGCCATCAATACCGGATCATCCGCAACCTGGATGCGCAGGCCGGAAACCGGCGCTTTGACCCGGCCCTGTTCAAGGCTGTCGATGAATACGCCATGAATGCGCCGGAAGCCGCCGCTGCGACCATGGAAAGCCTGGCCGCGTACCTTGCCCGTCCGGAATGGGGCGAGCTTGAAAGAGTCAGGGCGCTCTGGCGCTGGATCACCTCGCATATCGACTACGATGTGGCAAAGCGGAATTATTACGCCCCCGAGACCTTCAGGGACCGGAAGGGCACCTGCCAGGGCTACGCGGAGCTGTTCGTTCTCCTGGCACGGAGCGCCGGGATCACTGCCGTTGAAATAACCGGCTACTGCAGGGGCTCCGGGTTCAAGCCGGGAGACCGCATTCGCAATGACCATGCGTGGAACGCGGTACGCATCGATTCCCTCTGGTACCTGTTGGACCTTACCTATGGTGCCGGGGTCGTCAGCGACGGTAAATTCATCCGCCAGTACCAGGAGCATTATTTTCTCACACCGCCGGGCGAATTCATTTATTCCTATCTGCCCGAGGTGCCCCGCTGGCAGCTCCTCCCGGACAGGATATCGAAGATGAAATTCGAGAAGCTGCCCTTCTACCGGCCCGGATACTTTCTGAGCGGGCTCAGGCAGATCGACCCGGCCCCATCGTGCATAATAAACTGCACCGGCAGCATGAAAATCAGCTTCAGCGCCCCTCCGGGAATAACCCTTACCGCTGTCATCAGGACTGAATCGGGAAAATCCCTGTTCAAGCCGATCATCGACAGGAAAGGCGAGGTCATCGGGATTTCGGCTGATTTCCGGGAGCCGGGCGATTACTACCTGGTCGGGTGGGCCGGCCCGGATTCGGGCAAAGGAAAACAATCGTGGGCCTTCAGTTATTTGGTCAAAAACCGGTGATTGTAAATTTCAGCACACACCCTCTTCTCCGGGAATCTTCAGCCCTTCAGCATAACTATAATTTTAGAAATAAATTCTGCCGGGAATTAATCCATACTTGACATAATCCGTGTCCTTTTTTAGTGTAACTCAGTTTATTTGAATACGCAGCGTCACTCACCCATCCCGAACGATGGGGCAAGTCAGGCAGGGGTGATAACCATCCACCCTCTCGCCCCTCCCATCCGGGAGGGGAATTAATTCGCAATTCTTCTATTATATTTTATTACATGAGGTTCCCGTATGCCCAAACGAAACGACATCAAGAAGGTCCTTATAATCGGGTCTGGTCCCATCATCATCGGCCAGGCCTGCGAATTCGACTACTCCGGCACACAGGCCTGCAAGGCCCTGAGGAAGCTCGGCTACCGGATCGTGCTGGTGAACTCGAACCCCGCGACCATCATGACCGACCCCGGCATGGCGGACATCACCTATATCGAGCCGCTGAACGCGGAAACCCTCGCGAAGATCATTGAAAAGGAGCGCCCCGACGCCCTCCTCCCGAACCTCGGCGGACAAACCGGCCTGAACCTCTCGTCAGAGCTGCATAAGAACGGCACCCTCGCCCGGTTCGGCGTGCGGATCATCGGCGTCGAAGCGGACGCGATCGAGCGCGGCGAAGACCGGATCGCCTTCAAGGAAACCATGAACAAGCTGGGCATAGAGATGCCCCGGAGCAATCCCGCCTACACGGTCGAGGAAGCGGAGAAGATCGCGGAAGAGCTGGGCTACCCGGTGGTCATCCGGCCCGCCTACACCATGGGCGGCACCGGCGGCGGCATGGTCTACAACGTCGAGGAGCTCCGCACGATCGCGGCGCGGGGGCTTTCGGTCAGTCTCGTGCACCAGATCCTGGTGGAGGAATCCGTGCTCGGGTGGGAAGAGCTCGAGCTCGAGGTGGTGCGCGACGCGAAAAACCAGATTATCACCGTCTGTTTCATCGAGAACGTGGACGCGATGGGCGTGCACACCGGCGACTCCTACTGCACCGCCCCGATGCTGACCATCGACCCCGGGCTCCAGAAAAAGCTCCAGAAGTACTCCTACGATATCGTCGAGGCCATCCAGGTCATCGGCGGCACCAACATACAGTTCGCCCACGACCCGAATACGGGCCGGGTGGTGGTCATCGAGATCAACCCGCGCACCTCGCGCTCCTCGGCCCTCGCCTCCAAGGCGACGGGCTTCCCCATCGCGATGGTTTCGTCGATGCTGGCGGGAGGCATGACGCTGGACGAGATCCCCTACTGGCGCGACGGCACCCTCGATAAATACACACCCTCGGGCGACTACGTGGTCGTCAAGTTCGCGCGCTGGGGCTTCGAGAAGTTCGAGGGCGTGAAGGACGCCCTGGGCACGCAGATGCGGGCGGTCGGCGAAGCCATGAGCATCGGCAAGAACTACAAGGAGGCCTTCCTGAAGGCGATCCGCTCGATGGAGACGGGGCGCCACGGCCTCGGGTTCGCCCGGAACTTCAACTCCCTTCCGCTGGACGAGCTGATCCGGATGCTCTCCGTCGCCACGAGCGAGCGGCAGTTCATCATGTACGAGGCCCTGCGCAAGGGCGCGGACCCGGGCCTCCTGTACGAGCGGACCCACATCAAGCCCTGGTTCATACAGCAGATGAAGGAGCTGGTCGAGCTCGAGGAAACGATGCTCGCGTATAAGGGGAAAAAGCTCCCGGACGGCCTGCTCGAGCAGGCCAAAAAGGACGGCTTCTCGGACCGGTACCTCGCGAAGATACTGGAGGTCCCGGAAGAAGCGATCCGGAAGCAGAGGACCGCGCTGGGCGTGGTCGAGCGCTGGGACGCCGTCCCGGTCAGCGGCGTGGAGGACCGGGCCTACTACTACTCGACCTACAACGGGAAGGACACCGTGCCGGTCTCGAACCGGAAGAAGATCATGGTGCTGGGCGGCGGGCCCAACCGGATCGGCCAGGGGATCGAGTTCGATTACTGCTGCGTGCACGCGGCCTTCGCGATCCGCGACGAGGGCCTCGAGTCCATCATGGTAAACTGCAACCCGGAGACCGTGTCCACTGACTACGACACCTCGGACAAGCTCTACTTCGAGCCGCTTACCGCGGAGGACGTCCTCTCCATATACGAAAAGGAAAAGCCGGACGGCGTCATCGTCCAGTTCGGCGGCCAGACGCCGCTCAACCTGGCGAACCAGCTCATGAAGGCCGGGGTGAAGATCATCGGCACGTCGCCCGAATCGATCGACCTGGCCGAGGACCGCGACCGTTTCTGCCAGGTGATGAAGAAGCTCGACATACCCCAGCCGGAATCGGGCATGGCCAGCACCATCGAGGAGGCTTTGGCGATCGCCGGGCGGATCGGCTACCCGCTCATGGTGCGCCCCAGCTACGTGCTCGGCGGCCGCGCCATGCAGGTCATCTATTACGAGGACATGCTGCGGCAGTACGTCGCGGCCGCGGTGGACGTGTCGCCGGAGCGGCCCATACTCATCGACAAGTTCCTTGAAAACGCGATCGAGTGCGAGGCCGACGCCATCAGCGACGGCTCGGACGTGGTGGTCCCGTCGGTCATGGAGCATATCGAGCTGGCCGGCATCCACTCGGGCGACTCGGCCTGCGTCATCCCCCCGGTCACCATACCGGAGAAGCACATTAAAACGATCGAGGAATACACGAAGCGGATCGCGCTCGAGCTCAACGTCGTCGGGCTCATGAACATACAGTACGCCATAGCGGACGACGTCGTGTACATCCTGGAGGCCAACCCGCGGGCGTCCCGCACGGTGCCGCTGGTATCGAAGGTCTGCAACGTCTCCATGGCGCGCATAGCCACGCAGGTGATGCTGGGCAGGAAGCTCGCCGACCTGAAGATCGAGCGGAAAAAAGTGAAGCACTTCGGCGTCAAGGAGGCGGTCTTCCCCTTCAACATGTTCCCGGAAGTGGACCCGGTCCTCGGCCCGGAGATGCGCTCCACCGGCGAGGTCCTGGGCATGGCGGACTCCTTCGGCCTGGCGTTCTCGAAAGCGGAAGAGGCCGCCGGCATGAAGCTGCCGGCCGCCGGCACGGTGCTCATCACGGTCAACAAGAACGACCGCCCGCAGGCGCTCGAGGCGGCGCGGGAGTTCCACAAGCTGGGCTTCCGCATCCTCACCACCGAGGGCTGCGGCCGCTACTTCGCGGAGCAGGGGCTGAACGTGGAGACGGTCTTAAAGGTATACCAGGGACGGCCGAACATCATCGACCGGATCAAGAACAACGAGATCAACCTGATCATAAACACGCCGGCGGGCCGCCAGAGCGAGCATGACGACTCGTACATCCGCAAGGCGGCGGTGCACTACAAGCTCCCCTATATAACGACGATGGCCGCGGCCGTTGCCACCGCGAAAGGCATACAGGCCGAGCGGCTGGGCAAGAACGAGGTAAAATCGCTGCAGGAGTACCACCGGGGGCTCTGACACCCGCCAAACCGGGGCCCCGACCCCGGGCTTAGGCAGAAAGCTGACGAAAGACAAAAAAACCGCCGCGGTATCGCGACGGTTTTTTTATGCAATGAATTTTCTGTTAGAACTTGTACGCAGCTCCGAACGTGATCCCGCCGAAATGATCCATCTTGCCGGTTATCCATCCCTCCTTATAGGACAGATCCAGGACCGAGCCGTCATCGCCCGCCACGATTTTCCCGAGGAAGATATACCGGCCGCCCACGAACACTTCCAGGTGCGCCGCCTCGATGTAGTAGGAAAGCTTCAGGTAGCTGTCCAGGCCCAGGTCAAAATGCCCGACTTCATAATTATACGGGAGGAAGAACCAGAAGGCGTCCAGGAATTTTTTCTCGGTCTCGAAAGCGCCGAACTGTACTATGAACGATGTGCCGAAACCCAGGACCAGGTTTTTATACAACTCGAAATGGAGCCCGACGCCGAGAGAGGGGCCCAGGGACCAGTTGGAGAACTCCTCTTTTTTAAAGTCAAATCCCGGCAGTCCCAAACGAAAAGAATCGGCTTCGCCGTCGTCATAGCTGAACCTGACACCGATGAGAAGACTGACGTACTTGTGAAGCTCCTTCGCCACACCAACGTCGGCGTCCATTTTCCACAACTCAACATCTCCGATGTCTAAATACGTCCTTAAGAATGGAGGATTAGGAATTACAATGTCGGCCGCAAACGTGGAATACTCGAACGTGTTCTTGTTAAGGCCGAAGAGCATTTGAAAGTTCAGGCTCCATCCGTTCCCGAACCCGGCCCAGAGATTGGGGCCCATCATGAAGGAACCATCCAGGTTCTGCTTCGTGTTTGAACCGAAAAGCTTTCCCTCGGATTCATTCACCAGGCCCATGTAGCCCGGCTTGTACCAGTCGCCCATCATCGTCACGCCAAGCTTGACGTCCGCGGCGTTTGAGGGCGCCGGACTGAACACGATACCTATCGCGAAAAAGACAGCCAGCACGATAATAATTGTTTTTTTCATAAAACCCCCTTGTTTACGATTGATCTGCCGCAGGCATGCCATATACCGGGAAAACAGGAATAAACATTCCCGTGCAGATTCTTTTTTTAATACATGTCCCGAATATCCCCCTGAAACCTGATATTCTGCAATGACATGCCCACACGACATTATACCGGTTTTCAACAAATATACGATTGAAAACATCCTCGTGCGATATGTAATAAATTGTTTTAATTATGTCCAGTAAATTTTTTTGCCGCTGTCCGGCGCCGGACGACTCCTCGCTGTAATTTCCTTTTTTATAAATTGCTTGACTGAAAATATCGGTTGCCGGTAAGAGTAAAATCATACGGCAGCCGGAGTTTTATGATCATGACTGACTTCAACCAGCTCAAGAAAAACCTCAAAAAGGATTTCTCCAAATTCAAAAGCGCCCGGATAGCCCTTCTGGGAGACAGCGCGACACAGCTCCTGGCGCAGGCCATACGGGGATACGGCTACGAAGTGGAGATGAGCTTCGAGATATGGGAAGCCGATTATGACCAGATCGAGATGCAGGTCTTCGATACCTCCTCCGAGGTCTATGCCTCCAAGCCGGACTACGTCATCATATTCCAGTCAACCCAGAAGCTCATGAAATATTTCTACAAGCTCCCCGCATCCGAGCGGGCCGGCTTCGCCGACGCGCACCTGGAAAAGGTGCGGGGCATGTACGACACCGTCACCTCGAAGCTCAAATGCCGCGTCATCTACTTTAATTTCGCCATGATGGACGACGCCGTCTTCGGCAACTTCGCCAACAAGATCGATTTTTCCTTCACCTACCAGCTTCGGAAAATCAACCTGGGGCTCATGGACCTGGCCCGGGGCCTGAAGAACCTCTTCATCAACGACATCGAGAGCCTGGCATGCCGTTACGGGACCGATACCGTAAACGACATGAGCATTTACGTCAACACCGACATCGTCTTCAGCCTCGACTTCATGCCCGCGGTCGCGAAGAACATCGCGGACATCATCCTGGCTATTTCCGGGAAGCTCAAGAAATGCGCTATACTGGACCTGGACAACACGCTCTGGGGCGGCATCATCGGCGACGACGGCATGGAAAACATACAGCTGGGCGACCTGGGGATCGGCAAGGCCTTCACCGAGTTCCAGCTCTGGCTCAAGGAGCTGAAAAAGCGCGGCATACTCCTGGCCGTGTGCAGCAAGAACACGGAGGAGATCGCGCGCGAGCCCTTCGAAAAGCACCCGGACATGGTGCTGCGCATGGAGGACATCTCGATCTTCGTCGCCAACTGGGACAACAAGGCGGACAACATCCGCCGGATCCAGAGCGTTCTCAATATCGGCTTTGACTCCATGGTGTTCATCGACGACAATCCCGTGGAGCGCGAGATGGTGAAGACCCACGTGCCGGACGTGACCGTGCCGGACATGCCGGAGGATCCGGCCGAGTACGCGGGATTCCTGCGTTCCCTGAACCTGTTCGAAACCGCGTCCTTTTCAGAAGAGGACGAGTCCCGGACCGAGCAGTACCAGCAGGAGGCCAAGCGGAAGATCGCGCAGGAAGTGTACACCAACGAGGACGATTTCCTCGCGAGCCTGAACATGAAAGCCGCGGTATCGCCTTTCAACAAGTTCAACACGCCCCGCGTTTCCCAGCTGACCCAGCGCTCCAACCAGTTCAACCTGCGGACCGTGCGCTACACCGAAGACGATATCGCGAAGATCGCGGCTTCCGCTGAATACCTCAACCGTGCCTTCAGTCTGAAAGACAAGTTCGGCGATTACGGGCTGATCAGCGTGATAATCCTGCACAAGCGGGAGGACGCGCTGTTCATCGACACCTGGATCATGAGCTGCCGTGTCCTCAAGAGGGGCATGGAGATCTTCACCCTCAACGAGATCGTCAGGATCGCGCGGGAAGCGGGCTTTAAAAAAATCATCGGCGAGTACCTGCCCACTCCGAAGAACGGCCTGGTGAAAAACCACTATGCCGACCTTGGCTTCCAGAGCACGGGCGGCCACTGGCTGCTGGATGTCGACTCATACGCTGACAGAGTGAATTTCATCGGCACGGAAGAGCCCGTCAACTGACGGAGCGCCGGGGCGGCGGAGTCCCTCTGGTACCATACGATAAATCAAATGAACGAGGTCACCCATGACAGTTGATGACATTATTAAAGAAGTAAACGGCATATTCATCGATGTGCTCGACAACGACGCCATCGTGCTGAAATACGAAACCACGGCCAAGGACATCGAGGAATGGGACTCCCTCACGCACGTCCAGCTCGTCGTGGCGATTGAAAAGCACTTCAAGATCCGCTTCAAGTCCTCGGAGATTCAGGGCTACAAGAACGTCGGCGAGATGTGCGAGGGCATCCTCGCGTACACAGGCAAATAGCCGCCGAGCATCACACGATATCGGACGCGCAATTGACCGGCAGGTTCACGCCGTTCACATGCTGGGGCGCGTCCACGAAGAAAAACACGATGTCCGCAACCTCCTCCGGCGTGAGGAGCTTTTTAAGCGGGTGGCTTGCCGCCATCTCCTCCACGATGCGCTCGTCTACGGCGCTGGTGAACCCTGTCCGCATGAATGAGGGCGAGATGCTGTTCGACGTGATATTGAACCGCGCGTTTTCCACGGCCCACGATTTGCTCATCGATTCGAGATAGGCCTTGTTGGCCACGTATTCGGACAGGCCGGTCGGCGGGCGATTGATCAGATAGGACGTGAGCACATTGATTATCTTGCCAAATTTCTTTTTTCTGAACAGCGCTATGGCCTGCTGGGTGATCCTCATGACCGGGTACACGTTGTGGGAAAAGCTTTCTATGAACAGGCCCGGCCGCATCTTGTGAAAATGCTCCTGGGTGTACCCCACCGTGGCGTTGTTGACCAGCACATCGAGGTCCATTCCGGGCATGGCCGCCGCCAGGGCCTCGATGTCTTCCGGGCTTTTATAGTCGCACTTGACCGACTTCACGCTGCCGCTTGAAGATCCGATCTCCCGCGCCCTGTCGGGCGATGCGGGATAGGTGATCCAGACGCGGTTGCCCTCCTCACGCAGCAATCGCACGGTAATGGCTTTGCCGAGGCCCTCGGCCCCGCCGGTGACGAGTATGTTCATTATATCATCCTTATCTGGATTTTTCCCCGGGCCACCCTGACGCCGGACGCATTTACAAACTGGTACCTGAACTCGACGATGCCCACCGAATCATGGACGTCCTCGACCTCGGCCCGGAGCTCGAGCCTGTCATTGAGATACACGGGTTTCGCGTACGCGATGTCCTGCGAGATGAGGACGACGTTCTTTTCAGGAAGGCGCTCGCCGATGAAGCAGGAGATGAAGCCGTTCAGTATGTTCCCGTACATCACCTTTTCCCTGAAACCCTTGCCTTTCGCATAGCCGTCGTCCATGTGGAGCGGGTTCCGGTCCTCGAAAATGTCTGTGAACCCCCGGTAGACCTTTTCCGTGACTTCGAAGGGGATGGTGAAGGTGTCGCCTTTTTTCATGTGACGGTTCCTCCCGTGCGGCCCGCCGGCCGTATTAAAACTGGAAATATATGAACTGCGCCTTGCTGGAATACACGCCAAACAGGGCAAGACCGAGCAGGATCAGGTAGTACGCCCCCCAGCGGAACCAGGACGGCTTCGCCGCTATGATTTCCCAGAGCGAGCCGCGGCGCTGCATGAATTCCAGCACCTGCACGATCACGACAAGCAGCAGGGCCAGCTTGAATTCGAACTGGCTCAGGCCCATCTTGAGGACGACGCTCTTGTCCAGGAAAAACGCGGCCACCGACTGCCCGAAACCGGAGAACAGGTGCGTGATGACATACCAGGAATCGGCCGTGGTTGCGGCCCGGAAAAATATCAGGGTGAAGCTGAAATAGAGGAACGTGATGCCGATATTGAGAAAGCTTTCGAGAAACGAAGGCATTTTTTTATTCAGCCTGTTCCGCGCCTTCTGGACCAGCACTTCAAGCGAGAGCCCCACGCCGTTGAAAAAACCGAAGAGCACGAAGTTCCAGCTCGCGCCGTGCCAGAGACCGCACAGGGTGAAAGCGACCACCAGCGCGAACACGATCCCCGCCTTGCCCCAGTAGCGCCGGTTCAGGACGATGGGCGTGTACAGGTAATCCCGGATCCAGGCCGAAAGGGAGACGTGCCACCGCCGCCAGAAATCCGTGAGCGAGTGCGCGAAGAAGGGGCGGTCGAAGTTCTGCGTCAGCCGGTATCCCAGCACCCGCGCGGAGCCCAGTGCGATGTCGGTATACCCGGAAAAATCATAGTAGAGCTGAAAGGTGAAAAAGATCGTCGCGATCACGAGGGAGAAGCCGCTGTAATCCCGGACGTTGCCGAAGACCTGGTTCACCACGATGGCGAGGCGGTCGGCCACGACGACCTTCTTGAAAAATCCCCAGGCCATGATCTTCAGTCCCTCGACGATCTCACGGCTGTCCGCGCGCGGCGCCGCGTGAAGCTGGGGCAGCAGGTCGCCCGGCCTCTCGATGGGTCCCGACAGGACCTTCGTAAACAGGAGGACCGAAAGCGCGAATATGCCCGGATGGCGCTCGGCCTCCCGGTTTCCCCGGTAGACCTCGATACAATAGCTCAGGAGCTGAAAGGTTATGTAGGAGATGCCCACGGGGACGATGATCGTGAGCGCCGCGAAAGAGAGCGTCATGTTGAAGAGAGACGCGACGGAGGATACCGACCCGAAAAAGAAATTGTAGTATTTGAAAACGAAAAGAAAGGCGCAGTCAAGCACAATGGCGGCAATGACGTACGCACGGCGCGGCTTGCCCTCCGCTTTTTCAATAAGGATCCCGGCGCCGAAATTCGCGGCGGCCATGGCAAGAATGAAAAGAATCTGGTACGGGTTGAAGACCATGTAGAAAAAGCAGCTTGCAGCGAGGAGCGCAGCCCACCGGAGCCGCGCAGGCGCGATATAATACAGGGCGGCTGCCGCGGGAAAAAACACCATGAATTTCCATGAATTGAACAGCATGCCCCTACCCTACCTCACCCCTTTCGTGCCCGCGGGTTGAATCTTCGCCTTTTCCATTGCGCCGATGAGGATCGCGGTCCGCTTGTCCCGCCCCTCGAAGCGGAGGTGATAAATGGTGTTGGAAAAATATTCGTACGGAAAGATGGTGTCAGCCGGCGACCCGAGTACCGGAAAGCCGAGCGACTTCCGCAACTGGTCCGCCATCGACTCGATCACGGCGCGGTTCCGCTCGTATTCACCGGCCGGAAAACCGGAGAAGGAAAGGTATACCGCCGCGTTCCCTTTCGCGGCCGCGGAGTAAAAATCGTTAAGGGTCCGTATTATGACGGGTTTGATGGGATCGGGCTGAAGCAGGTAGCCGCGGCCGGCAAGCTTTTCGGCTGGGACATACTCCCAGTTCTTCATCAGGTCGCCGAAGCGGTTGGAGCGCCGCGCATAGGCGGCGGCCCCGTCGATAAAGGGGTTTTTACCCATCCACAATTCGCCCCACATGCCCTCGATCTTGCACTGGAGCAGGTCCGAAATGTCTCCGGCAAGGAACGCCAGCTTCCCGTTGCTGCAATAGATTTTTTCAAACGCGTATCTCGGCGAAAGGAGGAATATCCACTTGTTGCTGACGTCGTCGGAGTTGAAATCCCCATTGAGAACTCCATACTCAGGAATAATAACGACGATATCGCCCTTCCCGACATGGGGCTCAACCAGGTGCAGCATGTCGCTTATGCCGAAACCGCCGTACACGGCCATGTTGACAACGGTACGGCCGAAGCGCCGGTACACCATCTCGCTGTTGACACCCACCAAAACCTCGCTGCCCCCCACGAAGATGATACGCGGGGGGGATGTCGATTTGATCAGGTTGACCTTGTTGACGATGGTTGCCAGCGGATGTTCATAGGTCCCGGGAACAGAATAGATCAGAAGGACGGTCGCCAGGACGGCCACGACCAGGCTGGATGCTTTTAATGAGATGTTCTTCATATGATAGTATTTGATAAAAATTATACCTTATTAGGTTTCCGGAATACCTGATGTCAAATACTTTTCCCGCATCGGTTTTCGGTCGTTTATTGAAAATAAAAAGCGCATAACATATTTTTAATTGACATTTTTACCGGATGATAAATTGTTTAATGAAATTTGACGGTCCGCACCCTGCGGCCGCCAGGACTGGCCGGTCTTCCCTGGAAAACGCCCGATAAAAAAAATACAGTCGGGCGCGGAAATCGCGGCTTGTATAACGAAGTATTACGAATAACCAGTATTAAACATCTATTCTTATCTCAGGAGGATAAGCCATGCACTCATGCTTATTGCGGCGTTATCTATGTGTTTTCACGCTATTAATAGCCGCCATGTTCGTTTTCGCCGGATGCGGCAAAACGTCCGGCGGCTCAAGCGGACTCCTCGCCCTTCTTGGCGGCGGCGGACCCGATGTACTGCAAGCTCCGGAAAATGTTACCGCATCAAACGGGTCCTTCACGGACAAGGTGACGGTAACGTGGGACGCAGTCGCCGGGGCGACGTATTACCAGGTCTTCCGGTGTGACACCGAGGACGGCACCTACGAGCAGATCAGCGGCGACGAGACGGAGACAACGTACGATGATACGGACATCACGCTGCTGCCGAACGTGGACTACTACTACAAGGTCAGGGCGTTGAACGCGGAAACCGAGAGCGAGCTCAGCGATTTCGCGGCCGGGAAGCTCGGGCTCGAGCCCCTTGATGCACCGTTAAATGTAACCGCAACGGACGGCACGCACACGGATAAAATTGTCGTGTCATGGGACGCGGTCACAAACGCCACCTATTACCGTGTCTACCGCTCCACGGCATTTGACGGGACATACGATCTGATCAGCGGGGACGAGACCGCTGCGTCATACGAGGATACGGCCATGACGCCGGCGCGGGACTATTGCTACAAGGTAAAGGCCTTTAACGACGACCAGGAGAGCGAATACAGCGAATACTCCACCGGCATGGCCGGCCTCGCAGCGCCGCTTGATGTGGCCGCCTCCGATGCCACCTATAAGGACCACATTGCCGTTACCTGGTCCGCTGTAACCGGCGCGGACTATTACCGGGTCTACCGCAGCGCCACGTCGGGCGGCACGTACGACCTCATCAGCGGAGACGAGACCGGCACGTCCTACAACGATGACGACGGATCGCTCGTCGCCAGCACCGATTACTTCTACAAGGTACGGGCCTTCTACGGGACCGTGGAGAGCTCACTGAGCGCGTACGACGCGGGCAGCATGGGCGCCTTCGTCACGCCGAACCCGCCCGTGAACGTGGCGGCGACCCAGGGCACGTACGAGGACAGGGTAACCATAACCTGGAACGCCTCGGAGGGAGCGGACTACTACAACGTGTTCCGGGCCGAGACTGAAGGCGGCGCCTACGACGTGCAGATCGGCGGCGACATCGCCGCGCTGACCGTGGATGACGACACGGGCGCCGTGGGGACCCACTATTACTACAAGGTCAAGGCGCACAATGCGGACGGGTGGAGCGATTTCAGCCTTTCAGCGGAAGGCTGGTCCGAGGAGGCCATCATCCCGCTTGACGCCCCGGCGAACGTGTCCGCGAGCGACCGGACGAGCACCGCGACCGTGACCGTTTCCTGGGACGCGGTCACCGACGCGGACTACTACCGCGTGTACCGCGCCCTGAAGACCGACGGGACTTACGCGCAGGTCGGCGGCGATATCACCGATACCTCATACGGCGACACCGACACCTTCGAGGACCTGGCCTACTACTACAAGGTCAAGGCCTTCGATTCGGTGAGGGGTGAGAGCGCCTTCAGCGCGATCGACAGCGGACAGTGCGAGCTGACGCCGTTTGAATACCTCATACGATTCAACCTCGACTGGGATCGCATGTTCAGGAAGCTGGCTGACCGTTCAGACTTCCCGCCGTCCGGGGCGAAGAGCTACACGGTCAACGGCGCAACTTCCGGCTCCACGGCCGTCAACGTTACCGTCCCGGGCCTTAACAAGGCGAAGACCAGCTTCACGCACAGCAGCTACAATGACTACGGGATGGTTTTTGGCGGCTCGGAATCAACCGATACGAACTGGAGCGGGACCGGCACTCATTCCGGTACGGTCACCACGTCCGGCACGTACACCGGCTCCATCGGCCAGAACCTCACGGTCACCTCGAAGCTCAGGACGGCAGGCACGTTCACGCCAAGCTACGGCGGATCGAGCGACAGCGTGAGCTGGAGCAGCACACGCGGGGTCAACGGACTGCTTGTGCCCATACCGCACCACGTGTCCGCGACGCAAGGATCGGATGCGGCGAAGGTGGTCGTGACCTGGGCCCCTGTATACGCGGCGCCGGTCTACGAGGTGTTCCGCGCCACGAGCTCCGGCGGCTCCTACACCAGTATCGGCACCGTGACCGGCAGCTGGTACTCGGCCGCAGGCACCGTGTATACGTTTGATGATTCAACGGCAGCGGCAGGCACCCACTACTTCTACAAGGTCAGGGTCGTTAATAACGAAGTCATCAACGACAAGGACGGTGACCAAGAGCATGATGCGGACGAAACTGCCTACAGTGATTACAGCAGCATCGCGGAAGGCTGGCGTTAATCGTTATATTGGAGGGTTTATGACAGGCCGCCGGAGATTATCCGGCGGCTTTTTTTTATGCGATCAGGGCTTCCATGAATTCCATCGACGCTGCCAGGTCCTCTTCGTTGTAGACCTCGACGATGAGCGGCACCCTGCCCGCCCCGGCGAAGTCCATCATGCGTTTCACATACCCGAGCTCAAGCTCCGAAACCGGCCGGTGGTCTCTTCCCCCTGCGACGCCGTGAAGATGCACCTGGCGGATACGCGCGCCGAACAGGCGCAGGAATGCGTCCGCGTCATGGCCGTTTAAGTAAAGATGGCCCGCGTCCATGCATACCGGGAACGGACTTTCCAGCACGAGGTCGCCGAAGGCGGCCAGATCGTAGCCGATGTTTTCTATGAAGACCAGGGATGCGCGCTCTCCCAGGCGCGCCGCTATCGCCGCGAGGGAATCCCTGAACGGGGCGCGCTCTTCCGTGCCCGGCGCGGGCGTCTTCACGCACGCGTCGAACAGGTCCAGGTGGAGGACGTACCCCTCGACCCCGAGCGGAGCGGTCGCGTCCATGACGCGCTCGATCACGTCGACCGCGTCGCCCCGGGACCCCTGCCGGTTGAGCAGGCCCAGGTCGGCCGGGAGATGCACCGTATAGGCGACGCCGCTTTCTTCCCGGAAGGCGCCGAGCCCGCGGATGACGCGCGGGGACATGACCTCCTCCAGGTGGTCCCTCCCGAAATAGAGGAGCTGGACCAGGTCGAACCGGTCTTTCAAGAAGTTAACGTTTGCCAGAAGATTGTCCTCCCGCACGGGAAGAATGTACGAGGGGGACCCGACCGGGAACGGAAAGGCGTTTTTATATGATTTCATCGCGCACATGTCCGCAGTTTCCCCGAAAAGCGCCAAAACATCAAATGAAAAAAGCCCTCTGCCGGAAAATTATTTTGACACGCGCGGGCATATCGGCATAATCGCGTATTCATCTGCGCCGGCACTAAAATCTAAACATGCAGGTCAAAGCCATGACTCAGGCGGAATTATTAACCATGGTCTATATCTTTTTCGCGCGGATCCTCGACGTCTCCATCGGTACGATGAGGATCGTGCTGATCTCGCGCGGGTACCGGTACGTCGCGCCCCTGCTCGGCTTCGTGGAGGTCCTCATCTGGCTCACGGCCATCAGCAAGGCGCTGGCCAGCCTGGAGAGCGCGTACAGCTACCTCATCTACGCGGCCGGGTTCGCCGCGGGCAACTACGTCGGCATGATACTCGAGGCGAAGCTCCCCTTCGGTTACAAGTCGCTCCGGGTCATCACCACCAAGGAGGTCTCGGCGCTTCCCCTGATGCTCAGGGACGAGGGGTTCGGGGTCACCATCAGCGAAGGCGCGGGGCTCAAGGGCCCGGTCTTCATACTCTACTCCCTGGTCCCGAAGAAGAGGCTGGAGCGGTTCCTTGACATAGTGAACATCTTCGAGCCGGGCGCCTTCATCACGATCGAGGAGGTGCGGCCCTACCGCCCCGGCTTCATCTCGAACAAGCCCTATCACAATTTCGTGGGACGGTTCCTCGCGAAGCGGAAATGACCGTCAGTACAGGAAGGGTACCAGCCGCCAGGTCTTTTCCCGGTAGCGCCCGAACTCCGCGCCGAACCGCGCGGCCAGCATGTTCTCCTCCAGGGAGAGCCGGTACAGGGTCTGCGGCACGGTGAAGAGCGTCATGAGCGCGAACCCCGCCGCGCTCCCCGCGGCCAGGCCCGGGAGGCTCCCGAGCAGGCAGATCGCCAGGTAGGCCGGATGGCGGATGACAGAGTAGACACCCGAGGTCACGAGCTTCTGCCCTTTCCCCAGGCGGACGTCGTAGGTGAAGTAGCGCCCCAGGCCAGCGAAGGCCGCGGCCCGCAGGGCGACCCCGAGCCCGGTCAGCGCCAGCGCGGCCACGCTCACCCATAACGGAACGGAAAAAGGGACCAGGCCCCAGCGCACGTCCGCGAACAGGAAGAAGACGGAGCAGAGCCAGAGCACGCGGCTCGCCATGATCCAGGGGCTGCGGGGCACCTCGTCCAGGAACTCCTGTTTGAGGGCGATAACTGTCTCGAGAACGAGCCAGAGCCCGTTCAGCGCGAGGAGCGCGATGAGCGCCGGCCCGCAGTCACGGGAAAACGCGATACCACAGGCCACGATCGACAGCGGCGAGACGGCCATGCCAAAGCGTTTCATTCAGTCTTCTCTTCCGGTAACGGCTCCTTTTCAGGCGCCTGGTACGAATAAACTGCAGCAAGGGTGACACCATAGAAATGGTCGGATTCTGTGCTCAGATGTAAATCCTGCATATCACGCCCGAAGGTATAGAGGTACTGGTACCGGAAACCGGCCGTTATCGTTGTCGAGATTGCTTCAATGACATAGGCGAGCGAGAGGGTTGAATTGCCGGCAACCGAGTTGTAATTCGGCATATACCTGTTGCGCATCGGTATAACGGGGGTAGAAATTAACAGGTATGTGTTATTGCGCAGGATGATAAAGGGATGCTGGTAACGGGCCGACAGGCTCCAGATCAGGTACAGGTTCTGCACGAGCCTGAAGGTGAAGCCGAACCCGAACCCGCCGGAAAGAGCGTTGAATGACACGCTGTCTCTGCTGTATTCGGCCCAGGTCGGCGACATGGACATGAGCCGGGTTTTCGTGAACGAATAGTTCTGGTACTTGACGCCGATGATGATCTTGACGAAACGGTTGAGCGTGATGTTCAGCGCGGTGTCAAGATCGTACTTATTGATGCTCACGTCAGGATGCGCAGCGGCGGCCCCATTGGCTGAAAAAGGCAGGAGAGTCAGAACAGATGCCCGAAAACGGTATTTCCCGCCCGTGAAAATTGCCGTGAGATTGACCCTGTCATTGAAATCTATTCCGAGTACAGGGCCGAAAAGCGGCGATTGAGGGAAAGAATAATCCTTAACCAGCCGCGGCAGGTTTGTAGTCGTGGGAAAGCCCTGCAGCATCCATTTTTCGAACGAGGGCTTCCACCATGTGTACCAGCCTATTGCCCCGATCTGAAAGCCCGCAGCGCGCGCTTCGCCCGCCGCGCAGGCGAACAGCAGCGCCGCCGCAATAATAGATGCAATCCGCGCCTTCATGCCGGACCGCTATTTCGCGAGCGGGTCCACGACGCGCCCGATGAACAGGATCGCGCCCGTCCTGTCATCGCGTATGGCGAAGAGGAACGGGTGGTCGGCGCGGAAGGAGAGCTTCTTCCCGCCGTTCGCCCTGACCATCAGGATGGCGGTCGCAGCGGCGGCCTCGGTCCCCTTCTCGTTAACGGAGACATAGGCCTTGTGGAACGCCTCTCCGATGAAGAGGTTCGGTGCCATGCCGGAAAAATCGGCGGCCGGCGAAAACGCGGTCTTCATGCCCATCGCCTTCAGCTGCTCCGAAAGGCCCGCGAACGAGGTCACCTCGAAACGGGGAAGCTCGACCACGACCTCGCTCGCGGCCAGGCCGGCGGTCCAGCGGGCCAGGGCGGCCGCGCTCATTTTTTTCTCGAGGTCGGCAAGACCTGCCGGCTTCTTCGGAAGGAGCACGAGCATCGAGAGCAACCCGCCGCCTGCATTCCCGGACTTATACGGGAGGGCGATCGCGGAGAGGTCGCCGTACTCGGCAAACCGGTAGGAACCGGTATTTATCATCATGGGCACCATGGCCTTCCTGACCGGGGAGATGGAAAATTCCGCCTGCGTCGTCGATTTCTCGTCAAAGGGATGCTCCCAGGTGCCCAGGAAATACACGGCATTGGTGATCACCAGGCCCGTCGCGCTCGTCACCGAGCCGCCGGGCAACAGGCCCGTGATCCTGTTTTTCGTCCGCTCCGCCACCCAGTCGTTGATGTCGCCGCGCGCGCCTTCCGGGTCCCCGGAAAAATTGACCTGCTTTACCGCCGCGTCGTAGCTTTTCTTCATCGTTTTAATAAAATCTTTTCCCAGGCTGAATTTCTTCTCTATCCAGATCCGGTTGGCGGCGTTCCACTGGAACTTCCCCGATTTCGCCCGTTCGTCAAGGTCGGCAAGCAGGCCGCTCCAGGATCGCGCCAGCTCGTCGCCCGAAGCCCTGAAGCGCAGGACCCTTTCGATCTCCCCGCGCGTGGCCCCGCGCGCGCCCGCGACGGTCATGGCAAAGGCAGTACCGATGCTCAGCGGCGATATAAAAAGGTTCTTCCCGGGGACGGCGAGCCTGCGGTAGATCTCGATCGCGAATTCGTTATTGCCTTCCGCAATTGTCTCGAGACCGGGCGCCGCCACCTCGACCGCATATGACGGGAAGACCGGTAGCAGCGAAAGGGCCAGGGACAGGGTGATTGCGGCGGTATATCGTTTCATGGGCGACTCCATTGGTATCGTAGTATCGGGCCTGCGCCTGTGTTTCCGGATGCACGGCTATTTGACAGCAACAATGCCGATATGGTTTCAGGCGAATGAAAAAAATCAAGCAGATTTTATCGCGGAGAGCGCGGGCGGGCAATCAGATCAGCTCGAACACAAGCTTTTCACGGAAGTCGGGTTCAAGAGTGTCAAGAAAATCGTCAAAGGTCTGGCGATCGAGGCTGATGATCTTCCAGTTGTTATCGCCGGGAAAGACCGAGCGGAGGAAATGCTCCGCGTCGTCACGGGTGACAAAACCGACCACGGACAGGCCGTTGTCCTTGTTCATGTAGAAAAAGAAATTCTGCTTTTTCAGCACGTTCGCGTAATCTTTCGTTACTATGAAAAAAAGATCCCTTTTGCTGTTGATGAATTCGTTGAAATATTCTTGTTTATTCATAATCTTGCCAGGAATCCGGGTGTTTGCCTTGGCCCGCCCCCGGCGCTTCCTCTCTATGCAGGATTATTCCACTTATCAGTTACACGCGTGACTGTCAACAATATTCCGGTGTCCTGAAATATATGTCCCCTCCTGCCGGCATCCCGGAACTCCGGGGGATTCCCGCACGCCGGGGCGATACCCTCATATCTTCCCGTCCCGAATCTCCACGGTTCTTCCGGCCAGGCCCGCCAGCTCGCTGTTGTGCGTAACCATGATAACGGTGAGTCCCTGCCCGGTGTTCAATTGTTTCAACACCCCGCCGATGTCCCTGCTGCGCGCCGTGTCCAGGTTCCCGGTCGGCTCGTCGGCCAGAAGGATTTCGGGCCGGTTCACCAGGGCACGGGCAATGGCCACACGCTGCATCTCGCCGCCCGAAAGCTGCCCGGGCCGGTGATCCATCCGCTTTTCCAGCCCCAGCGATGCCAGGAGCCCGGGAATATCGTCAATGGCCTGTTCCGAACGGTAAAACGAAAAAGGCACGGACACATTTTCCAGGACCGTAAGGGTCGGCAGGAGGTAAAAATTCTGGAATATGTAACCGAAATGCGCGCGCCTGATCCTGGTCAGATCACGCTCTGAGAGCCGAGCATCTTCACCGAACACGCCTGTTCCCGATATTTCCAGGCTCCCGGAGGTCGCATTGTCCAGGCACCCCAGTATATTCAGCAAAGTTGTCTTGCCCGATCCCGACGGGCCCACGAAGGAAACGAATTCACCCTTCCGGACATCGATTGAGACGCCGTCAAGGGCGACGATCTCCTCGCTGCCGCGATGATACAGCTTCCTGATATCCCGTGCGCCGATGATTATTTCTCCTGACATGTCAGCCCTCCTGGCTCCTGATGGATTCGATCGGCCTGATCCGCGCGGCCCGCCATGCCGGGTATAACCCCGCAAGGAGGCCTATGCCGATGATGGCCGCCATGGCTGCGAGCGCCAGGGGAGCGTCAATCTGCACCAGGGAGCCGGTGGGCGAATAAGGAAGGAGCCGCCGGATGAGCAGATCGGTTGCCGCCTCAAGGGCGAACGCCAGTGCGTTTCCCACGATGCCGCCGGCAAGGCAGAGGATAAACGTTTCTATCCAGATGAGCCTGAACACATCGCCGGGCATGGCCCCCATGCTTTTCAGGATGCCTATTTCCTGGAACCGCTCGAACACGGACATGAGGATCGTGTTCACGACCCCGACCATAGCGATCAGTACCGCGATCACTGCTATCGAGAGCACCATGACCCGCGCCGTCGCCACAAGGCTGATGATGGTCTGCTTCACCTGCGCAAGCGATACGACCTGCACGTCCGGCAGGTCGTACATCTTCTGCTCGACTGCGGCCATATCGGCATTCTTGTTGACCTGTACGCCGATAGCGGTGAGACGCCCGGCCTGCCCGAATATCCGCTGTACCGCCTGTATGGGCACGAAAATGGTGCCGTCATCCTGCGTTCCGGTACGCTTCAGCACGCCCACCACGGTAAGCTCCACCTTTTTTTCAGGGATGAGAATTTTATCCCCGACCTCGCGCTGCTCCAGCTCTGCGGCCTCGTATCCCATGACCGCCTCGTTGGCGTCGGGATCGGTAAACCACGCGCCCTGCTGAAACTTGAAGTATCCCTTCATGCCGGGGAAGGTCGCCGGGTCAACACCGAGGTAGGCTGATATGCCTCCGCTCTCGCCCTTGTCCGGATCGAATACAGCCTGCATGAGCATGGGCGTGATCTTCCGTACTTCATTGTACTTCATAATATCGGCGGCGATACTCTCGTTCATGTACCTGAGCCCGGTGCCGCCCTTGAGCATCAGGGTCGCCGCTTCGTACGGGCACCCCTTGGCTGCGACGAGCACCTGGTAGCCCATCGAATCTATGTCCCTGTTGAGAGCGCTCTCGTACCCCCGGTTGAAGCCGAGCAGGCTCACCAGCACCCACGCAGAGAGCGAGATCCCGGTAATGGTGAGGATGGTACGGGTCTTTTTCCTGAGCAGGTTTTTATACGCTATCTGGTATATTCTGATCATAACAAGCCTCCCCTCATTTCAAATACCTGTTCCCCAGAACGAACTCATCCATGAGGATCAGGTTCTTCTTTACCGCCCTCATCGCGGAGCGAAAATCCTGCACAGTTGCGGGTGACGGGTTCCTGATGCCGGATACGCGGCCATTCGCCGATCCTGTAACGATATCATACAGGCTGAAATCCGCGAGCGAGAAACCGATAAACTGCGATCCGAACGCCGGGCTCCGGAGAAGAGTTCCCTGTTTCGAAGTGAGTTTCTGGATGTAGAACGCCCGTATCACGCCGTCCAGGTCCAGCGCCAGAAACACCTGGATGCCGCCATACTGGCCTTTCTGGTTTACGCCATGGATATATCCGATCTTATCTTTGCCACGGTATACCTCGTAGAGCGTGTAGGGCACATCAATGGTTTCATAAAGCCCGTGGAACGTGTCACCGAGCCGCTTTTCGATTCTGGCAAGGAGGGGCTTTCCGCCTGCGCGGTCGATGGAGAAGTAGATTGTCTTATATCCTGTTGATCCGGGGAAAAGGCGCTTTACGTCACGGTCCGGGTCGTTCAGGTCACAGCCAACCGCTGCATAGGCGGCGGGCGCTGCAAAGACAAACAGTATCGCGATTATGAGCATATTTTTCATTGCTTTTCTCCTTATCTAACCGATAACTATCGGCTTGCATGGGGCTCTGACCCCCTTATAACGATAACTATTCCTCTCACGCTCTCCAGTATAGATATAACTGCGCCACGGCACGATGATCGTTCGTCAGATAATCATACTGGTACATCGCTCGTGCCGTCAGATAATCCGTAATAACGTATGATATGCCGGTTGAGACCCGGTAATTGTTATCATGTCCCATGCGCCAGTATTCCGGCTGAACCTCGAGCTTGAGACGGTTCTCCTCAAGCAGGTTAACACCGGCCCTCAGCATTACGCCTGCAGCGAACTCGCCCATCTTTTTACCGGCAAGTCCCTCCAGCCGGAACTCAAGGTTGTTGACCAGGTGGGTGTAATCGATCCCGCCCATGCCGAATTCGTCCCGGTCGTGCGACGTGACCGTAACTCCCATGTTGTCTAATACGCTGCCGTAACCACCCGAGAAGCCGATGGTATAATTGTCGCGATCGAGCACGCCGACAGAGATCCGCGCCGATGCAAGGTAACTCCCCTTCAGATAGAGCGGCATGCCTGAGCCGGTTGTCGCAGTCACGCTGAGGTCGCCGAAATTGAATTGCCGGTACAGTCCGATCCCCCAGTCGCGGTCGAATCCGAAACCCGCCATGGCAAGGGTCGGCAGAAGCAGGCCGTGACTGTCGAAATAGGACGAAAGCCCCAGCGCCGGCCTGCTGTGTCCGATCCAGATATCTGGCCCGGGCGTTTTGAATTTGAGGTACAGGTTATAGAGCTGGGGCTCGATATAGGAGTCTTCCGGCTTTGTCCTGTCGAACGCCGCGCGCATCTGAATGGCCAGGGACCCGATGTCGCCCTGTTCGCCGGAGAACCTGTGCAGAAAATCGAAACCGATGCTCGGTTTCTGCATGGCGTCTTCCTGGTGCTGCGAGTAAAACACCGCTTCCCTCGCGGCCGATGAGTAGCCCCCAACACCCTGTGCCTCGAGATAAAACAGGGTGCCCGAGGCAAACGCGCTGCTGCCGGAAAGGACCATCAGCGCCAGGGCTGTCAGGACCGGCCTAAACATCAAAAGTGATCCTCCCTGCGAAAACAAGGTCGTGTCCCTTCATGAACCTGAGCCTGACCTCCCAGGTCCCCGGCATGACGATGTTTACCGGCAGGAGATAGACGCCCTTCTTGCTTAATTTAAACGGCACTTCTCCCGAATCATGCGCGCCGCGCATGGACGGCATGCCCGACTCGCCGAAGACGCGCAGGTCCGTCACGCGCCTGCCTGCCTTATCAAACACCTGGACCTTCACAATGATCATGCCCATGGCCGGCGACCGGTCGAAATCGTAGGTAAAGGTCCGGCCGCCGCCGATCGCGGTTCTCGAACCCCTGTCGCCCAGCGTAACATAGTTCAGATTGTTTCCCTGATGAGAGCCATTATCTGCACTGAACGACGTTGCTGGAAGGATTGATAGAATTGTAATTATCAGGATTTTTTGGATCATGCTCATGCCTGTCCCTCCGTATCATGCATTATCTCTGAAAATTATTCATTCAAAGTATTAATAAGATACCATTCTGCAGTGAATGATGCAAATAATAGTAGTTATTTTAGAATTTTATTTATCACTTTATTTTAAACGACCGTTAACCGGAAGCTATTAGAAGAATCAGGCATGCGGGCAGCCCGCATCCGGCGGGCTGCCCTGTTTCCGGAATTGACCAGACGATCAGTTCTTCGTAAAAAAAGCCTTGCAGCTTTCCGAAAGCTCGTCCTTGTGGCTCTTCAGGCACGCAAGAACCCTGCCCTTGCCGCGCGGTATGTTCCTGCAGAACTTCTTTACATCGGGCTTGCACGCGGTCATGAACTCTTTCGCATTCTCGCGCACCTGGGCCACGTGATCCCTGCAGGCCTGGGACAGGTCCGCTTCATGGGACTTCAGGCACGACAGGATCCTGCCCTTGCCCGGCTTGATGTCCTTGCAGAACTTCTCGACATCGGCCTTGCACGCGCCTTTCGGGTTGACCTCTTCCTGGGTGAAGCCGACTGCCGCGACCAGGCAGAGCGCTGTTACTACCGCCCCGGTCATGATAATGATTTTTTTCATCCGAAACAACCTCCGTTTAAACGTTTTTTTCAGCAGGCTTGTTGCATAACAATGAATAAGTTCTGAATACGAAGCCTGTCATTCCCGTCCCCACCGGCGGACCCGCGATAATCTCCAGCCGGGATCCATGCGAAATAAAGAAATTGCGGCTCTTTGCGGCTCTTAAGCCGGAATGACAGATGGGTTATGCGAAAAGTCTGTTGTATGAATGAGAAAAGGCCCCTGTTGGACCATGCCTTGAAATTAATATGTTCCCGGGAAAAAATCAACGTTACATCGGAAATCCGGATAATTTTCGTATCCGGAGCAAAAAAATGATCCCATATACCATGCGATTAAGTATTTTAGAATATGATGGAGAATTTATGCTACAGCATGTTTTTACAACTTTAATGATACTGATAATGGCAGGAGCGCCTTTTTATACCTCCTGCACCAGAGAGGGATACACGGCAATGGATAAAAATAAAAAGCAGACGCTGGCAAAAAAACTGACGCCGGAGCAGTACCGCGTCACGCAGGAATGCGGCACCGAGCCGCCGTTCCGCAACGAGTACTGGAACAACCACCGTCCCGGCATATACGTGGACGTTGTCAGCGGCGAGCCGCTTTTCAGCTCGCTTGACAAGTTCGACTCCGGCACGGGATGGCCGAGCTTCACGCGGCCCCTCGCGAAGGACGCCGTCACATTCAAGGCGGATGCGAGCCTCTTCATGGAGAGGACGGAAGTGCGGAGTAAAAAGGCCGATTCGCACCTGGGCCACGTGTTCAACGACGGTCCGGAGCCCACCGGCATGCGCTACTGCATGAATTCCGCCGCGCTCAGGTTCATCCCGGTCGAGGACCTGGAGAAAGAGGGATACGCGGAGTACGCGCAACTCTTCAAGAAAGAGGCACAATCAAAAGGGACCGAGACAGCCACGTTCGCGGCCGGGTGCTTCTGGGGCGTGGAACACATCCTCAAAGAGATAAAGGGCGTGGTGAAAACGCGGGCCGGATACTCGGGCGGGAAGACCAGGCACCCCGGATACCGGGACGTCAGCTCGGGAGAGACCGGTCACGCGGAGGCAGTGCAGGTCGAATTCGATCCGAAACTGATTTCCTACGAGGAGCTCCTCGGCTACTTCTGGCGGCTCCATGACCCGACCCAGCTCAACCGGCAGGGACCCGACATCGGGACCCAGTACCGCTCGGTCATCTTCTATCACACGGAAGAACAGCGGAAAGCGGCCGAGGCGTCCCGGGAGAAATTCGACAAGTCAGGCGTGTTCCAGAAGAAAGCCGCGACGCAGATCGTTCCGTCGGGCGAATTCTACGATGCCGAGGAGTACCACCAGGACTATTTCGGGAAAAACCCGGGAAGGTCGTGCCACATCCTCAGGCCGCGCTAGGGGTCAGCGGCCGCAGCACTTCTTGTACTTGAGCCCGCTCCCGCAGGGGCAGGGATCGTTCCTGCCCGGGGGGCCGGCGAGAGCGGTCTTCGCCCGCCGTTCGCGCGCCGCCTGGTCCTGTTTCCTCCACGTGTCCGCAAGGAGCTTCATGTCCGCGTCAGCATGCTCAAAAAACATCTTGTAGGCGCCGCAGAAATGGCTCACGCCCCTGTCGCGCGGGTCGCGGACCCGGTCCTTGGGGCACCCGCCCCGGCACCGGGCGAGCCAGGGGCATCCGGCGCACGGCGCGGGGAGCGCGGCCTTGCGCGCGCCGAATTCCCTCTGCCTGTCCAGGGCGAAGAGCTGCGCCACTCCCGCGTCCATCACGTTACCGAGTTTCCACGCCCGCTCCACGAAGAAGTCGCACGCGTACGCGTCGCCGTTGTGCTCCACGACCAGATAGTCGCCGCACGTCCCGCGCAGGGTGCAATCAGGGGGCGCGAAACCGGCGTAGCTGAAGAGGAGCGACTCGAAAAAACGTACCGAGGTCGACGGCGCGCCTTCCTGGAAATCGGCGCGCCACCGGTCGAACACGCGGCAGAGGAACGAGCCGTACGCTTCGGCGGAGACAGAGTATGGCGCGGCGCGGCCGGGGTCGGCGGAATCAGTCTCCACGCAGGGTATGAACTGCATGTAGTCCAGGCCAAGCTCCCGGTGGTGATCGTAGATCTCGTCCGGGAAGCGCGCGGAATAGTCGCTCACGACGGTGAGCGCATTGACCGGCACGCCCTCGTCCAGCAGCAGCCGCGCCGCGGCCGAGACCCGCGCCCAGGTCCCGCCGCCGCCGCGCATGACGCGGTACCGGTCATGAACGTGCTCCGGCCCGTCGATCGAGAGCCCGACGAGGAAATTGTATTCCCTGAAAAATTTCGCCCACGTGGGGTCGAGCAGGAGGCCGTTGGTCTGGATCCCGTTTCCGATCGTCTTGCCCGCCCCGTATCTCTTCTCGAGCTCCACCGCCTTTTCGTAGAAGGGAAGCCCCATCAGGGACGGCTCTCCCCCCTGCCATCCGATGGAGAGCTCCTCTGCCGGCTGGCCCAGGAACCCCCGCATCACCTCTTCCAGCACCTCCGGGCCCATGCGGCGCGGAACGGACCCGGGATAGAGCGCGGACGTGCCGGAATAGAAGCAGTAGCCGCAGGCCATGCTGCAGTCGGGCCCTGCGGGCTTGATCAGGATGGAGGTAAGGACCGGGTTCATGGCTTACTTATACACGATCTGCATGTTGAATTGTTCGGATTCCCAGGCATCGACTCGTTCCCTAATTTTCGAGAAACGTACATTTTCATGCGAATGTTAAAATAAGAAGCAGGGGGTCTGACCCCGGATACAGGGCTCTGACCCCCGGATGCAAGGGTCTGACCCCGGATGCAGGGCTCTGACCCCGGATGCAAGACTCTAACCCCGGGAACAGTGCTCTGCCCCCCCCCGGAACAACTCTAAAAACAACAATTGTATCCGCTCCACCGGAGCGGATACAATATACCTTAACTATTCACTATTAACTTTTAACTATTCACTGCTTCCTTACCCAACCGCGCGGGTTGGCTGCTACCTGCTTCTCCCATTTCTCCATGGCTGATTCCATACTTCGGCATACGTCCGGGTAGCGTGCCGCCTGGTTGTAGCATTCGGCCGCGTCCACGTCAAGGTTGTAGAGGTTGGGCCAGTCGGCGAAATTTCCCTTGGCGATCTTTCCCATGAAGGTGGACTTCTTGTCCACCGGCTGCGGCCATATAAAGTGATTGATGCTCCTGAAATACTTCCAGTCTCCCTGTCGTATCCCTTCCAGCTCTTCGTAATGATAGAAGTAGAGGACATTGTGCGGCGATCTCGCCTCCCTGCCGGATATAAGACCCCCGATATTTTTCCCGTCTATGATCCGGTCCGAAGGAAGGGCCAGTCCGGCAGCAGCCGAAAGTGTGGGGAAGAGGTCAATGTTCATTGCCGGCTCCGTGCAGACCGCGCCGGCGCGCGAGCGGCCGGGCCACTTCACGATGAAAGGCACGCGGTAGCCTCCCTCGTAGCTCTGCCCCTTCCTGCCGCGGAAGCCGCCCGGGCTCCCGTTGTACCAGGGCCCGTTGTCGCTCGTGAACAGGATGATCGTGTTGTCCTCGAGCCCGTTCCGCCGGAGGCAGTCCATGATCTCGCCCACGCTCCAGTCGATCTCTTCGACCGCGTCGCCGAATATGCCGACCTTCGATTTGTCCCTGAACTTCTCGGACGCGTACAGGGGCTGATGCGGGAAAGTATGGGCAAGGTAGAGGAAGAAGGGCCCGCCCTTCGATTTCTCGATAAAATCGACAGCCTCTTTCGTGTACATGCCCGTGAGCCGCGCCTGGTTGAGCTTGATGTCCGGCTCGAGCATCGTCTCGTCCCTGTACAGGGCGCAGGGCCACATGTCGTTGCTGTGCGGCACGCCGAAGAAGCTGTCGAAGCCGTGCCGGCGCGGGTTGAAGGACGGGTTGGCGCTGAAATCGCCCAGGTGCCATTTGCCAACCATGCCGGTGCGGTAGCCCGCGACCTTGAGGGCCCCTGCAACCGTGATCTCGTCGTCAGGCAGGCCTTCGGTCCAGCAGTCGTCCTGCACGTCGGTAGCGCCGAAGCTGCCGAGCCAGCGCCCGGCGTTCCGGATGAATTTTCTCACGAGCGACTCGTTCGACGCCGGCATTACGAAGATGAGGCCGGAGCGGACCGGGTAACGCCCCGAGAGCAGCCCGTACCGCGACGGCGTGCACACCGAACATGAGGAATAAAAGTTCGTGAAGCGCACGCCCTGCGCGGCAAGCGCATCGATGTTAGGGGTGCGGATAGCCCGGTTCCCGTAGCAGCCCGTATCGCCCCACCCCAGGTCGTCGCAAAGTATGGTGATGATGTTGGGCCGCCGGCCCGCGAAACCGGGCAGCTTCTTTATCACGCTCTCCGGCGCGATGCGCTTTGCCTCTTCATAGAGCCCGGCGTCAAAGCCATCGGAATGCAGCATGTCACCGACCCTGCTGCCGCATGCCAGCAGGCCCGCGCCCCCGATGGAGGCGGCTGTTACAGCGCTCATCTTGAAGAAGCTGCGGCGTGTCAAACGGTTCATGCTCATCATAACACCTCCGTTTCGATCATACTGTCGGGAAAAACCGCGAATGGACACGAATGAACACTAATTAATATACAGGAAAGAGGGCTTGAAATTTAATCTAAATCGTCCTCATCGTCGTATAGTTTAACTATTTTGTCCACCGTCGTCATCTTGAAAAGATTTAATATATCGTCAGACACATGTATCAGCCCGATTTTACCTGTAATGCCGAGCAGTTCCTTACTAACGCTGACAAGCATCCCCATCCCCGATGAATCAATAAAAGATACATGCCTGAAATCGAGAATGATATTTTTTGATTTTTCACGTGCCATTTTGAGTATGGCGCTTTTTAATTCCCTGATGCCGGTATAATCCAGATCACCTTCCAGCATCATAATTGTATATCCTCTCAACTCGCGACAGCTAATCTGCATACGTATCAACCATGTTCATAAGATTTAATATATGGGAAAGACCGCCTGTTCAGCACAGGCCCATGCAACTGAATGCATTTATCTAAACCATTGTAGGAGAAGAAATGAGTTATTTCAACTCAAAAAACCCTGGATTGTGTGCCAAATTTCTTCTGCATCAGTTGCATGATTTGACAAGCCTCCCTGGAAGGCAAGCTTTTATATTAGAGTTTCACAAACAGGAATCGCCATTACATTGCAACAGGCGAAGCATCATATGAATCATTGAAGCGAAACATAATACCAATTTTAACTTTCGCACCGCATCCGTTACCAGTCTCCTTATCGCCCTTCAATTGATAGGTTCCCATATACCCGAAACCGGCATGAGCAAATAACGCGGTATATTCTCCCAAGTTGACATTGATTCCAATGGCCAGTAATGCATCAATGCCAATGGCCAGCATTTTTTTTGTTGGAGATGTGTAAAAAATTTCACCGAAACCGGTCGCCCACCCGGTATCCCCTATTAAATAAGGCGCTACCAGGGAGTATTGTACATGCTGAAAATCGAGCGAATAGATGCAGTGCAAGCCAAGTTCAGGTCCGGCCCAGAAGCGAATGGCTTTTGATCGGTATACTCCGAAACCAAGCGTATAAGACATGTCAAATTTATGGGCGGTTTTTTTGCTGTTTTTTGTCATATACAAGGAAGTACTATCCGATCCATAACGTTCATATCCGGCGGTAATACGATAGTTAAGTAGAGTATTTTTAGCTATAGCGGTATCGACAACAAGGCCGCCACCGAAAAAATAGTCTGTTGTACTGCCATAATTCTTATCTTTATATTTCCAGTTCGACATGGAGCCACCTCCGGTAGCGTATAGACCGACACCGGCCGCAAATGCGATCTTATGCGACAATAAAACAGACCAAAATATCATCATTGCAAAGCAGATTTTTTTCATACTCCCTTTCCCTCACAGAACAGGCTGTTCGTTTCCCTCACGAGTTGGAATACACGGGATAATACTCACTGATCAGCATAAGCATGAGCGGCGGAATGAACCTCATGTGAAACGAGTTTGGAGGAAACTGCCGCATCTTTCAAGACAAAAAAGCCCCGGAAAGGGCATTGTGAATTTATTTTCCAGGCTTGGCACCAGCACGCTCAACAAGCATGTGCTCCAGCATGTCCACGGTATCATGATCACCCGGTCGGTGTTAGACGAGGAGAGGCACAATGAGCGGGGGAATGAGGCGTACCTGGCTATAAAATTCAGGGGGATGAGCCCCGGAGGGTGCCGACAAGATTTTACCGCCCTGTCAGGCTATTTTAGAGTTGATTTGTTCAATTCGATTCCCTTGTATGGTACTAATGCCGAATAACGCATCCTCTCCGTTTTTCAGTGAACAGGGCGTAATATACTGGGCATGAAAAAAGATCGTTTTTTTCATAAGTGTAACATGACTGCCGTCAAGGAGTGGGGCCATGAATAAAATTACCCGGATGTCGATACAGACCGTTTTCATCCTGTCCCTTGCCGCGACCGTATCGTGCGGGAAACTGCTGGATGACATGGCGATAGACATCACGGCGCTCCGGCTGCAAATGACTGCCATATTAATGCCAAAACCTTTACCGGAAATAAAAATAAGTCCTACCTCCAACGGCGTAATAGACATGGGCATAACCCTTCCCGAGATCACCGCCATAACAACCGTTACAATTCAAAACGTTGGCGACCTTCCCCTCAATCTTGACAATATTACCGTGGGAGGTCCGAACTCCGAACTTTTTACTGTCTTCTTCACCCCCACAGCGACCCCCCTCGGCAGGGGTGAGATGACCACCTTTGAGCTTCATTTTAACGAAAAGAAACTCGCGAACGATACGTATCGTTGCGGTTCAAGGGTCGCCGTGCTTTCCATCGAAATGAAGGACGGCAGCCTGGACAGCAACCAGGAGGTCTACGCTCCATTCAACGTAACCGCGATTTGCGTGAGTAACCAGACGCCCCAGGCCCTGATGCAGGTCTGGCACGAAGCGACCCTGAAGTCCAGCAACGATACCGACACCGTGGACCCGACCAGGGATTACTTGATACGTTTTGAGAATGTCGGGACCGCGGATCTCACCCTTGCAAACATTACGATGTCGGACACAGCAACATACAACATGGCCGTCGTGACACGGGCGGTCCCCGTTCCTGACGGGACCCCGGCCAATGAGTTAGTGATAGAACCCGGAGATTCCATAACAGTTAAAGTCGAATTCACCCCCGCCGTTGCGGGGATTACGTACCAGAATCTCGTTACAATTACTTACAATGACGAAGTGGATACCGGGCTGGAATTTTATCTGGCCCTCTCGGGCAAACTGGACATGATACTGATACCGGATATCGAGCTCTGCTTCGGGAGTACAGTCCTCGGTTCCGGGGATACCCATGTCTTCACCAACCAGCTGCTGAACACCGTGAGCGACTGGCATGAATTCCGGGTCTACAACCGTGACAGCGGCGACCTGAGAATTTACAGCATCACCCTGAGCGACAACAATAACTTCATCTACCTGGGGCAGGAGGAGGATATAACGGTTCCGGCCGGGGAATACGCAGTCTTCAAGGTGCGATATTATCCGATAACCACCTCCACTGCAACACCTCCGCATCCGGCAACGCTGACAATCGAGAGCAACGATGAAGACGAAAGCGGGATCGTTATCAATCTCGAGGGATACTACAACGTGGGGCAGATCACGCTGGAGAACGAATCCGGAACGCAAATGGCAAACGGCGAAACCTATGACTACAGCGGCGTTGTTTACATTACAACCGACGGCTCGACCAGCGTGAGCGCCACCAGGTCGTTCACAATCACGAACAATCCGGACGGGGTACAGGACGGCGACCTGATCATTACCGGTATACTGCTCGCCGACCCCGCCCCATCGGACAATTTCATCCTTGGCGGCACGACATCGGGCACGCTCCATGCCGGCGAGAGCATGACCTTCACCGTGGCCTATGACCCGCAAACTCTGGGCTCCCATACGGCAGCCGTCTTCATCAACACCAACGACCCGTCGAACGGCTCCTTCGTTCTCAACCTGACAGGACATTCACTCCAGCCCGTGATCGAAATAACCAGCGACCTTGGCACTGGCTTCGGCAACATGGGCGCTGACGGCAACAAGACAACTACCGCCGGCTCCCAGGCCACCGGCGATCACACCTTCACCATAACAAACAGCGGCGGTGCGGCGCTCAAGATTAACTCGATAACCCCGGCCGGCGACAGCGGCGATTTCGACATCACCTACCCCGCCGGATACACGGATCTGATCGGTCCCGGCGCCACAACAACATTCCTCGTCCGGTTTGACCCTATAACGACCGGAGGAAAAGCCGCGACTCTCACGATAGCGAGCAATGATCCCCTGGCGCAGGAGAAGGTGCTCTCCCTTTCGGGCACCGGCGTTGTGCCAATGATCACCATCGACATTGACCTTGCAATGATGCGTTGCGTATGGGAATATGATGGTGATGACGGAGGGACCTGGCTTGAAGATTTTGGCGGCCCCGGTATCGAGCTACAGTGGGTATTCAGGGCATGGGAATATCAATCAGGCATTAGTGGCGAATATCAAAGCCTGGGACGTTTGACCGGAAACGAGACCCATGTCACCATGACATCCAATGGCGGCAACGCGGGTACCGGTGATTATATTCTTGCGCCTCCATACATGGATTCATGCTCGCTCACCAGGCCAAAGCTTGATTCAAACGGCGGCATTCAAATTCTGATGTCTGATGCAGATATCGATTACCAAGATTACGATCTCCTATCCGAAGTAAATCTTAGAATTTTCAACAATGATTCAAGCGACAGGCTCTATTGTTATTATAATGACGGGGAGGAACAGACCCTGGATACCGCCGGCAATTTAAAATACTATTTGCCGATTAACGCGCCGGACACCCTTGTATTCAGAACATTCCGGGGACCGTATGGAAGCGGCGACGGAGAGGTCTGGATATATTTCAATTTTGACATTAATGATGTAACAAGTTAT
The DNA here is from genome assembly GCA_029564515.1 of Spirochaetota bacterium. GTDB lineage: Bacteria > Spirochaetota > UBA4802 > UBA4802 > UBA5550 > RBG-16-49-21. The sequence goes on along the minus strand of JAKQPV010000012.1, from coordinate 60,350 downwards.
TAACGGGAATCGCCCTCAGCTGAGGAACCGGCGCATCCCTCTGATGCGGATTATACATCCATCTGCATTTCCTGCGGCGCCGGCCCTCCCTGCGCACGGCCTGGTGCGGTCCTGTATTGCAGGATTTTAACCTGCCTCTGTATCCTAGCGGATACAATTCACCTTCACTGTTCACTGCCTTATCTCCATCCTCCCGGGTTCCTCTCCAACTCCTTCTCCCACCCGGCCATCATCGCCTCCATGCTCCTGCACACCTCCGGGTAGGTGGACGCCAGGTCGTAGTTCTCGCCCCGGTCGGTTTCAAGATTGTAAAGGTTCGGCCACTGCCCGAGGAAGCGGTCACGCGCGACCGAGCCGAGCGGCGTGGCCGGCTTGTCCAGGGGCGCGGGCCATGCGTAGTGGTTGATGTGCCGGAAGTATTTCCATTTCCCGGCACGCACGCCCTCGAGCTGCTCGTGGTGATACAGGAAGAGGGCCTCGTGGGGCGATGCGCTCTCCGTTCCAAGGAGAAGGCCCGAGATGCTTTTCCCGTCGATGATCCGGTCGGAAGGAAGCCCGAGCCCGGCAAGTTCAAGAAGCGTCGGGAACATGTCGATGTTCATGGTTGCCGCTCCGCAGAGGCTGCCCGCCCGGATCCTCCCGGGCCACCGTGCAGCGAGCGGCACCTGGTACCCGCCCTCATAGCTCTGTCCCTTCCTGCCGCGGCACTCCGGCCCGGGCCGTCCTTCGTACCAGGGGCCGTTGTCGCTGGTGAAGATGACGAGCGTGTTATCGGCCAGGCCCTTTTCTTTCAGGAACGAGAGGATCTTCCCCACGTTGGAGTCGATCTCTTCCACCACGTCGCCGTAAATGCCGGCAGCGGATTTTCCCTTGAACTGCTCCGATGCATAGAGCGGAAGGTGCGGAGCGTGAAATGCCATGTAAAGAAAGAAGGGCTGCTTCGCCCTGTTGCGCTCCATGAAGGCTATCGCCTCTTTCGCGGAGAGGCCCGAGAGCCGCGCCTGGTTCAGTCCGATGTCTCTTTCGAGCATCGTTTCATTGCGGTAGAGCGGGTTCGGCAGCTCGTCGTTGGTCATGGGCGTGCCAAAGAATTCGTCGAAGCCGTGGCGCATCGGATGGTACTCCGGCACCTTGCTGAAATCGCCCAGGTGCCACTTCCCGATCATGCCGGTGCGGTAACCCGCGAGCTTCAGCGCATCGGCAACGGTGATTTCAGCCGCCGGAATGCCGTCGACCGAGCTGGGGTACGAGAGGTCCATCGCCCCGAGCCTGCCGATCGCGCGCCCCGCCTTCTGGAGCATCTTCGCCACGAGGGGCTGGCTCCCGGACTGCAGGGGAAAGGTGAGCCTGGACCTGACCGCGTACCGCCCGGTCAGCAGCCCGATGCGGGACGGCGTGCAGAGCGAGGAGGAGGCGTACGCGTCGGTGAAGCGCACGCCGTCACGGGCGATCGAATCGATGTTCGGGGTGCGGATGGTCCGGTTGCCGTAGCAGCCCGGGTCTCCCTGGCCCAGGTCGTCGCAGAGGATGAGGACGATGTTGGGGCGCCTGCCCTCGAACCCGGGCAGTTTCCTGATGACCTTTTCCGGCGCAACGCGCGCGCCATGCTTCGCGCCGCCTGCCGAAGTGCCGCATGCCAGCAGGCCCGCGCCCGCGACGGAAGCGGCGGTCACAGCGCTCATTCTGAAGAAATCACGGCGCGTCATACGGTTTTTGGTCATGATGCAACCTCCGAATCAATTATACTGCTCGGGAAAAACCACGAATGTACACGAATGAACACTAATTCATCTGCATGCATACTTTGTAATTATTTTTCTCCAGCCTTGAAACATGTAGTAATTAAATACACAACATATTCTTTATTTGAATCATTGATAAGTTTTTTTAATCTCAAACGCATATCTGCTTTTATTCTTTCCCTTTCTTCTAGTGTTTTCTTTTCGTAATAAGAACCAGGCAATCCACAACCACAGTTGCGAATACCCCCGATTATTTTCTCATCTTGAAACTCCGGCAGCAAAAAACCTTTGATCTTCAACTGTGCCTTGATAACAGATCCCGGGTCTTCAAGCATGATTTCCGGTATCAACTCAGCCAGCCATTCACCATCCGCTGCTCCTGAAAATTGATTCAGCATTAAAAGCATTTGAACGGCGTTTTCATTGCCGAATCTTTTCCTGTTCTTTTCCAGAAAATCAATCAGGACATTATATTCTAAAAAACCCAGTTCGTTACATTCATGTTTCCTTTTCCTTAATATTGCCTGAGTCACGTAATTAAAAGCCTCTTTCTTTGTTTTTATTGTGTAAATCTTATCCAAGGCCGCATTCCTTTTCGTCTCATTCAACGCATATTCACGCCTTGAATCCCTGTCATATTTACTTTCCCAACTGGATGTGGTGACGATTATAAAAAATAAACATGTAGTCAATTCTAGAGAAACAACGAAGAGGACTCCCGCAATAATCTTACGTAATGTACCATCAAATATTTTAATAAATGATTTTATACCAAAGAATGGGCTCAATAAAACAACAATAGATATAATCAAAGCTATAATGGTGAGATTGTGTTCAAGTTTCTGTGATCCAAAAAATGAAAGGAGGATAAATACAGAAAGACCTGCAAGCCAGGTGATAATCTGCCATTTCAATGACTTTAATATATATTTCTTTTTATTCATTATCAGTCCTTATAATACATCCACATCCTTCATTTCAATTTGTGTGTATTCGTGTTCATTCGTGGTTATTTTTTTCAAACAATTTCATCCGCTCCACCGGAGCGGATGAAATTCACCTAAACTATTCACTATACACTATTCACTGTTAACTGTTTTTATTGTTCACTGCTTTATGTATTTGACCGCGAAAAACACCATCGCCGCAACCAGCCCCAGCACCAGTACCAGATAAAGCCATGCCGGCCATCCCGGCCGCTTTCCCGCATCCCCCGCATCGACCGGCTGCGCTCCGCTGTACTCCTCCCCGGTCTGCATGTCCGCCATGCAGTTCCAGCAGTAGTCGAAGATGTCGCACACCAGCTCGCCGCACCGTTTGCACCGGGCCATGTTCTTCCCGGATATGTCGACAGTTGCGGAGGAGGACAGGAGCCGGGTCGCATCCCCGTACCGGTCCCCGAGGACCCATATCCGCGCTTCCGCGTCTTTCGCGGGAACCATGCCGAACAGGGGCGTCATGCCCTCGTTCTCGATCACTGCCTCGATCCCGTTGTTCTCCAGGAGGAACGCGATCGTATGGGCTTCCGCGATATTGAGCGTGGAATAGATCTTAACGTATCCGTCTTTCATGGCGTTCTGCAGGGCCAGTATAACATGATTGATAATTGCATGCAATCATTATAACATGGCGGTACCGGGCAATCCGGAATCAGGTGCCTGAATTTTAAACATTAATTGAAAAAAAATGCTTTAAACCGGGCAACGGGCATATATAGTTGGCACCCATGAAAACAGAGCCCGATAAAAAACTATTCTCGCTGGACCCTGACCGGTCGACCAGGCGCCTGTACGGCAAAAACCTGATCAGGGCAAGCGCTTCCACCGCGGTCAAAAACGTCCTCCTGACGTGCGTGCTCCTGCTCCCCGTGCTGGCCGCTGCCATCAACGTCACCTGCCTGATGCAGCCCCGGACAGCGGCAGCCGACCCCTACTGGAACGACGTGGCGCGCTACCTCGCAGGGATGGAGGTCCGCGGGACAAGCGTGCTCAAGCCCAAGACTGCCGATCCCCGGTACCGGGCGCACATCGCATACATGGACAACCTCTGGGGCATGATCCGGAAAGAGACGATAGACCTGATCGGGCCCTGGCGTAACGACAACATACCGTCCGTGGGCGGAGGCGGCACCGCCTTCTATCCTCTGAGCGGTGCGGACTTCATCAATCTCTTTACCCTCTATCCCGACGCGCGGACCTACCTGATGATCGCGCTGGAACAGCCGGGCGACGCCGCCCTTCTCCGCGACCACGCATCGAACCGCTTCCTGGACGGGCTCATGCCGATCCAGCGCGGTATATACCTCTACGGGTTGAACAACTACTTCCAGTCCAAGGTCATGAAGCAGGAGATGAACAACACGCTGCTTCCCGGCACGGCGCCGGCCCTCCTGATTTTCATGGCGCGCATGGGCCTCACCATAACGGGCGTGGAAAACATAACCATCGGCAATACGGGTAACATCGTATCAGCCGGTCCCGCGCAGGGAGCGGCGCGGCAGGTCGCAGGCATACGGATACTCTTCACCGGCAGCGGCGCGGCAGGCACGCGCGAGCTGATATACCTCTCCATGCGGCTCGAGCCGGACTCCGTTGACACCGCCACGCCCGAGGGCCGCTTCTTCAACCGGCTCCACCGCACGAGGACCATGCTCAAGTCGGCGGTCTACATTTTACAGGACGAAAAATACGCGCCCCTGAAAGACTTCATCCTGAAGCGGAGCGCACTCATCGTGCAGGACGATTCCGGTATTTCATTCGGCGCCTTCGACGGCAGATGGAAGGTCAGCCTGTACGGGAAATATAATCCGTACATGTCCCTGGGCGGCTGCACCGTCCGCAGGCAGGAGGACCTGGCGCAGGCCTATGCGCGGGCGAGTTTTCCGCTTCCATTCAATTTCGGGTACGGCATACTCCAGGGCCAGGGGCAGTCAAACCTGATGGTTGCGAAAAAAAAGTAGCGGGGGCACCCGCCCGGGCGACCCGGCCGCGAATATCAATCCCGATCATACCAGACCACTCAACAGGGGGGCACCATGCTGAGATCCATTTCATCGGCCGCGACCGTCATACTCTCATGCGCGCTTGTCTCGTTCGCCTGTGCAGGCGATGAACCGGCCGGCGCGCAGGGTGCCGCGGCCAGGGAGCTGGCGGCGCATACCGCCGAATTCAAGCGGGACATCGTGAAGGTGACGGAGGGCGTATACGTCGCCATCGGCTACGGCCTGGCCAATTCGGTGCTCCTCGTGGGACCCGACGGCACGGTCGTCATCGACGTGATGGAGAGCAACGAGGCCGGCTCTCCGGTGAAGAAGGCCTTCGATAAAATCAGCGCGAAGCCCCTCAGGGCGATCATCTACACCCATTTTCACACCGATCACGTTTCAGGCATCGACGCTTTTCTTAACAAAGGGGACGTCGATATTTACGCGCACGATAAAACAATGGCCGAGATGGACCGCGTCGCCACGGTAACGCAGGAGATAACGTACAGGCGGTCCATGCGCATGTTCGGCACCTTCGTGCCGAAAAAAGATTTCGTCAACAGCGGCATCGGGCCCGAACTCCTGTTCAACGACAAGACCGTGATGTCCTACCGGCGGGCGAACAAAACGTTCTCAGGCGAGCGGATGAAGATGCGCGCCGCCGGGATAGACCTCGAGCTGATCCACGCGCCGGGCGAGACCGACGACCAGATCGTGGTCTGGCTGCCGGCGAAAAAGGTGCTCATCGCCGCCGACGACTTTTACCGGTCGTTCCCGAACCTCTACACCATCAGGGGCACCCGCTACCGCGACGTGCAGGTATGGGCGCGGTCGCTTGAAACAATGCGGAAGCTCGGGGCGGAGTTCATGGTACCCTGCCACTCGCGGCCTGTCACCGGCGCAGCGGTAATCAGCGGGACGCTCGCCGATTACCGGGACGCGATCCAGTACGTGCACGACCAGACCGTGCGCGGCATGAACAGGGGCCTCACGGCGGATGAGATCGTGGAGCTCGTGCGCCTGCCGAAGCACCTTGCTGAAAAACCCTACCTGCGCGAGTTTTACGGCACGGTCCGCTGGTCGGTGCGGAACATCTTCGGCGGCTACCTCGGCTGGTTCAGCGGCGACGCGGCAGCGCTCAACCCTCTCCCGCCCACCGAGCGGGCGGCCCGGATGGCGTCGCTCGCGGGCGGCAAGGGCAAACTGCTCGACCGCGCTCAGGAGGCGCTTGAAAAAGGCGACCACCAGTGGGCGCTTGAGCTGGCAGGTCATCTGCTTGCGCTGAAACCGGGCATGAAAGACGCCCTGGGGATACGGTCGGCCTGCTTCCGGGAGCTGGCCGCCCGCTCGGGCAACGCGAACGAGAGGAACTACTACCTGTCGCAGGCGCTCGAAGCCGACGGGAAGCTCACGCTCGGCAGGCCGCGCGTCACCCCGGACCTGGCGCGCCGCATCCCGCTGGCCGCGATCTTCGCGGGCATGGGCGTGAGGCTCAACCCGGAAAAGTCCGCGGACGTGCGTCAGACCGTGGGCTTCCGCTTTCCCGACACGGGCGAGGCCTACACGGTGCAGGTGCGCCGCGGCGTCGCCTTCATTGAGCCCGTGTTCCCCGCGAAGGCCGACATCACGGTGTCGCTCAGCTCGAGCCTGTGGAAAGAGATAGCGGCGCAGACGGCCAACCCGGCAGTGGCGCTGGCAAAAGGAGATGTGAAGATAGAAGGTGGCCTCGTCAACCTGGTTAAGTTCCTGTCGCTCTTCAGGGATTGACGGCCGCAGTGCCCCCGCAGCGGCTGACCGCCCCCTCCTCACGGCCGGCCGCGACCTCGAACACGGCCTTCACGTTCGCGAAGAACTCCCTGGCCGCGTAGCTGCGATAATACCGGTACTTCCTCATGTCGGCCGATACGCCGCGCGCGTCAAGCCCCGTTTTCCGCGCAATGTAGAGGGCGCGCGGGAGATGGAAGCGCTGAGTGACGATCACGCACCGGGTCACGGCGAAGAGCCGGCGCGCCCTGACCATGGAGTGATACGTATCATACCCGCCGTAATCGAGCAGGAGCGCACCGCGCGGCACGCCCCCCTTCAGCATGAAGTCCCTCATCGCCAGCACCTCGCCGCCGGCGCAGGGGCCGTGGTCCCCGCTCAGGAGTATGCGCTTCACCGTGCCGGCGCGGAACAGGCCCAGGGCGCGGGCACAGCGGTCGCGAAGAACTATCGAGAGCCGGCCGTCCCCGTACACGCGCGCGCCCGGGACCAGGCAGACCGGCGACGGCGGCACGCCGCCGATCGCATGCATTATATAGGGAGCGGAATAAAAGTGGATATGGATGGCAAGGCCGGCGCAGAGTCCGAGGGCCGCCGCGAACATCAAGCCGGCGGCAAGGATAAGCTTTTTCATCATACTTCTGTTATACAATGTATTCCCGGAACATCATGTTCGAGAGCGTTGTCATTTCCGATAGCACTGCCATTCCCGACAGCACTGTCATTCCCGACAGCACTGTCATTCCCGGCAGCATTGCCATTTCGGATATTATCAGGACAATGGCAGTTTCATTATATCAGTACGTAAATCCCAGAATTCCCAGCCCGATGATGTTCATCACGAGCGGAACCGCGTAGATCGTCCCGACAACCATGAGCTTGCCCTTCATCGTTGTGCGGCTCAGCATGAAGATGACGGCCACGAAAAATTCGAAATACCCGAATATGAATATGAGCCATATCCCCGCAAACGACCGGTACCACCAGGGGTATTCCCACACGAGGTGGCCGCCGTAATTGAGCACGGCTTCTATGAACACGCAGACGGCGGCGAAGAGGATGGCAAAAAACCATCGATTCGGTACGCCGAGTATTTTTGTTTTTTTATCCGGCAGAAGCGAGTGATAATAGATGATGCCGAGAATGGTAAACATGAACATGATCTCTATGTTCCATCCCACCGTGGTCCTGAGCGCCGTGTCCCCCGGCGTTGTCCAGAAGGCGGAGTGTCCGCTCAGGTGGAACACCCACCCGTTCCATGTTTCATTGAAAAAATCCATTCCGAACACGGTCAGGCCGGCGAGAACCGCGTCCCATACCCCGGATTCACGCGCCTTCTTGATCTCCATCGTGTAAATATACGCGACAATGGCCAGAATCGGAATGACGTACCATTTGAGTGTCGTCAGGTCCCTCAGGCCCTGGAGAGCCTGTATCGATGCGTCTGTCATAGCAACCTCCTAGCACGGCAGGATTGGCAGGCGGCGCGTCCGGTAATGGAACGCGCTCCGCTCAGCCTGGCCGTGATTCTACTTCCCGGGCAGCTGAATGTCAATCACGTTAAAACCGGAATCGCATCTTTTCCTTTATCAGGCCGCCGTATGCCGGAAAAATCCGGGTATATTTGCCATACGGTAAAAAGTAGTTGCGCCTCCCGGCATCCCCTTTTATCTTGAAAGTGCATTCCGGCAGAGCCATCAAGTGAAGACATGACATTAACCCGGAACGGGATGCCCGGCCGGCCACTGATAACGGCAACGCCGCACATGCGGACGCATGATGGAGGTCAGGATGGACGCCGACTTCGATAAAAAAACCGCGCAGTTTCTGAAATCATTTTACCTGCGCTTCAACCTCTTCACCGAGGGGTTCAGCTTTTTCATCGTCGTGCCCATCATACTCTTTTACGTATGGGCCAACATACAGCTGACACGGGACCAGCTTCTCCTGTTCTTCAAGATAGTGCCCCCGGCGTTCCTGTTCGGCATAGCGTTCGTACTGGTGAACAACCTGATCGCCGTGCTGCCGATCCTCAGGTATTTTAAAAAGCTGGCGCGCGGGGAAACGGTCCCCGACGATCTCTATGCCAGGGCGAAAAAGCGGCTTCTCAATCTCCCGATCATACATTCGATCGGCGCCTTTTTCCGCTGGCTGATCCTCCTCGCAAACGCGATCGTGCCGTTCATGATCCTCTCCGATGCGACCATGCCACAGTTCGTAAACATGTGGATGGGCGCCGGTCTCTGCGCGGGCCTGGGGACTGCGTCCTATTTCGCGATCACCGAAATCATGGTGCAGAACATCCTCAACAGGGGCATTTTCCCCAGGAAGCTCGAGTTCGAGCGCCCGCCGCGGGTGTCGCTGCGAAGCCGGCTCACGGCCCTTTCGGTCACCTCGGTGGTGTTGACCCTGGCCGTCATCGTCACCTTCTTCTATATAACCGTCGAGATGAACAGGATAGCCACACCGCTCATGTACGCGCGGATCGGGGTCATGGCGATCATGGCGGTCATCGTCGGGATCTTCAGCCCCCTGCTGGTCATCAAGACGCTCCGCGACAGGATCAACATCGTGGTCGAGTTCCTCAACAAAATAGGGAACGGCGACCTCAAGAGCGCGGCTCGCGAAATACCGGTGCGTGACGAGATCAGCGAGATCATCACCGACGTGGACGAGATGAAGGACAGCCTCCGCACGGCGCAGGACCAGCTCATGGACATGAACCTCAATCTCGAAAAGAAAGTGGCAGAGCGCACGGAAGAGCTGGAAGCGGCCATGAACGAGCTTGAGGCGATGAACGAGAACCTTACCCGGGTCAACCGCGAGATGGAGGAGAACGAGATCATCCGGAGGAAGGACCTGTCGCTCGCGGCAAGCCTTCAGACCACGTTCATATTGCAAAACAAGCCGGGGTACGCGCGGTACGAAATAGCCACGCTGTACCGGCCCTGGTCGGAGGTCTCGGGGGATTTCTTCGATTTTTACGATGACAACGGCGAGCTCCGGGGCGTCGGCCTGTTTGATGTTTCGGGCCACGGCGTGTCATCCGGCCTCCTTACCCTGCTGGCGAAATCGATCATAACCAGGAACTTCAATCTCTACCGCAACGAAAAGCTGTCGGTCATAATGGAGCACGTCAACACGGAGCTGATCGCCGAGATAGGCCGGATCGACAATTACGTCACCGGCATCCTCCTCCGTTTCACGGGAGACTACGCGGAATACGTCAACTGCGCCCACCCGGACATCGTGTTCAAATCCGGGTCATCGGGCAGGGTCGGCAGGATACTGGACAAGATGGGCGACGGCTACCGGAGCCTGGTCCTCGGCGTGGAAGGCGTGAACCAGCCCTTTCCATCGGTATCCCTCAAGCTGGGCCGTGACGACTGTCTCTTCATGTTCACTGACTGCCTGATCGAGGCGGATGACGGGCAGGGAAACACCTATGATGAGGCGCGCATCGTTGAGTCGATGAAAAACGCGCCTGATGGTCCGGCGCAGGACGTTCTTGACCATATCATGAAAGATTTTAATGCATTTCACGGGAAGACGCAATTCAAGGACGACCTGACAGCGCTCTGCATCAAGGTGAAATAACGTCCGGCCTATTTCAAAAGATCGGAGAACCTCTTTTCAGCGAGCGCGTCCCTGAAGCAATCGTCGCCGCGCGCCATTACCTTGTATTTCACGTCTAGCCGTATCGCCTCTGCAAGGAGGGGGTAGGCTCTGTCAAATTCTTTCAGAACAGCGTGGGAGCAGGAAAGGTCATAGGCGGAGCTCGCTACCTGCGTGTTTTGCCTGTTTTTCCGGCCCAGGTCAAGGGACGCGGCCAGGGGCGCGATCGATTCCTTCACCCGGCCGGTCATCGCGAGGGAGACGCCCAGGCCGCGATGGCACGCCCACAGAGAGCCGGGGTCGGGAAGCGGGTCCTTCCCCCCGTGCAGCTCGAGCGCCAGCAGGTAATGCCGCCCTGCGCCGGCCCAGTCGCGGGCCATATAATAAAACTCGGCAAGGAGCAGCTGGCCGGCGCTGCGGTCCCTGATCGTGCCATATTCCTTTTTGAGATACCTGATCCCCTTCTGCACATCGGTCCTGCTGTTATAGCGCCGGGCCCGTCTCATGACCTTCTTGAACGGGTCATCGCCCGACTCAAGCGCGAGGCCTTTCTTCTCCACGAGAAAGCCCCTCACCAGGCGCGACTCTTCGCTTTGAAACCCGAAGCAGAAAATGAAAATGAGGTTACCGGCTGCATACAGCTCCTCGGGATGCGTCGCGGTCGGTCCGCCCGTGCCGCCCCAGAGGAAACCCGTGAGAAAGAGCCCGACCCTTTCAGCGTCCGCGGCAGACCCGTACTGCAGCATCAGCAGGGTACCGCGCGTATCGCCGTTGAGCCGGAGCTCCTGGAAGGATTTCTTTGACGGTTTCGGCAGGGTGCCCAATTGGTCAGGCGTGTTATAGAACGTCACCGGCTGGATGGAAATCGTGTTGATCCGGCTCCCGATCTCGTACCCGGCCGGGAGGTCGGCCCCGGTCAGCTTCAGGGTATCGATGGAATGGTCCGCGGCGTATGCCCCGCACGCGACAGCAGCAAGTACGCATAGAAAATATGGGAAAAGCCTTTTCATCCGGGCCACCTCATGCCTCATGATCACGCGAGTATCCATACATGGGAGGGTTTCCGTTTTTTCGCAACAACTTCTGCCCCGGCGCCATAAAAAGATTACCGCCGGAAAAAGGGAAAAGATCAACCATCCACGGACAGGACTTTGCGTAAAAACCCCGTCTCCCTCGCCGAAACCTTTTCGAAGAGCTCTCCGGTATACGGCTCGAAGTGTCCGCTCGCGAGGACCATCTTCTCCGATGCTTGTATCCTGTCCGCCGTCTTCAATACGTCCCTCCAGTCGACAAGGGAGTCTTGCTCCGCGATCACAAACAGCGCAGGGCACTTTACCCCTCCCGCGTATGCAATGGGCCGGTAGCTGATGATCTCTAGGCATATCCGTACCGGGCATTCGTTTTTCCATTTACTATCTTTCGGAATGAGCCCGGTATAGCCGTCCCAGGAATCCGGCGTGTTCATGAGCGCGAATGTGTCCGGCCTGCCCACGATGGGAACGAGATGGGGCTTGCGGAACGTCAGGATGCGCAGGAGGTCGCGGATGCCGTTAATCGTGGCGCTCATTAAAAATGAAAAGCTGAATAAGCGGAAAAGGGAGAGGCCGTTAACAAAAGGCACCTGCGACACGATGCAGGCAATGCCTTTAGATTTAGCGGCCGCAACCACCACGTGGCCGCCGGAGAAGGAGGAGCCCCACAGAGCCACGCGCGAGACGTCGACTGCCTCCAGCGTGCGAACGTGCGCGATCGCGGCGAGCCAGTCGGCTATGTGCCGCCGGGGACTGATCAGGTTCCGCGGTTCTCCGTCGCTGTCGCCGAAGTTCCGGTAGTCGAACACGTACGCCGCAATCCCCGCGGCAGCGAAGCGAGCGGCAAAGGCCGGCAGGCGGAACGCGCGCTCCGCCCCGAGGCCGTGCGCCATGATCACAACGGGCGGACGGCCCTTACCGTCCGGCAGGTACAGCGTTCCGGCGCAGCGCACGCCCTTGCTCGTGAAATCAGATACGATCGTTTTCATGCATTCCTCTCCCTGTACCGGCGGTCCCGGCGTCATACTATCGTAAAGCCGCCAAACAGCTTCAGTATACCCTCCATTTTTTCCCGGTCAATCCAGCCGCGCAGTGCCGCGGCATCCGCCCCCGCCTCCCGGCCGAGCATGCCGCTCTTCTCGAGCCAGAGCGGGTTGTTCCGGAGCAAACCGATCCGCTGCGCGCCCTCCTCCCGTAGAAACGCCGCGATAGCGGACAGGTTCTCCTCCGTGGCTGTAAGGCCCGGGATCAGGGGGACGCGCGGCAGCACCTCGATGCCGCCATCGCGGAACAGCCGGTTCAGCTTCCGGAAGTTTTCCAGTATCACGTCGTTTGATTGGCCGCAGAGGGCGCGGTGCCGGTCCGGGTCGATGATCTTGATGTCCATGTACACGCGATCGAGGTGCGGGTAGAGGCGCTCGAGGAAGGCGCCGTAATTGAAAAAACCGCAGGTTTCGAGGAGGACGCGGATGCCCCGCTCCCGCAACGCGGCCGCAAGACGCGCGGTGAAATCCATGAAGAGCGCAGGCTCGCCGCCGGAGAGGGTGACGCCGCCTCCCGAGTTGTTGAAGAACGGGACGTCCTTCTCGACGACGCGGACGATCTCATCAACGGTCATTGCCTTGCCGACAAGGGACAGCGCGCCTGACGGACATGTTTCCACGCATATGCCGCACAGGGTGCACTTCTCCCGGTCCACGTAATATTTGTTTTTCCGATCAAGCGCGCCCTCGGTGCAGGCGCGCCGGCACGCGTCGCACGCCACGCACTTGCTCCCGTCAAAGGATATCTCACGCTCGCGGCGCTTGCTCTCCGGGTTGTGGCACCACACGCAGGAGAGCGGGCACCCCTTGAAGAAGACCACGGTGCGTATGCCCGGGCCGTCGTCGAGGGAGTTGCCTTTGATTTCGAAAATCAAGGGATTACTTCGTAATTCATTCATATTCAAATTATTTGCTTCCTTGATGGCCACCTTGTGTTTGTTCACCGACCGGTGCAGGGTTAACGACCGGGAGCCGGTCAGGCATGAGGGGGACGAGGGCGCTGCCCTCTTCCCCCATCAACCCCCATCTCCCGCCGCCTCTGACGCCGGCGGCCGGCTTGGCCTATCACTAGTAACATGTTTTAACTTTTCGCTGCAGATGTCCATCCATGTCCACTTCGCGACGCCGCGCGTCCTGCGCGGCGGCTTGTTGTGGCCTGGTTTAGTAAACTTATATTATTTTATTTCTAAAGAAATCTGTCGGGCATCCCCAGAACATGAAGTTTATCTGATTCTCCCCCTGTTCGAGATATTTCTCTTCCCCAAACATCCTTGTCACTCACTTTGTAACCACCATTGCTGATCTCATCAATTCTGAAAAACCATCCAGACACTAAATTATTAATTGGATATTTTTTAATATTTCTTTTTCACTTAACTTTTGAACATTCTCTTTCATTCTAATATCATCCACATGCCTTTTTCTAAGGCCACAACCTGTGACCTTAGAAAAAGCCAGCCCGTCATTCCCGCCTTCGCGGGAATGACAATCGCTTTATTCAATGATGCAAATCGGTTATACATTATATTTGGGCATTTATAAGTCCAACTATTCACTGTTCACTATTCACTATTCACTGCCTTTACACCCCGTACTCCGCCCGCTCGATCAGCTCGATCTGCATCTCGCGGTTAAGCGTGACGAAATAGGCATTGTAACCCGAGATCCGCACGATCAGGTTGCGGTAATTTTCAGGGTGCGCCATCGCGTCGCGCAGCACGGCGGAGGAGACCACGTTCATCTGCATCTGCATGCCGCCCAGGTCGAAGTACGTCTTCACGTACGAGTACATGTTGTTCACCATGGCCTCATGGGTGTCGCTCGAAGCCGGGACCACTTTCACGTTAAAGGCGATATTGTTGTTCATGGTTTTCGGGTCGAGACGCGCCACGTCCCGTATGTTGTCGAGAAGGTTTTTCGAAGCGTTCGGCTCGGGCGTGAGCCCGGGCGTGAAAGCCTTGCCCGCGAGCCGCCCCGAAGGCAGCGCCCCGGTCATGTTGCCGAAAATGACGTGGTTCGACATGGACCAGAACCCGGCCGTGTAACGGCCTCCGCGGTAGTTCTCATGGGCGTAGTACGCGTCGTGCGCGAACGCTGCCACGCGCTGCGCCATCGCCAGGGCCTCGTCGCTGCCCGATCCGAAGCGCGGGACCCGGTTCATCACCATGGCGTGGATTTCCGGGAAACCGCTGTAGTCCGCGTCGATGGCGCGCTTGAACTCGGGAAAGGAGACCCGCTTCTCGTCGTACACAAGCTTCTTGACCGCCATGAGCGAATCGGTGATGTCCGCCAGGCCGATGCAGGCCGAGCCGGAGCTGTTGTACGTGGCCCCGCCCTTCGTCACGTCGAGGCCCTTCGTTATCGGCCCCTCGATAAGCGCTGACAGGAGCGGCGTGGGCCGGAGGTAGCCGTGCGCCTTGCCCAGCATGTTGTTCTCCTCGACCGAGTTGTCGATCAGGAACTGGAACTGCGTGGTAAATGCCCTGTAAAAGCCCTCGAAATCGGGGAAGGCGCCGGACTCGATCACCCCGGTAGCAGGTCCCACCTTCCAGTTCATGAGGGGGTGCCTCCCGTCATTCAGGGCCATCTCGAGCGCTGCCACCATGTTCATCATCATGCAGTTGGTATGGCCGATGTGCTTGCCCGAGAGGGTGGGCTCCACGCACCCGGTGGCAGACCAGTTGCGCAGGTCGCGCTGGTCGTAGTTGAATTCCCCGAGGGAGGCCATGACCGCGGTGTCGCTGTGCAGGGAGGGCGTGGCCGTGGTAATCAGGTTTACCTCGCAGAGCCGTTTCAGGTAAGTCTCGCTGTTAATTCCTTTGTGATACCGCGCATTCACGTTGGGGTCCCGGATGGAAAGCATCTCGGTCACCTTTAAAAAGATATAGGTCATGTCGCATACCGCGTCCTCGCCGTCCGGAGTGACGCCGCCCAGGGTGATGGCCTGGTCAGACGAGCTGCCGCCGAAGAGGTAGTTGCCGATGTCAGGTACCAGCGGGAGATGGTCGGTGCAGCGCATGTAGAAGCAGCCCACCAGCTCGATCGCTTTCTTTATATACGCCGCGCGTTTTTCAACAGTGTCGAGCTTCTTCATGTCGCGCTCGAAATACGGCTGGAACCACTGGTCCATCCTGCCGAGCGAGAGGCCGGCATTGGTGTTCTCCATGTGCAGGCCCACCCACCCGATCCACGCGGCGTTCACAGCTTCATCAAGCGTGTCGCACGGGCCTTCCGGCACCTTCGAGCAGATGGCAGCGAGGCGCGCGAGCTCTTCCTTCCGCACCGGGTCCTTCTCGGCCTCCGCTTCGGCAGCGGCCTGCTTCGACAGGTTCTTCGCGTACGCGGCCACACCCTCAAGGCAGAGGATCATCGCTTCGAGCAGGTCGCGCTTGCCGCCGGAAGAACCGTTCGTTTCAGAGAGCTCGCCGCGTATTTCATCCATGCAGCCCTTTATCCCGATCCGGAGCAGCTTCGGGAAGTCCGCTATGGTGTGCGAGAGGGCCACGCTCTTCCAGAGGAAGTAGACGGCGAAGCGCTCGTCGATGCGCTGGCAGAGCGGGTTGCCGTACTCGCGGCGGACCCACTCGCGGAAGTTGCGCTGCGTCCAGTAGGGGAACACGTCAAAATGCAGGATCCGCTTCGTCTCCTCGGAGATGTTATACGGGTTAAGCTCCCGGTCCTGCACGTTGTTCAGCTCGCTCCAGATCATGCCGCCGTGCGCCTCCGGGTAGATGATAACGCCGATGTCCTTCGTGGTGGAGGTTCCGGCGACAAGGTCGTTTTTGCGGATGATCGGCTTGCGGTTCTCCATCATGTACCGGTATGCACCGGCCTGCCGCAGCTCGGGCACCCACTCGGATCCGTCCTTCTGCGTTTCAAAGCCGTTTTCCCGGAACCAGCGGGTCATGAGCTGTGCACGCTCGGGGCATATCTCCGGCTTTGTCATGAAATGATCGTCAAGAAAACGCTTGAGCCGGGGAAAGTCCGCAATCGAGTACCCGGCGAGGAACGGATCCGTCAGGTGCTTAACGCCCGGATCAACAGACGGGGCGCGGAGCATGCCCTCCCTGACCTTCTTTTCCGCCGGGGCCGGCGTTGTGGCTCCCGCGCGGGAGTCCTCGAGCTTTTGCTTTTCCCGCTCTTTCTTAATCTTCTCCCCCATCCTCTTATGCTTTTTGTACAGGAGTATTGATACATAATAATTAAAAAGGTTTGCGTACACCATGCTCCCCTCAAGGCGCATCTTCCCCTTGATCAGGAACAGTATCAGCTCGTTGGGGGGGAGGTTGATCGCTTCCATGACCGTTTTGCGGTCTTTGAATATTATTATGCTGTCCGCACCCTCCGGGATCGAGCCGCAGACAGAGACCCTGCCGTCGCGGAACGCCAATGCGGCGGTAACACTCCCGTCTTCGGTCCTGAATCCGATGCTGAAATTGATCCAGCCGTCCGTACTCTTGAGGTACGCGCGCTTCGATTCGCGGCGGTTATATAATGCCGCCATCAGGCCCAGCAGAACCCGTATCAATATATTCGTAATATTCATGGTTATACTCCGCACTCCGGTTTTATACTCAGACGGGGCAGCGGTAATAATGTACTATAGATACAAGTAATAATCGACCGTAATTATAAATCTACACCAAAAACCAGGTATGGAACGCCCCCTTCCCGGTTTCATGTTATCGATCATCGGATCCCGGCGGTCTTTCGGCTGACTTATGCCTCCCCGTCCATTTCAACAATATAGGAATGGAGTATTTTAAGAACGGCTTCCACCGTTTCCGGATGGACATGGTCAACGGTATCATCAAGCGTGTGGTACACGACCACGTCCCGCTCAATGCTTACCGGCATCGCGATAAGGGTGGTTGCATTAACGCCGGCCTTTGCCAGCTCGGCAGCGTCCGTCCCGCCGCCGCCAAAAGGCATCCTCAATGTCCTGGCGCTGAATCCCTGGCGTCTGGCGATTTCAACACATCGTTCGGCCATATTCCCGGAAAGCTTCACGGTGCCGTTTATATCCGATACGAGGAACTTGATTTTGTCGACGTCGTATATGCTGTCCATGTTGAAATTATAGGCCGGTATGGCCTGCAGCTCCGCACGGTGCTTTTTCGCAAAGGCCTTGGCGCCTCTCAGGCCGGACTCCTCCGCGTCAAAGCTGAGTATGACAAGGCGCGTATGCTTGAGCGCAGGATGCCCTTTCTTTCCCGCCCTTTTGAAGAGCTCGGCAATTTTCAACGCAATGGCCGTGGCTATCATGTTATCGCCGGCGCCAGGGGTTCCTTTTTTTCCGAGAAAGAAAACGAGCGGAACGACGAAAACAAATGACGCAATCGCGCCGTACCGGAAGATGTCCGCGAACCCCGGGATCGCGTCAAACACATAGTTCATGATTACCCAGGTCCAGACGAGAAAAAAAGACACGTTGATGGGGATAAGGCCCAGAATGAGCCGAATCCTGTACAGCCGGGGAAACTTCGCGAAGAAATTGAATACATAGGCACTGTCGTGATGCCCGCTGATGATTATCTGCTGCCGGACTTCCGCGGCCGGCTCGATGACGCCGTATACGTTGTATCCCTTTTTCTTTTCATAGAAACGGTCGAAAACCTGCAGGTAAAAAACGAACTGACACACGCTGATGACAACACCGAAGGTGTAGCCTGCCGCGGCGGGTATAAGGCATCCGAAAAACAGAAACACCGACGAGACGATGAAAGAAACGGCGGACACGCATATAAACCCGAGCATCGCGCGGGGATGCATCTCGAATTCCTCGATCGCGGTGCAATCGCAATGCCTGTCCATCTCCCTCTTGATTATATCGGCCGACCGCCTGCATGCTTCCGTGCCGGCCAGGCGCGGCCCGCATTCGTCAATTATGTTACCGGTAAATTTGAGAGCTTCCGCCGCGTGTTTGCCGGATATGACCGTTTTTTTCATTAGAGATTCTTCTCCATCATGATGTGCAAGAACCCGTTCCATCCGACAACTGCCGCTAGGACAGGCCACATTTATATAGAAGCCGGCGTATGCTGCGTCAAGAATTATATTCACAGGAAATGTCAATCGAGAAGTCCCATATAAGAGCCATGGTCCAAAAATAGCTTTCAATTTTCACCCTGCTTCTTTCATACTGTTCGTGGACACGTTCCTGATACATGACGAGCAGGGAACAATACATTGATTTTAAAACTGACAGTATACGCTGCCCTGATATCCTTGACGATACTGGCCATGCCGCCTGACCTTGCGGCAATCGATGCCGGCCAGAACCCATGGGGCATCAAGTGGCGCGTGATCAAGACGCAGCATTTCAAGGTGATTTACCCGGCAGAGATCGAGAAGGACGCCCGGCGGGTCGCCGCGACACTGGAATATGCATACCCGCACGTTACCAAAAGCCTGAAATTCCAGCCAAAGCGCCGCCTCCCGGTGCTCCTGTATACCCAATCGGTCATCTCCAACGGCATGGCGGCGTACATGCCGCGGCGTACTCAATGGTGGAACACGCCCCCCCAGGACTCCTTTGCCGGCTCCAACGACTGGTACACGGAGCTTGCGATTCACGAGTTCAGGCACATCGTTCAGATGGACGGGCTTAACCGCGCCTTTAACAAGGCACTCTACATACTGTTCGGTGGGACAGGGGCTTTCATCATGGGTGGCATCAGCGTGCCCTGGTGGTTCATCGAGGGTGACGCCGTGGGCACGGAGACTGCCCTTACCGCAAGCGGCCGGGGCAGGATCCCGGAATTCGATGTCGAGCTCCGCGCCCAGCTGCTCTCTGGAAAACGCTACAGGTATTACAAGGCCCTGTTCGGCTCTTACCGGGACTGGGATCCCCTCTCCTCGCCCTATCTCATGGGCTACTACCTCACCACGCACGTGAAGCGAAAATACGGGCCCGACATATGGGCGGACATGCTCTACCGCGCGACCTGGTGCCCCTTTGTACCTCACTGGTTCACCATACAGCTTAAAAAAAAGACGGGCAAGGCAGCCCACGTACTCTACAACGAAACCATGGACGAGCTCGAGAAACTCTGGCGTGAACAGCTTGCGGGACTAGAATTCACGGATGCCAGGCCCCTCCAGAAAATAGACAGTAAGAACTGGACCTACAACGACGCGCCGCAATACGCCCCGGACGGGAGCATCCTCGTCATGAGACACGGCATGAAGGACATTTATTCTCTGGTCAGGATCGATCCCTTCTCAGGCACCGAAAAAAGGCTCTGCTACACCGGTAAAATCAACTTCACGGGGATATCGGCGGGCGGGGGGCGCGTAGCCTGGGCTGAGCGGGTGCCTGACCCCCGCTGGGGAGAGCGCAGCTGGTCCGTTATCGTTACGTACGACCTGGCCGCGAAAAAGAAGCGCTTCCTCACGAAGAGGTCCCGCCTGTTCGCGCCCGCCCTGTCGCCCGACGGCACGCGGATTGCGGCGGTCGAGTTCTCGGCAAATAACGAGTGCACCCTGGTAGTGCTTGACGCGGCCACGGGGGCGGAGCTGAAACGCTTTGCCAACCCGGAAAACGAATTTATCCAGACTCCGCACTGGTCCACCGAGGGGTCCCAGGTAACATACACGAAGACACACCGGCTCCGCGGCAAAGCCGTCGCCGTCATGGATGCAGAAACCGGCACGGAGGAGACAGTCGTGCCATACGGGCCGGAGAACGTATACTACCCGGTCTCTGACGGAAAGCACGTATATTTCGTCTCGCCACTTTCGGGCATCGACAATATTTATACTGTCGACATCTCGACAAAAAAAATATTCCAGGTAACGAGCCGCATGTCCGGGGCATACTACCCTTCGCTGTCCCCTGATGGAAAAAAACTCGCTTTTAACGACGTTACCGCGGACGGCTACGTCGCCGTTGAGATGCCGCTTGACCCAGCGTCATGGAAGCCCATCGGGAAAGTCGGGGACCGGGGTCTCCGTTACTACGAGCCGCTGATCGGACAGGAGGCCGGCGGTGATATCACGAAGGACATACCGGAGGGAAATTACGAATCGAAAAAATTTAATCATTTCACCCATCTCGCGAACATCCACACATGGATGCCCCTGGTCAATCCTCTCTCACACGAGCTGTCTCTCTCGTTCACATCGCTCAACCTGCTGAACACAACGCAGTTTTCAGCAGGGTACATTTACAACTGGAACGAGCGTACGCATGCCGGCATGGTGGATATCAGCTACGCCGGGTGGTACCCGGTCATCGACCTCGGCTGCTTTTACGGCGGCAGATCATCAACGTACGATGTCGTGTATTTTTACGGGCTCTACAAAGAAAACCACACCTATACCTGGCGCGAGTTGAGCCCCTCACTCGGCCTTCAGATCCCTCTTGACCTGACCCGCAGCCGTTTTAACACGCGCCTCATTATGGGTATAAGGGGGGCGTATACCATGGTCGACGGCATGGATTTGGAAGAACGTTACTTTACCGGCGGCAGGAACCACAACGGGCAGTTCATACCAATCTCATACTTCACGAGCCTCTATAACGGGTACCAGTGGTTCGCCGATATACACCCTGTTTGGGCGCAGACAATTGACATCATCTACCGGCATACTCCATTTCCGGGACCTTACCATGGGAGCCTTTTCTCCATGAGCGGTGCTCTCTATTTTCCGGGCTTCTACAGGCATCACAGCTTTTTCATCCAGGGCGGCTACGAGGCACAAAACCCTCATGATATCCGATTCGCCAGCCAGATGCTCTTCCCCCGGGGTTACGATTATGAATTCTCGCGGACACTGGTAAAAACTGGCCTCAACTACACGTTCCCTATCTACGATCCGGATTGGAACATTCTCCACGTGCTTCACTTAAAGAGGATTTATGCAAATCTATTCGGAGACCTGGGGGCCGGTTTAGAGGGGCGGAGTAATCGTTACTATTGCTCCACCGGGTTGGAGCTCTGTTTTGAAGTTCACCTGTTCACCATAGAGGTCCCCTTAATACTGGGGGCACGGGGATATTACCGCTTCAACCAGCATGACCAGTATAAGAGGCCGTACGGATTTGATTTCATCTTCGGCATTGGTACTGATCTGCTGGGCATGCTGACAAGAAAAAAATATGCGTTCTGAGGAACGATTCAACGCAGTGTCGGTCGGACGTCACCGACAAAAAAACGGAGAAAAGAAGAGAATGAAAAACACGTTCCTGTTTTTTATTGCTGTTCTCGGAATTGCCGCACTAACGGCCGCATGCCCAAAAATAAGCTCATTCATGGTGAGGATGGCCGCTCTGGAAAAATCATCATGCTTCTGTACTGACAAGACCTGCGTGGAGAAGGCCATAAATGATTTTCTTGAAATTGGGGCTGTCATAAAGAAGGAAACGCCTGATTCGACCCCGGAAGACACACGGAAACTCAGCAGGTATACGATAACTATCCTGGCTGCATCGCAGGGAAAGGTATATCACCGATAACAATCAGACAGAAACTCCAAAAATTGAAATAATTCATCATTATAATAGTCAGAGCTTTTATTGGAGCAATACCAAATAATTCAAATTACTATCTATAATATTGTACATCAATAACATAAAGTATACATTTATGATACTTTTGTTTAATAAAATCCAGAGAATTGTGTGAATGAAGGTATTCTGATAAATAAAAAAAATTAATACTATACACAAAAAGGCTAAACATATGTATGCTTTTTCCGATATTATTTATGTCACAATGAATTTTGGAGGTAAGTATCATGATAATCCATCGTACAGCTGAGTTTGTTAATTATCGTTCACCATTAAATTCCGGACAAGGTCGGACACCGCTCTTTCTCAGAAATCATACCGAATATGAAAGAGGACTTGATCGGATAGAGATTTCAGAAAATGCGCGCAAGCATTTTCTGGATAATAGCAGTTCTCCCCTGGAAAAAGGCATACTGAAGGCACTTCCGGGTTTGGAGCGTTTCAGGGAAGACCTGCGCAGGGTTGAAAGCATGTCTGATGAAAGGCGCAGCGAACGTATTGAAGAGTTGAAATCCAGGTTACTCATGGATAACTATCACGTCGATGAGTTAATGTTGACCCATGCGGCGAAAAAAATGGTATCTACCATAGCCGGGAAATGACTGGACAGGAACAGACTTATAAAACACAGTCAATTATAATGAATGGCAACGGATAAAATGAAGTACGATTTTGACAGGGTGATAAAACGTAAGGGCACCGGCTCGGTAAAATGGGATCTCGCCGACAGTATCTTTGGCGGATCCGATCTTCTTCCGCTATGGGTTGCCGATATGGACTTTCAATCTCCACCGGAGGTCATTGATGTACTGGTTAATCGTGCCCGGCATGGAATATATGGGTATACCGCGG
Organism: Spirochaetota bacterium; assembly: GCA_029564515.1. Lineage (GTDB taxonomy): Bacteria > Spirochaetota > UBA4802 > UBA4802 > UBA5550 > RBG-16-49-21. The sequence goes on along the minus strand of JAKQPV010000012.1, from coordinate 37,806 downwards.
CATCGTCTACCTACTTCGAATCTTTCATAGCCTGGTTCAGAAAGCGTCACGGATGGGAAATCCATTCTGACTGGATTCATTTCAGCCCCGGTGTCGTTCCAGCACTGAATCTGCTCCTTCAGACATTCAGCCACCCAGGGGACAAGGTAATAATCCAGCAGCCGGTTTATTATCCATTCATGAATGCCATTCGTAATAACGGCAGGGTGATTGTAAACAACCCGCTGGTGCTCGGCCATGGCAAGTACCGCATGGACCTGGATGATCTCGAACGGAAAATAATAACTGAGCAAGCAAAATTACTTATCTTGTGCAGCCCGCATAATCCCGTAGGCAGGGTTTGGAGCAAAGATGAACTCTCGCTCCTTGGTGAGATCTGCAGTAAGTACAACGTGATAGTAATCTCTGATGAGATTCACTGCGACCTAACATACCCAGGGATAAAGCATGTTCCATTCGCATCGATTGCCGATAACTATCTGATGAACTCCATCACATGTCTTTCACCCAGCAAGACCTTTAATCTAGCAGGCCTGCAAACCGCCGGCTTGATAATAGCTAATCCTGAAATGCAAATAAAATATAAGCGAACGCTCGAATGTTTTGGGCTTACATGGCCCAATCTGTTTGCTTGCGAGGCGTTGACAGCCGCATATACGCATGGTGGGCAATGGCTTGATGCTGTGATAGAATATTTAACTGACAATCTTTCTTTTCTGAAAGACTTCATCAAGAATAATATACCCGAAATTACCCTTGTCGAGCCGGAAGGAACATACCTCGCATGGATTGACTTCAGGAAACTTGGATTGGACAGAGTATCGCTGAAGAGTCTTCTCCGCGAAAAGGCCGGAGTGGCATTTGATGATGGATACATATTTGGTTCACCCGAAGGTGATGGATTCGAAAGAATCAACATAGCATGTCCTCGAATCCTACTCGAAAAGGCATTACGAAAAATTGTGGCTGCCATTCAATAGACTCACTCAAGCCGTGTATATGCCCGAGGTGTGTAACCCCAGCAATATCTCCAGCAGTGTACTCCATCAATCAATTCATATGAAGTAATATAATTTTTATAAAGATAGTTTTCGATTTTATTCGCAAATTCTATTGAAGTCATCATTGAAAGCATTATATCAAGAAATTTATTCACTGCATAAGCAATAACATGCGACAAAGACATTTTATATACCTTCCGCAAATCCTGGGTATACTCATATTCATCCTCTCTCAGACACAGGTGAAAAGTAGTCCAATTTTCAGCTACATCTCTTTTTTGATATTTAATTCGAGACCACGATCCAGCATGTTTTCCTTCATCTTCCAATAATTTTCCAAGCAACAACCTGACAATTAACATTTGCGGCCTGTTCAAGATTTTTGATGCATGTTCGATTTTTCTCAATATGTTGATGTGCATATTAGCAGTTGTTTCAATTTTCATGGTCAAACTCCTGTGCTATAGAATATTTCGTTTTCTCTTATAACGAATTGAAATTTAAAAAATAAAATTTTTTCGATAGTTATCGATATTTTATTACATTAAATCTATCTGTACATCATTATTATGGGGGAGAACCATGAAATTAGCAGCAATCACAGGATGCGACAGCGGCATTGGCGAATCTCTTTGCAAAATCTTTATCCGCCAGGGCTATACTGTAATCATCTCATACCTTGAAAAAAATCCCTTCGATAAAGACCCATCGGTCCAAGCCATTCGCCTCGACCTTCGTAACGAGCATCAAATAGAAATATTTACAGAAACCGTCAGTAGCTATTGCGACCGTGGTTATAACCTCGAATATTTTATAAACAACGCCGGAGTTGCAATGGGCGGTCCCTTTGAAAACATTCCCCTGGAGGTATATAGAACAATTTTTGAAATAAATTTCTTCGGGCTTATTTCAGTCACCCGGAAGATCCTTCCGGCGCTTATCAAGTCGCATGGACGCCTGGTAATCAATGGTTCAATGGCGGGTCGAGTCGCCCTTCCCTTCCTGTCGCCATATGTATCGACCAAATACGCCCTGGAAGGATGGTGCGACTCGATACGGCGGGAACTGCGGCCCTTTGGAATCCGGACAATAATTCTTGAGCCCGGTGGGATCGCTACCCCAATATGGAGCAGAGCACTTGAACAGGATTATTCTTTCGCAGATAAAAAGTATGAAACCAGTATCCAGTCATTTAAGAAAAATTTCATAGCTGCCGGAACGAGAGGGATGAATGTCGACAAGGCGGCACGACTTATATATCGCTTTATTACCAGACACAGGCCCGGGGCAAGATACATAGTATCCCAGAACAGGCTCATATCATTTCTTGAGACACTTATCCCCGGCTGGCTGCTTGACATGCTCGTGATCAGGATGTTCTCCATGTACTATGGGGGAATTGTTTAATTAGATCCTGTATATTTAAAAAAAGAACAGGCGCCCTAAGCGCCTGTTCTGATTCACTTTTACGATTTTTTTTAATTATCAAAGCAGATTATGAACATCAACCCGCCTTCTTGCTGACAAGCTTTCGCACGTCCATTGGCTTGATATTGCGTTTGCGATCGCGCACAAGTTTCCTTGCTTTCTTGGGGCATTTCTCGATACATACGCCACCACCATAACATTTGTCCATATTGACCACCGATTTCGGAACACCGTTGGTAACGACGATCTCAACCGCATGGAACGGACAGACAGTTTCGCAGGTCCCGCAGCCAATGCATCTATTACCATCTACCTGAGCGATGTAACCGGAAGGCGTAAGCTGCCGGACTCCCCATTTCATGGATTCGAAGCCCAAGCAGCAGCATGAGCAACAATTGCAGATAGCGTAAAATTGATCTTTCAGACAACTCTTGAACCAGGCATTGTGGACCAGGCCCATTTCATGGAACTCCTCCAGTTTTGCCAGAGCTTGTTCCTTTGTAAGCCGAATACTCGTATTCGGCTTGTGGTCGACCAGGAAATTGCATAGTTTAGGATCGCCAATAAACATGCAGGTCTGATACGGCTCCTTTGCGACAGTGCAGGCTTTACCCTGGTGGTCCTTCCGATCCCGCTTGCACATGCAGTCAGTGAGAACATAAGAAGTTTCAGAATTAAGCAATATCTCACGGGCACGATAGTAGGGTATAACCTGATCACCGAGGTCCTGAAGCGGGACTTCGCGATCAAGAGTAATAATTGCATTCGCGAGATCAGGTGGCAGTACCTTGCCATGATAACCATCTTCCAGCCATCTCTTAGCGAGAGGACCTGACAATCGTGCAAATTTTCTTAACAACTTGATATACTGCGGTCCCCATCGCCCGTAGAACATACCATGTGCGCCTCCGGTTAAAGTCTGTCGCATGCCAAGCCATTTCAGCGCCCGCAGCGTGGAAAGCCTCATGATATGCCATGGCCACAACTCCATCCAGAGGACAAACATTATTATTGCCCCAAGTACCGAGCATAAAATTATAATTCCTGCTGTTGTCACACATCACCCCCCAGATTCCAGATTATACCTCACTCGGTCATATCTGCCGGTCAAGATGCTTGGCCAGCCTCTTGCCCAGTGAAACCACGGTCCACACCACCGGCGCACCAAGCGATGATGGCAAAACGCTCGCATCGCAGCAGTAGAGCCCGTCAATCTGTGTTGCAAGGTTCTTGTCCAGTACATGACCGATCCGACAGGTCGCCGAGGGATGTGCGCCGGCCTGCTTCATCGGATAAATGCTGCTTTCCTTGGCCCCGGCCTTTTTGAAAATCTTGGTGATAACCTCGATGCCCTTGTCAAGTTTCTTGCGGTCTGACGGCGTAACCGGTTTTGTAAATGCCCGGCCTTTTCCGATTTCCCCGGATATGTCGTCGCGCACTTTCACCATGATACTGCTATAACGCGGAAAATTTGCCAGCTTGAGAAGGTGTTTGGGACCAGAGAGAAACGCTACCCCCAGGAAGAGCGCCCAGTTGGGAGATACGGGCAGAAGAACAAAATCGTCCGACTCGTAATGCTCGATGGTCCCCACACTCATAGGGGTTGCACCCCGGTGGTTGGTCCCGGGCACAACCGCCTGAACAAAGGAAAGCCAGTCACAACAGAGGCCTTTGCCCGCCTCACCGATCCCTGCCTCCCTCAACATATGAACATTACTCATGCCCCCGGCTGAAAGGACCACGGTTTTACCGTAATAACGGTCCCCGTTTTTCAGCTCCACGCCGGATGCTTTGCCGTTTTGCACCAATATTCTTTTAACATTCGCATGAAGCTTCAGATCCGCACCGCCGGCGACCGCCTCATCTCCGAAAACCCGTCCGGTCCATTTGGCTCCGGTCTTACAGCCAAGCATGCAGTTTCCCGATCCCGTGCATTTGCTCGCGTCAATAAACTTGTCCATCTTCTGCCAGTGGTAGCCGAGGCTGTTAGCCGCCTCCATAAGACGAAGATTGTTTTCCCCAATAAGCTCATCAGGCAGCGGATTGATCCAGAGTCCTTTCCGGGCCTCTTCCGCCTCTTTCGTGAGATCGATTCCGACCGCGTCAAAAACTTTTTTGGGAGGGGGAAGCGCGGAGCCAGCCGCAATGTTGGATGCCCCGCCGTAATTATTGACAAAGAGAACAATGTCCCTGGGGTTTCGCAGAAGCGTGGCAAGGTCGAACATGGTTGCCACCGTGACGGTATTTCCCAGCCACTCCATCCTTCCGCCCTTCTCGAGCATCAGGACTTTCTTACCTTTCCTGGTCATTTCACGGGCAACAGTACATCCGGCCGCCCCGGTCCCAACGACGATGACATCATACTCTTTTTTTTGTTCTTTCATTGCATCACATCCTCTATTAATTTTTTGAATCGACAAATTCATTTTTAACTATGTCGATATCAAGCGGCACATTTTTAGTTGCGTCCCTCCTTATGCCGAGGGCCTTTTCCGGACAATGTTCCACGCAAAGCTCGCAGCCAAGGCAGGCATCCTTGTCATATGTGAATATCTTGTTTACCCTATCAACTTTTATGGCCCCTGCGGGGCATACCTCTGCGCAATTTCCATGATACTTGCATTTATTCTTGTTGACTTCAACCACGTAGCCCGAACTGGCATTCATGTTGAATTTATTGCTGAACCTCTTGGCAAACTTCGTGGCCTGAAGGCTTACGCAGGTGTCAGGATGACAGTTACAGATGACGCCAGTACTACCGCCGGTTGCCACCTTGAAAAACGCTTGTGTCAGATAACCCATCTGCCTGAATCGATTTATCAAATCGAGAGCATCCTTCTGGGAGATTTTCCTGGCATGATATTTCTTCGCCCCGTGCTCGAGCCAAAACGATGAAAGCCCCTTGCCCACTGCGAGGCAGGAATTAATATTTTCACTTTTATCACCGAGCGTTATCTTGCACGGGCAATCCATGACCGCAATATGTTCCGGTTCCATGAATAGAATCTTATACGCATATTTATACGGTACAATTTTTTTATTTTCCGGGGAAACAGCAGCAATGTTCTCATGGAGAGTGAAGATCTTTTTTGTATCGCCGAATGATAACACTTTTGCATGATACCGGGAGAAAGCCATCGAGAGTACACCGTTAAGCGGCTTGAACCAGAACAGATAATTGGATAACAGTTTAAAGAGATAATAAACAGATTTCACATAAGGATAATAGAACTTAAAATAAATGTAATTATGAATGAACCTGTCATATCTCCAACCATGCTTTTTCATCATTATTTTTGTTGATTCTTTCATAAATGAGCTCCTCATATTTATTTTTAAAAAATCATAGTTCGTAATATCTCATCGCGCATCCAACCGAAAACAGAAGACTCCATATTCACTAATTGATTGGATATCCAATCAATTAGTGAATATGTGTATTTCCGCCCCTGTTCATAATCTACCTCATCTATTATTTTCAGTTTAATTTCATAATTATATTTTGGACCTGACGCGTCCGGTTTATAATTTATCAGAATTATTTACACTTACACTTATGTCAAAAAAAATATATAAAACTATTAATTATATTTATAAATATAAGCCTTAATGAACAAAATTCTGGATTTTATCCAAAAAACCGGACGCGTCAGGTCTATACTTATTGACAAAATACAAAATCTTGCATAAAGTGTCAATTACAAATACCGTCTATTCGGTTTTTTATTTTGATATTTTTGTATTCTTAAAGGCGGATTTATATGCAAAAAAGAATGAAGGGCGAATTACGAAAAGACCAGATCCTCGATTGTTCAAAAAAAATATTTTCCGAAAAAGGTTATTATGAAACCTACGTGGAAGAGATTATAAAAGAAGCCAGGGTCGGGAAAGGTACATTTTATCGTTATTTTATGAACAAAGAAGACCTTTTTATATCGGTACTCATCAAATTCCTCAATGAATGGGAGGAATTCGCCTCTATTGATATGTCAGAATTCAAGAGCGATAACATCAACGATTTATTCAAGATACTGATTTCCAGGAGCTTCAAATTCTTTCAGGAAAATGAAGAGCTCTGCAACATATATCTGCGGATAGGTCCCGGCCTCAACAATATATTCGAGCCGTACCTCGTCCGTTTCGAGCAGCAAATGCTGAATTATATTATTCTATACCTGCAGGAAGGGATAAAACTCGGTATCATCAGGAAGGACATCGATATAGAGCTTGCGGCCAACATGGTTGCCGGGGCCTTTCTCCGGGTGGATTACTATTATTTCGTTCTGAAAAAAAACAGCGGAACAGGACTGATTGATATTGAAAAAATGGCAGATTCTTTTTATAAAATCACGATGCACGGCATCCTGATTTAACTAACTGCATGTAGACCTTATCCTTCCCCTGCCCGGACATATGTTGCTGTGACCTCTGATTTAATTCCGGTAACTATCGATACCCGGGAACAGTTATTGCTTCTCAACATTGCTCAGTCATCCACCAGTGCCACCGCCCTGATCCACCCTGCACTCGCACCCTTAATTTTCACCGGGAAGCAAAAAAAAGTGAACCCGATCGCCGGAAGCAGATCCAGGTGTGTCAGCTTCTCGATATGGCAATAGCCTCTCTCGATTCCGGCGAAATGACCCTCCCATATTATTGACGGATCGCGTTTCTCCCGAAACTCATTCGCGATTAGAGGCAGAGGCCTGTCCCAGCTCCATGCATCGGTACCTACCACGCGCACTCCCCTGTCGCAGAGCCAGAGAGTCGCTTCCCTTCCCATGCCGCATCCCTTGACAAGGTATTCGGGCTTCCCCCAGTACTTGTCCGCGCCGGTATTCACCAGGACGATGTCTCCGGCCGAACACTCATGGCCTATTTCTTCAAAGGCACGGGCCATGTCCCCGCCGGTGACAAGATAGCCGTCCGGCAAATTCCGGAAATCAAGCTTCACGCCGCGGCCCACACACCATTCGAGCGGCACCTCGTCTATGGTAAGTGCCTTTTTTCCGCCGTCCATGTCAGGATGATAATGCCATGGTGCGTCCAGGTGCGTGCCGGAATGCGTGCTCAGTGTTACGAACTCCACGGCCCATCCCTTGCCGCCGGGCAGGTCTTTCTTTGGATCGATGTCGGGAAAAAAGAGCCTCATCTGGTCCGCACCTGAGTCATGGTCAAGGTACTGAACCTTCGGCACCATCATCGGCGGATCGGATGGCAGGTTGTTTTCAATCGCTATACTGCAGTCAATGAGCCTGGGCATGGATCTCCCCCTGTTATCGCGCTGCATGCACGTAGAGTCCTTACGCAAATTCGCGGTTATACTCGTTTATATCCTCAGTTAGCTTGTTTATCTTCACAACGAGGCTTTTCGATGATTCGGACATGGTGATGATCCGCCCCGCATTATCCTGCGAAATCCGGTTTATCGAGGTCAGGGACTGGGATACCGCGTCAAGGGCCGCCTTCTGCTCGCTCATCGCGCTCATGATCTCGTGCGACCTGTTCTGCACCAGGCCGACATAATCCCGTACCCTCCGGTAGGAGTCGAGCTGCTGGCCAGCGTTCCCGGACACGGCATCCACACTTTTCGTAATACGATTGATATCGCCGATGATAGTGCCGATCACGTCCACGGCCCGGGCAACGCCGGCCGACCCGTCAGCTATCTCCTTTTCGTTGGTACCGATGAGGCCGGTGATGTCCTTTATGCTTGTTGCCGTCTGGTCTGCAAGCTTGCCGATCTCATCGGCAACGACTGCGAAACCCCGACCCGCGTCCCCTGCCCGCGCCGCCTCGATCGCGGCATTGAGGGCGAGAAGATTGATCCGGTCCGAGATATCGTTGATGATGCTCACGATCTCGTTCATCTGCCGCGAGCTCTCGTTCACGCGCTTCATGCTTTCGTTCATCGTGCCAAGGGACTCACCCCCTGATCGTGCGCTTTTCGAGATGTCGGCGGCCGCGGAGAGCGCGTTCTGGATGAGCGCCGAGGTGTCGCTGATGATGCGTTCGAGATCGTCCATGAGGCGGGCGAGCGTGCCCAGGTTCTCGTCCTGCTCCGACGCGCCCCGGACCACGCTGTCCGAGCCTGCGGAGATCTCCTCGACCGACGCGGTTACCTCCTCAACGGCGGCCGCCTGCTCGTCGGTGTTCACCTGGACGGATGAAAGATCGTCGTTTATGCTCCTCATGGATACCGACACGGCAGACGACTCTTCACGGATGACGTTCCGGATGAAGTCTACCTGTGCCCGGTGCTGTTCAGCCTCCTGGCTGGCCTTCTCGCCCGCGCGCTCGACCTCACGCTCGCGGTTGATGAAGCGGCGGGCCATGCTCGCCATGGATATGACTACAAACAGGAACACGCCGATTGCAAAAAAGCGTCCGGTGTAGATGATCATGTTCTCATAGAGAATATCATTCACGGTGGCCAGTATCAGGGCAAGCCACCCGCATAAAAAAATAAGCGCATTCTCCCTGCGCCGGAATCCGGCAAGGATAAAAACGGCCGTCCCGTACGCGATGACCGCGAGTATGCACATCTGATAATACGGCATGAGGCGGGAATAATGTATCGATCCCGCCGCAAGCACGATCAGTATGAACAGACCGCTGATCCCGGAATACACGTACAGAGCCCATCGGGAGAACTCTCCCGGGTACAGCTCGCGCAGAAAATAGCAGAACGCCACTGTCCCGAGTATTACCGAAACGTAATCCGTCTTCGACACAAGCTCGAACGGAAGCCAGGGATACGCTAATACCAGAAGGCGCTCGCTCACTACAAAGTTCCTGAATCCCATGAAGAGGCAGAGTATGCCGAAGAACAGGGGCGCACGGTCCCGGCGGTAGAGGAGGAAGAGGATTACATAGTATATGCCCATGATGATGAGAATGCCGGCGAGCAGCGCGTCCGCCGCTCCGCTACGGACATGGGCGGTGCGCACGTCCTTCTCGCTGCCGATCTCGATGGGGTACCATATCCCCCCGTCGCGGTGATGGTAGTTCGATACCTGTACGACAAGCTCAACGGTGCCGCCGCCAGCCGGGAAGAGGGCCACTCCCGGCAGGAACATGGGAAGCGACGTTTCCTCGCTTTCTCCCACGCTGCCGTTGGCATATATTTCGCGGCCGTCAACGAAGATGCGGAACGCCGTGCCCATGTCAAACGTATGCAGGGCCATCATTCTCTCGCCGTCGCCCACCGCGACCCTCAGCCGATATGTTGCATATCCCCGGTTACCGACCACAGCACCCCCGGCTTTGAAGCCGTTCCATTTGCCCGGTACTTTTATGTAACCCGACATCTCGCCGGCCGCAGCGGCCGCGAAGTCAGCGGGAGAAACCAGCTTCCCCCAGTAGAACTCCCATTCTCCATTCAGGGGGATGGGTCCATCGGCATCAAAGTCCCATGACGAGGCATCCAGCTCCCCCCTGGATGCTGTCGGCTGTAACGTACGCGTATCCTTATTACATGAAAAGACGAAGACGGCCAGTATGAGTACCGCGGCTGTCGTCATCGCGAAACGACCCAACGGTCCGATCGTTCGATAATTCATCCCCCCTCCTTCCGGTCCTGAGCAGCCATCCCCGGCACCACCCGTGCCGCTACCGTCCCTTAATCCCATGAACTGGAAACACGTTATACTTCAGATAAGCAACCATATCCCGGACATATTCCATGCACTGGTCCTTCAGGTTTCCCGATACCACGTACGGATTGTCCCGGAGCGTTCCGGACTGTGCCTCGGGTCCGTACATCATGCCGCCTATCAGGCCGGCGTATGCATCCATCGGCTCAATTCCGCACAATGCCGCCCACGCAAGGGTCCATAGGGCGGCCGTCTTGTAGACATTATAGCCCCCGCCGCCGGCAACCAGGAGCTTCGGCGACATCCTGTCGATGATTCGTATTGCCCGCTCATACCCCATGCTGGTGAGGTTCAGGTGCCCCAGCGGGTCATCACGGTGAGTATCGGCACCGATTGTCGCCACCACGATATCGGGCCGGAAAGAATCGATAAGGGGCGGCACCACTGCGTCAAAGGCATAGAGAAATACTGCATCGTCGCTCCCCTGCAAAAGCGGGATATTAACCGTATAGCCTTCCCCCGGACCTTCGCCGATGTCCTCGACAAATCCGGACCAGGGATATATGGAAAGCCCGGACTCATGTATCGAGATGCACAGGACGTCGTCCCGGGCGGCGAATATGTCCCGGACACCGTTGCCAAAATGAACGTCTATGTCAATGTAGGCGACCCTGTGCCCGCGCCGCGTCAGCTCCTCGATCGCTACCGCCAGGTCATTGATATAGCAGAATCCTTCCGCGTGGTCCGCTCCGGCGTGGTGAAATCCCCCCAGCGGATTGAAAACCATCCGGGCACCGCCCCCGTCGATAAGGCGGGCGCCAAGAACGGTCCCGCCCGTTACAGCCGAACAGAAATCGTAAATACCCGGAATGGCGGGATTGTCTTCGGTACCCAGTCCGGCCCCAAGCATATCCATCGAGAATTCAGTGTCTTCCTTCCCGATGCTTTGTAAAAGCTCGATATACCTCCGTTCATGCACCAGGCAGAGCACTTCCTCCCGGACCGGCTCGGGTGCCATAACCCGCTGGTCCGTCTCATGTATAAGTGTATACCGGGAAAGAAGATCCATCATCTGCCTGGCCCTGCCCGGTTTAAAGGGGTGTTCGGGACCGAAATCAAAACTTGCGAGGCTGTCTGAATATATCAGAACATTGCGCGGGGAGACGCCGTTTTGTGCAGTTTCATCCATAGCGCACCATAGCCAGGACCAGGGTCCCTGTACTGATCATAATTTGCAAACACAGCATAAAAATCAATTACAATTTATCAGCTGCAGGAATGGCGGGGGAAAGACCCGTGTAGCCTTTTCCACCATCGCGGCAGCACAACCGTCAGGGCCTGTTCTTCTCACCGGTGACAAACACGATCGCACCCCTGCTCACGAGCTCCTCAAACCCGGGGTCCCTGGCTTTCAGGGCAGAAGCGGGCAGCGGCAGCTCCCTGGAATAATCAAGCGAGAAAAGGCGGTCAAGATCAATGATGTAGGAGAGATGGACTTCGGCAAGCTTATCCTCGATGAAAACGGACATGCTTTTTCGATCGATGGAATATGTAGCAAAATAATGGCTCCAGGTGTCATCGAACAGCACCGGGATACCTTTTTCATCAAGCACCGACATCGTCTCGGAGATATTCTCCGAATGAACGCGAAAATTATTGTCCGCGCCTTTATTCCCGGCGCCGACAAGGTGGAGGCAGCGATATCCGTGATCCGGGATGCCGAAATCATCACGGAATGCGGTAAGTATGTCATCTATCTGCCGGCGAGCGCTTTTTTTGGCAATTATCCCGGGCTCCCGCTCTCGCGCTATCATGATATGATTGGCTGCCAGGATATATTGATCTCCCCGTGCAACGAATACCGTGGAAATGCAGGAACCCAGGACCAGTGACAACGTCTGGCCACTGGATATGAACCGCACCTCGTCCGGTCCGGGTAAAACATATTTCTCCTGCGAGAGCTGGAACATGGACGTCCGCGTGATTTTCAATTTCGGCTACGCTATCAGACGATGCCTTTTTTTTCCAGTATTTTATTTTTTCATCCGATCAATAGCAACATGGCTGCGCGAGACCAGGATATATCGGGCAACAGTCCGCCACTGCCATACTCCGCTCCACGCGACAAAAAGCTTGAAGAATTTACCGGTCTGCGCCACAATAATTCAGAACGATTCTCGATACGGAGGCGCCCCCATGAATGACAACAAACCGGTTTATGCATTGAATCTTTTCAACATTGTTAACATTGAAGAATACCTGGAATACTCGCGCCGCTCCGCAAAAGAAGTGGCGTCTCACGGCGGCAGGGTTCTAGCGCTTGGCAGGTTCAGGGAATCAGTCAGGGGGGATATCGAACCGCGATCAGTGCTCATCCTGGTTGAATGGCAATCGCGGGAAGCATTCAGGAACTATCTCGACGATCCGGCACTCTCGGACCTGCACCCTCACCGCGAGCGTGGAGCGTCGCGCTATATCTGGCACCTCTTCGACCGCCTTGACGATCTCCGCCCGCTACTGAAAGTCACCGCGTAATACGATCGGAGATTTCTTCGCGCGCGGCCGAAAACTCGTTGCGCCCATTACAAAATGAAGCCGCCCGAAGGCGGCTTCATTTGATTTCTTGAAGTAAATATTCCTGTTAACGCTTAGTAGCCTTTCGCTTTCAGGTCAGCCACTATGTTAACGAAATGACCGGGAGCGTTGAAACCCGGGGTGATGCCAAACAGCATGTCGACAGCTGCAAGGTGGTTCACGCCGGCGCCAAGCCACGAAGCGCCTTCGATAACGCCGCGGAAGTTGCCCCACTTGGCCGAGGTTACAGCAACCAGGCCGTCATTCTCGCCCTCGATTTTTTTCTGGATCGGCCACGTAAGAGCGAAGAGACCGGCGCCCAGGTAGCTTTTCACGCGGTAGGCGTAGCTCTGGTAATAGACCCCTGTTTTATTCGGCGTTGCCGGGTTGAATACATTGATCATGTAGTCCCGGGCGAGGTCCTTCAGGTTCTGAATCGTATTGGGGTTCTGGTCGCCCATGATAACAATGACAAGGGCGTTCAGGATATCGGCGGTCACGGGTACTTTTTCGCAGATCTTGAGAACCAGCTCGGCGATGCTGCTGCCGCGGTGGGGACCGGCGATGCTGGTATGGCTTGCTACCATCGGGGACATGCCGAGGTTGCTGATCGCATAACGGGTATAGATGCTTCCATGGGAATGGCCGATCAGGTTTATCTTGCCTGCCCCGGTCACCGCCAGTATTTCCAGCACCTGGCGCTTCCACGCATTCGCCTTCGCGACGGTCCCGTCAAGAGCGTTTACGCTGGTGATATAGACCTCGGCGCCATGGTCCCTCAGCTCATCGGGTATATTGTTCCAATAATGGGTAATCCCCCAGGCAATCTCGTACTGGGCGCCCATACCGTGCGAGAGAACAATCGGATATTTGGTTTTGCATTTATCTCCATCGGAACTCCCGCCTGCATAAGCAGAAGTTACTGACAGGCAAAAAATAATTGATATCGCAATAATAACCCTGGCGATCATGAGGTGCCTCCCGCATCATGCTTGTTGATGTATACAATGTACGCGTGTGCTGGTACTATGTCAATAAAAAACCGTCTGGGTGGATTATTTTTTACTATTTTCAAGATTGGTAAAAAGTATTAATCCATTAATTATCACTATATTTATGTGGAGTAGCGATAACTATCGCTACTTATTGCTTGGACCCCACCCAATCGTCCATTATTGCCTCGTTTTGATCATCAATTCCCCTAATTTTGCTTGATTTTATTCATGATTCGTACATAACTGATGAGTCCGGGCATTACTCTGACACCTCATCAAGCTTACCGAAACCGATCTGATACCGGATAAAGATGGGGCTACTTTATAATAGGAATTATACCATGAAAACACTTACAGCCATCTGCACGCTGCTTATTGCATTCACAGCAGCCACAGTCAGGGCAGAGTCAGCGGGCATGCCCGGTCCTGCCTCCGGAAAGGGAACGACAGCAGACCTTATCGCCCAGTATATTCCCGATGACACGGAAGGAGGGAAGAAGCAAACGATCGGTGATTTAATGAAAAAGGAGAGTGCAAAGGTCCGGCCTAAATTCGTCCTGGGTATCGGCGGTGGACTCGACGCGCGGGAAGGCTTTGCCAGCATCGCGGCGTCTGTGCCGATGGGCATGCAGTACGGCAACTACAGCCTGACATTTTCACCGGCGTATACCTACATGAGCGGAAAATCGATCAAGACGAAGACCGGCCCCGTGGACCGGATACTGAGGACTAAGACAAGCGGCCAGGTGTACGAGTTCACGCTTCCCGCCATGTTTACGTATTCGATCCTCGACCTGCCGGCGCACCTCTACACTCCCTATGTGACGGGAGGCGCCGGATACAGTTACCGGAAATTCTCGCTCAGCGGCTATTCCCTGGTCAGCAGGATAAGCCGCATATCGTACCTTCATTCAATGACGCTGAACTACGGCTTCGGTTTTCTGGTGCGCACCTCTGATGACACGCGCTTCAACATAGGGCTGACCTGCCAGTCCTATTTCAATAAAAGGAACGGTCCGTTCGATTACGATACCACGGGTGCGGGCCTGCAGTTCGGATTCATGATTATCATCAATTGAGGTGGTTCGGGATTACCGGCACGATTCGCTGATCGTGTTCACGAAAACGGGAGCGAGTTTCCCTGCGATTTCAGATCCCGAAAAAAGCCCGGTCCGCGAGAACGCGGCAACGCTCCTGCCGAAGTAATTATTCCATTGACCGAGTAATGCGGCTGCAAGCGGCCGGTATGACCAGTGCCATTTTTCCTCGTTGTATCCGCCTTTCCTTCCCGCGGTGTAGGGCTGGCAGAAGCCGTACCGCCCCGCATTCTCGGTCATCCAGCGGTACAACACCTTCCCCCCGCCGCTCTCGTAGTATTCATTGGTGAGGATATTCAGGTCGAAATCCGTCCCCCAGTGGTGCCGCGACGTGCCCGGCATGGAGGAATACCTGAGAATCGCCAGGGCCTTGTGCATCGGGTCCTTCTCCCGGGCATAACGCTGCCCGTTCCACTTGCCGTCCCATATGGCTTTCTGGTCATTGAAGCTTCTCGTCGAGCTCTGTACCCAGAAGGGCGCCTTCGGGTGAGCTTTCCTGAAATCCGCGTACATTTTCGCCAGGGCCGTGACCGTCTCCCTGCGCAGATAATGGCGCCACTCGTTGGTGGGCACGCCCGCGTCGTTCACGCAAACGAACCGCTCGTGCGTGACGGGATTGAACCTTCCGGTGAGATAGTCTTCCGGCTTCGTACGGCCGAATAGCTCCGCCTCATCGGCCGCATGGGAGCAGCTGAACAGGAGCGGGACCGCGATCGCGGCCGCCATTACGGCTCTTCGTGCTGTCACGGCGGGTCTCCGGGCCATTTGTCAGTACACGAATTTTCGGGCCCTGATGTTGAGTAAAATTCCGATGCTGATCATCGACATCATCAGGTTTGAGCCGCCGTAGGATATGAACGTGAGCGGAAGGCCGGTGACCGGCATGATTCCCACAACCATCCCGATATTGATCAGGATGTGGAAAAAAAAGATCGTTGTAATGCCGCTGGCCAGCAGCGCGCCAAACTTGTCCTTCGCCTCGAAAGCGGTCTGGATGCCGCGCAGGACAATGAAACCGAACAGGGCCAGCAGGAGGACCGCCCCCACAAAGCCCCACTCTTCCGCCACGACGGAAAAAATGAAGTCCGACGTTTTTTCGGGGAGGAACCCGAGCTGCGACTGGGACCCCTTCAGGAAGCCCTTCCCGAAAAATCCCCCGGACCCGATTGCGATTTTCGACTGTATGATATTGTAACCCGAGCCCTGCGGGTCAAGGTCAGGGTTGAGGAATACAAGGATCCGCCGCTTCTGGTAGACCTTGAAGAGGTTCTGGATCATGACCGACGCCATCAGGCCCATCGAGATTATGGCGCCGGGAATGTATATCTTGCGTAAAAACTTTTTCACCGAGAAAAAATGGAGCGTAAATGTGACAACGGTTACAAACAGCAGCACGCCGGAAACGATCAGGAGAAGACCGGTGTCCTGGAAGAAATCAAGGAGAAAGTTGGAGCCCTCCGCGCCGACCCACTCGCGGTAGGTAAGCAGCATGGGAAGGACGATCGCGATGGCCGCGATGAGCACGATCGAGATCAGGTGCGACACGTCTGCGCCGCCGACAAACAGCATCGTGAGAAGGATGGGGATGAAAATGACGGCCGTACCGAAGTCAGGCTGCTTGAGGATTATCAGCACCGGGACAAAGGTCAGCAGCGTCGGGACGACCAGCTCCCTGAGGTGGCTGATATCACGCTCCCGGATCTCGAGGTACTTGGCCAGGATTACGACAAGCCCAAGCTTCATGAACTCGGACGGCTGGATGGAGAAGACGCCAAAGTTCAGCCATGCCCTGGTATTCCGAACCGGCGTCCCGAAGATCGTGGTAATGATAAGGATGATGATCAGGGTAATGTATATCTGGAGTGAATAGTCACCCAGGGCCTGGTAATTAATGATGGTCATGCCCACCATGAGGATGAAGCCGAAGATGAACCAGAGGATCTGCTTCCGGTACAGCCCGTTGTTCACCTTGTCAATGGGGTCAAAGCCGGCGCTGTAGATCATGAGGATCCCTATCGCCACGGCAGCGACGACCGCCAGGACAAGGGTATAATCGATCTTGCTCAACCCCTCTTTACTGAATAACATTGACGTCCCCTTTTTATCATCATCGCCGCAGTCGGTGATACCGGCGTATCGTTTCAGCGTGCCCCGGCGGCTTTTTTCGGCTGTTGCGCAGCCGGAGACAGCAGCCCGCCTGGCATCTGCCCGCCGGTCTGCTGCGCCGCCTGCCTGGCGGCGGCAGGCTGTAACCCGGGCGTCAGCGCGGGCTGTGTTCCGGCCGGCAGCGCCTTCAGGCCCTGTCCGGCCTGGAGCGGCGCGGCAGGGGCTGAAGTGAAATAACCCAGCTCGTACATCTTCGAAAAAATTCTCTCCGCGATCGGCACCGCGCTTGCCGCTCCGGCGATACCGTATTCCACCAGGATGACCGTCGCGACCGCCGTTTCCGGCGGCCCGTCAAACGGCGCGAAACCGACGAACCATGCGTGCTGAGAAAATTTCTCCTGGCGGATGGAGCGCGTCTGGGCCGTACCGGTCTTGCCCGCAACCGGCACTTTCAGATACCCGAGGCGGCCCGATGTCCCGCTCATGACGCCGAGCCGCATCCCCTTCTTGACCGCCTGCAGGGTAAGCGGCGAGAGGGGCAGCTCCCGTATCTTCTGCCGGTGAAACGACTTGATCACGCGGGCGTTGTCGTTGGTCCGTATCTCGCGTATCACTTCCGGGCGGTACACGATGCCATTGTTCACCAGCGCGGCTATGAAATCGCACATGCCGATCGGCGTCACATGCAGAAAGCCCTGCCCGATGGACATGTTGACCGTGTCGCCGTCGAACCAGGGCTGCCCGAACGCCTTGTATTTCCACTGGCGCGACGGGACGAAGCCGGCGACCTCGCCGGGGATATCGATCCCGCTCTTCTGGTTGAGGCCGAAGTCCTCGGCATACCGCATGATGACCGATGGCCCGGTCAGGAGCCCGAGCTGGTAGAAGTAGACGCTGCAGGATTTCGCTATCGCCCAGTAGAGGTCGACGGTCCCGTGCACGTCATAATCGTAAAAATCATGGTCCTTGTACCCTTTCAGGGTGTATTTCCCGGGACAGAAATACGATTTCTCGGGCGTCGCCTTCTCCGTCTCCAGCGCCGACACTGCAGTGACGAGCTTGAAGGTGGATGCGGGAGGATACTTGGACTGGATCACGCGGTTGAGAAACGGCCGCTCCTTATCGGTCTGGAGCTGCTTGATTATTTCAATGTTGTTCTTTGAAATGATGAGGTTCGGGTCGTAATCCGGCTTGCTGACCAGCGCAATGACCTCGCCGGTCGAGGGCTTGATGACGATGGCCGCGCCCTTCATGTCCTTCATCGAATCGTAGATCGCGTTCTGGATATTGTAGTCGATCGTCAGGACCATGTTGTTCCCGGCCACCGGCGGGGCACCGACCTCTTCGCCCTCCGTCCGCTGGCGCACGTCAACGATGCGGCGCACGTACCCGTCACGGCCCCGGAGGATCCTGTCGAACTGCTTCTCGATGCCGGCTTTGCCGATCTTCTGATAATGCTTGTACCCTTCCGTCTTCAGCCGCCGGTACTCGTCGCGGCTTATGCTCCCCACGTAACCGACGACGTGGGCGAACATCTCGCTGAAGTTGTACACGCGCACCGAGGCGTCCTCCCAGTCTATGTTGGGGAAGCGGTCCTGGTGCGAAGCGATCTTTACAATGGTGTCGAACTCGACGTCTTCCTTGAGGACGACCCGTTCCCATGGGTTGCCGGTGTTTATCTCGCCCAGTATCTCTTCTTTATTTACGCCGAGAACGCGCGCGAGGAGATCAAGAATCTCTTCCAATTTTTTTTTTGATTTGAACTTGGCAGGTATGGTCGTTATGTTGAAGGAAGGCCGGTTTGAAACGACGACGACGTTCCGCTCCCCTTCCTTGAAGTTCCTGTCGTAAATGTCGCCCCGCGCCGCCGGGATGGGAATATTGCTTTCCATGTTGAGGCGCGCCTTGACCGTGTACTCCCGCCCCTGGAGGAGCTGCAGGTTGACCAGCTGGAGCAGCAGGAGCCCGAAGACCACGGACGTCACGATCATGTAAAAATACATCCTGACCCGGAAGGCTTCCTGGAGAGTCGCCCGAAGGGATGATTGCATCAGCATCTTACCGGTACCCCTCACGATCCAGTTCGCTTTCGAAAATCTTGTCGTAGAGGAAGAAGAGCGGGGGCGCGAGGAGGGCGTTGTAGAACGCCTCGGGTAGAATGATGCTCAGGACGGATGATGCCGTGGCCTCATGAAACACGTAACAGAGGAACAGGGTTATGATCCCCTTTACCAGGGACGCGATGAATATAAACAGGGAGATTGTCAGTATGCTGCTCTTGAATATAGAACGGCCGAACATGCCGGCAACGAACGCGACGACCACTTTCGGAAAGGCAAGGAGCCCGAGCGGCGAGTTCGAGACCGCGTCGTGCAGGAGGCCGCTGATGAATGCGGTCACCTCACCGTAAAAAGATCCGAAGCTGTAGGAGACGTAGACGACAATGATAAAGATAAGGTCGGGCTTGACCCCGGCGATGCGGAGAACGTCGAACGAGGGGTGCCCCTGCACGAGCAGCGATATCAGGACGATTACGCCCGTGAAAACATATTTCAGTATCATTCCGCTTTCTCTTTCTCCGCCGCTTTTTCTTCCTCGAAAATCTCGAACAGGTCCTTGTCCATGTCCTTCTTGATGACGAACACGTCCTCCGCCAGATCATAATCGATGATCGGTTTGATCATGGCCCGCTGGTACGCGCTTGATTCGAGCGAGTACGCCTTGATGACAGTGCCCACGATCAGGCCGGCAGGAAACACGCCGCCCTGGCCGGAGGTTATCACGATGTCGCCGAACTTGACAAAGGCGGCCCGGCTGATGTAATCCATCTTGCAGAGGTTCGAGTTTCCCGAGTACCCGCTCAGGAGCCCGGGGAAGCGGCTTTCCTGCAGCTTCACGCCGATCCTGACGTCCGGCGATATGATCGGCGCGATGCGGGATATGCTCCGCCTGACCTCTATGATCCTGCCCACCACGGCCTTCTGGCCTCCCTGGTAGGCGATGACCGGCATGTTTTCGCTGATACCGTCCGAGGAGCCCTTGTTGATTATGATGGTACGAAACCAGTTGTCCGGATCCTTGGAGATGACCGACGCGGGGATCGAATCGTACTCGACGCGCTCCTTCATGCCCAGGAGCTCGCGGAGCCGGTCGTTCTCGCGTTTGATCTCGCTCATCTCCTCGGTCATCGACTCGTACTGCTGGAGCTTGGTCCGCGTTTTTTTCAGCTCTTCCCGCACCTCCGTCAGCTCGGTGAAACCGGCCCAGAGCCGCGACACGCCGCCCTGGACGCCGTCATACGCCTTCTGGAACGGCATGGTGATGGCGCTGATCACCCCTTCAAAGGTAAGGGTGAAGGAGCTCGATTGGAGGGAGAGTGATACGATGCAGAACAGGATAAAGGATATGAACGCAACTACGCTCTTATGTCGTATTATGAATTCCACTTCTCTTTATATCTCTTCGACGCTAATATATACGAACCGCATGAAGGGCAGACGCTTTTTTTCCCGGGGGAAAATGCCCGTCGCGCTATTTCAGGTTCGCCCGATACAGGTGCTTCAATTCCTCGAGGAACTTGCCGGCTCCCAGTACAACGCAGGTGAGCGGATTTTCCGCCAGGATGACGGGAACTCCCGTCTCCTTGCTGATGTACTTGTCCAGGCCTTTCAGGAGCGAGCCGCCGCCCGTCATGACGATGCCGCGCTCAACGATGTCCGCGGCCAGCTCCGGCGGCGTCTTCTCGAGCGCGTGCTTGATGCCGTCAAGCACCTGGTCCACCGGCTCCTTCAGGGCCTTGCGCACCTCGGTCGAATCGATCTCGAGGGTGCGGGGCAGGCCGGAAATGGCGTCGCGGCCTTTCAGCTCCATGGTCTCGATCTTCTTCTCGGGGAACGCGTTGCCGAGACGGAATTTCACTTCCTCCGCCATACGCTCGCCGATCACCAGGTTGTACTGGGTCCTCATGTATTTGATGATGGCCTCGTCGAACTCGTCCCCGGCGATGCGGATCGAGTCCGCGATAACCATGCCGCCCAGGGATATGACGGCGATCTCGGTGGTGCCCCCGCCAACGTCAACCACCATGTGGCCGGCCGGTTCGTGGATGGGGATGTTCGCGCCGATGGCGGCGGCAAGCGCCTCTTCTATCAGAAATATCTCGCGGGCCCCGGCCTGTTCGGCCGACTCGCGGACCGCGCGCTTCTCGACCTCGGTAATGCCCGACGGCACCCCGATAACGACCCGCGGCCGCACCAGGGTCTTCCGCTTGTGGACCTTTGTGATAAAAAACCGTATCATCTTCTCGACGGTCTCGAAGTCGGCGATAACCCCGTCTTTCATGGGCCGGATCGCCACGATGTCACCCGGCGTCCTGCCGAGCATCCGCTTCGCCTCGTGGCCCACCGCCAGGACCCTGCCGGTGCTGGTCTGCACCGCCACGACCGAGGGCTCGGAGAGTACGATCCCCTGCCCCTTCACATGCACCAGGGTATTAGCGGTACCGAGATCGATACCCATATCGTTTGAAAACATGCCATAAAACGAATCAAGAAACATGCAAATACTCCTGTGAGTGGCCGCGTTATTTGTGCCGCGACTCGAAAATTATCGCCTTTATATAGGGTTTCCCCCCGCTTACGACGGGGGGAAACCGGTATGTACATAATTACCGCCGGGGGTTCCCGGTGCCTGTGACACAGACATTTCTACTACAATAAGCGGATTTTTTGTCAAGTGATTATCCTTAATAATAGAAATAAATAGACCCGCTGTGCATTTTTTCTATTTTTCCATCCCGCATCCGGAATAGCGGTATTGAGGGGCCGTGAGCACCCCCGCACAGAACAGGCTTGAAGAGGTTCTATCATACTACCACACGGTCGGGCGGTTTATTCAAATAGTCCCAAGCAATTCCTTTACTTCGGTGTTGGCCCCCTCTGTCGTAAGGACCTCGCTCCATATGGCCCTGGCCTTGTCCTTCGCCCCCATCGCCTGGTAGTTCTTCCCCATCCATATCTTGGGCAGGGTGTCCTTTTGATCGAGCTGCAGGGCCAGGGTGAACTGGTCGAGAGACTCCTTGAACAGTGACTGGTTGAAGTATATCTTGCCGAGGTTTACGTATACGAGCTTCTGTATGGCCGGATCAGTGGTGCGCGTAAGAACGTTCTTGTAGCTCATGATGGCGCCGGTGTACTTTTTCGCGACACGCTCGGCCGTCGCGTACAGGAGAAGGCCCTGGATATTGTCTTTCACCATGCCGTAATCCGACAGGAACTTGAGCCCGTAATCCTCGCGCTTGTTCATGATATTTAATATGGAATAGAACCGGATGTTTTCCACGTCCTTCGCCTTGACGGTTTCGCCGGTTTTCTCGATCATTTCGAATATCTCTGCCGGGGTGTAATACCCGGAATAGAGGCCCGCCTTGGCCGTCATGAAGGCATAAGAATCGTCCAGCGTGCCGTTTCCCAGGGCCGCTCCCTTCTTTAAATCCCTGATGGCGTGTAAAAACGCGCGCCGGGCCTCGGGGTTGATCTCCTGCATCCTGTCATTGATGTACATCTCGGAAAAATTACCGGGAAGGTAGGTCACGCCGAGCAGGTAGTAGACCTCCCCGGATATGAAAAACGCGTCCGGGCTGACCTGGTGCTCTTCCTTGTACCGCTCGAACGTATCAGCCAGGTCCGCCAGGGATTCACGCTTTTTCAGCGGGTCCTTGATGTGCCGCGCCGCTTCCACGGTCGCGTAGAGCTTGTTGCGGTTGTATTTCCAGAACGCCAGATGCTCATGATACCTGATCGCCAGAAAGATACCGGCCCCGAGTATGAGCAGTGCGGCGATCAGCTTGTACGGGCCGGTATTACGCCGCTTGCTCTTGTATCTGTCGTACATCTATGATGATCTCCTCACAAACTCACGGAAAGCATCGCCCATGGCCGTTAACGGCGCGCCGCCCGTTTCAAATATGAACAGCTTGACCGATTCGCTCCCGCCGATGAACAGGGCAATGTGCCGCTCCCCGATTTTCAGGTCGCGGACGCGGTGGAAGTCATACCGGTACATTTTTTTACCCATGTAAAAGCTGATCCCTTCCTTTTCTAACGCGAGATGTCCGCTGCCGAGCCGGCGTATCTTGCGGTATTTTTCGAGGCTGGGATCGATGGTCCCGGATTCGCTGGCGTAATCAATGACTTTGGAGCTGTCCTCATACAGGACGGCTTTCAGCTCCGGCTTCTGCCCGGAAGGGGCGGACTGGACCGTCCGCTCGGTGCGCCGGGGCCGGGGCTCGTCCTGCCGGGTGCCCGCGCCCGCGAGGGGAGACATCCCGCCCCGCTCTTCCTGTGTCGGCCCGCGTCCGGCAGGAGCCGCGCTTTTCCGCAATGGCGCCGCCTGCTGCCGTACAGGGTCATTCCCCCTGGGCACGGCGGGAGCGGATTCAACAGCCGGGGTATGCGCAGGCGCCTCCCGGCGCTTTTTTGCGTCCAGCATGATCGAATAGAGGAAAATGAGTATCCCCAGGAATATCAGCACCAGAGAAAGATAAAGCATGGCACCCCGACCTTGTGAGCATGGTCAAAATAATCTTTCAGCAGTTTGCCGTTTTTGGCAGACTGCCGAGCGATACAAGGATGTATCGCCATTTTTCGAGTCTTCAGCCTGGAAAAATGTGAGGTTTTTGGAATTCACTTCCTAAAACCGGCCCTGAAAAACTCCATGGAAGGAGTTTTTCAGGTAACTCTTAAATGATCGACACCGAAACAAGCCCTGTCAAGATTTTTTTATCGGGAGTGAGGAATGTGGGCGCTTATACCCGGGGTCAGGCGATCTTCCAGAGTCCGACCTTGAGGTAGGCGTCCGCGGCGCGCGTAAAATCGGACGATTCGTTCGCGAAAAACTCGAGCCTCCACGATGCGGGATGGAACGAGCGGTATTCCCCGGCCGATATGGAGAAGGAATTGACCGATGTCAGGGCATGCCCCCCGGGCGCGAGGTCGGCAAGCAGCGCCAGGGAGGCGGCGTAGTCCCGCCGCGAGGAGAAGGAGCGCTGCCGGTTCCGGGAAAAGGTCGGCGGATCGAATATCACGAAGGAAAAGGTCCTCCCTTTTTTCCGAAACCGCCTGGCCCATTCGAGGGAATCGCCATAGACAAAGTCCCGTTCGTCAACCCGTATGCCGTTCAGCCCGTAATTGGTCTTCGCGCGCTCCAGCACGGCCCGCGACAGGTCGACATTGACGGCGCCCGTGATGCCGCACCTGGCAGCATGCACGGAAAAGAGGGCGGTATAGCTGAACAGGTTAAGCATCGTATCGTCCGGGGCGTAATACGGCGTGAGCCGGTCCCGCACCTCCCGCATGTCGAGGAAAATGCCGGTGCTCTGCCCCCGTACCAGGTCGACCGCGGCCCGTACGCCGTTTTGCGTCACGGTATGTCCCTCGGGCGGCTCCGACCCGCTGACAAGGGAGCTCGTCCTCGTGGCGGAGATGTCGGCCGCGTCCTCCTGCTTCATCCTGTTCTTCAGCAAAATGCCCGACAGGGCCCCCGGCAGGAAGGCGCCTGCCGCGTCGATCCCCCTGGCAAGATCGTCCGTCATTCCGCCGACGGCCGGCTTGAAGTACTGCACGAGGAGGTACCCGTCGTACCAGTCGATTGCGAGGCCGTCCAGGCCGTCGCCGGCGCCATTGAAGAGGCGGAAGCAGGTACTGGCCGGATCGCCGAAGAGCGCCTGTCTCTTTTTAAACGCGTCTGAAAGGAGGGGTGCGAGGTCCATCGTGCGGGTTCGCTAGGCCAGGGCGCGCATCACGTCGGCGATGCGCCCTTCCACTGCGGCGAAGTCCCCCTTCTTGATGAGGGCGCCGTCCACGATCCAGGTCATGCCGACCGAGATGACCCGGTCCTGCCTGAGGTACTCGAGGAAATTTTCCCGGTTCACGCCGCCGGTGGGCACGACATGGAAATCCTTTGTCCTGAAAGGGGCGGTGACCGCCTTGATATAATCAACGCCGCCCAGCTGTGCGGCGGGAAAGAGCTTGATGACGTCGCACTGCTTCAGGGCCGCGGTCATCTCCGTGGGCGTGGCGACGCCGGGGATGAAGGCGCACCCGCGCGCGCGGGCCGCGTCCACGAGCGAAAGGTCCAGCCCGGGCGCCACGCAGAAGTCGGCGCCGGCATCAATGGCCGCGCCCAGCGCTTCGGCGGTCAACACGCTCCCGGCGCCGACCGTGAGGGCGGGGAAACGCTCCGCAACGTTCCTCAATATGTCCGCCGCGTTGGCGGTGCGGAAGGTTATTTCAAGTATGCTGACGGAATGCTTCAGGAGGAGCTCAGCGGTCCTGAGGGCGGCATCGCTGTCGTCGAATTGGGCGACCGGGATGACCCTGTTCCGGGAAAGAAGCGATGCAAGCTCTGCTGCCACCTTCTCGCCGCCGTGCCGGTAGCCGTTACATGGCCGGGTAGGAAAGCTCGATCTGGTTGCCGTCCGGGTCCAGGAAGACCACGGTCTTGCCCTTGCGGATATTCTCCGGCCCGAAGGTAATCTGGATCTCGCGCTCGTTCAGCTCGTCGATCGCGTCTTCGAAATCCTCCTCGTCGACGTAGAAAGCGATGCGGTGCTTGGAGGCATCGGAGTTCTTGAAGCCCGGCGACTCGTACAGCCCGATGCTGATGTCCGCCACCCGCATGAACGCCAGGCCGGGAGCGCTTGCCTTGTCGATGAGATCGAAATCGAACAGGTCGCGGTAGAATTTGACCGACTCTTCAAGGTTCGAGACGGTTATTCCTATATGGTTTATGCTTTCTATTACTATCATTGCTACCTCTTGCCCTCGCTGAAATGATTGAATCTGACGCCCCGTAGACGATAATCACGTGTTTCGGCAGATATTTGAAAGGCGGGAATTATCCCGCCTTGAAGCAATAGTCTTCAAATTGGCGGGATTATGTCAATCAATATCCGCGGCGCGTTATAAAAAAATATGCGGAAGGCCCTCCGGGAGCGTGTGTCACTTCAGAATTCGTATCTTATCAAGGTAGAGATGCACCGTATCGCCGTTCGCGTCCCAGTCAAGCTTGAACAATTTCACCTTCCCGGAAATAGCGACCAGCTGGCCCGAGCGCCACCACGACTTGAGGGCCTCGTACCCGGCCCCGGCCAGCAGCTTCAGCGACTCCTCGTCCAGGTCGCCGTGAACGTACAGCCAGCGCCCGTTCCGGAAAATACAGACCATGGTCTTGTCGACGACGCCTTCCGGCGATGCGAGCATGAAGTCGTGGTCTGTCGTAATCTCCTTCCCGAGCAGGTCGACGAGGAAGCGGTTCAGCTTCCCCTCGTTGTAATGCCGGCTGCCGAAAAGCGCGCCGCTCCACTTCAGGTAGAGCTTCTGTAACATGAAAAAGTTTTTCACTCCCTCGGGCGGCTCGGCCGCCGCCGCTCGCTGCGCCGCCGTCGCTATCAGGGCCGCCGCCGCGGCCGCCGCCAGGAACCTTCGCGCTTTCATAAGGCCGCTACTGCAGCTTCCCGCCCTCTTCGACCGGGGCGTGGATGTCGATCTCGCCGAAACGCTCCTCGTACTCGCGCAGGTTCTGGCTGAGCGCGAGGAGGAACCGCTTCGCGTGGGGCGGCGTGAGTATCATGCGGGACATGAGCTTGCCGAAGCCCGGCGGCGGCGACGGGTGCACGAAAATGTAGTCGAATACGAACTCGTCGGGCGAATGGCTGATGTTCGAAAAATTGCAGAACATGCCCGTCGCGGCGCTCTCGTCGACCTTGATCTCTATCTTCATGTCCTTTTCCTTCTGGTGCATGGCGGTCTCCCCGTTTTTAATGATGCCGCATCCCGCGGCCGCGCGCTAACGCTCGAACCCGTACTCCTCGAAGATATCCTTCAGCTCATCGTACACCCACCGGCGGTCAAGGCCGTAATCTTCCGGCGTGCAGTCATGGTTGCTCCTGTAATCATGGTTCCCGATCGTCTCCCGCTCGATGCGCTCGATCACGCCGGGTCCCGGCGTCAGGCCGAACGTGCCGTATATGCCCTTCACCGTGCCGGCCGGATCTTTCTTCAGGTCGGGGTAGCGCACGGACACGAGGTTGGGCCCGCCGACAAGCGCCCGGTTATCGTGGAAATAGCGGTAATACTCCACGAACAACCGCGCCCAACCCCTTGACTCCTCCGAGTCCCCGGCGATCTCCGGCGAATGGACATGCCAGAAGGCCGAGAACATGTCGATGGACGACGGCAGTGCCTCGAACGGGTGGCGGACGAGATGCACGATCCGCGCGCCGGGAAACACGCCGAGCAGGGTCTTCATCCTGCCGGCGAAGAGGACGCTTTTTAATAACAGCGTTTTATCCGCTCCGCCCGCCGCGTACAGGATCCGCTTCAGGGAGGACGCGTAATAACGCGCCACGGCTTCGCGCTTCCATTCCGGCAGCCGGTCGGTGAAGGCGAGCTCCGGCACCTCGCCGAAAAAGGGAAAGAGCATGTAGAGCGCCGGGGTCGCGAAGCAGAACAGGAAGAGCGCCTCGTCCTCCTCCGGCCGCTCGAGGCCCATGGCGTGTATGCCCGCCCATCCGCCGAAAAAGACCCGGTCGAGCCACGCGATCATGCGCGCGAGCTGCCCGCCCGCAACGCGGTCCGCCCACGCGAAAAAATCGAACACGCGGCAGAGCGTGATCGAGGGGAAGAGCGAGTGGTAGAGCCTGACGCGCACAAACGATTCTTCGTCCTGGCCGAGGAGCCCGTACAGAAACGTGGTCCCGCTGCGCGGGTTGGCCGTGATGATCAGGGGGGGGCGGAGCGGCGTGTCGCGGTATTCCGGGAACAGGAGCTCGTCCAGGAGGCGGCCCATGATGTTCAGCGCGTAGACGCCGGTCACGGCGAAGAGCGCGACGATGACCCAGAGGACGCGCTTGGGCGAGGCTGACGCCCGCGAAAACGCGACCCTTAACGCGTGAAACAATGCTGACAGGTCAACAAATATCATGGCAGTGCGCCGGTATCACCCCGATGAAAAAAAAAAGACAATGCTGAAGCATGGCGCCATCAGGGAAAAAATTCAATAATAATTTGATGCCGGTACCCAAAAATCGGCGCGTCGCCGCGCTCAGATCGTTTCCAGGAAATCCAGGTAATGCCCGGCCGCCTCGTCCGGCCGCTCGAGCATGGGCGTGTGCCCGCACTGTTCCATGATGACAGTGACATGGTTCCGGATCCCCCGCTCGAACAGCGCGACCGCGGACTTATCGAGGATGCGGTCGTCTCCGCCCCAGAGAATCAGGGTGCGCGCCCGGATCAGTCCGAGCGACGGCCCCAGGTCGTACGTTTCCGCGCGGCGGTCCGTCTCGACCTTGCGGTTGAAGGGCCGCGCCGCCGCCGCTTTTTCAGCAAAGTAACGCTTCATCGGCCCCGGCAGCCAGATCGGCTTCGAGAAGTTCAGCTTCATCACGCGGTCGTAATCATCCGCGTCGTTCACCAGCAGGAGATTGACGCCCCGGTCCCACGCGAGCTGCATCTCGCTTTTCTTCGGCGGCGTCACGCCCGAGCTGTCGAACAGGGCGAGGCTCTTCACCAGCTCCGGCCTGCGCGCCGCCAGGGCGCCGGCCACGTTGCCGCCCATCGAGTTGCCGGCAAGGTGCGCCGGGCCGAGCTTCAGCGCTTCCATGAACCCGGCCAGGCGCGCCACCTGGTCGAGGATGCCGTACTTCGCGGTCCAGGACCTGGTGCTCTCGCCGAAACCGGGCAGGTCCGGGATGACGACCCGGTACGACGGGGTAAGCCGCTTCGCGAACCGCGTCCAGTGGTCCTTCTCCCCTGAAAAGCCGTGGATGAGCAGAACGACAGGGCCGGAACCGCCCTCGAGGTAGGCGATGCGGTGGTCCCCGACCATGACGGATTTCGCGGCCAGGCCGGAGCGGCACCGCTCAACGGAAATCGTGGCCCGGTACACCAGGCCCGGCGCCGCGAAGTAGATAGTTATCGGTACGGCGATAACCGTCAGGATGAGTGCGATGCAGATCTTCCTTTTCATATGGTTCTCCTTTAAACGGTCCGGCCTCAGCGGGAGGGCCGGCGGGCCGGGGCCGCGCTGTCCGGGTAAAGCTTCCGGGTGTTCTGCCCCATGTAGCGCACCGCCTTCGCGCGCGACAGGAGCCTGGTCATTACGAACGAGGCGATCCTGTTCATGCGGCCGGCGATGATCGACGGCCGCGTACCGAGCGCGGCGAGCGCCTCGGCAACGACCTCGCCCGGGCTCATGAAGGGCATGCCGGGCACGTTCGCGATCTTCGCGCCGGACTTGCTGAAGGCCGGGGTGTCGGTCGCGCCCGGGCAGAGCGCGAGCACGTCCACCCCGCAAGGGGCCATCTCCTCCCAGAGGGCCTCGGCCAGGACCAGGTTGTATGCCTTGGTCGCGGCGTAATTCGCGATGACCGGCGAGCCCTGGAGCGCCGAGCTCGACGCGAGGAAGATGATCCCGCCCCGGCCCCGCCCGGCCATGGCCGGGCCGAACTCCCGCGCCAGCGCGAGCGGCGCCCGGCAGTTCGTGTCCACGGTGCGGAGCATCTCCTCCGGGTCCGTGTTCATGAACTCGCCGACGGAGCCCCACGCCGCGTTGTTTACCAGCAGGCCTATCTCCATCATCCCGGTCGCGCGGCGGATCTTTTTCAGAAAATCGGGCCGGGCCATGTCGATGGTTATCGCCGAGGCCTCGATCCCGAATGTTTCCCTGAGCATGGCCGCGTGAGCGCGCATCATTTCCGCCTGCACGTCAACCAGGACCACGTTAAGCCCCCGCGCGGCGAGCTGCGCGGCGAATTCCGCGCCTATGCCCGAGGCGCCGCCGGTGACCAGGGCCCAGGGCCCGTATTGTTCCCTGAATGAATTATTTTTCATGGCACTACCCTTTCCGTATGAACGGCAGTGATACCCCGCCGGCTGAAAAATGTAAAGAATTTATTAAAGAGCCGGTGGATGCCGGCGTGCCCGGAATTTTGTTCTTGATATGATCCGGGCGCCCCGTATATGATCCGCACCAGGGGCAGGCGCTACTTCGCGCGCTGACACGGACCGGGAACAGGAGGCGCATACGTCATGATACGACAACAGCTCATAGCCGCGGGGCTGGCGGCCTGCGTCATCGCGGCGGGATCCTGCCGCATGGTCGAGGTCGCGAGCCTGCCGCGCACCCTGAAGGTCGAGATCTCCGCGAAAGACCTCTCACGGTACCGGGCAAGCCTGCTCAACCGGTCGGGTGAATTCGCGCCGGTGCGTCCGGTCAGGAAGGGGCTGTACGTGTTGATCATACCGGCGATGGACGGCGGGTACTCGGAGCTCGGATGCGTAAAATACAACAGGCACGTCCCCGAGGAGTACCCCGTGCTCCGCGTCCTGCGCGGGGAGCAGGTGGTGCAGGAGCTGTCGATCAGCGACATCGAAAAGCTGCCCGTATCAAACGGCGCGTACCGGATCACGGTAGAGTAGCGGCGGGGCATCTGCCGCCGCCTGATGGTTACAGAACGTTATTTCGCCTGCCGCGCGATGGCGCGGAACATCTCGATCGTCTCGATCTCCATGTCGTCGCCGTCCTTGTTGTAATCGACATAGGCCGACGACTTCGCGATCACCACGCGGTATTTCGGATAAACGTAAATGAACTCGCCGTAGATCCCGATCGCGAGGAAATCGCCGTCCGGGTTCTCCGGGATCCACCACTGGTACCCGTACCCCAGCGTCCAGTCGTGGGAGACGGGGTCGTTCCCCGGCATCAGGTGCCGCGCGTCGGGCGTGACCGAGGCCTTCACCCATTCCGCCGGAATGACCTGCTCGTTGCCCCACTTCCCGTTGTTCAGGTAGAGGACGCCGAAGCGCGCGTAGTCCCGGAGCACGGCGTTGAGCCCGCCGAAGACCATCTCCATCCCGTTCCCGTCCACGAGCCAGTACGCGTCGGACTCCATGCCGATCTTTTTCCAGATCTTTTCCTCCAGGTAGGAGGTCACGCCGGTCTTTGTCGATTCGCGCAGGAGCATGCCGAGGGCCTGCGTGTCCGCGCTCACATAATGGCGGTAGGTCCCGGGCTTCCGCTCGTTTGTGAGGGACGCGACAAAGTCATCGAGCGAGGTGCCGAAGGCGATGGTGCGGCCCATCCTCTGGATATCCGAGAAGAAGTCGCCGTAGTCCTCGTTGAAGCGTATGCCGGATGACATGTTCATGATGTCCTTGATCCTGACGCCGTCGTACCCGGAGCCCTTGAGCTGCGGCACGTAGTCGGTGATCGGCTGGCGGATGTCCCTGATGGATCCTTCGCGGACCGCGATCCCGATCAGCGCGGACACGAACGACTTGGCAACGGACCAGGATATGGTCCGGGTTTTGTCCGTGTTGCCGCGATAGTATTTCTCGAACACGATCGCGCCGTCCTTGACCACGATCATGCCGGTCGTGCCGGTATGATCGAGAAACTGCTGCAGGTTCTTCGCCTGTCCTTTGAACATATACGTTTCGGGCAGGTCAGCCGGCCTGCGCCTGAACTCGGACACCGGTCCGCCGCGACGGACAATTTTCACGGGGAAGGTCTTGTCCCCGCTCCTGAAGTTTTCATCTATCACGGCCGCATCGAACAGGGTGACGGCCCCGTACACCTGCCTGATCTTTTTGTGGAAAATGCCGGCCAGGGCGGCAATCACGACAAGTATAATGACGATTAATGTAAGGGCCTTTTTCATGGGTGTCCTCCGGTATTTTTCAGTCACTTAAATTATGGAACAAATACTACAGGCAGTGGTGTGTTTAGTCAAATAATATATGAGGGTGCGCTGTTCGGAGCGGGGTGGTCAACTTGCGCTTGACATATAACAGGCCTTCTGCGATGCTCGCCGGAAATTCCTGACGCAGGGGTAAATTCGTGAAACATATATCCGCAATTGCGTCCATGCTCATGGTCATGGGGACAGACCTGTTTCCCGGGTGCGACGAGGGTAAAGGTAACAATGTAATTGCCTAGATACAGGGATATGCAGATTTTTGCAGCAAATTTTCAAATGATCATTCAAATAAAGAAATAATTGCGTTAACACGCGTTAACAATAGATGGCAATTTATTTTGCCTGTGTTAATATATCTCAGTCTTTACGATTCATACCTTAGGGTATAAAAAAATATCCAACACCGCTGTTATTCTCCAACATGGGTTTGAAGTCCATGTCATGACCATAGATCGGATGCAATGCCTCCTCACGACCATTCCCATTATTATACTCCCATGAATGATCATCGCCAACATTATGCGTATACCATTTTATATTATCCACCTGGCACCAGGCCCGGGCCAATGACCTTGCAAACCAGTCTGCACTTTTACATTCAGCGCTGGTGGATCCATATAGCTGGATATAAGGTTTAAAAGAAATATTATGCATAGATTCAATTGATCGTTCGATATGAATAAAATTTTCCGGATTAATAGCATCGGTAATCCACATGTTTAAAAAGATACCGGGGCTAGTGCGATCTGGATTCCAGGTTATGTAAAAATGCATCATCATCCCTTCAATATACCCGGAATATGTATTATTGATTACTACCTGGAATTGATTTGTATGGACCTTTGATCTCTGTTCCTTGCTTATAAAAATTGTTACTCCCGGTGCTATGGCAATTCGCAATTCTGTAAGCGCTGCACCTGATGACTCATGACCCCATGAAGTATATGTTTCAACATGCGTATCAAGCGATCCCCAAAACGATATTGTCCCCTGACGATAATCTGCAAGTATTTGATCCCCGAAGGGATATAGAGAATTCATACTCTCTATTTTATTTGTTCTCGCGAATAAAACATCTGTCGTATCAGACTCCCAGAACATGGTAAAACAATTGCCGAACTTCCCGCCCGCAGGCAATCCCCCAACGCTCCCGAATCCATATCCGTCCTTACTCAGCCAAATTATAACATGGTTTTCGCCCCATTCATAATTTCCTTGACGACGAAAAAGATAATAATACATATGCGGCGTAATTTTCTCGACCTGTTGCGCGGTTTCCATCCTGCACTCCGCCCCTGTCGTCATGTTCTCATGGCTCTCCATTTTACTCCAGTACGCGGGCCGCGGGAGCAGAAACCGCCCCCAGCGCGGGTCCACATAGAACATACCCCCGGGCGGAGGCGCCATGTTCGGGCCGGTGATGGTCTTGCATACCGGGGCCAGGCCCAGGTCTCCTGCGAGGTTGCGCCCGTTGTGGAGGATGCGGATCGCGCTCACGTCGTCCGGAAACCCGCCCCCGTTCGTCGCATCGAAGAACGTGGAGAG
This sequence comes from Spirochaetota bacterium, assembly GCA_029564515.1. Lineage (GTDB taxonomy): Bacteria > Spirochaetota > UBA4802 > UBA4802 > UBA5550 > RBG-16-49-21. Next base: position 4,707 of record JAKQPV010000012.1, on the reverse strand, counting down.
CCGGCCACCCTCCCCCACCCTGCCGTGTATGATGGCCGCCGTGCGGTCGAGGAGCTCATGCCCGGCTACCACGCCGTTGATGTACTCGCCTGTGTTCCCGAATGTACCGAACCCGTACCTGTGGCTGGAAGCGGGCTCGACCGCAACCACGACCGGGCCCGTAAAAAAGCGCCACGCATACCGGTCGGGCTCTTCGCCATCCCCGGTCAGGTTGCCGGCCATGAGGTTGCCGGACGTGTCGCGGACGCCGCTCACCACGGCCTGGTAGATGCGGTATTCCTCGAGGTCGCCCCGCAGCGTGAAGGCGATGCTGTTCGTCGAGCCGGCGTACCCGGCCCGGTATTCGATCCGCTCCGGGTCAGCCGCCGCCTCCTGCTTTGCGTGATCGTACCGGTACAGCGCAAGCCGGCCGGTCGCGGGCGCCACGTCGTCGTCGAACTGCACCGTGATCACGGGGCGCTTGTGGCCCGTGGACTGGTAGTCGAGCGGCACGGTGGCGGTCACCCGCGGCGGATCGCCGTCGCCGTCGTCCCCGGTGGTGAATTCAAGCGGGAAATGATCTCCCGGGTCTACCGGCTCGCCCTGCGCTGTGAAGATCTCATCCGTCATGATTACGCGGTAGCGCCGGTTCTGCCCGTACCCGTACTCCGGCGGCAGGATCTGTATGGTGTCCGAGGTTTCCCCGCCCGGGCCGGTACCGGCCAGCCCGCTCGCAACGGGGAGCCCGCCATCGACGGGCACGCCGTCCTCGTCGATCATCTCGACGCGGAAGGGGTCCGCGCCTTCGGGCAGCGCGACCGGCTCGCTGAAGCAGACGATGACCGACTGGTTGACCGCCACGCCCGTCGCGCCGCCGGCCGGCACGGTGAACGTAACCGACGGCCCTTCCGGCCGGAAGAGCCAGGCCATCACCAGGTCCGAGCGCACGTACGCGGCTCCGAGCGCGCCCGTGATCACGCCGCGGCAGGCTGCCGCCGCGGCGGACAGGGCAATAGCGATGATAAGAGCGGCCGCGCGCCGTCCCATTGTGCACCTCTCGACCCGTGTTGAAAAAAATGGTGAATACTATTCAGCGAGGGAAGACTGTCCCGCACAACAGAGAAGGCACGGGGCCCGCCCTGTCAAATTAATTTCGGGAAAAGCCCCGCACACCGAAAAATTTATTGCCGCGCTCCCGCATCCGTGCCGTTATGGGCCGTACGTCATTCAGCAGGTGAACCATGTTCATGAAATTACGCATCGCCGCCGCGCTCCTCCCGGCGCTGGCGCTGTACGCGCCCGCCCGGGCCGAGTCCGTGTTCCTGAAAAGCGGCCCGGTGGTGCGGGGAAAAATCGCTTCCGAGAGCGCCGCGGCCATCACCGTGACCAACGAGCGCGGGGAGCGGTGCGTCATCCCGCGGCCGTCCGTTCTGCGCATCCTCTACATGGACATTTACATGGGCAGGATGGTGGTCCGCCTCACGGACGGGAGCTCCTTCACCGCGTACCTGGCGTTCGAGGACACGGACGCGTACACCTTCCGCAGGGAGATCGATAAGCCGGACGAGTTCATCGTGCCGCGCAAGAAGGTGCTCTTCATGGCGCGGTCGAACCCCACCGACCTTGAGTGCCGGGGCAGGAGGGACTCGATCCATCTCGCGTGGAACCCGCCCTACCGCCCGCCCGCGCGCTACCGGGTCTACTGCAAGGAGACGGGCGCGAAGGAGTACCGGGTCGCCGGCCACGCGCGGTGGACCCGCTGGGTCATCCGCGGGCTCAGGGAAAAAACATCGTACACGGTCATGGTGACGGCGATAGACCACGACGGCACCGAGTCCCTGCCGAGCGACGAGCGCACCGTGACCACCAACATGCCGCCCTCGCCGCCGCGCCTGTTCAGGAGCAGGCCGACCCGGGACGTCGGCGGGCGCGCCCTCTCCCTCTCCTGGAAGAAACCGTCGGACCGCGACGGCACGGTCACCGCCTACCGCGTGTACGGACGCGACGATTCACGCTACCGCCTTGTCGGCGAGACGCCGGCCACATCCCTGACGATACAGGACCTGGACCCGGGCAACCCCCGGTTCGCGATCCGCTCGGTGGACGATTGCGGCGGCGAGTCGGAGGAGATACGGTTCGGCTCGCGGGCCGCGGAGCCGGAGATCGAGGTGCGGGGGCACTACCTGGTTCCGCTTTCGCGCATGTCCCGGCTGGTGAGCGCGGGCTACGGCGCCACCTGCGCGGTCCTGGCCGCGCACGACACCTTCCCGCCCTTTGCGGGAGGCGCCGGCGCAGGGTACGTCCGGTTCGTGTCAGGGTCAAAGCCGGTGCGGGCCATGCAGATGGTCCCCGTCTACGGGCTGCTCCGGTACGGGATCCGGCTCGGAGGGCCGGCCTTCCTGTCGCCGGAGCTGGCCGCGGGCGCGAGCCTGGTCGAGATTACCGCGACCAGCGCTCGGTACGCGACCTTCCCGGGACAGGTCCCGCGCGGCACATCGATTGAGCCGTACCTGCACGCCGGCATGCTCCTCTCCTTCAGGGTTCGAGACTGGCTCTTCATCAATCTCAACGCGGGCTATGCGTTCGTGCTCGAGGGGCGGCAGGTCGTGGACTTTGTCTCATGCGGCGTGGGGCTTGTGGCGAGACTATAGGCGAGGCCGGGCATCCATGCCTCTGCCGGCATTCGGACAATCCCGTTGCTCCGGCCCGGACCATATGCAAGGGAGAGAATACCGGCGCATCCCCTGCCGGCCCGGGCCGCAGGACTCATCCATTAACCTCCACCCGCCAGCTTCCGGCCGCAAGCTGTCACCGCTACAGCGGGCTCCGGATCCCCTTCAGCTGCGGATTGCTCACCCTGGTGTAGATCGTCGTGGTGCTGATGTTCTTATGCCCGAGCAGTTTCTGGATATGGGATATGGCAACGCCGTTTTCCAGCAGATGGGTGGCAAAGCTGTGACGCAGGTCATGCGGCGTGGCCTTTTTCGTTATGCCCGCCCGCTTCTGCGCATTCTCCAAAACCTTCTGCACCGTCCTCCCGGAAAGGCGCCGGTGCTTACCATGATCATCCGTAACGGCGGAGAGAAACAAATACTCATCCAGCTGCTTGTTCTTCATGAAACGCCCGACATCATCCTTGATTTTTTCAGAAAAGATCGTAATCCTGTCCTTTCTGCCCTTTCCTTCCCTCACGTGTATCGTAAGCTCATCCAGGTTGATATCTTTGACCTTCAAGGTAATCAGTTCCGACAGCCTCAGCCCCGATGAATATATCAGCGCCAGCATCGTTCTATGCTTCAGATTATCTATCACGCCCAGAATCCGCTGCACCTCATCACGGGACAGCACGACAGGAAGGTGTTTCGAGTCGCGAAGACCTTCCACATATGCCAGATCAATATCCTTCTTTAAAATCTGACGGAAATAATACGACACGGCAAATCTGTGGATTCGCATCGTTGAAAGGGACGCTTTTTTTTCTTCCGTCAGATACCTGAAAAATCCCCGGAGATCGTTCCCGTCAAGATCGTCAAGAAGAGCATGTTTATTATCCAGGCACCAATCATTAACAGCGCACAGGGCTGTAAGATAAATTTTTATTGTTTTGGGGGAATATCTCTTGAGCCGCATTGCATCGCGACATTCATTATACATTCGAGGATATTTTCGCTTTTCCTTGTACTTTCCATCAATTATCGAAATAGGATCATCCGGATCATGCTCATCATACCACGCCGCAATTGTTTCAAAAACCCTTCGGTATACATTAAGTGTACTGGCAAAATATCTTCTTATTTTAAGAAAATCCTCATATCCGATTTTATCTCTATTTTTAATAAAAAAATCGAATATTTCATCATTTGAGATAAATTTCGGATTTCTTCTGTAATAATACGTTGTAATCAGCTGATCTAAAATATCATTCATATAACAACCATTTCCTTTAATAAAAGTAGTTTGATTGTTATACGAATAACTCTTTCAAAAAATAAAATTATTATCCATTATTCAGACATTTTTTTTGGTTTGACTTTTTATCACATAACACTATCTACTTATATAGATTTTGATTTTACGCCCAATTTTAGTTGGGCGCCATTTTTGCGCCGTATTTAAAAGCTTTTACATTGTGAATAACAAATAAGGGTTGGCCTGCAGCAGTCCCCGTGTCGTTCAGTTCACCAGTTTCTAATTAAACAATACCGCAACTCACACTTTGTTTTATACTTTATTGCATCGGAAGTTGGTTTGGATGCTATGAAACCAACTTATTATTCCCGTTAATGGAGCGAACAGTCCTGGTTCCCTTGTATATATCGTTCACCCGTACACGCAAAAACAGCGCCCAACAAGGCATGGCCGCTTCGCTCAGGGCGGGGGTTTTAAATAACCCCGCCCTTCGCTCGGCCTCGCGCTTGACCCGCCAGTTTCGGCGGTTTTCAGAGGATTGTTTTAAGCCGCCTCACTGGCGGGCGCGCTCGGCTCATTTTTCGGCGCTTCTTCGTTTCAGGGAAATTGTTCTTGCAAAGAATTTAAAAGCAGTTATATATCTTTCTTGGCAAGGCCTCAAAACGACGGCCACGCCTTGACGTTATATGAAACGGCACGGCAAACTTAACGGAAGAGAGCCGCCATCCGTGGCGGCTATATTTCAATACAATTAATTTATGGTAAATTATGTATTTATGTTCATAATTAAAATCAAATATTTCGGAGGCTTTAAATGAG
>JAKQPV010000008.1:0-1370 GCA_029564515.1 Spirochaetota bacterium | reverse complement strand
AGCGAAAAGACGCCGCGCGTGACATCGCGCAGCAGACCCACGCGGTCCGGCACGAGCACGGAGGTGATGAAGCGCCGCCGCTCCGGCGGACAGGGTGCGTGCATGATGGCCCCTTAAATGCGAAAACCCCGAAAAACAACGACCGCCGGTTTTCGAGGTTCGGGATGGAGCCAACGATCCGGATCGAACGGACGACCTGATCATTACGAATGATCTGCTCTACCAGCTGAGCTACGTTGGCCTTAGAAACGGGTGTCACTATACCGATTCTTGGGTTGTGAAGTCAAGCGCGCGACCGTGAAAAAGACAAAAAAAACCGGTTCCGGGGGGTTGACGGCGGCGGCCGGTTTTGGCATACTGCTTTTCACTTTTGCACCCGTGGTGGAATTGGCAGACACGTAAGATTCAGGTTCTTATGCCGAGAGGTGTGGGGGTTCAAATCCCTCCGGGTGCACCATAGTTTTTTGTCAGGCACTGCCCCCTTCGTCTATCGGCTAGGACATCAGGTTCTCATCCTGGAAAGAGGGGTTCGACTCCCCTAGGGGGTGCCATTCGAACAAACCAATTGAAGGCCAGTGATTTATGAAAATCGATGGCCCTAATTTTTTCTAAAAAAAGCAAAGTTACATCAGAAGTTACATCAAGGCCCCTTTAGTTTCACACAGTGCCGCTTGTGTCAGACGATCCAGATTCGGTATGCTTTACTTCATTATCGTGATGACGAAAGGTGGAGTGGCGCATGAGTGACAAATCAAAGGGGGGCCTGAAGCGAGGCACATTGCTCCGGACGGATAGGAAGGATCGGCCAAAGCCAAAAACGGCCGCGCCACGAGACGCCGTTGCCGCAGAGGAAGATTCTCGCGGCAAGTTCCTGTTTTGTATGGGCAAGAGGATACGCTTGGTCAAGTGCGAGCATTATGAGCTCCCCCCCTCTCTGGAGTACACGCTTGACGGTCAGGAGGTCGACTTCCTGAGACATTCCTGTGCGCTTGAGGTCGAGACGGTGCCGCCGAACCGCTATGCCCGGGCAATGGTCTATTACATCTTGAAGGCGGCGATAAAGGTGTTGCCGTCCGGCAAGCTGTCGATACCGGAGTGGGGCACGCCGTACGAGATAAAACCGGGTGTCGTCGTCGACGTCTGCGGGCGCGAATGGGTGATGGAGAGTTTTCGCGAGGAGTTCATCGAGGCGGCGCCCGGGGATGCGGGTGCGGGCAACCCTGACAGAAGTGCCGCGGATACGGTAGGGGCGGCCCAAAAAGTGACGCCTGCGGTTAAGGCGGGATCGGGACAAACGAAGCAAGAAATCCTGCCCGGATGGAAGAGCGGGAAGTTGCTCCTGAAAAAACTGCCTAATGGGCGGGAGCCCG
>JAKQPV010000155.1:0-28074 GCA_029564515.1 Spirochaetota bacterium | reverse complement strand
CCGTGTCAAGAATAAGCTCCAGCGTGCCGGCAAGGGTGACCGGCTCCGTAAAATTGACGTCCATGAATATTGTCGAACCCAGCCCGTATGAGCCCATCATGGAAGAGCTTATCGACGCCAGACTTGGCGCGGCTGTGTCGATCACGATATCACTCATGACGCCCAGGTTTGAAGGAGGCACGGTCAGGTCGGTGCCGTTGCCTGCCGCGTCAGTCAGAGTCCCGGCAGAAAGCGTGATAGTACCAATATTCACTGTCAGGTCCGGGGAGTTCTGTCCCGGGCCGACCGTGTAGCTGGCCGTGGCGGTTGTTGAATTTGCGCATGTTGATACTATCGCCGTGCCGCCGGAATCCATTCCCAGTTGTATGGTTCCGCCCGCGAGGGTCACCGGTTCGCTGAATTCAACCGTGAAGTTCACGGTCTGTCCGTTGCCGAAAGTCCCGTTTGTCCCGTAGATGCTGCCGATTGTCGGGACGGTCGTGTCGATGACGATGTCATTATTGACGGCCAGATTGGACGCCGGCGTGGTCAGATCGACAGTGTTGCCGGCAGCGTCCATCAGGGTCCCGCCGGTGAGAGAAATGCCTCCGTTATTTACCGTAAGGTCGTTGGTGTTCTCGCCTGCACCGATGAGGTATGAGGCCGTGCAGGTAGTCGAGCTCCCGAACGGGGCTACGAATGCGGACCCGCCCGTATTGAGCTGCAGCCAGATGGTTCCGCCGGAAAGTATGACCGGCTCGCTGAATTCAACCGTGAAGTTGACGGTTTGGCCTTCATGGTATGCGCTGTCCGTCCCGTTAATCATCGCAATAGTAGGCGCGACCCCGTCAACCACCAGGGCCTTGAGATCGGCCAGGTTATTGCCGGAAGGAAGCAGGAGGGTGGTCGGGTTGCCGTATTGGTCCTCTATCGTTGCACCGCCAAGCAGCCCGATGCTGGTCGCGTTCAGGTCCGGGCTTGCGTCATTTGAGGCAATCGTATAAAAACCGGTTGCGATTGTCGAATTCGTGAAAGGAGTGACATTAAGTACATATCCGGTATCCAGGTTCAGGATGAGGTCGTTGCCCGCAAGGGTGACCGGTTCGCTGAACGTTAGGACCACGTCTATGGTCTGTCCGGGCCCGTATAACCCGTCCGGGGTCGCGGACGTGATGGATGTTACCGTCCCGCCATACGCGTCGACCACGATATCTCTCATATCCGCAAGGTTTTGTCCTGCTGGCAGGGTCAGGTCAGCATTGTTTCCACCCACATCCTGCAGCGTTGCACCGATAAGGTTGATTGCAGTTACCGTGAGGTCGACGCTCGATTCGCCCGCGGCTACCGTGTATGTCCCGCTCACCGTGTTGGAGAGCGCGAACGGCGTTATCGTCACGATACCGCCCGAGTCGAGCGTCAGCTCCATGTTCCCGCCGGTAAGCGCCACGTTGTCGGAAAAATTTATTGTTACGTCAATCGGGGAGCCGGTCCCATAGGTTCCGTTGGCCGTTGCTGATAGTATTGACTGAATCGTCGGTGCGACGGCGTTAATCACGATGTTGCTGTTGTCGGCAAGGTTGTTGCCCGCCGGCAATGTCATGACCGTGTCATTCTGGGCAACGTCGCGGATCGTCTCGCTGCCCAGGTCGATCGAAGTCACATTGAGATCCGGGCTCGTCTGCGGCACCGTTACATTGTAGAAATCCGACACCACACTTAAACCGGTAAATCCGGGTATGGTAACCGTACCGCCCGAGTCGAGGTGCAGGGTAATCGGGCCGGAGAGGATCACCCCCTCGCTGAAGGTCAGTATCACTTCGATTGAAGCGCCCTGCCCGTACGTTCCGTTAGCGGCGCTCGATGTTATGGACGTAAGCACCGGCGCAACACCATCGATGTAAATGCCTGTCCCGAGATTTAGCGGAATAGAAAAGTCAACCATCTGGTTGCCGGCAGCATCTGCTATTATGCCTCCCGCAACCGATATCCCGGTTACCGACAGGTCCGCAGCTCCGGTATCTTCTCCCGGAAGCACCGTGTAGGTAACTGTTTCACCGGTTGTGCTGGTAATCGATGAATAGTTGAGCGTATGGCCGGAATTAAGGGTAACGAGCATGTTCGCACCGGCTCCGGTCATCGTAACACTTTCACTGAAAGTGACCGTGATGTCGATTCCCGGTCCGGCGGGGCCATACGTGCCGGAGGCTGCCGTTGATGTTACAGAAACAATTGTGGGAGCAGTCGAATCGATCACCAGGTTTTTGGTGTCCGTGAGATTGTTGCCCGCCGGCAGGACCAGCGCCGTCGTGTTACCGTACTGGTCGGTCAGCGTGGCGCCGCCGTCGAGGCTCAGGCCTGTCACGTTGAGGTCCGCGCTGGTATCAGGTGAAGCTATCGTATAGGTGCCGACCCCGGTGGTGGCGTTCGAGAATGGCCCAATGGCGATAATATCTCCCGTATCAAGGGAAACCTGGATATTGCCGCCGGCAAGTGTCACCGGTTCGCTGAATGTCAGGACCACATCAATTGTCTGCCCGTCTCCGTAACTGCCGTCCGTCGCTGTAGAAGTGATCGACGTTACGGTCCCGCCGTCGGAGTCCACCGCAATTGCCTTGTTGTTTCCCAGGTTCTGCCCGGCTGGAATCGCCAGGTCAGCGTTGTTGCCAGCCGCGTCCGCCAGCGGGCCGCCGGCAAGCGATATCCCGCCCGGCGAAACCGTGAGGTCGCCGGTGGTCTGCATGGGACCTACCGTGTACGTACCGCTTGCGCTCGTTGAGGGCCCGAACGCGGGAATTGATACGGTTCCGCCCGTATCGAGCACAATCTCGAGTGTCCCGCCGGCGAGTATGACATTCTCCGTAAAATTTACTGTTACATCAATGCTCGCTCCGACGCCATACGTGGCGTCCGGTGTCGCCGATGTAATCGACTGTATCGCGGGAGCAATTGCGTCAATCACGATGGTGCTCGTATCGACGAGGTTGCTGCTGACCGGCAGCACGGTTATAGCCGTATTACCGGCCGCGTCCGTCAATTGGGCTGCGCCGATTGTTATTGAAGACACGTTCAGCTCAGGAGTCGTGTGCGGTGACGCAACGCTGTAGCTTCCCGTTGCCGTTACCGATGAAGCAAAATCCAGTATACTTGCGGTGCCGCCGGTATTCAGGTTCAGCGCGATCGGTCCGCCGGTGAGTGATACCGGCTCCGTGAAATTCAGGGTCACGTCAATCGTCGCGGCCTGCCCGTATACACCGTCAGGAGTCGTCGTCGTCACGCTTGTGATAGCTGGCCGTATGCCGTCCACCACGAAGTTACGCATGTCTGCGAGATTCATGCCCGCTGGAATAATGATGCTGCAATCGTTGCCGGAAGCGTCCCGCAGGGTGCCGCCGAGGGAAATGTTTGATACGTTCAGGTCCGGGCTCGCATGGCCAGAAGCGATAGTATACGTACCCGTTGCGGTTATTGAATTGCTGAATGCATTTATCGTAACCGTGGCGCCGGCAAACGAATCCAGATCAAGAACCGTGAACCGCCCGCGAGCGTCACCGGCTCGCTGAAATTAACCGTAACGGCAATGGCGCCGCCGATCCCGTACATGCCATCGGCCGTTGCGGAATCAAGCGAAGATATCATCGGAACGATTGTGTCAATCGCGATGTTCTTGTTATCGGCAAGGTTTTCCGTTGCTGGAAGCGTAAGGTCTGCGTTGTTTCCAGCGGTGTCGGTTAATGTCCCGGCTCCGACAACTATCGTGCTCACGTTGAGGTCGGCGCTGTTATTTCCTGATGCTATAGTGTAGGTCCCGATCGCCTGGTTTGATAATGTGAACGCCGGAATGCTCAGCGTGCCGCCCGAATCAAGCGTGAGGTCAAGCGATCCACCGGCAGACAGCGTTACGTTCTCGCTGAAATTCACGGTGACCGGGATGGTCTGTCCCACCCCGTACGAGCCGTTTGCCTTTGAAGAAGTGATCGACGTAATTGTCGGCTGGGTCGTATCGACCACCAGGTTCGTATTGTTGCTCAGGTTGTTGAAAAACGGCAGGGATGTGCTCGCAGCGACACCGGTGCCGTCAATGAGCGTGGCCCCGGCGCTGAGAACAGCGGAGGCGACATTCAGACTGGCGCTGTTGTCGCCGGGTGCTACCGTGTAGGTCACTGTAACGGAATTTGAGAGGCCGAAAGCAGGAATGCTAAGGACGACACCGTTGTCAAGAGTAAGGTCAAGCGTTCCGCCCGCGAGGGCTACGGGCACGCTGAATGTAAGGGTTATGTCGATGGGCGAGCCTGCGGCATATGATGCGTTGGGAGTAGAGGATGTAATTGATGAAATTTTTGGGGTGCCCCCAAAACCGGGGAGCTCCAATAACGCTGTTTTGTCATCTTCGTTATCATAGAGATCTCCGCGCATGCACGAGGTAAGAGAAAGTAATGCAACCAGAATCACCGGGATTACAGTTCTTTTCATATAATCACACCCTCTAACATATAATTATATTTATATATATATTTTTGTATAATTATTTCAATTGTCAACTTATTAATTATACTTAGAATAGTTTAAAAAGTAATAAACATTATTTTAAAAAAAATACGCCTGGTAGGATTTTTTGTAAAAAAAACAAAATATCAGCAGTGAAATTGATAAAATTCTGATTTATTAATGTTTATTCTTAAAAAAATATGCGGGCATCGACTAGTGATACGCCCTCTCCGGCAGAGTGTATAATAACCGGGTTAAGGTCCAGCTCTGTAATGCTATCGATAGCAGTCATCAATGAAGAAACCCTGCAAATCACTTCTGCGAGGGCCCCGATGTCCAGTGCCTGCTGTCCGCGGTAACCCGCAAGTAATGGGTACGCCTTGAGCTCCTTCAGCATTCCCTCCGCCTCGGACATGGTCACCGGAGCAAGACGCATCGCCCTGTCCTTGAACAGCTCTATGAATACGCCGCCAAATCCGGTCATCACGACAGGTCCGAATGACGGGTCACGGCGCGCCCCGACGAAAAATTCCTCGCCAGGCCGGGCCATTTCCTGGACCAGGAAGCCGTCAACTGTGATATTTTTCCCGGATGCATCAACGACCGCAGCAATCGATTCAGCCTCTGCGCGAACATCCTCCTTTGAGCGGCAGTTGAGCCGTACGCCGCCGACGTCCGTTTTATGCGAAGCGTCACGCGACAGGAGCTTCACCGCGACCGGAAAGCGCAGGTCAATTTCACCGGCACCGCGCGGGTTTTTTGCAACAGCGTAACGCACGGTTTCAAGTCCGGCCGCCGAACAGACTGCAAGCGCCTCGTCGGTGAGGGGTATCCTTTTTTCTGATGCACAGCGTGAGCGGATCGATTCGATCAGAGCGGTCTCTACGGCGTAATCGCATGGGACACCGCGACCGTCCCGACGTTTCTTTTTTTCCTCGTAGTCGCGGTAGCAGCGCAGCGCGCGCACCGACTGCACCGGCATGGTAAAGGTCGGGTACGGGTGGTTCATGTTTATATCCAGGACTTCGGCCGCGTCCGATACGAGCGTCACCGCGACCGGCCTGCCGCTTTTCTCGACCAAATCCTTGACGCCGTTCAGAAATTCGCGCGACATCTTTGCCTCATAGCTTGACTGGTAGCAATGGTTGAATATGATCCCGTCTATGCCGTCGAGAGCCATGGTCTCTTCAAGTATCTTTGTGAATATCGTGTAGTCGAATATCTCGCCCAGGTCCAGCGGGTTCTGGTGGGCAATAACATTCGTGTCGTAAATCGTCCCGATCTTTTCAAGATATGAAGCAGGAAATTCAACGAGGTCGATCCCCTGCTCGGCGCAGGCATCAACCGTGATGACTGCGTGACCGCCGGAACGGGAGAGTACGGCAATCCGGTTCCCTTTCATCGGAGGTATCTTCAGCGCTTTTGCCGTGACCATGAGTTCTTCCTCGTCGTTGACGCGCATGACCGCCGCCTGCTCGAGGGCCGCGCTCACGACATCATCACCGGCCGAGAGCGCCGCAGTGTGGGACTGGGCGATCTTTGCGGTAAGAGGATACCGGTTCGATTTGTACACAATAATCGGCTTGGGCGATTTCATGGCGGCCTCGAAGAAGGCGCGGCCGCGGGAAAAACCCTCAAGGTACAGGATAATGGCCTTCGTGCTCTCGTCCTGTATCAGGTATTCAAGGAAATCGACCTCGTCCAGGTCGAGCTTGTTCCCGACAGCGACGAACTTGTTGAAGAAAATATGGTTTTCTTTCACTATCTTGAGGAGCGTATCACCCACGCCGCCGCTCTGCGTCACGATGGATACGGGACCGAGCTGGGGCTGGCCAGCGGAAAACACGAACGGCATCACCAGCCGCTGGTCTATGCATATCGTCCCGATGCAGTTCGGACCGATGATATGCATGTCATGCTCCCGGGCTATGGCAAGCACTTCACCCTCGAGATTTGTATTGTCGCGGGAGTATTCGCTGAAACCGCCCGATTCTATGACAACGCGCTTGATCCCCTTTTCAGCACAGGCGCGCATAACGCCGGGCACGGTACGTGCGGGAGTAATAATGATTGCCACGTCAGGGACTTCGGGCAGCTGGCTTACATCAGAAAAAACCGGAACGCCATTGAGGTCTCCCGATTCTTTGCCTATTCCGTAGAGCCGGGCCTTGCAGCCGATTTTATGATTGTTCGAGAGTATTATCTGCCCGAGGTTCAGTCGCTTGAGTGAAACGCCAATTACGACCAGGCTTTCAGGGTGGAAAAACTTGTCCAGATGATGACCTTCATTGATTTGAATCTTATTTTCAATGGTTGAAGCTGCCATATCTGTACAATCTCCATTAATCTGTTAATAATTAACCATGTTATAAACACTGTTTACACTGTCAATAATTTAAAGTAAAAAAATTGGTCCTGAAACCAACAGTTGCATCTTTGCAGTTTTTTACATTTTGAGGATATAAACGGTAAGATGAAAATTGGTAGGGAATTGCCCGGATTTACAAGAAAATGATTATCCCTTCTTTTTTAAAATAAAAAGAAGTGTGGCAGCCATTATGTTGAAAAGTATGAATATTCCATACGCCGCATCGTAGGACCGGCTCAGGTCGAAGCTTCTTCCCATGATCGGATAGCCGATACAGTCTATTCCCACAATAACGCCGACATATCGCGCAATCGAGGGATACGCGTCCCGGCCGAAAAATTCAGCTATGATGACAGGTTGTGTTGATACTACCCCGCCCATGGCAAATCCGTAGAATATGACGAAGGCCAGAGCGGTGGCCATGGAATTGACCGCGAACATGAGGCACAAACCTGCGGCATTGCAGGCCATGAGTATCGCGGCCACGTTTTTAGCCTTGAAGTGATCGCACAGGTGCGCCCATGCATATTTGCCGACCGCCCCCGCGAGTGCCGTTCCCGCCATGAGTGCCACGGCGCTGCCGGTGTCAAAACCGATGTCGCTGAAACGCGGTTTAAGCTGGTACATGACGCCCAGAACCGAAGCCATGCTCAAACCGTACGCTATCCCGATCTTCCAGAAATTCCCGCTCCGCGCGGACATGGCAATTGTCCAGTGAGAGGGAGCCTGAAAACATGCGTGACCGTTTTCCCGGCCGGTGCGGCTCCACGCGGTAACCGGCATGATACCGTCGGGATGGAGCCCTTTGTCCTCAGGCCTGTTCCGTACAAGGAGCCACACAATCGGGGCAACCAGGGCAATGCACAGGCTGATCACGAGAAATGCGCTTTCCAGGCCGCCAGCCTCGAGGATGAGCATCGCTGCCGGCGTCAAGATGACACCCGAAAGTGAAATTGCAGCCGTGGCTATACCCATTGCCCTGCCGCGTTTTGCTATGAACCAGTTGTTCACTGCAGTAGCGGAGACAATACCGTTCATACCGCCAATTCCCATCATCATGAGCATGTAGAACAGGTAAAACAGGGCAAGGTTATCCGATACACCCAGGAAATAGAATGAGAGAGCTGTTACTATTGAGCTGGCGCACATGATTGCGCGGGCGCCCACCCTTGTTACGATGGTTCCGTAAAGGAGACCCGCGATTACGCTGACGATATACCCTAGCATGGGACCAAGATTGATATCGGTCCTTGTCCATCCGTGGAGCCGGGTAAGAGGTTCAAGAAACGCGTTGAAGATGTAAAACCCGAGTCCGGCACCCATGAAGTTTGCGATGAACGCGGCAAGTACGATCATCCAGCCGTAAAAAAAGGTCGTCTGCCGGCCCTCAGGCCCGGCAGTCATGGTTTTTCCCGTAAATGTTTGAGACATCGCTTACTTCGGAGCCATCCTGAGAGCACCGTCAAGACGGATTGTCTCGCCGTTGAGCATCGAATTCTCGATAACGTGCAAAACCAATGACGCGAATTCATCCGGTCTCCCCAGGCGCTGCGGGAACGGTACGCTCTTTCCGAGCGCAGACCTCACCTCATCGGTAAAGGAGGCCATCATGGGCGTATCGAATATGCCCGGCGCGACAGTGACGTTTCGTATGCCATACGCGGCCAGCTCGCGCGCGATCGGTAGCGTCATTCCGACAACGCCGGCCTTGGAAGCGGCATAGGCCGCCTGCCCGATCTGTCCGTCAAAGGCGGCGACAGACGCAGTGTTAACGATGACGCCCCTTTCACCGTCATCCCCCGGCATGTTTTCCGACATTTTCATCGCAGCAAGCCTGATGACGTTGAATGTGCCGGTGAGGTTGATCCTCAGGGCGCGCTCGAACTGCTGCAGTTCCATCGGTCCTTTTTTCCCGATGGTCCTGCCGGCATGGGCGATGCCCGCCGCATTAACGACCGCATTGATTGTTCCGAACCGTCCGATCGCGCCATCAATCCCAGCAGCAACATCAGATTCTGATGACACGTCAGCCCTGCAGTATAAAACGCTGCCGCCGAGTTCCTTCTCGAGGTTTTTCCCGCGCTCGTCCGTAAGGTCGAGCATGGTCACCCTGCCTCCGGATTTTACCAGTGCCCTCACTACGGCTTCCCCGAGTCCGGAGGCACCGCCGGTCACCAGTGCAGAAACATCAGATAGTTTCATGGTATTAATCCTGTTGTATATATTTAATGGAACCGCTCCCCGTAATTCCGGGTCCTACACATGTGCTGCACAGTATCAGGTTCGGTGAAAAAAATTCAATTCTATTTCTGATGCGCCTGATTTTTTGTTGACTTTTACAACTATTAGTACTATAATTATTGTTATAACAACTAATTTGGAATGGATATGCCGAGAAAAACCGAACAATCCTCAACGGATTTCACGCATCCCACACTCGATGAGGGTATCGAGATGCTTGAAAAAGCCTCCAGGCTAACATTCCGCATATTCGAAAATTCAGCCGGATTCCTGCTCAACAACACCGCCGGGAGGCTGCGGCTCGAGATGCTGAGATCATTCAAGTTCCGCGGCTATACGATAACCCCGGACCAGTGGGTTGTCCTGAATGCCGTCGCCGAGCACGAAGGCATTTGCCAGCGCGACCTTGCCGGCAAGACGCTTAAAGACAGGCCCACCGTCACCCGTATACTCGATATTCTCGAAGCAAACAGGCTCATAGCGCGGCGGCCCGGAACCGATGACCGACGCATGTTCAAACTATACCTCACGGATGAAGGGAAGAAAAACATCGAAACGTTCAACTCGATCGTATCCGAAATTGACCGTAAGGCTTTCGGTAACTTATCGGAACAGGAGATGTCCAGATTCAAGAAGACCCTTTCAAAAATTATGGATAACCTGGAGGCCAGGCATACGCTCGATGAATCATAATGATAGGACAATCAACTTCAAACAATATCTTATCGCAGTTTTAATTTCTGCCATTCTGTCGCCGGCAATCCTTGGTGACGCACATGCGGATGAGATGAAGCTTTCCTGGAAAGAGTGCGTGACGATAACGATGGACAAGAACCCGGAGCTGAAATCCTCCCGCGAGCTTATCATACAGAGCAAGGCTAAAGTAGGCTCGGCCATAAGCGGTTACCTGCCCCAGATCAGCGCGAACCTGGGAGCAACCGTGTCCCGCCAGACGAGCCAGGACCAGACTACGCAAAAATATTCGACCAATGTTAACCAGATACTGGTAAACGAAGCAACGAAGAAGAAGTGGGATGATTCCTATTCCTATTCATACGGCATCAGCGGCAGGCAGATGATCTTCGACGGGCTTAAAACAGTGTTTGACATCAAGTCCGCGGAGAGTCTTGTCGACCAGTCGAAGTACCGGCACCAGGTATCGTCGTCACAGGTCAGGCTGGACCTGAGAACATCGTATGTCCGGCTCATGAAATCCCAGGAATCGATTGATCTTCTGCGGCAGATAGCCAGCAGGTGGAAGAAGAATCTCGACCTCGTCACAATGCGTTACCGGGCCGGCCGCGAGCACAGGGGGTCGGTCTTGAACGCGGAGGCCAACCTCGCACAGGCGCGGCTCGAACTGCAGCAGGCGGAGCGCGGTTTACGGATCTCGCAGCTTGAGCTCCTCCGCCAGATGGGCGTACCGGTATATGCCCCTGTCTCGGCCGATGAAAAGCTCGCAGGGAAAATTGCTTCATCAGGTCGTCCCGATTTATACGTACTGTTGAAAACTCATCCGCTCGTCCTCCAGGCCGAGAAACAGCGCGAAGCTTCCGAGTATGGCAAAAAATCTAAAATTGCCGCGTTCTCGCCGGTCATCAGCGCGACCGGAAGCGCCGGGAAATCGGACAGCTCATTTCCGGCTGGCAGGACAAACCTTTCCGCCGGCCTGGACGTTTCAGTGCCCCTCTTCACCGGCGGGAGCAATTACTTCAATTACCGCGCTTCAGAATCGGAGGTCCGCAAGCTCAAGGCCGATGAACAGGCAACAAGGGAAAAGGTACTGCTCGACCTTGAGCAGAAGTGGAACGACTGGCAGAACAGCATCGGGCAGACGGCAGTACGCCGCAAGTTCGTGGAAGCCGCCGAGGAGCGCTCCCGCATAGCTGAATCGCAATATTCAATCGGCCTGATCCAGTTTGATAACTGGATCATCATCGAAAACGAGCTTGCCCTGGCTAAAAAATATTATCTTGATGCACTCGCGAGCGAGCTCGTTGCAGAAGCAGCATGGATACAGGCGCAAGGAGAAACACTGTCGTATGATAAATAAAAAACGATCCGCAATTATCTTCTCCATCCTTATTTGCATCTCTGTAATAATGGTTTTTCTTGTCTGCGGCAAAAACAAGAGCACTCTGACCATAGAAAAAATCATATCGCCCCACTATGGGGCCATCAGCGTCTCGATCTCTGCGACCGGGACGGTACTCCCCAGGAACAGGCTCGAGATTAAGCCCGCCATCAACGGAAGGGTCGAATCGATACTGGTGACCGAGGGCCAGTCCGTACGCGCGGGTCAGATCCTCGCCTGGATGAGCTCCACGGAACGTGCGGCGCTCATCGACGCTGCCCGTGCACAGGGAGCACAATCGGTGAAATACTGGGAGCAGGCCTACAAGCCCATTCCGATCATAGCGCCAATAAGCGGCACCGTAATCGTCCGCTCGATCGAGCCCGGCCAGTCCGTAACGGAGGCGACGGCCATCCTGGTACTGTCCGACCGACTCATCGTGCGCGCTGACGTGGATGAAACCGACATCGGCCGTGTAATGGTCGGCCAGGACGTCATCATAAACCTTGATGCGTACCCTGATGTTCAGACGAAAGGCAGGGTTGAGTTGATATCGTTCGAATCCAAAACCGTCAACAATGTAACCATGTACGAGGTCGACGTCATTCCGGATACGGTGCCTTCGGTATTTCGGTCAGGCATGACGTCCAACGTCAACATTATTGAAAAGACCGATGACCACGTACTCCTCCTTCCCGCTGACGCGGTCTACACGGATGGCCAGGCGAATTACGTATGGCTGGTAAAAGATAAAAAAAGCACTCCCGTTAAAAGGGAGTTGAAAATCGGGATAACAGACGACCAGAATGCGGAGATCCTCTCCGGGATTACCGAAAAAGACCGTGTAGCGGTCATGATTGATACATCCCGGAAGCTGGAAGCTAAAAACAGCACCAACCCGTTCATGCCTTCACGTAAAAAAGCGAAATGACGGCCGGCAATGATTGAGTTAAAAAACGTTTCCAAAGTATATGACACCGGCACAATCAAGGTGCACGCCCTCAACGATGTATCCCTCACCATTGACGAGGGCGAATTCATTGCAATCATGGGGCCGTCCGGATCCGGCAAATCGACGATGCTCAACATCCTCGGTTTTCTTGATAAGCCTGATGCCGGTTCTTATCATCTCATGGGTAACGATATATCCTCTCTCTCGGATGATGATCTTTCCCTTATCAGGAACGCCACCGCCGGCTTCGTCTTCCAGCAGTTCAACCTCCTTCCCCGGATGACGGCGGTCGATAACACGGGCCTGCCCCTGGTTTATGCAGGCAAGCGCAACTATCGGCAGGCCGCGCTGGAGCAGCTCAAACGCGTCATGCTTTCTCATCGTGAAGAGCATGTCCCGAACGAGCTGTCGGGCGGCGAGCAGCAGCGTGTCGCCATAGCGCGCGCCATGGTCAACAATCCCCGGATACTCTTCGCTGACGAGCCGACCGGCAACCTTGACACGAAAAGCGAGGAGGAGATAATCGGCCTTCTTGAAAAACTGAACGCGGACGGCATAACGATCATCATGGTGACCCATGAAAACGAGATAGCCGCGCACGCGGGACGGATCATACGCATGCGCGATGGCGTCATAATCTCCGACGAAAAAAAACGGGGCAGGAAACGACCTTCCCCGCAGTCCGCAGTGCCGCTCGACGAGATTCTGGGGGGCAAGCATTCATACCTGGGTACTGCCGAATTCATAGATTACCTGAGGCAGGCGCTGGGCGCGATATTTTCCCATAAAATGCGCTCACTGCTCTCCATGCTGGGGATAATGATCGGGGTCGCGGCAGTTATTTCCATGATAGCCATCGGTGAGGGCGCGAAAGAGTCGATCAAGCAAAGCATGAGCTCGCTGGGCTCCAACCTTGTTTCAATCAGGCCCGGCTCCCGTAAACAGATGAGCATTGCCATGGAATCCGGCAAGTTCGTCCGATTCACCCTCAAGGACAGCAAGGCTATTTCCCGCCTTCCCGAGGTAAAGCTCGTATCGGAATCTGTAACCGGCAGGGCCCAGATCGTATTCAACAACAAAAACTGGAATACGCAACTCTGGGGTACGGGCGTTAATTTTCCGTACATGCGCGCGGCAGTGCCTATCATGGGACGATTCTTTACCGATGATGAACTCCGTTCCCGGGCAAAGGTCGCTGTTATCGGTGCAACCCCCGTCAGGGAGCTTTTCGGGGGGGAGGACCCGGTCGGCCGGACCATTAAAGTCAACCGTATCAATTTCAGGATAATCGGCGTCCTCCCGGTGAAAGGCATGTCTTTCATGCACGACCAGGACGACATGGTGGTCGTCCCGGTAACCACCGCCATGTACCGGATTCTTGGAAAAGAATTTCTCGATTCCATCGATGTCCAAGTGAAGAACGATACAATTATCGACCAGGCCATCGCTTCGATGACCGACCTCATAAACAAGAGACAGCGGCTTGATCCGGTCACGGACAGTGATTCATTCGAGATCCGGGACATGGCCGAGATTCGCGATATGATAACGAGCACGACGAAAACGATGAGCCTTCTCCTCGGCATCGTCGCGGCAATATCGCTTTTCGTGGGCGGGATCGGCATCATGAACATCATGCTTGTATCCGTCAAGGAGCGCATAAAGGAGATCGGGCTCAGGAAGGCGATCGGGGCACGCCGGAAGGACATCCTCATCCAGTTTCTTATAGAAGCGGCTATCCTTACCCTTTCCGGGGGGGTCGCGGGCATACTCCTGGGCTCGGGTATCTCGGCGTTGATTTCTTTTATGGCAGACTGGACCGTGCGGATATCTCTCTCTGCAGTTTTGCTCTCGACCTTTTTCTCGATATTAATCGGCGTCGTCTTCGGCCTGTGGCCCGCGGTACAGGCGTCCCGCCTGCATCCGATAGAGGCGCTTCGGTACGAGTAGCGTGCGCCCTACACCGCGTACTTTTGTCCCCTCTTGCGGTCAAGCGCATTGAGAACGCGCTTTCTCATCCGGATGCTTTTCGGCGTGATCTCCAGCAGTTCGTCGTCTTCAATATATGCGATTGCCTGCTCGAGCGAAAACAGGCGCGGCGGCGTGAGTCGTATCGCTTCGTCCGAGCCAGAGGCCCGCATGTTGGTAAGCTTCTTGGTCTTGCAGGGGTTTACTTCCATGTCGTTCTCGCGGCTGTTCTCGCCGATGATCATGCCCTCGTACACGGGCACGCCGGAACCGATGAACAGGGTTCCGCGCTCCTGCAGGTTGTCCAGCGCGAAGGCGTTCGAGGTGCCCGCTTCCATGGCGATCAGGACGCCCCTGTTCCTCGAAGGGAGGGCGCCCTTGTGCGGCTCGTAGCCCTCGAAGCACTGGTTCATTATACCGGTGCCCCGAGTATCCGTTAAAAATTCGCCGCGGAAGCCGATAAGGCCGCGCGACGGCACCTTCATCTCGAGGCGCGTGTACCCGTCGACGCCCTGCGTCATGCTGAGCAGCTCCGCCCTCCGCTTGCCCAGCTTTTCTATGACGACGCCGGAGTACTCCTCGTCCACGTCGATGATGGCCATTTCCATCGGCTCATGCCTGGCGCCGTTGATCTCCTTGTATATGACCTGCGGCCGCGACACCTGGAACTCGTATCCTTCCCGCCGCATGTTCTCGATCAGGATCGAGAGCTGCAGCTCGCCGCGGCCCTTTACCGTGAACGAGTCCTTGTTGCCCGCGCGCTCGATGACCAGGCTCACGTTGGTCTCGAGCTCTTTCTCAAGCCGCTCCCACACGTGGCGCGACGTGACATACTTTCCTTCCTTTCCAAGGAAAGGCGAATCGTTTATCTGGAACGTAATCGCGATAGTCGGCTCGTCGATCTGTATCGCCGGCAGCGCCACCGGGTTGTCTCCGCCCGCAAGCGTGTCCCCGAGGTCTATCCTGTCAAAGCCGGCGACGGCGACGATGTCCCCGGCGTATGCTTCCCGGATCTCCGCTTTCTTGAGCCCCCGGTACTCGAAGAGCTTGGTTATTTTACCCTTGATCGGCTCACCCTTCTGTTTGAGGAGCATAATCTCGTCGCCGGCACGGAGCACACCGTTGTGGATCTTTCCCGTTCCGATCTTGCCTATGTAATTGTCGTATCCCACCGCCGACACCAGGTACTGCGGGTCAAGCCCCCGGTCGCCCCCCGGCTCGCCGACGTGCTTGATAATGGTGTCGAAGAGCGGCACCATGTCGGTATGCTCGTCGTAGAGCTTGTAGTGCGAATCACCGTTCTTCGCTGACGCGAAAATGACGGGGAAATCGAGCTGCTCGTCGGTCGCGTTGAGCTCTATGAAGAGGTCGAATATCATGTCCACGACCTCTTCCGGCCTGCTGTTCGGCCGGTCGATCTTGTTCACCACGACGATCGGCTTGTGGCCGACGGCCAGCGATTTCTTGAGCACGTATTTGGTCTGCGGCATGGTGCCCTCGAACGCGTCCACGACGAGGAGGACCGAATCCACCATACTGAGAATGCGCTGCACCTCGCCGCCGAAATCCGCGTGTCCCGGCGTGTCCACGATGTTTATCTTGAAGTCCTTGTAGAAAAACGACGCGTTTTTCGAGAAGATGGTGATGCCCCGTTCTTTTTCCAGGTCGTTTGAGTCCATGACCCGCTCTTCGACGCGCTCATTTTCGCGGAAGGTGCCCGACTGGCGGAGCATGCAGTCGACGAGGGTCGTCTTGCCGTGGTCGACGTGGGCTATAATGGCTATGTTGCGTATATTCTGCATGAAATCGTCCTGTAAATGATATCTGGCGCTTTCTAACGGAGGGTGGCTTGTTTGCAAGACATTTTTTGGAGAACGCTGAAAAAGCTGTCTTCCGACTGCCGGAAGCCGGGTACGGTCACAACCCCCGCATCTGCTCGGACCTGATGAGGGACTCATCGCGGGATTCAAGCACGGAGTTTATCGTCGCCAGCATCTTCCCGCGGTCTTTTTGCAGCGTGCCGTTTATCGGCAGGTAATTGGACGCGTGAATGCCGACGAATTTCATGCCGTCCACGGTCAGGTTCTCGAACAGTATCTTCATTTCCTCGAGTGTTTCGAACGCGTCGGGCAGCTCGAACATGCCTGACTGCATCTTTCGGTGCAGGACGGTGCCCGGGACCGGCGTGATCGTGAGAGCGGCCAGGTAGTGCGGCTTCATTTCGTTGGTGATGGCGGCGGTGGCCAGCGCGTGCTCGCGCGAGCGCGGCCCCCTGCCCGCGAGACCGAGCAGTATCATGGACGAGAGGTTCATGCCGGCCTCGACGAGGCGCCGTCCCGCCTCCAGCATCTCCGCGGCGGTCACTCCCTTGCGCACCTCTTCCAGGAGCCGGTCGTCGCCCGTCTCGACCCCGAGATATACCTTTTTGAGGCCCGCTTCACGCAGGGCCCGAAGCTCGGAAATGTCCTTGGCGAGCGTGCTTGCCGGACCGACATAGGTCCCCACGTGGCGCAATGACGGGAACGCCCGCTTCAGCTCGGCGAGTATCTCGAGCAGAATCCCGGTTTCTATTGCAACCGCATCACCGTCGCAGAGGAAGACCTTGTCCATGTCTCCATAATATTTTTGCGCTTCGCGGATATCTTCCTTGATCTCGTCCAGGTCCCTGACCCGGTATTTCTTGTCCTTGTACATCCCGCAGAAGGTACAGGCATTGTGCGAGCACCCGATGGTGCACTGGAGGAGGTAGCTGTTCGCCTCGCTGAACGGGCGGAAGATGTTTCCTTCGTAGCGCATGGATTATTCCGGGCGTATCATGTGGTTTCGAGGAGCATTTCCCTGCCCCTGTCATAGGCGGCCAGGTTTATCTCCAGGCGGTCGGCCGGCATGCTCCGCGCGATAACGGTTTTGAAGTCGTCACGGTCAAACGGCAGCAGCCCCGTGGCAGCCACTGCTCCCAGCATGATCACGTTTCCCAGTATCGGGTTGCCGAGCTTCATCGCCTCATCCGTCGCGTCGATGAGCACGACCCGGCCGGTAAGGCGCCCCAGCGCCTCGCGTATGCTGCCGGGATCAGGGTACTCCATCTCGCCGGCTATGACACCGACCGGGTATATCGGCCGCGTGTTGCTCAGTACCGTGGCCCGTTCGTTCCCGTAATAGGCCATGACACGTATCGCCTCGATCGGCTCGAGCGCGACAACGATGTCCGCCTGCCCGCGGGGTATCTGCGGGCTCCACGCCGAGCTTCCGGATATCCGGAGATGGCTCATGACAGAGCCGCCGCGCTGCGACACGCCGAAGGTCTCGCCGATGGTGACGAAGTAGCCCTGGTCCGACAGGATGTTGCCCAGCATGCGCGACGCGAGCACGTTGCCCTGTCCGCCCACGCCGGTTATGATGACATTGAAGGGGTCGTTGCCGATGCCGCTGTTTTTCACGCCCGCGCCTCCGTTTTCCGTATGGCTCCCGAAGGGCAGATCGAGGCGCACACGCCGCACCCGGCGCAGATCACTTCGTCGACGACCGCTACGCCGCACTCCTGGTCCCATACCAGTCCGGGGCAGCGGAAGATCCTGGTACAGAACCGGTTGCAGCCGCAGTTTTCGCCAATGCAAACGTTTTCGTCCACCCGCACCTCGAACTTTTTCTTCCCCTTTTTCGCAGGAGACAGGGCGCACATCTGCTTCATGATGAGCACGCGCGCGCCCCCTTCCTCCATGAGCCTGAGGAGCGCGATCTGCGTGCCGTCGATGTCGAACGGGTCCGCGTATTCCACCGTGGCGCCAAGCGACCTGCATACGGCGGCCGGATCGATGTCCGGAAGCTCGTGCCCGGTCGCGTCAAGCGGCGTTCCGGGATGCGGCTGGAAGCCGGTCATGGCCGTTCCGCTGTTGTCGAGCAGTATGAAGATGACGTCCGATTTGTTGTGCACCGCGTTCACAAGCGCCGGAATCGCGGCGTGGAAGAACGTGGAATCTCCGCATACCGTGACGATCGGCTGGTCCATGCCGAACTGTTTCAGCTTGCCGAACCCGCTCGCGATTCCGATGCCGGAGCCCATGGAGTGGGACGTCTTCATGGTATTGAACCCGCAGGGGAGAAAACCGAGCGTGTAGCAGCCGATGTCGCCGCACGTAAATCCGTGACGGTTGTCTATCGCCAGCGCGTTGTGAATGTTCCAGAATGAGGCGCGATGCGGGCACCCGGGGCAGAACGTGAGGTCGCGGACCGGGGAGAGGGTTTTAAGCATCTCCTGCGCTGCCGCCTCGTAGTCTGCCGGCATGGGGCTGTACGTTATCCCGAGAATCTTCGCGCACGCGTCCACGACGATGTCCGGGTTCATTTCGCCCGTCATGGGGATGGTGCCATCGTTTTTTCCGTAAAATTTAATGATCCCGACCTCGGCCGCCATTTCAGCAGCGAGTATCTTGACATTCTCCTCGGTAAATGGAAGGACCTCTTCCACGAACAGGATTTTGTCCGCCCGCGAAAGGCTCTTTTTTATAAGCTCCGGCGGCAGCGGCCAGGTCGTGCCGAGCTTCAGCACGCCGACGCGGCCCCCTGCGTTCAGGAGCCGCACCGCCTCGAGGCTGTAGAGGTTGCACGCGCTGCTCGTGATGATGAGCAGTTCGGGCTTTTCCGGGCCCGTATAGGTATTGAAGGGGGATTTTTCGAACAGCTCCCTCGCCTTTTTCAGCTTGTTCTGGAGAAGAACGTGGTTCTTCGGCACCGGCATGGTCACGACCGGGCCCGTGTCAGGGTCGCCCAGCGGACCGTCATACCTGAACACGGCCTTTTTATCCGTGGGCGGGAGATCCCCTATGGTAACGTTCCCGCTGGCGTGGGAGAGGCGCGTCACGCTTCTCATCATGACCAGCGAGCGCAGCTCCTCCGACAGACCGAAGGCCCAGGCGGTCATGTCCTTGGCCTCCTGGAAATCGCCCGGCTCAAGGAGCGGCAGCTCGAGCATGCGCGCGAAATGACGGGACTCGCCCTCGTTTATGCTGGAGAGCGCGCCCGGGTCGTCGCAGTGGACCAGCACCATGCCGCCCCTGGTGCCCGAGAGGGCCACGTGCAGCAGGAAGTCGGAGGCCACGTTTACGCCGTTCTGCTTCATGGCGCAGATCGACCGGAGGCCGGCGATTGAGGCGGCGAAGGCCACCTCGACCGCAACCTTTTCGTTTACGGACCACTCGACGTATATGTTGCGCTCCCGCGATGCGCGGGAAAGTTGTTCAATTATCTCGGACGACGGGGTGCCGGGATAGGCGCTTGCCACGCCCACGCCCGCCTCGAGCGCGCCGCGTACAATTGCGTCGTTTCCCATCATGAGATACCGGGTGCCGCTCTTCGTGTCAAACAGGTATGACATTACCGTCCGCCTCTCTGCACCGTAATCGACGAAAGCCTGACCGCGGCGCATCGGCCGCTGCCGGTGTTTACCAGGCCCTCGCCCGCCGCCTTCTCCATGGCGCGGCGCTTCTTGTTTCCCGCCGCAGCCGCCAGGTGCTCCCTGTTCTCTTTCGGTAAATCGCTCACCTCGAGATACCCGTCGCGCACGGCGCCGTTGACCGCGTCCGCGCCCCGTTCTGTCCTGATGATGAGCGTATTGCTGTCCGTACGGCCCTCGTGCACCCCGACTGACAGGTCCGCAAACTCCGCGGTCATATCGAAGCAGTAACCGCATCCCTCCGGGACCTGCTCCCTCACTTCCGGCAGCGGTATCTCGACCGTGCCGTTCTTCGTGAAAATCTCCATCTTCTCGGCCGGCGGCGGAGGGATGTCCATTTTTATGATTGCATTAAGATCAACGCGCCCTTCGAGCAGTTTCCTGAACCGGCGGTAATCCAGCGCCCAGGTACAGAATATTCCGGCCACCAGCGCTGTCGGATCCGTAAAATTCTTTTCTTTCATGGGATTGGAGCGGATCTGGGCCAGCGCGAGCGCCTGGCAGGGGGTCGCGACCACGCCTATGCGTTTATAGCCCTCTTTCATCGCCTGGTTGAATGCAGAGACGGTCGGAGCCGCAGAATAATTTGATGACGCTGACTCCGCGACGGACGCCGGGCTGGTAACAATGCGCGGAACCGGGCGCAATCCGTCTCGACCCGTGAGCACTGCCGCGTCAAGTATCTTCTTCTGAAGCGCGTAGGTCATAATTGCCGACACGGTGCCGCCGGCCTGGAAATTGCCCTTTTTCATTTTATGTCCGGCGCGTGCGGCCTTAATATCGATATAATGCCCGAGCGGCTCGCCGGTATAGGGTTTCCCGAAAACGGTCAGAGAAGCCTCGTCCAGATCTACTTCGACTTTCGGGCAATAGGCAAAGCACCTCCCCTCCGGGCGCGTACAGGGGAAAAGAAGCGCCGTTTTCCCGTCATGGGACTTGAGGTAGGGACAGAGCGATACGCAGGCGCCGCAGCCGGTGCAGAGCCCGGCGTCGATAACTGCCGCGATGAGCTCGTTAGAGCCGAGGACCTTCATCGACTGCCTCTCGAAGATTTATTGGACAGTAACCGGTTCATAGTACCATACATTTCCATCCCGCGGTCCCGTGTCAATAGTTTTACGGCCGTTCCCGCTGCCGGCTCTTCCAGAACCCGTACGAGAAATATATCACGGCGCCGGCCGCCAGCCACAGGATGAACCTCAGGAAGGTAATGGCCGGAAGGCCCGCCACCAGGTATGCGCACATCCCGATGCCGGCGATGGAAACAGCCGTCACGAACGGTACGCGGAACCCCCGATCGCGGTTCGGCTCGATCTTCCGGAGCATGAGCACCCCGACGCACACGAGCATGAAGGAGAAGAGCGTGCCGACGTTGGTGAGGTCCACCATCTCGTCGATGCTGGTGAAGGCCGAGAGGACCC
Source organism: Spirochaetota bacterium (assembly GCA_029564515.1). GTDB lineage: Bacteria > Spirochaetota > UBA4802 > UBA4802 > UBA5550 > RBG-16-49-21. The sequence goes on along the minus strand of JAKQPV010000155.1, from coordinate 7,134 downwards.
CGACGAAGAGCCCGGTCAACACGATGTTCACGTGCGGGGTCCGGTAGCGCGGGTGCACTTTCGCGAACGATTTGGGGAACAGGCCGTCCCGGGCCATCGAGAAGAAGATGCGGGTCTGGCCCGTCTGGAGCACCAGAAGCACGGCCGTGTGCGCGATTACCGAGCCGAAGGCAATGATCCCGGCAGCCCAGCCCAGGTTGTGAAAATTCATCGCCACGGTGAGCGGTTCGGCCTTGTTTGACTGGTTGAAGGCCGAGAGCGGCATCATCCCGGTGAGGATCGCCGCCACTATGATATAGATGATCGTGCATATGATGAGCGAGCCAATGATGCCGATCGGCAGGTCCCGGCGCGGGTTGCGCGTCTCTTCCGCCACGGTTGATACCGCGTCGAAACCGATATAGGCGAAAAATACGATCGCCGCGCCCGCCTGTACCCCCTTCCAGCCGTTAGGTATGAATGGCGTCCAGTTGTCCGGGGTCACGTAAAAGCTGCCGACGAGCACGAAAAATGCCAGCACGATGAGCTTGAGGAGCACCATGATGCCGTTGAAGCGCGCCGATTCCTTGATACCCCGGTAGAGGACATATGTGACCAACGCGACGATCATCATCGCCGGCAGGTTGAAGATTACCGGCACCCCGAATACGCGGGGCGCGTGTGAAATGGCCGCGTGCGCGCTGCCCAAACCGGCCATGACGTCCTGGAGCGTTTTACCGCCGGCCAGCTGCTCCCGGACGAGGACGCAGGCGCTGCCGAACATTTCCGTGATACGGGTATCCGGCAGGCCGCTCAGCATGGCCTGCGCTGCGTTGAACATGCTCTCGCCGTGAAGCGCTGTGCGATAATCGGTAACGAGCCATGCCGGCAGGTTCACGCCGAACCCGCGCAGCAGCTCCTTGAAATAGCCGGACCAGGAAATGGCTATGGCCACGTTGCCGATGGCGTATTCGATGATCAGGTCCCAGCCGATGATCCACGCCACGAACTCGCCCATGGTCAGGTACGCGTACGTGTACGCCGAGCCGGAAACCGGGACCATGGAGGAAAGCTCGGCGTAACAGAGCGCCGTGAATCCGCATGCCACTCCGGTGACAACGAAGGAGAGGATGATCGCGGGCCCCGCACCAGGCCGGGCGGCGTCGCCAACCGCCGCGGTGCCCACGGTGGCGAATATGCCGGCGCCGATGATACCGCCGATCCCCAGGAGCACCAGGTCTTTCGCCGTGAGAACGCGCCTGAGCCCGCGGGTATCGTCGCGCGTTTCGGCAAGCATGTCACCGATGTTCTTTCTTCTCAGGAGCTGCTTGAATAGATGCATATGTTAGTGTTTACGGCCCGGAACAGGAATGGTTCATCGACGTTTACTCATGTTGATTGAACGAGGCGTTTCACGTCAATTATTATTTCGACGGGTCAGCCCAATGGAATCGTAATGTAAACCGTCCCGCCGACCGTGGTGCGTTGCGCCGCAAAGGGGGTCTTTTCGGTCAGGCGGAGCATCTTCCCGTTCTCGCGCATCACGGTAAACGTCATCTCCAGTATCCCCTCGTGTATGCCGATAGAAACGAGATAATCTATTATGATCGTGCCCACACCGCGGTCCTGGTAATCGTCCCTGACGACAAGCGAGATCTCGGCCGTATGCTTTTTCAGATCGACCACGTACTGTCCGATGCCGATGACCGTTTCCGGACCGTCATCGTCGAGGAGCACCAGTATGATCAGCTCTTTTGAATAATCAATCGCGCAGTACCGCTCCAGCGTTTTCTGCGGAACATATTCAATATCGGCGAAGAAACGGGTGTACAGGCTCTTGTCAGAGAGAGAGTAAAAGAACTTGCGGAGGTTTTCCAGGTCGCTCATCTTCACCGGGCGGAGGAACACGTTGAGCCCGCTTGCCGTCTTGCGGTATGCCTCCAGGCGGGCGCGGTACTCGCCGGCCTCTCCCTCGATGAATTCGTGGTCGGCCGCGATGAGCCCCAGCCTCCGCGCCTCGTCATGGAGCCATTTCCTGAACTTCGGGTGCGCGATCGTGATGAGCGAGAGCGCGCGCTCTCTCAAGTTCTTGCCGTGGAGATACGCGATGCCATACTCGGTCACAACGTACCTGACGTCGCCCCGCCCCAGCGTGGCGCTTGCCCCGGTGTCAAGCACCGGCACGATGCGCGACCGCATGCCGTCGTTTGAAGTCGAACGCATGGTGAGAATTGTCTTTCCGCCCGGAGCCAGGGCGGCCCCCCGCATGAAGTCCACATGCCCGCCGATCCCGCTGTAGAGGCTCGTTCCCAGGGATTCGGCTGTTGACTGTCCGGACAGGTCGATCTGCAGGGCCGTATTTATGGCCGTTATGTTTTCCTGCCTACCGATGACCATGGGGCTGTTCGTATAGTCGATCGGCCTGAACTCGATGCTGTCATTGTTGTCGATGAAGGCATAGGTATCCGCGCTTCCCATGCAGAACGAAGCGACCGACTTCCCGCGATCGAGGCTTTTTTTCGCGTTCGTGACGACCCCGGCCCGCATCAGGTCCACGATGCCGTCGCCGAGCAGCTCCGTGTGTATGCCGAGGTCCTTCTTGTCCTTCAGGCTCGCGATGACCGAGTTCGGTATGGCGCCGTACCCGACCTGGAGCGTGTCCCCGTCGCGCACGATCCGTGCCACGTACCGCCCGATCTCGCCGGATATAACGTCGGCGGGCGGCGCATCGTATACGAGCAGCGGCTCGTCATGGTGAACGAGAAAGTCAATCATATCTGCGCCGATCAGCGATTCGCCGTACACGCAGGGCATGTTCGCGTTCACCTGCGCGACGACCAGGTCGGCGCACTCCACCGCCGCCTTCACGATGTCCACGCTGACGCCCAGGCTCATGTTCCCGTCACTGTCCGGGAGAGATACCTGCACCAGCGCGACGTCCGGATGTATCCTCCTCTGGCGGAACAGCAGCGGTATCTCCGAAAGGTACGCGGGCGTGTAGTCTCCCAGGCCGCGGCGGACCGTTTCACGCGAGCTGTCGCTTATGAAAAAGGAGTTGTGGCGAAAATTCTCGGCAAACCTCTTTTCGGCGTACGGCGCGACGCCGAGCGTCCACACATGTATTATCTGCGATCCGTAAATGCGGTGCGTCTTCGAATCCACGTAGGAAACAAGCGACTTCATTAGAAATTGCGGCTCTCCGCAGGAGGAGCCGATGAAAATGCTGCTGCCGCGGTGTATCCGCCCGAAGATATCGTCAGTCGGGATGAATTTTTCCGGGTACTTTTCTCTCAATGAATCGAGATGCCGTATGTCCTGTCGTTTCATGGATGGAGCGCCTGGTATTGTTCAGTGTTGATCGTGTTTCTAAGCGCCCGGCAGCGACGTGTCAAGATATAAATAGACGATACGGAGCGGCATCCCCGCGCCGGCCTCAGGCTGAACGGCCATGCGCCATGCTCCGCGAGTATTTCCACATCAGGCTCAGGAGCTTGAATATATGCTCGAAATTGGGTATGACGGGGATCCGGTAATCCTTCGCTATCGCCGAGTGCTCCAGGATGGTCTGCCCGCCGAAAAAGTGCACAAGTACGGGCATCTCCGGGTGCCGCTGGCGCATCCTGCTGACGTTGTCCCAGTTGAAGGCTGCAAACGGCGAGCTTATCGACATGAGCACGATCGCGTCGAACAGGCCCGAATCCATGAAAAGCTCCAGTATCCGGTTGAAGCTCTCTTGCGGTCCCATCTTTTCGACCGATGCCCAGGTATCGATCGGGTTGCGTATGGGCGCCCAGTCGGGGAAATACTCCCGCAGCTTCGTCACCATGCCTTCCGTCAGGTCCGGGAGCTCGAGCCCGTACTTTTCCGCGAAATCCGACGACAGGACGCAGCCCGAGCCGGAGACCGAGATGACGCCGATTTTGTTGGAGCGGAGCACCGGGTACTGGCACACGATCGACAGCGCCTCGAAAAGCTCCTCGTAGGTCTCCACCATGATCATGCCGAACTGACGCGCCACGGCTTCGACGATAGCGAAGCTGCCGGCCATGGAGCCGGTGTGCGACGAAACGGCGATCTTGCCCTTCTCGCTCTTGCCCGCTTTTAAGAGCACGATGGGCTTGCGCCAGCGGTCGCGGTTGAGCGCAAGAAGTGACTTGAAGCGCTCCCCGTCCCGGATGTCCTCCAGGTACATGCCGATCGCGTGGGTCTTCCCGTCCGAGAGATAGTACTCGAGTATGTCGCATTCGTTCACATCCAGCTTGTTCCCGATGGCGGCTATGTTCGAAACGCCGAACGGCTGGCCGTGGCCCGCGGTGCTGAAAAACCATTCGACGAACCCGGTCACGAAGAGCCCGGATTGGCCGACAATGGAAACGTTCCGTTCGCGTGTCTCCAGGAACTCGCTGTAAAACTTGATGGGCGTGCAGTAGCGAAGGTCCGGCACGTTGAAGCCGATGGAGTTGGGCCCCACGACCCGGATATCCTTCCCCCGTATCAGCTCCTTCATCTCCCGCGCGAACGATTGCGCCTCCCTGTCATCGTTCGAGAGGCTCCCCGATTCAATGAGTATGCCGCGCACGTTATGGGCGATGCATGCCCGGAGGACCGGCATGACTTCAGTGACCGGGACCACGACAACGGCAAGGTCGATCCTTCCGGTCCCGCTCGCGTTGACGGGCAGGTCCTCCAGCCGGCGGTAGCATCGTACCCCGTCTATCTCTGATTTTCGCGGATGCACGACAAACAGGTCCGGGTAGCCGTTGCGCTCCATGTACTGCTTGAAGTTCTGCAAGACCTGAAAGCCGCCTTTCGCGGGATTATCGCTTGCGCCAAACAGGACTATGGAACGGGGATGAAAGAATCTATTCATTGAAAAGCACTCCTGGACCGTGTGACACTGAAATAATTGCTTTTGTGCGGCATGTATTCGTACTGAACAAACATGATGATTGTGTCAATAATTATTTTCCAGTGTCACTTGCGGGAAACGATGTAAAGAGTGTTCTTCGGAGAATGCTTCCCGCACTACCGATGTCACGACGCAGGCACAGGAGTTTACGGACCGCGCCTGTTACCGCGCGATGAGCACCACGGTGCTGCGGGGATTTGCGATATAGCGGTCGGGCGGGTGAATCGCGACCTCTTCGCCCGGCCCGCAGAAATCGCTCCCGGCGGGCAGGCTGGTGTCCACGACCCTCTTCCAGGGTGCGGCGGCCCCGGGCGGCAGCAGCACCTCCCGCGGCGAATAATCCGCATTTATTATAACAAACAGGGCATAATCGCCAAGCTCCGATTTCACCTCGCCGCCATCCAGCAGATAGCAGATGAGATGCGCATCCGGATAATCCCAGGCCGGCCGGTCAAGGTTGAGCCCGTACCAGGATATGTCCGGCATCCCGTCCGAATCCGCATCCGAGCCGGTCAGGAATTTACGGCACCTGAGGATGGCGTGTCGTTTCCGAAAGGCAATCGCCTTGCGGACAAATTCCTGCATGTCCCGGTTCCGGGCCGCACGGTCCCAGTCGAACCAGCTTATCGCATTGTCCTGGCAGTAGGCGTTGTTGTTGCCGTTCTGCGTGCGCAGGAACTCGTCCCCGCCCAGGATCATCGGCGTGCCCTGCGCGAAGAGCAGCATGGAGAAAAAGTTCTTCGCCTGGCGCGACCTGAGCGACAGCACCTCCGGGTCGGTCGAATCGCCCTCCCACCCGCAGTTCCAGGAGCTGTTGTCGTTGGACCCGTCCGTGTTGTTCTCGAGGTTGGCCTCGTTGTGCTTGCCGTTGTAGGAGACCAGGTCGTTCAGCGTGAACCCGTCGTGGCAGGTCACGAAGTTGATCGAGTTGTACGGCGTCCTGCCGTCGTCCGCGTACTGGTCGGCCGAGCCGGTGAGCCGCCACCCCAGGTCGCGGAGCTGCCCCGGGTCGCCCTTGCAGAAGCGCCGCACCGTATCGCGGAACCTCCCGTTCCACTCCGACCAGTCGACCGGGAAATTGCCGGCCTGGTAGGTGGAGATGTCCCAGGGCTCGGCGATGAGCTTGACCCGGTGGAGGACGGGGTCCTGGGAGATCGCGTCGAAGAACGAGGCCCCGGCGCGGAAAGAGCCCTCCTCCCGTCCGAGCACGGAAGCGAGGTCGAACCGGAACCCGTCCACGTGCATCACCTCGGCCCAGTAGCGGAGCGAATCGAGCACGAGGCGTATGACCGGCGCCGCCGCGAGGTTCATGCTGTTGCCGCAGCCCGTGTAATTCATGTAGTAGCGCCGGGGCGCGTCCCGCGGGCCGGTCAGCAGATAGTAGCTGCGGTTATCGATCCCCCTGAAGCATACCGTTGGCCCGAGCTCGTTCCCCTCTGCGGAATGGTTGAACACGACGTCCAGTATGACCTCGATCCCGGCCCGGTGCAGCTCCCGCACCATGGTCTTGAATTCGCGCACCTGGCATCCCGGCGATGTCCCGGTCCCGTACGAGGATTCCGGGGCGAAAAAGCCGATGGTGTTGTACCCCCAGTAATTGGTCAGGCCCCTGTCTGACAGGAAATCCTCCACGCAGTACTCGTGCACCGGGAGCAGCTCGACCGCGTTCACCCCGAGCTTCCGCAGATGATCGATCTTTTCAGTGAAACCGGTATAGGTGCCGGGGCGCTTCACGCCCGACGAGGGATGGGCCGTAAAGCCCTTGACGTGCACCTCGTACATGATCAGCTCATCCAGCGGGATGTCCGGCGGCGCGTCCCCCTGCCAGTCGAAATCGTCGGACACGACCACGCAGCGCGGCATAGCCCGGGCGCTGTCGCGTCCGTCCAAAGTCATGTCCTTCCAGGGGGATTGCGCATCGTAGGCAAGGAGAAGGTTGTCCCGGTTAACGCATTTGCCGGTAAACGCCTTTGCGCAGGGGTCAAGCAGGAGCCGATTCTCGTTAAAACGGAAGCCCCACCCGGGATTGAACTCACCGCGGACCCGGTAGGCATAGAGCTGTCCTTCGCCGATGCCGTGCACGAACACGTGCCACATGAACCTGGTGGTAACGTCAATAATTTTTCGCACATTCAAAGTCCTCGATCATCCGACCTAATACCCTAAGCAACAGAATCTATATCGATATCATTCAATAAAGTCATATTCAAATACTTTCTTGAGCTCCAGGTCGATGATGCCACGTG
>JAKQPV010000154.1:0-51731 GCA_029564515.1 Spirochaetota bacterium | reverse complement strand
ATAATTTCCTATTTTTCGGAGATCAAAGAGAGAGAGCAAAAGATCAAAGATTCTTTATGCAATCGCTATATTACGCCCTTGAAAAAATCGGAATTGATCCAGCCGAAAGGCAAAGACGGAACATAACCTTTCACGGACACCGGCATTTTTTAAACTCGTTACTAATCGGCGCAAAGGTTCCATTACAGACCGTACAGTCGATAACAGGACACCTCACGGCAGAGATGTCACAACATTACTACCACATTGGCGTTGATGATATGCGGGGAGTTTTACAAATTACGGATGCGATTACAACGGGTATTAAGACAGAACCTATTCAATAAAACGATTGAATTTTTACAAACGGTATCATATTTGATACAGATCACGGGATAGGTGCGGAAGTCATGAGCCGTACCGACAAGGACGCTTCCTACGTCTTTTCCGTGATTTATTAAGGACAGCAAGACTAAGGAGGCTTTGCAATATGACTTTTATAAAGCCGCTCGACAAAGACATCTATAATCTCAGTGAAGAAGCAAATATCGCAAGAAATAGAGTCTTTGGATTGCTACAGGAAGAGTATGACGGAAAGATCAGCAAAGTAGTTGATAGTCTCCAAGGACAATCAGTCGAAGAGCGCGTCAAGACCTTTGACCTTCTGTTGGAGAGGCTTCCAAGCATCGAATACATAGAAAAGCTGTGTCGTCGCGCTATGGACGAAGCGAGGGGAGAAAGACAAAAACTTGAATATCCAATCGAAAAATTTCTCAAGGAAAAATACCCGGAGTGGACAGTTCAGGATATTCAAAATTCTCCAATGGAGCAATTCGTGCATACCGAGTGGAGAGCAGAGCTACGTAAACGCTATCCCGAAATAGAGGAGGCATACAAGAACTTGCCGAGAGTGCAGAACCCGGCGCTGGAGACGTTGTTAGTTCTCTTAAAACTTAAATTCTTGCGTGACCAAGAACTTACAAAATTAGAATCATTCACAATGAAGGGTTATCCCCTCCCGTCCCAAGTTCAGGAAAATTTTTTCTATGGGAAAGACATATCCGATGTTAAAGATAAAGAAGCCTTTGAAAAAATCATAAATTACTATATTTCAAAAGATCGATTAAGGTATATCGGGGAAAAAATATCTGTCTTGGGAACAGATAGAGGCGTATGGATTCTTTCACTTTATGAAATACTCGAAACGGAAAAAATTGTTATCAATTATACAGGAGATTTTGGGGCAATAAAAAAACATTGCGAAAGAATATTTACTTTATTCGATGGTGTTCCGACAACCTTAGCAAATATGAGAAAGAACGAGAAGAACAAAACTATACAAGGTCGATTCAATCATAAATTTGTTTCTGAAATAAAAAACGAGCTTCAGGCAGAAAACATTCTCCCTCATTGATTCATTTCTTTTCAGTTACTCGTAGTTACCAAAGTTACCATAAATTACTTCAGCACAGTTAATATCACCTAACGTTATTTTCGTTTTGACTCTTGCATCTCTGTTTTATTAAGTAGATGTAGGAGGACGCAATAAAATGTCAGAGCATAAAGCAATCACACGTAAACTCACAATTCGTCAGGCAACAGAAATGTTTCCAGTCTCAGAATCATGGCTACGCCATAAGATCATGAATAGGGAAATTCCGTTTATCAAGATCGGACGGAAGACTCTCATTGATCAAGAAACCTTCAACGCATTTCTTGAGGCACATATTATCACACCTCGTGAAGCAAAATAGCATGAAAAACGAGATTCAAAACGCTGCTCAATGGATTGAGACAATGATCCAAGAAAATCCATTTTCGGATATAGGCATCACCTTTGCCGTTCATAATGGGTTAATTGTTCGAGTAACTAAAACAATTTCCTCGAAGGAAAAAGTTGAGGGGGATAAGAAGTGATGACATCCAAGAAACTAAAAACAAATTGCAATCAAAAAGTAAGCATGATGCATCCTGAAGAAGAAAAGAATCGCAACGTATCCAGTGCCGATTGCCCTCACAAAGAAACCGAACCAGATATAACTATCCTTGATGAGGATTATATACCATCAAGAGATTACCATCCACTGAATTTTTGTGACGATAACGACATCCGTATCTCAGTTGGAATTGCTACTGAGATGTATAAATTGTCTCCCGAGGAGTTTAGATTTTTTCTTCTGGTATTAAGACGGTCATCCGCAAGTCACGGGCAAGAATGCGTGATAAGTGCTTCTGACATCATGAGCAATGCCAAACTAACCCGCCAAGAGGCGATAGCGGCGAGAGAATCATTGGCACAAAAGGAGCTTATTAGAATTAGAGCTGAAGAGAACCTTGAAGGCGACAGGCACTGGGAATTCTACTCTATTCCGGACGGTGAAAAAATATGGAGATGAATATTTTTGAACGCGCCGGGAATAGTGCCACCCGAGACACTCTGTCTCAAGGCATCGAACCTACTGACACCAACAAAGCGGCGCAGTTATGAAAGGCTTTCAGCGCGAACAGCTTCACACGGCTCTTGAACATAACCAGCCGAATTTACCAGCACAGACCGAACAATCAGTCAAAGTATCCCCGCGTGATGTTTTTGAAATATTTCAAGGCAATAGGCTGGGACACTTATACCACAAATTCACGCCGGGGGGATGTCTTGAGAAGCGGAAAAACCCGCAGTTTAAGACCCCTGAAGATTTTGAAGCATACTGCTCTGCGAATCAAATTGACGTTCAATTTGTTCCGTTTTCAGACATTACCTTATTTGACATAGACATGGGCAAAATGTCCCCAACGGAAAAGGCAGAACTTGAATCGTTTCTTGACGGTCATCCGCTATGGGGACAAACTCTATGGTATCATACGGCACACGGGCGACACTACTGTTTCAAGTATCATAGAGATAAAATAATCCCTGGACAACTGCACGTCGTCAACTGCGTAAAAATAAAAGGACATGAATCCGCGCAAATAGATATTCCATGGAACGGAAAATGTCCACCAACAGAGGGACGTTTTTTCAAAGTTGTAAACCCCGTATTATCCCTGAATGCAATTGAAGACCTGAATTTATTTTTAATCGCTAAACCCGAACGTGATATGCAGATACCGGGCGGGAGTCCGGAGGGCGGGCTCTTTGACGACATAGGCGACGGGGGGAGGCACAAAGCTGTACTACGTTTTGCAGGGGTTTTGCGAAATCACGGCTTTGATTATAACTATATTTATCCCGCCATCTGCGATTATAACACGCTGCACTGCAATCCACCTATACTCGACAAAAAGGAAATAGAAGGCATTGTAAAGTTTGCCTGTTCCAAGCCAACAACCTTTGACTTTGAAGCACTGGAAGACTCGGCAGTCAATGAACCGCTTTTTCCGCTGACAAACTTTGCAGCCTGCTTTGTCGAACAGAAGCCGCGTGAATGGCTTGTTGACGGTCTGCTGATTGATCCGGTGCTGGGGTGTATCAATGGAGACGCAGGCGTCGGGAAGACCTTTCTGCTGATTGACCTGGCAATCTGTCTTTCAATCGGAAAAGACTGGATGGGGCGAGTTACAAAGAAATGTTCAATTCTTATTCTTGACGAAGAATCCGGGGCAAGCCGTTTAATGGAGCGTATAGTCTGCGCGGCTAATTACCACGAAGTCAAAGAAGCGCCGATTTTTTTTATGGGCGGCGGCTTTGATATAACCGACGAACGGCACGAAATAGAACTAAAAAAAGCCATCACAGAGAACAACATCAAGCTGCTATTGATTGACAGCTTTTCTCAGGTGATCGGCGGGAAAGACGAAAACTCTTCAACTGAAATGAATTTTGTAATGAACAGATTAAAAGCCATAATCAGGGAAACTGGCTGCTCAGTTCTCTTCCTGCATCATCTCACAAAACAAGGCGCAAACCGAGGAAGCAGCGCGATCCGTGCCGCCGTTGATTTTATGATAAGCGTTTCAAAGTCCGGCGATTTTATCACATTAAGCACAAAGGACCCAACGAAGGGAAAAACCCGCGACACCGCACCTATTGAGTTTCAAGCCCAAGTCAATTTTAATCCGTCGGAATACTGCATGAAGCACGTTGAAGGCGCAGCGGCTGCCGAACGGCTGGATGAAGATCAACGATTTATTTTGAACTACCTATTAAGCAAAGACAATGAACAAAGTAAAAGGGACATAGAGAAAGGGACGCAAATTAAAAACGCACGGAATGCCTTAGCCACCCTGGAGCGCAGGGGATATATTAAGAAACGAGGCGGCGGCGAACGATGTAAAGCATACTATTCAATAGCATTGGAAGCCCGCGAAAAGGTGCTGTCAATCGTCGAACCCGCAGCAAAAAGGGCGGTATGCTTTTAGACAACAATCTGCGTGAACTGCGTAAATCTGTATATCTGCGCAGATACACAGATTGTCCAAGCCTGAATCTGTGTGCGTGTGAACCCATTTATAGGGTTCACACAGTTACACAGATGAAGGACGCAAAGAAGAGAGAGTTGAGGCCGTTAGCTACAACAATTGCCCCGTCACACAACAGTTGTCAGAGGTTGATCTTACCGCTTCAAAGGGGAAAAGTCTGGGAAAGAGGGAAAGAAACGCGCATAGATGCCAAAGAAGGAGAATCAAATGAGAAAATTAAATCCACAGAATCTGAAACCGTTTCAAAGCGTGGATGAAGCGCGGGAACTTGGCAGAAAAGGAGGCATAGCTTCGGGAGAGTCGCGTCGGGAACGGGCGAAAATGTCGGCAATACTGCTGAGATATTTGGAAAAGACCCATTGTGTAAAGCATGGCAGCAAAACGAAAAGAGTCTCGACAGAAGAACTTTTATGTGATGCACTGGACAAAGCCATAACCAAAGGCGGAAGCTATTTAGTCGGACTCATCAAAGTTATCGGGGAGCTGACAGAAGGACAGAAATATATTCACGAAATAGACCAACTGCATATCAATGAAGACGACGAGGCCGTAAAAGCCATATTGAGAAAATACGGAGTATCGCGTGATTGAAAGCGGGAAAAACCGATTTTATGTGGAAGACAAAATATCTGCAAAAAACCAACATTTTATTGAGACTATATATCAAAGTCGAAAAAGTCTTTGAGAGAAACATTTAGACTGTCGCATATCCGAATTAATGTATTAACGGTAATATTCCGTGTCCCGTTCTCAATCTTCTGAAAGAACTTATAATCAATATTGGCTTTTTCGGCCAACTGTTCTTGGGTCAAGGCAGAATTTTTCCGCAGCTCTTTAATGCGGGTTGCAATCTTTCGTAATTTTATGGATTCGTTATTTCTCAATTATATTTCCAATATTAGTTCCGAAATTATAATTAAAAGCTTGAGAAATAACACCGCCAATGTTACGGTGTTTTAAACATATTAAGAATTGAAGGTTGACTGATGAAATCAAAGGTATCGCTTATTTGCTTTGGTTTTACTCAGAGCGGAGCGGCAGACATAAATTCTATCTTGGCGTTGTCTTATTAGGAGGAAGCCATGTATAAACGTATTGGGTACATAGTATTAACTGTATGTTTTTTCAGTAGTTGTACAACTTATTTAGATATGATATCGAGGAGGCTTTATTCAGACAAATTAAACAAGGTAAATGTCGGTATGACAAAAACTGAAGTATTGAATCTCATGGGTAGTCCTAATGATAAACAGGCAGACAACTACGGAGATGAAGCATGGCAATACTTTAAAATGGGTATTTATACAGTCATAATGTTTTATAATGATAAAGTAACTGAAATTTCCAGCAATAAGAACACACAGGGGCGTATAGATTGGGAGAAATCCTCTGGCTTTATTAAAGCAAAGCGTACAGAAGATGAAGTCAAAGCAAAGGAACTTGGTTATCCATCAGTTGAGGCATATTATCAAGTAGTTAAGCGTCAAAGTTTCGGAAATCTCATGGCACTATTGCTGTACAATACCGGGATACCTTTTAGCAAAGGCGATATCATCACGGTTCCGGCCGGAATGCTTATGGGCATTGATCGGAAAAATGACGGGAAGAAAATAAATTATCTCGTCCAAATAACCGGCAACCCTGATAGCAGAGCAATTTATATAGTGTCTACACGTGAGTTACAGACATATGGTAATGTTATTCGTGAGCCGCTGAAATTGAAATATATTCAACCAGTGCAATATAAGGACGGTCTACAAATTATCAATAGTTGGGCGTTTGAAATAATAAAATGAAAACAAAAAAGAAAGCAGATAATCAAAAAGATCAATCGCAATGGGAATATAAAGAGAGAACCGTGGCTGTCTACCATTTTGAAATACCTAAAAGGACAGCTTTAATGACAGCCGCTTTAAAAGGTCGTTTGAAGATGGTTAAACTTTTGCTTCTCTTTCAAAAGAAAGAAAATATCTTTAAAAAAAATGAAGATGGAGAAACTGTATTACATTATGCGGTACTTGGTTGCAATATTGAAATCATCAAATTTTTTCTTAGTAAAGGACACACTATTGATGAAACAGACAACGACGGATTGTCACTGCTTATGACAGCAGTACGCAATGCTTCTATAATGAGTATCCGTGATGACAGCGTTGAGGTAGTACGATTTCTTCTGGATAATAAAGCGTCAATAGATCATCAAGATGAAAGAGGTGTAACTGCTTTAATGATAGCAGTAGAAGGTGCATTTTCTGTAATCAATGATTCGGGAGATACAACTCCGAACCTCCAAATAGTAAAACTTCTTATTGAATATGGTGCCGACGTTAATTTAAAAAATAAAGAAGGAGAAACCGCGTTAGATAAAGCCGTTTATCTTGAATTTCAAACGGTGATAGATTATTTAGTAGCTAATGGAGTAAAAGGAAAGAAATAAAAAACGGTTATTTTTACGCAAACTTCACAACGGGAACATTTGTAAATCTTGCCGAAACGGAGGAATTTATATGAAGCGGATATTTTTTCTTGTTCTTATGTTTTCAATGTTTGTAAGCGCGGTTTATGCTGATGAGTGTATATCAGGGGATTGTGTTAACGGACAAGGAACAATGAAGTATGACAATGGATCGAAATATGTTGGCGAATTCAAAGATGGCAACCGTAACGGGCAGGGCACATATACGCGCCCAGACGGTAATGAGTGTGTCGGCCAATGGAAAGATGACAAATACATTTCAAAATATGCAACGGCGGTTTATTCAGGTGAGTGTATATCAGGGGACTGTAATAACGGACAAGGGACAATGAGGTTTTCTGATGGCTCAGAGTATGTCGGTAATTTTAAAGATAATAAGGCTAATGGGAAAGGCAAATATACTTGGCCTGATAGCTCGACGTATTTAGGTCAATTTAAAGATGGCAAAGCTAACGGGCAAGGAACATATACATTTTCCTCCGATGGGACAAAATATGAAGGTCAATGGGAAGACGGTAACCGAAACGGACAAGGAACAATGACGCGTCCCGATGGCACAAAGTATATCGGACAATGGAAAGATGGTAAACCTGACGGACAAGGAACATTAACAACACCAGATGGAACAAAGTATGTCGGTCAGTTAAAAAATGGTGAATATAACGGACAAGTAACAGTGACGCTTCCAGATGGCACAAAGTATGTTGGCCAGTGCAAAGATAGTAAATTAAATGGACAAGTAACATTGACGTTGCCAGATGGAAAGAAGCATGTTGGTCAGTTCAAAGAAGGTAAATTAATAATACCTTCATCTCCGCTTAAGGCAATAAATTTAACAGGTAATTTCGTTAATCCTGAAAAAAATTGTGTTATCGAATTTAAACAAGGTCGCCTTCGACTTATTACATTTGGTATAACAAATTCATGGTTTCAATTTCAAAAAAATGGAAACACAATATGGGCAATAAAGGCTGGCGCGAGTGGTGGAGACCTTGAATTGAGTATAGTGAATGATACGATAGTGGTTGAACAGAATTTGGAAACATTGTTGATAAACGGCATATATTATAAAGAAGGTTCAAGTATTCTTTTTTTGAAAAAACTTGAAGAAAAAGAGAGCGATGATGTTAAAAAAAAATGAGGAGCCCAATGAATCAGTTAAGGAAAATTCTGCCGATGACTAAAATAAAATTCTGATAAGTCTTCATCCGTTAAATTTGAGGAGCGAACCACCGAGGAAGCGGTGAAGCACGGGTGAAGCTCGGAGAAATCGAATTTTTTTACCCGTAAAAGCCGGGAAAATCAGGACGTATTCTCGTACACTATAAAAAGGCGGAAAACTGCAGAAAACGTGAATTGAATCAAGAGCAAATTGAATTTTCAGACACTATAAAAGCAACGAACAAAGGTTGAACAACGGGAAATGAGTTTTCCCAACCGATAGAAGCCGAGAACTCCGGGGAACCTGTTCAAGACAAAATTGGAATCGCGAAAAACGACAGGAAAACGACTGTGACCAAAAGTGTGACCAAACTTAAAACATAACCCTGCATAAGATTACAAATCAATACTACTTTCCTGACACCTCCCATTAACTTGTTGACAAAAAAGCATCAAGAAGACTAAATAAACATATAGAAGTTACTGGCCAAAGAGGCTTTCCAAGCCTTCCAAGCTGGTCACGTGGGTTCGATTCCCATCACCCGCTAATTCAGTGAATAGTTAAGAGTGCATAGTGAACAGTGAAGGTAAATTTTATTCCGCTCTACTAAAAGAGCGGAATAAAATTATTATTTCTTAATTATTAATCGCATCTCTCCTTTTTATAATCAGCGCCACTTTTCCAGATGAATATAAATTATATCCGCTCCGGAGGAGCGGATATAATTATCCAAAACTATTCACTATACACTATTCACTGTTCACTCCTCATACAGGAGGCTCTATTATGGAAAAGGATATTACCTCACTTGTAGCCGACTCAAGGTGGAACGTCATATTCAGCGATCCCGGATCCTGGCGCGTGGGGCTGTACCGGCCGGAGCATGACGCGGCCGGGAAGGTCGAGGTGCTTGAGAAGCATTCCTGCCACGAGCTATTTGTCTGCATGGGAGGAAAAACGGGCCTGATCGTGAAAAACGGCATGGAGGAAGAAATACTCGAGCTTGCACCGGGCCAGGCGCTGCTGGTGACCGGTTACCATAACGGGTACGCCATCGATCCTGAAGGCTTTTTCCTGGTGGTCGAGAGGACCGATTTCAGCACCGAGTACGCGGACCGCGGAACGGGCGAGATAGTGAAGCGCGTAACCGTGGGCAACCCGGGATGACAGGGGAAACGACATGAATATATGCGTCTACTGCTCCTCGAGCGACGCCGTGGCCCCGGTCTATTTCATGACCGCGGCCGAGCTGGGGCGCCTGATGGCCCTCGGCAGCCATGCGCTGGTGTACGGCGGCGCCTCGGTCGGCCTCATGGGAGAGATCGCGCGGGCAGTGCGGGCCGGGGGCGGCAACGTGATTTCCGTCATGCCCGAGGCGGTCAGGAACGCCGGCATCACCTTCGAGGATGCCGGAGAAATCCTGTACACCGATACGCTGCGCGAGCGGAAAGCCCTGATGGAGGAGCGCGCGGACGCGTTCATCGCCCTCCCCGGCGGCTTCGGCACCCTCGAGGAGGTGCTCGAGATACTCACCCTGAAGCAGCTGAAGCTCCATGCCAAGCCGGTCGTCTTCATCAACACCGGCGGGTTCTACGACCCGCTCCTGGACATGTTCGAGAAGATGTACGCGGAGAAGTTCGCGAAAAGCTTGTTCCGCGGTCTCTATGCGATAGCCGACGACGCGGCCGGGGCTCTCGATTACATCGGAAAGTACCGGCCCGTCGAGCTCGAAAGCAAATGGTACCGGTAAACGCCGGCCCCGGCACGCGTAAAATAATTCTTGTAATTAATCGAAATATCCGGCACCATTCCCTCACCAGACCGCAGGCGGAGAAATTCACGCATGAATTACAAATTTGCCGCACACCAGCCTGACCCGAACAGGATCGTACTGGTCAGGTCGCGCACGATGCAAATCGTATTGAGCCTGTTCCTGTTCCTGGCTGCCATCGCGGTGCTCCCCGCCGGACTGCTTCTTTTACTCGGCGACCCTGACCCGTACCGCCCATTCTTCCTGACCGGCATGGGACTCCTGTTTTTGTCGGGCGGAATCGCCATCAACACCATGCTGAACTTGCCGAACTCGCTCGTGTTCGACAACGTGACCGGGGCCCTTCTCGTTTTTGAGGGCAGGGGCAAAAAGGCGCGCCAGGCGGCCCTTCCCTATCCGGATATCGAGACCTTCCAGGTTAACCGGCATCGCAGGAACAGGTCGACTTCGTATATAGTGGAAATTCTGAAAAAAGACGGCTCGTTCTGGACCCTCTTTCAATCGGGCAGCGAGAAGAAGGCCGGGGAATTCCGCGACCGGCTGCTGGAGCGGGTCACCCTCCGCGGCACCTCTGCGGCAGACAAGCAGGCGCCGCCCGCGTGCGTCACAGTGGCGGAGCGGGGCGATTCAACCGCAATCGAGTGGCGGAACCGTTACACGGCAGGCCGCTATCTCATGACAGTGATGCTCATCGGCTCCATGGCGATGCTGATATACGGCTCGCGTCCTTACGCCACCAGCGGTGCGGGCTACTATATCGCTCTGGCCTTCATTTCGTTCATCATACTGATAACGATCTGGTCGATGATCGATTCGATCGGCAGGTCGAACATCGTCGAGATCGACCGCACCGCCCTTTCCTACCGCAGGCCGGGCGGTATAACCAGGACCGGCCAGTTCACCCTGCCCCTGGGCGACATTGACGCGGTCATATACAACTTCTCGGTGTCCTCGGGCGAGACCGGCATCTACGTTCTGACCGCCGCAGAGAAGGAAGCTATCCAGAACATCAACCGCGGTGCCGTGGAGCTCGCCGGCATACTCAACGCGATACGCGTTATAAAGGACGCCGGCAGGCTGGACGTCGGGTCCCTGAGCACCGGGGACCGGCTCGCCCTCGAGAGCCTTATCCAGGAAACCGTGAAACGCAAAACCGGGGCATCGCACCGGTCACTATAATTTTCAGGCGCGTCTGACTCGCGCACAAGGAGACATGCATGAGCGCAATTGCAGAACTTTCAATCTTCCCGCTGGACAAGGGCGAAAGCGTAAGCTCCTACGTGGCGGAAGCGGTTACAATAATAAAGGCAAGCGGCCTCGACTACGAGATGGGCCCCATGGGCACCTGCTTCGAGGGCGACTGGGACGAGGTTGTCCGCGTGGCCAAGGAGAGCATGGACGCCATGAAAAACGACTGCGGGCGCGTGTACATGGTCCTCAAGGTCGATTACCGCGCCGGGCAGGACAACCGCATGAGGGGCAAGGTCGATTCCCTGAAGAAGCTCATGGGGGACGAATGAAGAATCGCAAAATTCTTGACGCCCGCACCACTCCTGTTATCATCACAAGAAGGCAACTCAGCCACATGCTGGCCCTATACCCTTACATCGTGGCTCAATCCATTTATACAAGGAGGATCACATGTTACGACCGTTGTTAGTCAAACTCTGCTCAATCGCTCTTATCACATGCTTCTCCGGACCGTTATTCGCTGACGCAGGCGATGACCTGATGCAATCGATCTATAAAAACAACCTGCAGGGCGTGCAATCGGTGCTGGATAAGGGCATCGACCCGAATAAGACCTCGGACAAGGTCGGCAATACTCCCCTGATGGCCGCTTCCCATAAAGGCAATGTTGCCATCATGAAGCTGCTTATAGAAAAGGGTGCGAAGATCGAAGATGCCTCCGGATACATGGGCCAGACTCCCCTCATGAATGCCGCCGAGAGCGGAAATTTAGAAGCGGCCAGGCTTCTTCTTGAAAAAGGAGCGAAAATGAAAGCGCGCAGTTTCGACGGCAAGACGGCGATCATGTTTGCGGCCACCGGCGGTAATCCGGCCATGGTGAAATTCTTCGCAGACAAGGGGCTGGATGTCAATGACCGGGACAAGAGCGGGTGGACGGCACTGATGCTCGCCGCGGAGGCGAACAGGCCCGAAGCCGTGAAATCGCTTATAAGCCTGAAAGCCGACCTCAATATCACATCGACGGCTAAATTTTCCAGGAGCACCAGGGAATACTCCGCTGACTTCTATCCGGGAGATACGGCGCTCACCATCGCCCGTGTGACCGGAAGGACACAGGTCGCGAAGCTCCTGGAGGCCGCCGGGGCACGCTCCTATTCGGAGGAGATATTTAAAAGGGATGAGTTGTATAAAAAACTCGGGCTGTACAAGGTCGAGATGGGCCCCGTGAGCAAGGGAGACTTTCGGGAGATTACCGATAACTTGAAGAAAGGCTTCGTCAATGATCCGCAGAAAGACCGGAAGGTCAAGGCGATCGATGCCCTGTCATATTCCGACGGGAGCTGGTTCGCGGTAAAGATAACATACGGTAAAAAGCCGCCTGCAAAATCATTTATCATATCAATCCAGGATGCAAAAGGGAAAAACATCCTGAAAACCATAGACAGCTATGTGGTTACGTTTAGAAGCGGCTCAACAATCGTCAAATACGTTGAAGTGGTGCTGCTACAGACGGTCGAACCGGTCACTAAAAAGCAAATAAATGGAGACCGGTCGCCGGTGACGCTGACCACGACATTGTTCGGCACCAGCAAGAAAAACCTGCGGATTTACACTGAAGGGAAGTAAGCAGCGGCGTAGCCTGACAGGGCCGCACCCTCCCTCTCAGGGTGCAAAACGGACAGGCCGCCTTTCCGGGCGGCCTGTTTCATTTCTCAATCCGTATCCTTGCTGAATCGATGCAACGAACGGCCCGTTCGGCAAACTCCACGGCGACGGCGTCCCCGGCGGCCAGCCCGGCCTCTGCTCCGTCCAGGGCATCATAGTAGAGATCCCACGCTTCGCTCTCCACCCGGTATGCATCGCGCAGGAAGTCGCGGTCAAGAACATACGATTCGATCGCACGCGGCAGGCGCGACGCGCCCCCGTTGAACAGGCGCCTGCCCTCCTCCGCTTCCCCTGCGGCGAACAGCCGGAGCGTTTTCAGCGCAAACCGGAGGAGCACGATAGTTATCGGCAGGCGGGTAACGAAGCAGCCCGTGAAGGGATCGATCTCCCGCTTGATGTCCGGCGCCGGCCAGGGGAGCGCGCCGGCATACCCGGTAAAGAACAGCGTCCTGACATAATCGCCGAGTACCTTGCCGGTCCGGGCCGCGCCTGCCGCGCCGACGAAAAGGTCCGCGTCATGGCGCATGAGCAGGCCCGGGGCGTGCGCGTACCGGAGGAGTCCCCGTTCGCCCGGCCTGAACAGGACAGAAAGCAGGTATGCCTGGTCTTCCGCCCTCCCGGTGAAGGAAAGCGTGAAGGGGCGGTACGTCTTCAGCGCCTCGACCAGTATCCCGGTCGTGCCTCCGGTGACATGCACCCGCTGCATCGCGCCCGGGCCGGACACGCGGCCCATCTCGGCCAGCGTGGACAGGGCCTGGGGCACCTGGCTCCTGAACAGGACCTCGTCACCGGCAGGAGGGTCCCCGGGAAGCGTCACGTCCGGGGAGAAGAGTGACGATCCGATGTCCGCCCTGTTCACCAGGGCGCCGGCTATCATGCCGAAATATACGTCCCTCCCCAGGTAATCCGTGCCACGCGCGCCCCAGAGCGGCGTCAGGAGGTGCCCGAAGGCAGTGGCGCCGGTTTCGCGAAGAAGCTCATTTTGAGGGAAGACCTGGTCCAGGTCGATCTTGAAGGTAGCGCGGACACCGGGCGAAACGAAGACCTGCCAGAAGCGCGCGATCGCCTTGAGGAAGCTGAAGTGCCTGCCGTATTCCCCGTCCACGCCGAAGACGCGCGGCAGGGCGGCCGTATCGCGGCCGGGGCAGTAGCGTCGCGCGGCCGGCAGTATGACATCGTCCAGCAGGCGCCGGCAATCGCTTTCCGTGAACAGGTGCAGGTTGATGCCGCGGAGAGCGCCGGCGCCGGCAAGCTCCGCCCCGAGCCATTCCCGGCCTGCGTCACCCAGGCCGCGGTGCGTGACCGACAGGGAGCAGACAAGGTCTATGTTACGCCCGGGCTCCTTGTTCCCCGCCCGCTCCTCGAACGCGAGGGCATCGGACAGGCCCTTCAGCCCGTGCAGGGCCTCGTTCTCACCGGGGACCGCGCCCACCGGCATGGGATGATCATACCAGTACGCCTGCTCTTCGCCTGCGGCGGCACAAAGCGCGCGCTTCATGTCCGCGGAGCAGTCCATTGCGGCGATCCTTTCCTTCGGCGGCACGGTAAGGAGTATGTTCGAGGTGAAGAGCACCTCGCTGCCGGGCAATTCCAGCGGACGGGGATTGGGCGCGGTTATCCGCACGGATCTCTTTTCACGCAGGCCCGCTACGGCGTCAGGCACGGCGGCCCCGGACTCGCCCTCGGGGAAAAAAACTGCGGCGATAAGCCGTGCCGCTTCCGGCGATCCCGGATCGGCCCCCGGCGAGGAGGCATACACGAACAACGCATTGAAGCACGAGCGGAATTCCTCATCACCGTTATACCGCTCCTGCACCTCCCTCTGAATGAGCCCCACACCTTCCCTGAGAAACGTGCCGGCGGGCGATTCCTTCTCTGCGAGGTAGCGGGCCGCCGGACCCTGTCCGGGAACGGCCGGTCCGGCCAGGGTCATGATGAAAGCGGCGGCCAGGTTCCGTGCGGCCGACGCCTCGTCCCGATCATCCGGCCTGAACAGGACCGGCACTGGGCCGGCCGGGGGTGGCAGTGCCCCGTTCCGGGAGCATGCCAGGAATGAAATTATGGCCTGCAATTTATGTATGACCGACATGCATCAAGTTTTGCACCAGGCTCGCCGTACCTGTCAATTCTAAATGGCTTCTTTAACCGCTTTTTCGCCGGCGGGCCCGTGTCATGATAATAAACGGACGCCCCGCGGCCGATATTAATACAAACCACCATACCCGGAGTAACGCGATGAAAAGAAGAAGCTTCGCAAAAAGTCGGAAAAAAGCCCGCGTCTACTATGCACTCACGTCAAGGGCTCTGTGCATTATCACGGTCCTTGCAGCGGGGCTCGGCCTTTACCCGCTCCGCGCGGCGGAGACGGCGGCACCCGGAAAAACGGCCCCGGCCGTAACCGAAAAATTCGCACAGAAGGCCGATGGCGGCACATTAGACAAAAAAGCGCCGGCGGGAAAAACCGACGCTGCGGTGAAGAAGGAAAAGCCGAAGCCGGAGCCGGTCACGGACGAAAAAAAGGCCGCGTTCATCGACGAGACGCTCGATTACGGGACCCAGGAAGAACGGGCAAAGGCGATCGACAAAATCAACCAGGTCAGGGACCCGTCGATCAGGGGCAGGCTGGTGAACAAGCTCCTGGATCTCATGAAAGACGAGGAGGATCCCGAGCTCCTGGTAAAGGCGATCACCGTCCTTGGCGAGCTGAAAGAGGGAAGCGCCGTGCCCCTCCTGACCGACAAGCTCGGCCACCGGTCCGAGGACGTGCGGATTGCGGCCGTCTACGGCCTGAAGGCGCTGAACGGACTGAGCGCGAAAGAGAAGCTCATCGAGAAGCTGAAAGCGCAGAACCTGGAAAACACCTCGACCTATACCGACGCGCTGCTCCAGACACTGGCCGAGTTCAAGGCGGTCGAGATCGTGCCGTTCATCAAGGAATCGCTCGAGAAGAACACCACGAACAACTCGGTCAAGGAATCGATGATCCTGTTCGTGGGCAAGACACAGGCGCGGGACGCCCGGGACGTGCTGCTGAAAATTTACAAGGACGAGGACGAGAACGAGATGATCCGCGCCTATGCCGTGAACTCACTGGCAAAGCTCGGGATGCAGGAGGTGACCGCTGACATCAAGGAGATCATCGGTACGATCGAGGGACTCGACCCCAAGAAGCGAAAGCAGTATTACGACCTGCACCTCTACTCGGTGGCGGCCCTTGCGAAGCTGGGCGACAAGGACGCCGTTCCGAAGCTCATCAATTCCCTCAGGAACAACAGCGCCCAGGTGCGCCTCAGGGCGATCAGCCTTATAAAAGACTTCAAGGAGAAAAGAACTATTGACATTTTAAAATACAAAATGAAATATGATCAGAATCCGAAGGTGCAGGCGGCCGCCAAAAGCGCTTTGAAAGAGATGGGCGTCGAGGTCACCGAGGAAAAAGCGAAGTAACGCGGCCCCGCCGCACGATGAAGCGGGCCGGCAGCCGGCGTACAACGACAGGAACCAGCTATGAACAACGAACTACTCTACGAAAAAAGAAGGCTCCGGGACCGGTTCAGGGACATATCGACCCTTGCCGCTTTTACCCTCGCGGTCGCGGTCATATCGCTGGTTATCATGAACCTGCTCATCTACCCGGTTACCGTTTTTGCCGTCAACCATACAAGCGCGTTCAACTTCATCGTCAGGGACCTGTCGTTATTTACCATTATCGCGCTGCTCCTCTTCCTCGTCGGGCTCAGGGTATTCCGTCTCAGGAAGGAGGGCATCCCGGCTTCGGAGATAGCCCGCTACCTTGTAAAAAAACCCTTTTACTACTTAGCGATATTCTTTTTCTTTATCCTGATATCATCGGTGCTGCTTTTACTGCTCTACCTGCTGCTGAGCAATAATTACTATTTACTGTACAGGCTGACGAACGGCTGACCGCGATGCCACTGAGTAATTTCGACAAATACTTCCTGAACCTCCCGCCCCTGGACCGCAAGCCGGACTTCGACCAGTTCTGGGAAAAGGCCATTGCGGAAACCAGAAAAGTGCCGCTCGACACCGAGCTGGTGAAAAACAGCCGGAAGTCAACGCACCGGTTCACCCACTACGAGGTTTCATACAAGGGCTTCACGAAGTCGACCATTACCGGCGAGCTGCTGGTGGCCCGGGGCAAACAGAAGCCGAAAGTGATACTGCATATCCATGACTACAACAGCGTCGTAAAATATCCGCAGCAGGCGCTTGATGAATCGGTCGCATATTTCTTCATCACGCTCCGCGGCCACAACGACTTCATAAAGCCGGTTGAAACCGAAGAGGAGCGCACCACCCCCGGTTACATGATCGAGAACATACTCGACCGCGACACCTATTACGTGAAAGCGGTTTACCTGGACGTGCTTCGCTCTATAGACATGCTCAGGCTCGTGCCCGAAATAAACTGCAGCGCCATCGGCATGTACGGCAAGGGCCTGGGCGCAGCCGCTGCCGCGTTCTGCGCGGCCTTCAGCGACCGGGTCACCGCGATGGTCATGGACACACCCTCCTTCTGTCACCTTCCGCTGAGCCAGAACCTCTCGGTGAGCGACGCGGCCATCGAGATCAACGAGTTCGTGGCCGCCCTGAAAAGCAGGAAGAAGCAGGTCAAGGACAACCTGACCTATTTTGACGCGCTGAATTTCTCCGACAGGATTGAGTGCCCGGTGCTCGCGACGGTCGGGTTCAAGGACTCGATAGCCCCGCCTGAATGCGTTTTCAGCCTCTTCAATCACATCCTGAGCGAAAAGACCATAGAGGTCTTCCCCGAGGAGGGAAACACGGCCGGCGGCAACGAGCAGTTCAAAAAGTCCATCGGCTGGCTTTCAGCCCGCATCAACGCGTGACCGTCCTCCGGGACCACAGGCCGTACGCGAACAACCCACACAGTTTATTAAGGGAGCCCGAAGCGGGCGCGTCCGGTTACGCCGTTGCGCCGATGACGTAGGGTACGAAGGTTGCGGCGCCGAGGTCCTCCTCGATCACCGAGCCGTCCCGTTTCATGACATACTTTTTGATTCGATGGCCGGCAGAGCTGCCGACCGGGATGATGAGCCTTCCGCCGGGGACGATTTTACCGAACAGGGAAACCGGGAGGATGTCCGCGCCGGCGGCCACGATCACCGCGTCGAATAAGCCCGGAGCATCGTTGAAGTCGCCGGAGTGGACGAACTGGATGTTGCGGTATCCGAGGCCGAAAAGAAGGCCCCGTGCGCGGGTGAAAAGCTCGCCGATACGCTCCATCGTGACGACGGAAGCGGCCAGTCGCGACAGGACCGCGGACTGGTACCCGGACCCGGTGCCGATTTCCAGCACGCGCTCATCCCCGGTCAGGCCGAGCGACTGAACCATGGCCGCGATCACCGACGGCTTCGAGATGGTCTGGCCGTGCCCGATCGGCAGGGACCTGTCGTCATACGCGTGGAAGCGCAGCGCCTCGGACACGAAGAGGTGGCGCGGCACTGCCGCCATCGCATCAAGAACCGCGCCGGACGATATGCCCTTTTTCCTGAGGGCATGTATCATCCCATCCTGCACGTACCGCATGCTCATCGCTCGCTCCTACGGGACAAAATATCCACCCCACTCGACGCCTTTCTGGTCCTTGTGGTTAATCTCTATCTTCACGTCTGACCACCATCCTTTAAACGAGCCGGGCTTGAAGGTCCGGTAGACCAGCACGTACCGGTACTCCTCCGACCCCTTGATCTTCGAGTAGATGGAGCGGAGGCCGTCAGCGTTTCCGGGCCGGTAGACCGCGCCGCCCGTCTCGGCTGCAATGCTCTTCAGGGTCTCGTCCGGTTCGCGGAACGAAACGATGTACACGGGGATGTAGTGCGATTTCGCATACTGGATGACGGTCTCCGGCGTGTACCCGGCGAACGATCCCTCGTCCACGCCGCCCTCGGTGACGAACACGACGCCCCGCCGGTTCAGGCGCGGAACGAGATCGCTGATGGCGGTGTAGAGCGCCTTGCCGATGTTCCTGCCGGAGCCGTACTCGCGCTCCTTCAGCGCCTTGAGGGCCCGCCGCCGGCTCCAGTCGAATTTGTTCCCGACCCAGGTCTCCTCGTTGAAGTTGACGACCTCCAGCGAATCGTTCTTGTGCATCTTCTGTAATATAAATTCCGCCACCCAGGGCAGGTCGCCGCTGAACTGCTCCGCCTGGCTCGACCGGTCTACGCAGAACGCGATTGACACCGAGGGCATGAGCTTCTTCAAGTATCCGGTGTACAGGCCCTTTATGGGCGCGCTGTCCTCGGTGACCCGGAAGTTGTCGGAGTCAAGGCCGTACAGCGGGCTGCCGTCCCTGTTCCGGGCATTGACATAGAAGGCGACCACCGGGAAGCTCGCGATGTCGACCGAGGTTATCTCCAGACTCACGTTAGAATATCGCTTGCCCAGCGGCGAAAGGAGCACCACGGACTGTTTGTTGTAATCGAGGCAGTAGAGGTACCCGTCGCGGTCCGCCGCCGCGGCGACGAGACGCGAGACCGCGCCCGACGCGGCCGCCATCCAGGTCTTCGAGCCGCTTGCGGGATCGTATTGCAGCAGGCCGTTCCTCTCGTCCGACACGAGAAGTCCGCCCTTGAACCGCGCGATGCCGCGCGGCGAGTCCATATCGTCTATTGAAACATTCTCGATGAAGTTCCCCGAATCGTCGTACACGGCAATACGCTTGTTGCCGGTATCGGTCACGTACACACGGTCGCCATGGACCGCGACGTCGGTCGGCTTGGAGAGCTCGCCCTCGTACTCCCCCTTCCTGCCGAATTGGAGTATGAACGTGCCTTTTTCATCGAACTTCTGGACCCGGTTGTTTCCCGAATCCACGACGTATATCCGGCCTCCGGCGTCAAAGCAGACGCCCTCGGGACCGTGAAACGCGCCCTCCCCGCTTCCGGACTCGCCGAACCGCGAGCGAACGGTTCCCTTCGTGTCGAGAAGAAATACCCTGTCGCCCCTGAAATCGGTGACCGCGAGAGTGTTGCCGCGGCAGTCGATGCCATAAAGCCTGCCGTTGAGGGAAGTCTTGATCGAGAACACGCCCCGTCCGTTCGAGTCGAGCTTGACCAGTGAGCCGTTCGAAAAAGACGTGATGTACAGGCTCTTCTCGTTGTCCACCGCGATATCGGCCGGCCCGTTGAAATGGAAGCGCGGGTTGGCGGACGAGCGGTACGTGTCGGAAACAACGTATTCCTGCTCATCACCGGACCGGTCAAGGACAGTGTCCTGGAACCGGGCGTTTTCTATTTTAGCGGCAACGGCAACATTCTCCGGATATATCTCGAGCAGGCTTTCCCATTCCTTCACCGCGGCCTCGGTGAAACCGGCAAGCTTGTATGAGCGGGCCAGGTGGTCGCGGGCGGTATAGTAATCGGGATATTCCCTGATCGCTTTCCGGAAAAACTCGGCAGCGGCCATGTACTGCATGTTATTGAAATACCGGGTCCCCTGGCGGTAATATTTCTTGGCGACCTCGAACCTGACCATGTCCTTTATCTCGGAATAGGCCACGAACGGGTAGGAACAGAGGATGACCGTCAGTATGAAAAGGCACCCCGCGTGCTTAATGGGATAACGCTGATTCACCGCAAACTCCGGATTGTGTTTTCCGCGATCAGCCCTTTTTTACTGCAGGCGATCGACCGCTTCCCTCTATTATTTATTATCGTCTTATTTCCCGCGTGAAATCCTCAAAATTTCATTCGCGGATGTACTGAAGCATGAACCCATCAGCATATCTATCATCCGATGAGACATAATGCAAGGTTTTTTTTCCAGGCAGATAAAAATCCGACCGCACCCCGGTCCCCTGCCCGGCCGGAGCAAAATCTCCTTGACGGAGCATGGTTTTATCATTATATACTCTTTTGTAACTATACCTGACCACGTAACGAGGTCCTATGCGCATAATACTCGTGCCAACCCTGTCCGTCATCTGCGTCCTGGCAGCCTTCGCCGGCTGCAAAAAAGATCGCACGGAACCGGCCGCCTTCAGGGTCAATGCTGTTATCGGGCAGGTCGGCATAAACACACCGGAAAACAACGCCCGTATAGGCGCGCTGCTCCGGCCCGGGGACAGGATCATAACCGGGAGCGCATCGATGGCGATCCTTCATATGCCGGAGCGCTCCGGGATCAAGATTTACGAGAACACGGAATTTCTCATCACCGAGGCCCGGGTCAACGAGAGCGGAGCGGCAACGGACGCGCGGTTTGACCTGGACAGCGGAAGCGCCTTCTTCGCGATCGAGAAGCTGGCCAAAAGCAGGACCGTAACGGTAAATTCCCCGACCGCCGTCGCGTCGGTGCGCGGGACGTCCTTCAAGGTCGAGGTCAGCGGCGCAGGGAATGGAAAGAAGTCGTCCCGGACCGGCGTGTCGGTGGTCGACGGGACGGTGGAAGTGGCGGCGAAGAACGCGCCGGGCGAGACGCGCTCGGTAACTGAAGGCCACACAGTAGTCATGGCCGGCGACCGTGTCGCTGAAGACACGAAAAAAATGACGGCGGGCGAGCTCAGGGCTCTGAAGACGCAGGAGACCGAGATCAAGACGTCACTGGGGCAGCCGGAAGGGAAAAAGGCAGAAGAGGTCAAAGAAGAAAAAACGGCTCCACAGGCTGCGCCCCCGGTCCTGAAATCCGAACAGGCGATCAGGGAATATTACCACAAGCTGGAAGAGGTCAACCTCGACGACGGCTCGGTCCTCATTGGAGCGGTGATTTACCAGGACACCAGGGTCGCCCGGATACACACAACCGCCGGCGTCGTCCAGGTCCCGACCGGGAGCATCGTCACTATCCGCATCAGGTAACCGCGCGGGTGAGGCCCTCTACCCGCCGGTCACTTGTATTTCATCTCGCTGATCTTGCTTTTCTCAATGGTCATGGTCGTGTACCTGGTCTGCACCGTCACGGTCGTCCGCGTCTGCGACACGATCCTGCCCACGATCCGGCTCCCGTCCGTGAGGATGATAGTCTGGGTCTGGGGCGCGTCAACAGTGGTTTCGTCCGGAACCGGCTTTGCCTTGCGGACCGGCGCGTTGCCCAGGAGATCGAGAACGGCGGTCATGTTATATTGTGTGGCGATGTCCATCGCCGTCATGCCCTTGACGTTCTCAATGCTTTTATCCGCACCGTGGTTCAGCAGCAGGCGCACCATGCCGTCAAACCCGTAATACGAGGCTACTATCAGCGCCGTGCTCTTCTCATCGATCGAGCCGTACGACTTCTTCGACCTGAAGTTGACGTTCGCGCCGTTCTCGAGAAGGAATTTCGCCACGTCGTAGTAGTTGTAGTACGCCGTCCACAGCAGGGGCGTCCAGCCCCAGCGGTCGACCGCATTGACGCTCTCCCCCTTCGCCATGTATTTCTTCACGCCCTCGATGCTGCCGTTGATCGCTGACTTCGACAGGGAGCCGCAGCCGGCTACCAGTAAAACCGCAGCAGCAACACAGGTGATGCCGCGCGCCGTTTTGTTCATATTTCTCATCATAACGCACCTCTGCTATCATGTCATTTTGACAATCCGCACACATGCGGACCATCGCCTGATACGTGTCACGAAGACATGCAAAAACCGGAGTTATTTTTCTATTCAGCACAGGCCGGGAATTAAAACAACTATTTTTTATCTTGAAGGCCTGCCGAACGTACCGCCGCGCCTGCCATGGATATTTATGCCGGCAGCAGGTTATCCGTATTTTTTAACATTTTCGAACTATTTTTTTGATATTCGCCCTCACAGATGTTATACTATAACCACATAATCCATTCTGTTTCATAATGTTATAGTAGATTAATGAGAATTCCGGAAGGTGTTCTTTCCCTGCATGCCAAAAATATGGAAGGAGGAATCACATGCAATTCAAAGATTACCAGAATGTCCATGCTTTGCTCACGGAAACAGCTGAAAGAATACCGGATCAGAAGGCATTTTCCTGGATCCCGTCGCCCGGGCGGACTGAATCCGTAACCTGGCGGGAATTTTATGAACAGGTACGGAAAGCGGCAAAAAGCCTTGTTGCGCTGGGCGTAAAGAAGGGCGACAAGGTCAACATACTCAGCTACACCAGCTATAAATGGCTGCTTACCGACCAGGCAATCATGAGCATCGGGGCCACCACCGTGGGAATTTACCAGACCAACCTGGCCAAGGACTGCGCGTATATCATCAACCACTCCGATTCCGTACTGGTATTTGCCGAGGACACCAGGCAGCTGGACAAGCTCCTCCAGGTGCGGAATGATATTCCGCGTATTGGAAAGATCATCCTTATGAATGGGACCTACGAGGGTGACGGTCCGGTCATCCCGTATGACGCGTTCCTGTCCCTTGGCGAGTCCGTCCCCGATCACACGCTCACGGCCATGATCGACGCGGTCCATCCTGACGATATTGCAACCATCGTGTATACGTCCGGGACGACCGGTGTCCCGAAAGGGGCCATGCTTACCCATGACAATGCCACCTTCACGGTGCAGTCCGTGGTCATGAGCAGCGACCTCAGGCCCGGCGAGGACACCTTCCTCTTTCTGCCGCTGGCCCATATCTACGCGCGCCTGATAACCTATACCTGCATATACCAGGGCATCTCGACCACGTTCTGCCGGAGCATGGACACGATCATTGAAGACATCAAAACATCGCGGCCGAACTTCTTCTGCATCGTACCGCGGGTTTACGAAAAGGTCTACTCGAAAGTCGTCAGCGGCGCCGAGGCCAGGGGCGGCCTGGCGCTTAAAATTTTCAAGTGGGCCTTCGATACGGGGTACAAGGTCAGCGACCGCATCATCGCGGGTAACCCGATTCCCGCCGGATTGAAAATAAGGTACGCCATAGCGGACAGGCTCGTTTTCAGCAAGCTGAAAGAGGCCCTGGGAGGGAGGATACGGTTCTGCATCAGCGGCGCCGCCCCGCTCGAGCCGTCGATAGCCCGGTTCTTCCACGCGGCGGGCATACTCATCCTGGAGGGGATCGGCATGACGGAGAACATGTCCTATTCCCACGTCAACCGCATCAGCAATTTCCGGTTCGGCTCGGTGGGCACGCCCGGCGCCGGCATCGAGCAGTCCATTGCCGATGACGGTGAATTCCTGGTACGGGGAAGGAACGTCATGAAGGGGTACTATAAGATGCCGGCCGAGACCGCGGAGGCGATCACCCCCGACGGCTGGCTCCGCACCGGCGATCTTGGCCGGATCAGCTCCGACGGGTTCCTCATGATCACCGGCAGGAAAAAAGACCTGATCATTACCTCGGGCGGGAAGAACATTGCGCCCTCGGCGATAGAGGGCCTCATGATCACGTCAAAATACATCAACCAGTTCTGCGTGATAGGAGACCGCCGCAATTATCTCACCGCGCTGGTGACACTGGATGCCGAGAACGTGCAGGAGTACGCGAAAAACAAACACATTCCCTTTACCCGATTGCAGGACCTGATCGCCAACGAGGGAATAATCCACCTGATACACAACGAGATACAGGAAAAGAACAGGTCCCTCGCTTCATTTGAGAGCATAAAGAAATTCACCATTGTGCCGGAGTTTACGATCGACAACGACGAGCTGACACCGACGATGAAAATAAGGAGGAACATGATAGTCGAACATTATCGCGACGCGATCGCTGCCATGTACGAGGACATGACGGACTCTGAAATCGCCTTCATGAAAGAACGGCACATAGACCGGAGGAAAAAGCCGGACAGGAGGGGATCGATGATCGACCCGAGGGGTGAAGGCGCCATCGAGCGAAGGGTAGCCCAGCGCAGGATGTCACCCGCTATGTGAAGGCCGCGTTATCGACAGGACCGCAAGCGCTCCGGACCTATCCGCGCGCCTTCTTCTGCTTGATCATCTTCTTCAAGTATTGCCCCGTATACGACTCGCCGACCGCGACCACGTCTTCCGGCGTTCCCTCGGCCACGATGCGGCCGCCGTCATCCCCGCCTTCGGGGCCCAGGTCTATGATCCAGTCCGCGGTCTTTATCACGTCAAGGTTGTGCTCGATCACGACCACCGTGTTCCCCTTGTCCACCAGGGACTGGAGCACATCGATGAGCCGCTGGATATCGGCAAAATGAAGGCCCGTCGTGGGCTCATCGAGCAGGTAGATGGTGCGCCCGGTCGCGCGTTTTGACAGCTCGGAGGAGAGCTTGACGCGCTGCGCCTCGCCGCCCGACAGGGTAGTGGCCGGCTGGCCGAGCTTGATGTACCCCAGCCCGACGCGGTTCAGGGTGTCCAGCTTGCTCCGGACCGCCGGGATGCTCTCGAAAAACCCGAGCGCCTCCTCCACGGTCATCTCCAGAATCTCGTATATGTTCTTTCCTTTGTACCTGACCTCGAGCGTCTCGTGGTTGTATCGCCGCCCCTTGCACACGTCGCAGGTGATGTAGACGTCCGGCAGGAAATGCATCTCGATCTTGATGACACCGTCGCCGCTGCACGACTCGCACCGGCCGCCCGGCACGTTGAAGGAAAAGCGGCCCGGCTGGTAGCCCCGCACCTTCGAATCGGGCAGCTTCGCGAACAGGTCGCGGATCGGGGTGAAGAGCCCGGTATAGGTCGCCGGGTTCGAGCGGGGCGTCCTGCCGATGGGGGACTGGTCTATGTCTATCACCTTGTCGATCCGGTCAAGGCCGACGATCTTGTCGAACGAGCCGGGATACTCTTTCGATTTCATTACCAGCGACGCGAGCGCCTTGTACAGGATATCTATCACCAGCGTCGACTTGCCCGAGCCGGACACGCCTGTCACCGCGCAGAACACGCCGAGCGGGAACCGCGCGTTGAGCTCCTTCAGGTTGTTCTCCCGGGCGCCCCGGATCTCGAGAAAACCGTTCGGCTCCCGGCGGCCCGCCGGGACCGGGATAAACCGCTCCCCTGCCAGGTAGCGTCCGGTCAGCGACTTCGGGTCCTTTTCAATCTCCTCCGGTACGCCCAGCGACACGACGTAGCCGCCGTGAAGGCCGGCGCCGGGCCCCAGGTCCACCACGTAGTCCGCCTCCCGGATCGTGTCCTCGTCATGCTCCACCACGATGACGGTGTTTCCAAGGTCGCGGAGACGCTTCAGCGTCGCCAGGAGCTTCCGGTTGTCGCGCTGGTGCAGCCCGATGCTCGGCTCGTCCAGCACGTAGAGCACGCCCGTCAGGCTCGAGCCGATCTGCGTCGCCAGCCTGATCCGCTGCGACTCGCCGCCCGAGAGGGTCCCTGCCGCGCGGTCAAGGGTGACGTAATCGATGCCCACGTCGGTCAGGAACTTGAGCCGCACCCGGATCTCCTTGATGATCCGCTCGGCGATCTTCTTCTCGGTCTCATCAAGGCTGATGCTCTGGAACAGCTCGTGGGCGGCGCCGATGGAGCGCGCGGTGATCGCGTCTATGGTGTATCCGGCGACCTTAACCGCCAGGCTCTCGGGCTTGAGCCGCCTGCCGCCGCACGCGTCGCACACGATATTGGACATGTAGCCCTCCATCCAGATGCGCATGTCCTCGGACTTTGTCTCCATGTAGCGGCGGTGCAGGTTGGGGATCACACCTTCGAACGAGCGCGCGAAGCGGTATTCCGCGTTCTCCCGCTTGACCGTGTAATCGATCTTCTTTCCCTCGGAGCCGTACAGGATGATGTCGCGTATCTTTTTCGGGAGCTTTTTCCAGGGCGTGTGGGCGTCAAAGTTGAAGTTTTTTTCCAGGTTTTTTATCTGCTCCAGGTACCAGTAGCTGGTGGTCTTCCCCCACACTTCCAACACACCGTCGTAGAGCGATTTGTCCGGATCGGAAACGATCCGGTCCGGGTCGAACTGCATGATGAATCCAAGACCGTCGCAGGCCGGGCACGCGCCGTAGGGGCTGTTGAAGGAGAACATGCGGGGCGAAAGCTCGGGGATGGAGATGCCGCACTCCGTGCAGGAGAGCTTCGACGAGAAGAGGCGCTCCTCGGGTTTGCCGGCGCCCTTTTCCTCCACCAGGACCGTCACCAGTCCCTCGCCCATGTCCATCGACGTCTCCACCGATTCGGCGATGCGCGGCCGGACGCCGTCCTTTACGACCAGGCGGTCCACGATGATCTCCACCGTGTGCTTTTTGTTCTTGTCGAGGGTTATCTCCTCCTCGAGCTCGCGGACCTGCCCGTCCACCCGCACCCGGACAAAACCCTTCGCGCGCGCCTGGCCGAACTTGTCGGCGTGCTCGCCCTTCCTCCCGCGCACCAGCGGCGCGAGCACCTGGAGCTTCGTCCCCTGCGGGTACGTCATGAGCTGTTCGACGATCTGGTCGAGCGACTGCGAGGAGATCTTCCTCCCGCAGTTATGACAGTGGGGCACGCCGATCCGCGCGTAGAGGAGCCTGAAGTAATCGTAAATTTCCGTGACGGTGCCCACGGTCGAGCGCGGGTTGCGGTGCGTGGTTTTCTGCTCGATGGAAATGGCGGGTGAGAGGCCGTCAATGTAATCGACGTCGGGCTTTTCCATGAGGCCGAGGAACTGCCGCGCGTATGATGAAAGCGATTCGACGTAACGGCGCTGCCCCTCGGCGTAAATCGTATCGAAAGCGAGAGAGGACTTGCCTGATCCGGAAAGGCCGGTTATCACGACAAGCTTGTCCCGCGGTATCTCAAGTGAAATGTTCTTTAGATTGTGTTCTCGCGCTCCCTTGATGACGATGCTGCGGTTGCTCATATCAGCGTGACATTCATGGAACCGCACATGGGGCAGATGACGTCGACCTCTTCCTCTTCGATGGCGCTCTTTTTCTTGATGATGATGTCGTCCCAGCGGTAATCGCACTCTTCGCAGGCGTAGCTTACAGTCACCTTCTTTTCGTCGTCGTCCCAACCGGGCTCGGCGGGCTCATCTTCTTCGAGGCCCTCCTCGGCAACGACCGCTTCCTCTTCAACAAGCTCCTCTTCCTCGAGGCGCTCGGAGTCTTCCGTCAGCTCCTCTTCCTCGTAATGCTCTTCGTAATAATCGTCTTCGTACACTTCGTCTTCGTAATCTTTCTCATGGTAGTCGCTGCCCATAACCCCACCCTGCTTGTAAATTTATCTCACCGATAGCTTTTCTTCCATCCCGGGTAACTGTCTGCCTCATATTCACTTCGTAAAACCGGTCCTGAAAAAATCCACGGTGGGAATTTTTCAGGAAACTGTCAGTTACAAAATAACAACTTTTCATTACAGTGTAAACACGTGAATCAGAAAATATTACCCCTTTTTTTTGTCAAAAAAATAATTATTTTTTTAAAAAAAATGTCGGCATGCCCTTTATGATGATTTTCGGCAATTGGCGGGCTTTTCTGGCGGGAGACTGGCTTACTGGACAATTCTGTCGATTATATCAAGATTAATAGTTTCCTCGCCGGGCAGCGCATCCCTCGAAGGAAGCCCCGGACTTCTCGTTACGATCATATCCCATACGCCCCAGCTGCCCGGACGCCGGGCATGCTCGACGAATGTGAGCTCCACGGACCCGTACGAGGTAATATCCTCGGGAATCTCGAGTCGGTGGCAGCCGGCGATATCTCCCGGAACAAGGGATTCGATGAGACGCTTGCCCGTGCCGGGTGCCGATGCGTATATCTTCAGGGCCGAGACGGGTTCGGCCTCCCCGTACCGGTAGCGCACGAAATCGATCCATACCCGGTAGCGGACGCCGCGCCTGAGCCCGCCGATCGAAACCGTTGACCCGTTCTCCGACACGTATGCCGCGACATTGTCCACAACGGGCCCCTGGTCGTCTTCCAGTAGACTGCGCCTGCCCGCACCCCAGTCAGCCAGCTCGCGCCGCGTGAAGGGCGCCAGCCACCGCTTCATTAACTTTTCGGACGAAGGTGAGCCGGGATTGATTACGAGAATATAGTCGTTATTGCCGGATTGTACGGGAATGCAGAATGCCGCAGCCAGCAGACAGGCAGCCATGCACGTGAGGCTGATACGATGATACTTCCGCGTTCCCATGTGGGCCTGCCGCCGGCACCTGGCGAGGAAAAGGACCGGAAGGTCCTATTTGATCAGCCTCATGACCGCGTCAGGCCTGAGGTTCGATATGCTGTCTATGTTAGTGATCTCCGAGCGGCTGAAGATCGAGTCGACGTTCGACATGATGCCCGAGAGCCGGTCGCGGCCCACGAGGTCCGATGCCATGATATTGTCCAGCTCTACCTGGAGCTTCTTGAGCCGGCCGATGTCCTCGTTGATCATGTTCGTATTGGTATCGCGCTTTTCGTTCAGGGCCTGCTCGGTAACGTTCTCTGCCATGAAGCCTTTCAGGACCGGCGTTCCCTCGAACGTGACATTCTTCAAAATATTCTGCTGCTCCTGCCCGCCTTTTTTGAAGTCGGCCCAGAGCTGTTCGATGCCGTCCCTGATGATCTGGTTCTTCGTAAGCGATGACTGGATCTCGCGGAATTCGGTCTCCATGGCATCGAGGCGCGTGTTGATCCTGCTTCCGATGGAAACAGAATCCATTTTAACATCGGCCTTTTTCTTGTTCTGATTGCCTTCTTCCAGTTCCTTCTGGCTGTTTATTTTTCGCGCGGTGCCGAGAATGCCGTCAATTGATACTTTCATTTTACACCTTCCTTTGTGTTACTGGTGGCGATTTATCGCCGGGCGGTCCTTATATACGATTAATTAGATAAACACCAATAATAAATTTATAATATAAATTAATATATAAAATGTCAAGTTTTTTTCAGTTAAACAAGCTGAGCCAAGCTCAAGTTAGCTGTCATTCCCGCGTAGGCGGGAATCCAGAGGCCGGCACTTTTAATTATCATGCCACAATCATGAATTTCCCAATAATGCATCTTGTAAATGGATCCCCGCTTCCGCGGGGATGACATATCAAAACACCCTCGTTTGCTAGTCAGTCCCTTCGATTTTATCCATTTTGACCGAGATAAGCTTGGAAATACCCGGCTCTTCCATGGTCACGCCATAGAGCGTCTCCCCGATGCTCATGGTCTTCTTGTTATGGGTGACGATTATGAACTGCGATCTGCGCGAGAATTCGCGCATGAGGCGCACGAACCTCCCCACGTTCTGCTCGTCCAGGGGAGCGTCGATCTCGTCCAGGAAGCAGAAGGGAGACGGCTTCACCATGTAGGTCGCAAAAAGAAGCGCTATGGCGGTCATTGCCCTCTCGCCGCCGGAGAGCAGGTTGATGTTCTTGAGCTTCTTGCCCGGGGGGCGGATCATGACTTCTATCCCGCTCTCCAGCACGTTTTCCGGCTCGTTCAGCTCGATGGCCGCGTCGCCGCCCTCGAACAGCTGGCGGAATATCTCTGAAAAGTTCTTCTGGATGCTTTTAAACGTGTCCAGGAACATCTCGATCGAGGTCCGGTTGATATCCTCTATGACCGTGTAGATGTCATCGCGGGCCTTCTCGATATCCTTTTTCTGCTTGATGTAGTATTCGAACCGCTTCTTTAAATTCTTGTATTCCTCTATGGCCAGGTTGTTGATGGGGCCGAGTTCCTGGATCCGGTGCTTGATGTCCTGGCTCTGCGCCGTCATCTCTTCGAGCAGGCCGTCGCGCACCTTGATCTCGCCGATTTCCTTTATCTTTTTCTCGTATTCGATCCAGAGGTGCTCCTCGATGCTGTTCTTCCTGAACGAGATCTCGACCTGAGACTTTTCGAGGCTGGTTATCTTCTCGACGATGCGCTTGAGCTCTTCCTCGTCCTTTCGTGCCACGTTCTTGCGGTCGTGGATCGCGTTCTCGATCCCCGCCCGTTTCTCGGTGAGCCCGGTGATCTCCTTCATCAGGGCTTCGCTCTTCTCGTTGAACTCGATCAGGCGCTGGTCCCATTCCCGTATCTCGCGGTCGAGCTCCTCGATCTTTTTCTCGGTCCGGGCGATCTCCTCGCGGTAGCCTTCGATCTGCTTACGGAAGTCGGTGATCTGCGCGCCCAGCGATTGCAGGTGCTTCTCTATCCAGTCCCGCTCGGTTTCGTTGCGGGAGAGGTCCTTTTCCACCCGGGTGATCATCTGGTTGACGTCCTCGAGCTCCGCCTGCTCGTGCTGGATGTGGGTCTCCAGGGACGCGATCTCGTTCCTGAGCCGGTCGATGTCGTCGATCTTTCCCTGTATCCGCCGGTCCAGGCCCTCCTTTTCCGCGTGTATGCCGGTCTTGTCAAAGAGGATCGAGCGGAACCCGTCCTCGTAGCTCTCGAATTTCTCGATGTCCCGCCTGAGCCCGGACATGTCCACGGCCCGCAGCGCCGCGAGCGCGTCCGTGGCCCGGCCCTCCTCCAGCGCGGTCACCGCACCCCGGAGGCCCCCTTCCACGGCCGCCATCCGCTCGTCGATGCTGTTCCTGACCAGGACGCGCTCCGCCTCGGAGCCCTCCAGCTCGGCCTTCCTCTTCTCGATGGCGTCCACCAGCTTCCGGATGACCTCCTCGAGCAGCTCCCTGAGCCCGGCCAGGTCCTTTTCCGTTTCCTTGATGCCTTTCTTTTTTTCCTCGATCGAGTCGCGCGAGTTATGGATCGAGTCGATCTTCCTCTTGCGCGTCGTGAAGAAGTTCGCGAGCTTCTGCCGGTCATCGTCGATCCTGCGCCCGATGTCGACGCCGGACTGCTCCGACTTCGCCTTTTCCTCGAGGAGCCGCTCCAGGTTCTTCGTCCGCTCCAGGATCTTCGCCTCGACGCCCGTCCGGAGCCCCTGCTCTTCGGTTATGCGGCCCCTGTTCTTCTCGGTCTTGGCGTCGATGTCCTCCACGCGGATCTTGTAGGCGTGGAGCCGCTTTTCCAGCTCGAAGAGCTGGTGCTGGAGGTCGTTCTTCCGCTTCTCATCGACCTCGTTGTCGGCCGAGGTGGTGGACACCCGCGCCGAGATCTTTTCGCGCTCCATGTTATGGCGGTTGATGTCATCGAGGAGCTTGTTCTCCTTTTTCTCCAGGTCCCGGTAGCGAATGCAGTTGATTTTAATGTCAAGGTCCGAGAGCTCGTTCCTGAGGGAGAGGTAGACCTTCGTGGTCTCGGCCTGCTTCGACTTGAAGTCTTTTTCCCGCTCTATCTCCTTGATGATGTCGTTGATCCGGTCGAGGTTGTCGCTGGTCTCGGTCAGTTTTTTAAGCGACTCCTTTTTCTGGTACTTGTATTTCGATATGCCGGCCGCCTCCTCGAAGATATAGCGCCGGTCCTCCGGCCGGGTCGAGAGGATCAGGTCCATCTTGCCCTGCTCCATGACAGAGTAGGAGGACTTGCCGATACCGGTATCCATGAAGAGCTTTTCCACGTCCTTGAGCCTGACCGGGGACTTGTTGATCAGGTACTCCGACTCGCCGTCGCGGAAGATGCGGCGGCCTACGGTGACCGTGTCGGAATCGAAGTCGAGCACCCTGCCGGTGTTGTCGATGGTAACGAACACCTCGGAGAGCGAGAGCTGCTTGCGGTTCTCGGTCCCGGCGAAGATGATGTCCTCCATCTTCTCGCCCCGCAGTTGCTTCGCCTGCTTCTCGCCCAGAACCCACTTGATGGCGTCGACGACATTGGACTTACCGCAGCCGTTCGGGCCGATGATAACGGTAATACCGGGCTCGAAGCTGATCTGGGTCTTATCTGCAAAGGACTTGAACCCGTACAATTCCATGGATCGTAAGAACATAGTGAAAACCCGTCAGATAGCGTATTCGTTGGGCGGGTTGTGGCAGTGCCGCGGTAGTGCGGAAATGCTGCCGCCCGGGATTTAAAGCCGTATCAAAGCAAACAATCAGGCGTTTACTACTCTAAAATTCGCAATGACGACATAATGCAAGAAGATTTTTATATGATAGCGGAAAAAATTCACCGCCGCCGCGGGAAATAATCCTTGACTCCGAAACCCGGCCGATATGTAGAAAAGAATGACCCGAACGCACCTCGCACCCGTATCCGCCGCGCTGATGATCATCTGCGCGCTGCCGGCGCTATTCGCATCCGGCTGCACCCCCAA
The DNA here is from genome assembly GCA_029564515.1 of Spirochaetota bacterium. GTDB lineage: Bacteria > Spirochaetota > UBA4802 > UBA4802 > UBA5550 > RBG-16-49-21. The sequence continues at coordinate 19,109 of JAKQPV010000154.1, read as the reverse complement.
CCTGAGGGAGAAGTCGTATCGCAACACGGCGGTTTTGACCGTCCCTCTTGAAAAAGCCGTCCGCACCAACGACCGGATCGACCGGTACACGACCTTTGCCGCGTACTTCAGGCTGGCGAAAGACGTTCAGAGCGTGAAAGTCGGCGTTACCGCCGAATACGTGGCCGACATCATGGGCACGAAAAAGAAGAGGACATCGTACTTCATCGTGGAAAAGGTCACGGACATGTCGCGTTTCAAGAACAGGAATCTCACGCATCTCCACACTGAGCTGGGAAGGAACTTCAACAGCGACTGGAACCGGGACACGGAGATCACGCTGGTCTCGATCAAGTCCGAGCCGTTCAGGAACCTGGATTCCGGATCGCTCTACCGGGTCCGCTACACCACGTTCGCGGAGGAGAATTTCACATTTACGGTCACGGTAATGGCCGACTGCGCCGTAACTTTCGTGGAAGAGCCGAGATAGGGACTGTCTCGTAATGTCATTGCGAGGAGCCCCTCGACTTGCTCGGGGTAAACTCCGCGACGAAGAACACTTCGGCTACACTCAGGGACAAATCGGTTGCCGAGCGGAGTCGAGGCGCGCTGCGCTCGCGATGACAAAAAATACCCAGCCGGACTATTTAAGACACCCCCTCCGCGCAGTACACCCTCATTTCCCCTCCAGCCTTCGCGCGTCGAAATCCGACCTTGTATACAGTGAGACGACCTCGATCCCGGCCTTCTCTATCCCCTCCCTGCCGCCTTCCTCGCGGTCTATGATGACCGCCGCCCTGACCACCTTCAGGCCCGATTCGCGGAGGCGCTCGATCGCGGTGACGGTGGAGCCGCCCGTGGTGATGACGTCGTCAATGACCACCACGTTCTTCACCCGGCCGGCATCTCCTTCTATCCATTTCTGCGTGCCGTGCTTTTTCGGCTCCTTGCGCACGATGAGAGGCGACAGCACGCGCCCCCGCCTCTGGGCGGCTATGGCGGTGGAAATGGAGATGGGGTCGGCCCCCAGCGTGAGCCCGCCGATTCCGTCGACGCCGAGCCGGTCCATCAGGGGCTCTATCGCGTCGAACATCACCTCGCCGATGAGGGACACGCCCCGCGCGTCCAGGGTCGTGGCCTTGCAGTCGAAATAATAGAAGCTCTGCCTCCCCGACACGAGCGTAAAGGGAGGGTCTTCCCGGTATATAAAGGACTTGGCATAGAGGATGTCGAAGAGTTGTTCTTTAGCGGTGGGCATTTCAGGACCTCGAGATTGATTTATATCATGATATAGTTTGCTCTGTTTCGAAAACCGGGAACTACTATCAGGTCAGTCAACGGACCTGTCGCATGTAAATCGCCCTATGCATCAAGCGGTATACCCTTTCTTTACAAGCGATAAATAAAATCAACTAATATTTCATCCCGCCCATGTATTCCCGTATCCCCCGCCAGAAATCGTTTTTCCCGATCCTGTCGTGGATATATTCCTTGAGTAACCGCTGCACCTCGGGGGCAAAGGCATTCCAGTACTTCTCGTACCATCCCTGGGGGAACTGCGCTTTTTCCTGCTCGCTCATCTCGCCCCTGCCGAACGCGGCGAACTGCGTGATCATGGACAGCACCATCTCCCGGGGTATGCCATCGGCGGGCTTCCTTCCCGTCCGGGCCGCGCCGCCGGGCACCCACTGGTCCAGGAGCTTCTGCAAATCGGCCTCACTGATGTCCGGCTGCTCCATCCGTATCATGTCCGCGACGAGGCGGCGCGACATCGCGCTCACGGAGTCGGCGCCCAGGCCCATCCTGCTCTCAAGATTCTGCGCCATTTCGCGGGCCAGCCGGTTCACGTCGATCTGTCCCAGGCCCAGGGAGGACTCGCGCTCCAGGCGCCTGCGCAGGGCCTCGCCCACGAACTGCAATTCCTGCTTGGTCGCGTGCTGCATGATAAACTCGATCACCGCGGCTATGTCGGCACTCATCGTCCTTCTCCCCTCTTCTCGTCATCGGCCTCCCGCTCGAAGTCGCCGGCCGGTCCCGCCTGCCGCGCCTCGAGCGCTTTCATGATGGCCGGATAGTATTTCCCGAACTCTTCCATCATCAGGTCAACGGGCAGGTCTTCGAACGGCCCGTAGTCGTGCAGGTACTCCATGTGCTGGCGGCCGGACGCGTCGAACGGGTGCAGGATCGAGTCGGCCGAGCCGTCGAAGTCCAGCGGCAGGATGCCGAACTTTTCGCACAGGGACAGGTTGAAGGCCGGCGTGGCCTTTACCCACCGGCCGTCGAGATGAAACTCGTTGAACCCGTGGAACGCGAACAGGTCCGTTCCCATCAGGTCGCGGAGCCGCTTCGTGACAAGGTGGTTCTTCACGATCGCGAACCGGAGCCGGCAGGGAACGCCCGACGCGCGGGAGAGGGCGGCCAGTAAAACGGCCTTCTGCACGCAAAAGCCCTCGCCCGCGGCAAGCACGCGGGACGCAACATAGTCCTCCCCCGCGACCGACATCCGGTACGGGTTGTACCGCACACAGTCGCGCACGGCGTAAAAAAGCTTCACCGCTTTTTCGACGTCGCCGTCGTCCGGGCTTACGATCGAGCGCGCGTGAGCCATAATCGCGGGCGAATCGCTGTCGATGTAGGCGGTGGACTTGAGATATGGGCTTAAATCATTCATATTGCCTTAATGCATCTCTCATACCACAGAGGCACGGAGACGCGGAGTGAATATAATGAGCGGTTAAAAACCATTCTTTAAATATTTCTTATATGTCATTATAAATAATTTAGATATATCACCATACGATTGTATTTCCTGATAATTTTTTGGATATTGTTTCTGGTCTACTTCATCCATAAAGTTATGATAAATAACATAACCATAAATAGATTCGGCATAGTAATGTTTACATGTGTTTTGCAAAAAATATCGCGTGTTATAATTAAACAAATCACTCATAACCTTGCTGTAATATTCAGCTAAATCACCATCCATGGATCCGGACAAATATTTCAGCTGCTCAAATGCTTTTTTATCCTTTTTTTGAATTACCAGCCGTTTCAGCTCATCCATGATTTTCATTGGAGAGCCATCTTCAAATTCACGATCTATTTTCCATATATCACAATTATACAATAAATCATCAGTTATTATCAGCTTCTTCCGAGTTATAGTATCATCATGTTTTTCTTCCGGGTAATTCTTCATAGGCTTTGATGATTCTGAAATCCTTTCGGAATCATTCTTTTTAAAGCATGATAATGATAATGAAACAATTAGCATTATTAGTATTACTTTTTTCATATATTAATATCCTCTGCGTCTCTGCGAGAACATTTTTTCTATCATGGTCGGGTTGAAACCCGACCTTATCAGAATATGGAACGCCCCGGCACGGGTTGAAACCCGCGCCTACTTGTATCGTTCCGGCCACAACGTCTTCAGCCGGTCCCTGAGCGCCTTCTCGCTCCCCTCCTCCGTGGGCTTATAGAACACCTCGCCCTTGAGCTCGTCCGGAAGGTACTGGTCCTTCACGAAATGCCGGTTAAAGTCATGCGGGTACTTGTACCCCTTGTGGTAGCCGAGCTCCTTCATCAGCTTCGTGGGCGCGTTCCGGATATGGAGCGGGATCTCATAATTCGACTGTTTCGCCGCGGCCAGCGCCGCGTCGATGGCCAGGTACGAGGCGTTGCTCTTGGGCGCAGAGGCCAGGAAGGTGGCGCACTGCGACAGGACGATGCGGGCTTCCGGCAGGCCGATGTTCTGTGTCGCGGTCATGGCCGACACCGCCAGGGTGAGTGCCGTGGGCGCGGCGTTGCCGATGTCCTCGGACGCGAAGATGACCATGCGGCGCGCGATAAAGACCGGGTCCTCGCCCGACTCGATCATGCGCGCCAGGTAATAGACCGCGGCGTCCGGGTCCGAGCCGCGCAGGGACTTGATGAAGGCCGAGATGGTGTCGTAGTGTTTATCGCCGGTCTTGTCGTAGTAGAGCATGCTGTTGCGCACAGCTTCCTCAATGTGGGCCGCGGTAACGGCGCCGTCCGCCGAGAGCGCGAAGGCGGTTTCCAGGATATTGAGCATCCTGCGGGCGTCCCCGTTTGCCACGGCCACGAGCGTCTTCTTCACCCCGTCGTCCGCGAAGCGGGCGCCGCCCTCTTTCAGGACCTCGTCGCCGCGGAGCGCCTGGTCGAGTATCTTCATTAAATTTTCTTCAGAAAGGCGCGAGAGCTTGAGCACGCGGGTACGCGAAAGGAGCGGCGATATCACGTTGAACGACGGGTTTTCGGTGGTGGCGCCGATCAGGATAATGTCCCCGGACTCGACCGAGCCCAGGACCGAGTCCTGCTGTGCCTTGTTGAAGCGGTGAATCTCATCGAGAAAGAGGAGCGTCTGCCTGCCGTTCGCCCGGTTCTCTTTCCCCTTCTCGATCACCTTGCGCACGTCTGCGACGCCGGCGGAGATGGCGCTCAGGAAGTGCGCCTCCATGTTGCAGTACGACGCGATGATGCGCGCCAGGGTCGTCTTGCCCGAGCCGGGCTCGCCCCAGAGTATAAGTGAAAAGGCCGTCCCCTTGTCGATGATGGTGCTGAGGATCTTGTGCTCCGAGAGGAGGTGCTCCTGCCCCACGAACTCGTCAATGGTGCGCGGCCGGCACCGGTCCGCGAGGGGGCTGAACGCGTCTTTCTGGTCCATCATGGTACGCTATACCGCCCGTTTATAAATGTACAGATAAAAAAATCCGGCAGTGCCGGATTTTTTTATCTGTATCATGATTTCATGATTTCATGATTTACGATTCGGGAGCGCTTTCTTCCCGACGAAAATTGCCGCCGCCGGGACGTCCTGGACCGCCGCTGCCGCCGGTGCCGGGCTTCCTGGTCCTGCCGCCCTGCGAAACGTTCATCCGCCTGATTTTTTTCAGCCGGCGACGCTCAGCTTCCTCTTTCTTCCGCTTTTTCTCTTCGCTGGGCTTCTCATAGTAACGCCGGCGCTTCAGCTCTTTGAAAATACCTTCGAAGGCCATCTTCTTCTTGAGGTTCTTGAAGGCTTTCTCAATGTCGCCGTTCACGTCGACTTCTAAAGGGCTCGTCATCTGGATCACATCCTTTCTTTTTAATATTGCATTGCACGCAGTGTGTGGCACCTTAGAGAACTATATATTATTTGTCAATAAAAAATGGGCCGGAAATGTATTAATACGCCCCCCGTCCCCCGCGTTGCGGGGAGGGGCCGGGCAGGAGAGAATACCTCCAAATAATGATTGACCATCGGCTTTACAGCGTGCATATGCTGTTCCCTGTTACAAGCATAGACCCCCCGCGAGAGGAGCGACATGACAAGAAATAAAGCCATCAGGAACAGGATCAACGAGCGGAAAGACAGGGCCGTTACACTGGCCACAGACATATACCGGGGCGATGAAACACTGAACGGCGCGTGGCGCATGATCGCGAACGGGGCAAAGGTCCTTATCGTGGCAGGACGAAAATTCATCAAGGATGAATGCTTCACCAGGGCCTCGTCCATCACCTATACCATCATCCTCTCGCTGGTACCTATGCTGACAGTCGGGCTTGCCGTCTACTCGCTCTACTCCGGCGTGGGCCGGAACGAAAAGGAGCTTGTCGAAAGGGTCCAGCTGCTCCTTGATCAGTACAGCATTACGATGAACATCGCCCCGATCATAGAAACGATACTCGGCCTGGTGGATAATGCCGGCAAGATCGGCGGCATCAGCGCGGCGGTGATGATCTTTTCCGCGACCGCGCTGTTCCGGTCCCTTGAAAATTCGCTGAACGTCATATGGAAAGTAAAAAAGGGACGCCTCGTACACCTCCAGATCATCTTTTACTGGGCCGCGCTTACCCTGGGAGTCATCCTGCTGGCTTCAGGCACGTACGTGGCCGCGCGGATATCCGCTCTCATATCGCCCTTGAGCGCGCTGATCGGCTTTCTGGCGCCCTTTGCCATTATCTGGCTCCTCTTCCTGCTGCTCTACATCTCCCTGCCCAACACGAAGGTGCCATTCAGGCCCGCGGCGCTCGGCGCGTCCTTCACCGGCGCGGTGTGGGTGCTCTTCATCATGGGCTTCGCCGTGTACACCAGGACCTTCGCGGGCAGCACCCTGGCCGTCTACGGCGCCCTTGCCGGGATCCCGCTCTTCCTCCTGATGGTATACGCCTCCTCCCTCATCATACTGTACGGCGCCGAGGTGGCGTACACGCTGATGTACCCGGCCACGTACCGCAGCCTGAAGAAGGCCTTCAGCGACAGGGACGAGCTCCACGCGTACCGCGGCATCGCCCTGCTCTCCCGCATTTACCGGAAGTTCGAGTCGGGCGAAGGACCCACCACGCCGGCAGAGCTTGCGAAGGCGGGCGCCGGCACGCCCGTGGAGATAGACACCTTCCTGAAGCTCTTCCTGGACGGGAAGCTCATCATGCTGTCCGAAAACGGGAGCTACCTGCCGTCGGCCAGCTCGGCCCGTGTCGGCCTGAACGACATCCTTGACGCGATCATGAACATCAACCTGTCCGTGCCCGCCGGAAAATCGCAGGGGCGGCCGTTTCTCGCAAGGCTGTTCGGGAAGATAGAATCGAGCCGGAGGTCGGCGGTAGGCGCGCTGACCCTGAAAGACGTGATAGAGAAAGAGTGAGGTCCCGCGCTCCCGCGTCAGTACACGTAGTAGCCGAAGATAAAGGGGATGACCAGCACGTCTCCCTTGAGCTGGTCCTTCGGCACCGGGCCAAAGCTTTTTGAAAGACGTATCGCGTCGTAGCACGACGCGTTGAGGGACTTGTTCCCCAGTGAATCCAGAATCTGGATGTGGATGATGTCGCCCTCCCTGTTAAGGACGAAGACCATCTTCACTTCCTGGCTCGGTATTGCCATGATGCGCGTATAGCCCGGCGCGTACTCGCCCGAAAGCGGGTTGTACCCCTGCACGATCGAATTGGCAGCATCGGGCGGGTACCAGTTCGACGCGATCTTGTTCTTCATGTCCCTGAAGTACTTGAAATCCTTGAACTTGACGGTGTTGAAGCTGAACCTGCCGTCGTTCGTGTAGAAAAGGGCGTTCTCCCTGGTCACGTCGTTCTTGTCCGGGATCTGGACCTCGTCGAAAAGCCCTTTGTTGCCGGCCGCGCCCCCGATGCTGACGGTATGCTCGACGGACATCTGCATCTCCGAATCGTCGGACATGAGCATCCGCTCCCGGGCGCTCCGGGACGCGGCCGCCCGCCCGCCCTTCCCCTGCCCGCGGTCTCCCTTGAGAGCGCGGAAATCGAGCGAATTGTTCAGCCAGCGGCTGCCCGCTTTCTTCGTAACGTAGCCCTTCGCGGCCGAGTCCTTTTCCGAAAGGAGCGTCTCCGGGGTGACGACCCGGCGGTCGTCCTCGTTGATATTGACTATGATGTCCCGGCCCATGCCGGCCTCCCGGACCGCGTCATCCACGAGCGAGGCGGAGCCCAGCATGTTTCCTATCGAAGGAACGATGGAAGCGACCCCGACGACCAGGTGCAGGAAAAACGATATGAGGACGGTGAGGATGACCTGTAATTCGCCCCGGCGGTTCATTTCTTCCCCTGGGCCGGTTCGCATGATGCGAAGAGCTCTGTGATGAAAGCGGTGAAGGCCGCGGTCATGTCCACGCCCCTCCGGGACATGGCCCCGCGGGCAGTCGCGAAAAATTCCTCGAGCAGGACTGACCGCGACACCGACCCGTTGATGTACCAGACAAAGGGCGAGATGTGGAACGGGGTCAGCTGGCCGGCATGCACGAGCATCGCACCCGGGCCTATGCTCGTACCGGTGTTGATCAGCGTGCCGATGCTCGTTTTAACGAAGTCCCCCATGAAACAACCCATTTTCTTGAGCCCGGTCTTCTTCCTTGAATCCGGCGTGTATACTTTTACGTTTGAATAATCGTTCTTGAGATCGCTGTTCGCTGTCAGGGCCCCCATGTTCACCCATTCTCCGATGAAGGAATGCCCGATAAAGCCCTCGTGATACTTGTTGGCGTAACCCTGGAATATGGACTGCTCGATCTCCCCTCCCACGCGGGTTACGGGGCCCAGGGTGGTTCCTCCCCCCACCTTTGCCCCGGCAAGGAGACAGTCGCGCCCGATGGCGCAGGGCCCTTCGATCCTGGTGAAAGAGCGGACAACGGACCCGCCGCCGATACACACGGGACCCTTCGTCGCGTCGATCACCGCGTGCGGCTCGAAGGCAACGCCGTCCTCACAATATACCTGACCCGGATCGCCGAGGATTGTTACATCATTTCGGCTTCCGCCGGCGCCCGCGAAACCGGCGAGGCCGAAGTCGTGTCTGATGGCCCCCCTGTTCCAGTCGACCAGCTCCCAAATGAAATTTGCCTTCCGGCCCGTGGCGGGCGATTCGTAATCCGCGTAATAATCGATGGGTTTCAGGCCTAGCTTCATGATCCAGTTGGCTATGGAACCGGCCGGTGCCGAGGTCACGCCGGAAACACGGGCGAGGACCGGGACCGGCCCCATGATGACGGCGCTGTTTTTTTCAAGGTTGAAATCGGTTTCCGAGATGTACTTGAGGGCGTTGACGCAGAGGATATCGCCGCCCGACCCGAACACGGAGTAATCGTTGATCTTCGCGCCCGGATGGCGCTCGCGGTACCAGGGCGCCAGGTGTTCCCTGGTGAAGTAGTACGCCTCGCACCCGGAGAGGTTGCCGCCCCTGCCGAGAAACAGCTCCAGCCGCTCCTTGAACGAGAAGAGGCCGGACCGCAGCTCCCAGAGCGGCCTGGTCAGCGCGAGGGGGTAAAAATTATCATGAAGGTCATCTTCGAATATGACGATGTTCATAGCTTACCGCGTGACGCCCGCAGGCACCGGCGCGCCTATTTGTTCGCCTCTTCCTCGAGCAGCTTCTTCCGTGCGGCGATGACGTTGTCCGCCTCGCGTCCGGATATCGGGTCATAGTGCGAAAACTTCATCTCGAAGGTTGCCTTGCCGCTGGTCATCCCGCGCAGGTCGATGGTGTAGCGGAGCATCTCCGCCAGCGGGATCTGGGCCCGGATAACGGACACGCTGCCGCCGTCCTCCGCGCTGTCCATGCCCATGACCTTGCCGCGCCGGCTGGTGACGTCGCTCATGATGTCGCCCATGAACTCCTTGTCCACGTAGATGTGCACGTCCATGACCGGTTCGAGCAGCTGCGGGCCGGCCTTTTCCATGCCCAGCTTGAAGGCAGTGCGCGACGCGATCTTGAACGAGAGCTCGGACGAGTCGACGTCATGGTACTTGCCGTCATAGAGCTCCACCTCGACGTCGACGACCGGGAACTTGCCGAGCACCCCTTCCTGCAGAGCCTCGATCAGGCCCTTCTCAACGCCCGGGATGTACTGCTTCGGGATCGATCCCCCGAATATGGTCTCCTTGAACTCGTAGCCGGAGCCGCGGGGACGCGGCGCAAGGCGGATGTAGACCTCGCCGAACTGGCCGTGGCCGCCCGACTGCTTCTTGTGGCGGAAGTTCGAATCGGCCTTCTTGGTGATGGTCTCGCGGTACGGGACCCGCGGCTCGCGCGTCCTGACCTCGATCTTGTTCTTTTCCTTCAGCGCGTTCAGCACGATATTCAGCTGGATCTCGCCCATGCCCGAGAGGACCGATTCCGCGGTCTCGGCCTCGTAGGTATAGGTCAGCGTGGGGTTCTCTTCCGTGACCTTCGCGAAGAACTGGCCGACCTTGTCAACCTCGGCCTTGTTCACGACCTCGATCGCGTAGGAGAACACGGGGTTGGGCAGCCTGATGCTGGTGAGAAGCACCGGCCGCTTGGGATCGCAGAGCGTGTCCCCGGTCGAGGTGCGGTCAAGCTTGACGACAACACCGATGTCGCCGGCGTTCAGCTTTGGCACCTCTTCCTGCTTGCTCCCGATCATGGAGAACAGCTTGGAGGTCCGCTCCTTGTATTTCTTCCCGGGGTTCAGCACCTCGGCATCCGGCAGCATGACGCCGGATATGATCTTCATGTAGTTAAAGCGCCCCGCGTACTGGTCGATGTAGGTCTTCCACACGACCGCCGCAAGCGGGCCGGCCTCGCCGGACTTGATGACGATCTCCTTCGAATGGTCGTCGGGGTTGTCGCACTTGTAGTCTTTGCCCATGGCGGGGGCCGGGGCGAATTCCTTGACCATGGCAAGCAGCAGGCGGGCACCGATCCCTGTTTGCGACGAGCCGCATACGACCGGGGACAGCTTCGCAAGCGCCAGCTGCTCCTGGAGACCCGTGCGGATCTCGTCGTCGGTCAGGGCCTCGCCCTCAAGGAACTTCTCGATCAGGGCGTCGTCGCCTTCCGCCGCGACCTCGACGAGCTTGGTGCGCTCGGTATCCGCCTTCGCCTTCATGTCCGCCGGGATATCGCCCATGGCAACATCCTTGCCGCCGGCCTTGAGCGTCTGGACCTTCATCTGGAAGAGGTCTATCACGGCGCTGAACTTCTCGCCCTCGCCCACGGGAACGCAGAGGGGGGCGACGGCCGCTTTCAGTCCGGTTTTCACGCTGTCCATGGCCTTGTCGAAGCTCGCGCGCTCCTTGTCCATCTTGTTTATGAATATGATCCGGGGGATGTTGTTCTCATTCAGGTAGCGCCACCACTTCTCGGTCTCGATCTGGACGCCGTCGACCGAATCGATCACGAGGATTACGCACTCTGCAGCCTGGACCGCGGCCCGTGCCTCGCCGATGAAGTCGGCCGTTCCGGGTGTGTCGAGTATGTTTATCTTGACGCCGTCGATCTCCACGAAGCCCATCGCGCTCCTGATCGACATCATTCTCTTCTTTTCGTCATCGTCATAGTCAGAGGTGAGGGTCCCCTGGTTGGGGTTTCCGATTTTATCGATTTTTCCTCCGGCGAGGAGCATGGCGTCCATCAGGGTCGACTTGCCGGTGCCGCCATGACCGATAAGGGCAATGTTACGTATCTGATCAGCTTTGTATTCCTTCAGCATCCACAAACCTCCAGAAACCGTGTCGCAATATGATTATACCCGCCGCCCGGGGCTGTCCGAGCGGAATCTTTTATTCAGATGTTGAGAGAAAATAATAATGAGGCCCTTTTTTGTAAAGAACTTTATTAATGTATAAAGGATGATATACGGCAGCAACGGCCGGCCATCGGGCCCTCTCGCGGTGCACCCGTTACCGCGCGCGCTGATTCAACCGATAATGCTTTAAAAAAAAGAATGGACATTATTCTCAAAAACTTTATAGTGTGCGACCTGTGGCCCCGGCATGAAAAACCGGGGTCCTCAGGCCATACCACCACTGAAACAAAGGAAAACGATATGTCAGCCAAGATCGAAGTGAAAAAAGTCACCGATAAAAAAATGATGCTGGAATTCATCAAGCTCCCCTGGACCGCCAGGATATACGCGGGCGACCCGGCATGGGTACCTCCCGTTATCAGCGACATGGTGGCATTCTTCGACCCGGCGAAGGGATATTTCTTTGAGCACGGCGAGGCAGATTTTTTCATCGCGTACCGGGACGGGAAGCCGGCCGGCAGGATCACCGCGCATACCTACAAGCTGTACGAGGAAAAATTCGACAAAGAGACCGGTTTCTTCGGCTTCTACGAATCCATCGACGACCTCAATGTATCGAAGGCACTGTTCGACGCCGCCCGCGAAGCGCTCCGCGCCAGGGGAAAAAAGATAATGAACGGGCCGCAGAGCTTCACCATATACGATTCGGTCGGGTTCGACTGCATGAACAACGGCAGGATGCCCGTGACGGGCATATTACATTTCGCCCACTGGTATGAAAAGCACGCGCTGGCCTACGGGTTCGAGAAAAAGGCTGACTGGTTCTGCTTCATGGTGAAGGAAGACGGGATCAACTGGGACCCCCTCTTCAAAATGCGCGCCGAGCTGCAGAAGAAAACCGACGTCAAGTTCGTCATCGCGAAAAAGCGCGATATCCCGTCGCGCGCCGGCGACGTGATGCGCATATTCAACGCCGCATGGGAAGGCAACGAGGACCATATCGCCCTTACACAGAAGCAATTCGACAAGATGTTCAACGAGCTGAAGATGATACTCATCCCCGAGCTCGCCATATTCGCGGAAAAGGACGGGAAGACCATCGGCTTCATCCTTTCCGTTCCCGACGCCAGCCCGGGCATCGCGGCGCTCAACGGGCACCTCTATCCCTGGCGGCTCATCAAGCTCCTCTGGAGGGTAAAGCGCACCCGCACCCTCAGGACCATCCTGATGGGGGTCATGCCGGAATTCCGGGGCCAGAACATCGACCAGATACTCATCCTCATGACCATCGAGATAGGCATCGGCATGGGCTACAACCAGTCGGACTGCTCGCTCATCGTGGAGAGCAACAAGAAGATGATCGGCGCACTGAAATACCTGAACGCGGACCGGTACAAGGGATACCGCATCTTCCAGATCAAGGTGTAAATGATAAAGGGGTTTCAGGCTTTCCCGTATACCTCAACCCTGTGCCGCTCCACCCACCCGGTCACGTGCGTGGAGCTCCCCTGCAGCGCGCCGTCCCGTATGAAGCGGACAAGCCCCTCGCGGTCCCGTACCTTTTCCCTCTGCGGCAGCACTGAGATCCCGAGGGGCACGCTCTCGATCCTGCCCATTGTTTTCATGAACTCGCGCGACGTGCCCCAGGGCAGGTCATAAAAGAGCTCCCTGCTCAAAGCCTTATTCTTCAGTCCAATCAGGTAACACGCTCCGTCCTTATCCGGACCCAGAACTGCGTCGTGGTCATCCAGCTCGGCGAAGGCGGAGCGCAGCAGGTCTGCGGACACGCCGGGAACGCCTCCGCAGACCATCACCGCGCGGGTAACGCCGCGGCCGAGAACGTCCGCGAAGGCGTTGTACCGGCGCGCGCCGGTGTCGCGGCCATGCTGCACCAGCCGGAGCGCGTCGCCGAAAATACCGGGCGGTCCCGCGCCTCTCGAACCCGTGCCCACAACCACGGGCACGGCGCCGGCATTGTGCGCAGCGTCCAGGAGGTCCCGGATGATGCAGACCTCGAGCTCCAGTGCAAGGTCAGCGCCCAGTTCCCGCTCCAGCCCGGGGATGACGCTGCCCGGCTCAGGGTAATGGATGAAGAGGATGACCGCTTCGCTCACGGCAGGCCTCCCGATGCGGCCCGCGGCAGGCGCATCTCATTGTGCCCGCGCGCGCACAGCCGCGACCGTCTTCAGAACAAGGAAGACCCAGGGGAGCCAGTGGAAGAACAGGTCCCACCAGTCCACGGGCAGCGGAAGATTGCCGGTGAAAAGCAGGATGGTCTTTTTCCAGACATGGGGCGGGTTGTACGGCGCCAGCCCCACGGTAAGGCACGCGATGATAATTATGGCCCAGGGAATACGCGCAATGATGTTCATACCGCCCTCCCCCTGCTGTTGAGATTATCGGGCACGCGCCCGTGGCAGAAACCGCTCCTCATTATGGGCCGTATATCTCCCGACCCGCCTGTATACAATGTAATACATTTTATTCACAGGGTGTAATTAATTTATTGATGTTTTTTCGAGTATCGTATATGTAAAACTTAATTCATCATACGTACCAGTGCAATATCAGCCGGTTATACTTGGAGCTCTGCCCGCTGGCGTCCTGTCCGGCTGGATGTGCACGATTCCTGTTTCTGGCAGATTGCAGCGGTTTTTTGCGCCGGGCAACGAGTTGAACGCATAATCACGACATACCCTGGGGAATCAAGAGAGGCCGGCATATGAAAAGGATCGCTTCCGCAGCGGGCCTGCTGATCAGCGTCTACTTCATCTATAACATCGTGAGGCACATGATCGCGCCCGGGGGGAACACCGGGTATACGCGCATGCTCATGTTCACCTGCCTGGGCACCATACCCATATCGTTCATGATGATGGTCGCGGGAGCGACCGGCAAGTGGGACGCGCTGGTCGGACTGGCGCGGGAAGCCGGCGGAGGAAGCGGGCCGCTGTACGCGCTCGCGCTTGCCGGGCTGATCACCGTGGCGGTAGTGCTGCCCGTCGTCCTGCTGGCGGCCGCCTGGTACATGATGGGCCTGCGCTTCGGCTTCCTGTTCGTGCTCTTTTTCGTGCCGATCGTGATGCGGCTCGTGACGAGGCCCGCGCAGGAATGCGCCATTAACGGCGTCATGCAGGCGCTCCTCTTTTTCGCTGCCATGCTGATCGGGGCCGGGATCTTCGCCTGGCTGGAAAAGCGTTCCATGGAGGGCGTCTACGCGAAGCAGGTGCAGGCGATCTTCGAGGGGTACGACTACGCCTCGTCGGGGCGGATGTTCTTCGCCGCCACGGTGTTCGCGCTGGCGAACCAGCTCATCGAGCTCGGGTATGCGATCGCGGGGCTGGTGCGGGGAAGGTAGGCGGCGCCGCCTGCGTTACAGCTCCGTGAACACCGCCCCGGCCGGCAGGCGCGACTTGGGCAGGTGCGCGTTGTAGTCCCCCTCGCCGCGGTACCCCAGGCACACGATCACCAGGGAGGCCAGCCCCCTGTCCGCGAGCCCGAGCTCCGCATCCAGCGCTCCGGCGTCGAACCCCTCCATGGGGCAGGCGTCGATCCCGAGCGCGGCCGCCCCGAGCAGGAGCATGCCCAGGGCCAGGTAGACCTGCTTTTCCATCCAGGGCCGCTCGTCCCCGCGCTCGTTCCGGTGCAGGCCAAGATAGAAGCGCCTCCCCCTGTCCTGTCCCGCCTTTGCTTCCGGCGCGGTGAAGCGGCCGTCCCGCTCCTCCTGTCCGATGAGCGCGGCGAGGTGCGCCTCATCCAGCCCGGTGCGGACGCACAGCACAGCCACGTGGGAGGCGTTCAGGATCTTCGGCTCGTTGTAGGCGTAGGACGGCCTGGTCGCGGCGCCGATCCGGGCCTTGCCCTCCGCGCCCGAGGCGATGATAAAATGCCAGGGCTGGGAATTCACGGACGAGGGGCTCAATCTCAGCAGGGTCCGCAGCTCATCCATGAGCGCCTCCGGGATCTTTTTGTCCGGGTCAAACGCCTTGGTCGCGTAACGGGCCCGAGCTAATTGTGCTATGTTCATTGTAATAACTCCCATTTGCCTGATACGTAAATCCACTGTTTATATGATTACAACCACGAATGAACAATTATTGCTTCACAATTTTCCGGAAAGGCCGAATCATCTCGGTCTTCATACGCTGCCTGTACACCACGTTCCTGAACCCGGGGAGCCTGACCATCAGGGTGAGAAAGCCGTTGATCATGCGCTGTCCCGTTTTCCGCTTCGGGAAATCGTAGAGGCCGTGGCTCTTGTAATACTTGTGGTCCGCGATGAAGGGGAACCGGAGCCAGCTCCAGACCTCGTCCCTGAATATCTTCCAGCCGCCCACGCTGTAAAAGGTCGGGGGCGCCTCGTAATGGCGGTCCGCCAGGGCGACGGCCGAGAAGGCCATGTTCCGGATCGCGCGGTCCAGCTCCTTCGGGTCGCCCGCCTCGTCGGTCACGACGTCCACCATGTTGGCGTGCTGGAACTCGGGCATCGCCCTGATGAACTCGCGCAGGGAGTCCAGCTTCGAAAGCGGGCCGGACACCAGGAACCCGATCTGCTTGCCCGCGAGCACGGGCGTGTGGTTGTTGTAGAAGCTCCGGTCTATGAACTTCTTCCACGCGGCCGAGCAGTACCGGTCCCGCGTCTCGAAGCAGTAGAAGATGATGTCCGCGGTCTTGACGCGCGACTCGAAGAATTCGTGGAATTCGTCGCTGTCGCCGTACACGCAGTCGTTGTCGTACCCGCACTGGATGCAGCCCAGGCACCCGCCCTTCACGTCCAGGTCATGGATGTTGACCACCGCCGGGACGCCCGCGAACGAGGCGTGGAGGCGCGCTGCCATTCTGGCAAGGTTGGTGGACGGGCCGGACGCGTCGCTCATGATGAGCACGGTTTTCCCGGCCGGGTCCGCCTTCTCCTTCACCGGGGACGGCCTGTACGCGAACGCGCCCCGGGCCACGGGCGGATAGGCCCGGGCGGCCGGCGCGCCGCTTTTCACCGCGCCGAGCATGACCTCGATGAACCCGCCGAATCGCCTTCGCTCCGCGCTCCTCACCAGGTCGTACATGGACGCGGAGAACGAGCCGGCGAACTTCATGCCCAGGTCGTCGCAGATCGCGCGCATGTAGTTGTGCGCCGTGTGGTCGAAGAAATGGAGGGACGTGGTGAGCACGGCCGCAAACTTCGATTTGAAGGCGGACGCGGCCTTCCCCTCGAACACCATCTCGATAAACCGCTTGTACTGGGACGGGACGAGAAAATAATAGAGCGGGAAGGCCCATATCACGAGGTCCGATGACCTGACGTCGTCCAGGACCGCGCGGAAGGCCTTCGGGTCTTTCTCGAGCGCCTTGATCCGGTGCGAAATATTGTGCACGGTCAGGACGATGTCCGGGTGCAATTGCCGCATGTAATGGATATACTGCATCGTCACGCTCGTGTCGCCCTTGGGGCTGCCGTTAAGGACCGCTATTTTCATGTGACCTCCCTCGTTCCATATCATTGATAATCGACCCGGTACATGCCCAATAGATTGAATAAGCAAGGGATAATAATCAACTTCTTTTTTAAACCGGCAGCTCCCCTCCGTTTACCATCCCATCCTCCGCCCGTACAAATCTCCGGACCACTATCCCGGCAAACGACCTGTTATTTTAAGCATGTCTGCGATCGCGGGGCCGGGAAAATACCGCACGGCCAGACTGATTTCCAGGCACGATATTGCACATTTTCTGTAAGTAATACTAATAAGACACGATTGCAGCCCTGCAATTATCCGGAAAAACGTGGCTCATCCGTTTTTTTTTAAAATAAGGACTCCGCACCGGCCAAATCTATTATATTGATATGAGGAGGATTAAACCCGGTTCCAATTACACTCAATCATGCTCCTTTCCTTTATAGCGGCACTACCCTGGGTATATCCGCTACATGAACGGCCACCAAAATGAAAAAAAACGATAACGCCACAACCCGTCTTGATAAAAAATCGTTTAACGAGCTGCGCGAGAGCGAGGAACTCTTTCGGAACCTGGCCGAGTCCACCCCCATGGCGATCCTCATTTACCAGGACAACAAGTGGATGTACGCGAATCCCTCCGCGGAGCGGATAACCGGGTACACGCGGCAGGAGCTGGCCGCGATGAATTTCTGGGACATGGTGCACCCGGATTTCAAACAGCTCGTCACCGAGAGGGGCAAGAAGCGCCAGGCGGGGGAAAACGTCATCTCGAGCTACGAATTCAAGATTATCACGAAATCGGGGGACGAGAAATGGGTGCTCCTCAACGGCACGACCTCCACGCTGGGCGGCAGGCCCGCCGGCCTTATCAACGTGATAGACATCACTGAGATGAAGCGGATCGAGGAAGAGCTGATGGCGACCAACGAGGAGTTCGAGGCGACCAACGAGGAGCTCATCAACTCGCAGAAGGAGCTGGAAGAGAGCGAGCGCCGCTACCGGGACATATTCGACAATTTCCCGGTAGGCATCTTCCAGACCACCCTGGAGGGGAATTTCATAACGATCAACAACGAGATGGCGCGGATCCTCGGGTATGCGTCCCCCCGGGACAGTGCCGCCCCGGGAGAAAACATCACGAATTTCTACCTGGAGCCGGAGATCAGGCACCTGCTCCTGGCCGACGTGCAGATCAACGGCCACGTGGACCACTTTGAAACGCAGTTCAGAAAAAAATCCGGAGAGCTTACCTGGGTGTCCATCAACACGCATCTCAGGAACCGGGCAGGCGACGGGCCCTACCTGGAAGGCTACATCCAGGAGATCACGGCACAGAAGAAGGCGGAAGAGGAGATGCGGGACCTGGGGAAACAGCTGATACAGGCGCAAAAGATGGAGGCGATCGGGCGGCTGGCCGGAGGGATTGCCCACGACTTCAACAACCTGCTCACGGCAATCATGGGAAACGCCGAGATAGCCCTGAAAACCATAGGCGAAGGGTCCGGCATAGACGAAAACATAAACGACATTCTCGTCACGGCCATCCGGGCCGCGGAGCTGACCAAGCAGCTCCTCGCGTTCAGCCGCCGGCAGGTCATCCAGCCGGTCCCGATCGACATCAACGTCTTCCTGTCCAGGGTCGAGCGGATGCTGCGGCGCATAATAGGCGAAACCATCACGCTGCACATCCGCCGGCGTTCGGACAACGCCTTTGTGAAGGCGGACCCCACCCTGATGGAGCAGGTGATCATAAACCTGGTCGTCAACGCCAGGGACGCGATGCCGGGCGGCGGGACCATCACCATCGTTTTATCGCATGAAATCGTTACCGGCGTGCGCAGCGAGCCGTACGGATCGGTCCCGGCCGGCGACTATATACGCATCGACGTCATTGACACCGGTATCGGCATCGACCGGGACCTGCTTGAAAAAATCTTCGATCCTTTTTTCACCACGAAAGGAGAAAAGGGAACGGGGCTGGGCCTGTCCACGGTGTACGGGATCATGCGGCAAAACGAGGGCTATATCACGGTCAGAAGCGAAAAGGGCGAGGGATCGACCTTCACCATTTTTCTTCCCCGGGACCTCGCCGGCGCGGCGCAAGAGAAGCACGAGACGGCCGGGCAGGCGCCGGAGCATGACGGGGAAGCCGGGGAAACCATCCTGGTCGTGGAGGACGAGGACCACGTGCGGAAGCTCATCGTGCGCGCCCTCGCCTCCCGGGGATACACGGTCCTGGAAGCCGCCAACAGCAGCGAAGCCATCAACGTCAGCGCGCGCGAAGGCCGCCCCATCGACCTGATCCTGACCGATATCGTCCTGCCGGACATACCCGGGCCGCGGCTCGTCGAGAAGGTACGGTCGGACCGGCCCGGGATACGGGTGCTCTTCATGTCGGGATACACGGAACACAAGATCGCCGCGAACGAGGCGCCGGGAGACGGCATGCATTTCATCCCCAAGCCGTTCCTCCTGAGCGAGCTGCAGAAAAAAATACGCGAGGTACTGGGCGCGATGGTAACGTCAATAATTTTTCGCACATTCAAAGTCCTCGATCATCCGACCTAATACCCTAAGCAACAGAATCTATATCGATATCATTCAATAAAGTCATATTCAAATACTTTCTTGAGCTCCAGGTCGATGATGCCACGTG
>JAKQPV010000146.1:0-15324 GCA_029564515.1 Spirochaetota bacterium | reverse complement strand
CGTGCCTGGTATGCCGAGCAACAGATTCCTGCGGGGGGAGATAAGCTATTGAGAGAAATTGTTTCTCAGGTAGAAAGGCTTGGCGCTTTTCCCGAAAGTGGACGTGTTGTTCCGGAATTTGGACTTGCGAATCTACGAGAGCTTATCTTTCCTCCTTTCCGTATTATTTATCGTCTTGATGAAAGCAAGGTCAGAGTTGTTAGGGTTTGGCGAAGCGAAAGACTTCTCAAAATACCGTAAGCCTGATAAAAAAGGCTGATTTGATCGTCACATAACTTCCTGAAGGGAAGTGCACAGTATTTTTTGACTCCTGCATTTTTTTTGAACGGAGCGGAATGGAGTGCCTTGAACCGTTCTTTTTTTTCTGAGATTCCACCCCCGCAGCTACATACGTTCTATCTCCTTGTGTCGTTCCTGGCATCTGCCTTCTCCTCGGTGGCCAGGAACAAAATTAAATGGCGGACAACTAATGGCATTCACTTCTAGAGATCTTGCGAACATTCAAAACGCGATCATGGCCCTGGCCACGGGAATGCGCAAAGTCTCCGTAAACAGAGAAGAATCCGAAATATATAATCACCAGGTGAACTGGATTCTGCTTCATTATCAGATACTGCACTTCGATTGGTAATCCTCACCGAAAATGATCGCTGTGGGGCAGCCTATTCTGACCGCCGGTCATTTTTTTGGGGGTAAAATTTTTTTCGATTTGTCTATTCCATAATGATAACATAAGGTTCCTGAGCGACGATTCTCGTCACTCCGCGCGGAAACCGCCGAAACGGCATTTATAAAGATAGATTTATATTTTTATAATATTAGATTAAAATCTATATGTATGTTGGGCAGATACACCCCAGCCAACCGCTCCTCACCGGCAATTAGATGGTGGATTTTTGCGGCCAATAGTGATAGAAAACCGCAGAATTATGAAATCACGGTTAGGCAGATGCCATCCTGCGTGATCAGATGGGTTGGATCTGAAAAACGGCCGCCGAAATCCTGGTTTCCGTGGGAACAAGCCAAGTTTTTGGCAGAGGAGGATTTGTGGATTCCTGTTTATAGGGGATCATACTGAACCGCCGGAATGCTCGATAGATCGGGCCTGAGATCGCAGGTTCACATGGAGTTCATCAATGGCGGAACCGCTTGCAGATAGGCTCATAAGTAAAATTGACCAGGCTGCCGATCTCTACCATCGTCTCGTCATCTTGGCTGGCGCGGCCGGGGCGGGCAAGACTGCCGTTCTTCGAACCGTCCATGAGAAAACCGCTGCACCACTGATCAACATCAATCTTGAGCTATCGAGGCAACTACTTGACTTAACGGCCCGCCAACGGTCGCTCCAGTTATCTATCATCCTGGCCAACATCGTCGCCGCATCCGGTGCCGAGGTAACCCTGCTCGACAACATCGAAATCCTCTTCGACGTCAACCTCCAGCAGGATCCTTTACGTCTTCTCCAAGGAATTTCCAGAAACAGGACGGTGGTCGCCGCTTGGAACGGCACCATTGAAGGAAACCACCTGGTTTACGCAATACCGGGGCACGCCGAATACAGGCGGTATCCTTTGCAGGATTACCTGATAGTGGCGCCGGAGGCGGCCTCGCTGTGATAATGAACGAAAACACTGGGAGACTTACGCGATGACAGCTCCTCAAGGTGAAAAATCGAAGCATATCTCAAAAGAGACGACAGGTAGTTTGGCGCAAACGGGGCGACTTGAGTATCGGGACTTGATCCAGTTCGACCCCATTGAATCGGTCGTTCAACTGCGGGACGCCGACCAGGCAGCCGCCGCTCGGCAACTTGTCCAAACATACGTCATTTCTGCGGAGATGTCGGAAAAACTCATTAATCTGGTCGTTCCCCAACTCCAGTTCGACCACCCCATGGACAACAAGGGCCTGCTCGTGGTCGGCAACTACGGCACGGGTAAATCTCACCTGTTGTCGGTGATCTCCGCCCTGGCGGAAAATGCAGAATTGGCGGTTTGTCTGAGCGATGCGAGGGTGGCCGATACGGCCAGGGCAATCAGCGGCCGCTTCAAGGTGATCCGAAGCGAGATCGGCGCAACCACCATGTCTCTTCACGATATCCTCGTGGCGGAGATGGAAGAGCATCTGGCCGAAATGGGTGTACCTTACACCTTTCCATCCGCTGACAAAGTACCGAACCATAAGCGGGCTTTCGAAGACATGATGACCACGTTTGGCCAAAAATACCCCGATCAAGGTCTGCTGCTGGTGGTCGACGAGTTGCTCGACTACCTGCGCACCCGCAAAGACCAGGAATTGATCCTCGATCTCAACTTCCTCCGTGAAATAGGCGAAGTCTGTAAAGATCTCAAATTTCGCTTCATCGCCGGGGTCCAGGAAGCCATTTTCGACAGTCCCCGTTTCTCCTTCGTCGCCGACAGCGTCCGCCGTGTGAAGGACCGTTTTGAGCAAATTCTCATCGCCCGCCGGGACGTCAAGTTCGTCGTGGCCGAACGGCTGCTCAAGAAGACCGCCGACGAGCAGGTCGCCATCCGCGAGTACCTGACCCCTTTTACAAAGTTCTACGGTCGCATGAATGAGCGCATGGATGAATTCGTGAGCCTCTTTCCCGTTCACCCGGACTACATCGACACCTTTGAACGGATAACCGCCGTAGAAAAGCGGGAGGTGCTCAAAACCTTGTCGTTGGCCATGAAAAAGCTGATCGCCCAGCACGTTCCCGTGGATCGACCGGGGATCATCGCTTACGACGATTACTGGACCACGCTGCGAGAGAATCCGTCGTTCCGGTCGGTGCCGGACATCAAGGCTGTCATCGACTGTAGCCAGGTTCTTGAATCCCGCATCGAACAAGCGTTCACCCGGCCGGTTTACAAGCCCATGGCCCTGCGGCTCATCCATGCCTTGTCGATCCACCGTCTCACGACGGGCGATATTTACGCCACTCTCGGCGCTACGGCGGAGGAACTCCGCGACGGTCTTTGCCTTTACCAGCCGGGCATCGAAGAACTGGGGGGCGTTCCGGCTGACGACCTGCTATCTCAGGTGGAAACCGTCCTGCGGGAGATCCATAAAACCGTAAGCGGGCAGTTCATCTCCGCCAACTACGACAACCGGCAATACTACCTTGACCTCAAGAAAACGGATGACTTCGACGCCCTGATCGAGAAAAGAGCTGAAAGCCTCGACGCCGCACAACTCGATCGCTACTATTACGAAGCCTTGAAGCGCGTCATGGAAGTCACGGACAGTCCAACCTACGTGACGGGTTACAGGATCTGGCAGCACGAATTGGAATGGCTGGACCGAAAAGCCGCGCGCCAGGGCTATCTCTTTTTCGGCGCACCCAACGAGCGATCCACCGCCGTACCGCCCCGGGACTTCTATCTCTATTTCATCCAACCTTTCGACCCACCGCACTTCAAGGACGAAAAGAAACCGGACGAGATGTTCCTGCGTCTGAAAGAGCCGGATGAGGAATTTCGAGTCGCGCTGCGAAGCTACGCTGCCGCTCTGGACCTTGCTTCCACCGCGTCGGGACACGCCAAGGGCACTTATGAATCCAAGTCATCGCATTTCTTGCGCGACCTTGTACAATGGCTCCAGAAAAATATGGCCAGGGCCTTCGAGGTTACCTACCAAGGGCGTACCAAATTGTTGACCGAGTGGGCAATGGGCAAATCCATCCGGACCATCTCGGGAATCGGCGCCCACGAGCGCATCAACTTCCGCGATCTGGTCAACACTATTGCGGGCATCTGCCTCAGCGCCCACTTTCAAGAGCAGGCGCCTGAGTATCCTTGCTTCTCGGTGCTCATCACCGGAGGCAACAGCGCCCAGGCCGTGCAAGACGCCCTCCGCGCCATCGCCGGCCAGAACCGTACCAGGCAGGCCACGGCGGTACTCGATGCCTTGGAATTGCTCGAAGGCGATAGGCTCGATCCTTACCGATCGAGGTATGCCGACTATATCCTCGCCATTGCCAAGAAGAAAGGTCAGGGGCAAGTGGTCAACCGGTCTGAACTCATTCAGGATGAAAGGGGTTTGGAGTACCTCGGCGCCGACAGGGGGTATCGGCTTGAACCGGAATGGGCCGTGGTTGTGTTGGCTGCGCTGATCTATGCGGGAGAGGCGGTCCTTGCCATCCCGGGCAAAAAATTCGACGCCACAGGTCTTTCGCAACTCGCCGGAACGGCCATCGACGAATTGACGCAATTCAAACATGTCGAACGACCCAAGGACTGGAACTTGCCCGGCATCACGGCCTTGATCGAGTTGCTCCACCCCTACTGCGCCAAAGGCGTTGCCCTGACGCCGGGAGAAGCGCAGGTTATCGCCATGGGCGGTGAGAAGGCAGACGGCGTCGTCACCAAGATACAAACCACCATTTTGCGACTCGTCGAGGCGATCGTCTTTGCCCGGCAGACCCTGCAGACCGGCCTAATCTTCTGGGGACGTAACCTGCTGACGGATGAAGACGCTCGGAAGTTGAGCGCCAAACTGGACGAAACAAAAACCTTCCTCGAATCCCTTCAAGCCTACACCACGACCGGCAAGCTCAAAAACTTCCGCTATGACGCCACTGAGGTGAACGGGCACCGGGAAGGGCTTGCAGCCCTTACCGAGATCAAATCGCTGGAGGAACTGGTCGCGGACCTTGGCGCGACAGCGGCGTACCTTTCCACGGCCGAGGCGGTCCTACCGACGGGCCACGACTGGATCGGCAAGATGAAGGCGGTAAAGGACGATACCCTGACCCGGATTGTCGATCCGGAAAAACGCAGGGCCGCAGCGTTCAGGCAGCAAACCCAACGAAAACTGGTCGAACTGAAGAAATCCTTTTTAACGGTTTACCTCTCCATGCACGCCAAAGCGCGCCTGGGTGTGAAGGAAGATAAGATCAAGGCGCGACTGATGGGAGATGAACGACTCAAGGATTTGCAGAAACTCTCCACCATCGACCTGTTGCCGCGGCAGCAGGTCGAGGATTTTAAATATCGACTGGAGAAGATAGAAAGCTGTTTTATACTCACGGAACCGGACCTGGACGCGACGCCCATATGCCCGCACTGTAATTTCAGGCCGGGAACGGAACCGGCGGCGAAGAGCGCGGCATCCCTGATCGATGATCTCGACAGCGAACTCGACCAGATGGCCGAGAGTTGGACAAAGACCCTTCTTTCCGATCTTGAAGACCAAACCACCAAAGAACGGATCAGCAAGGTTCTTTCGCCGAATCAAAGAAAGATCATTGAGGCGTTCCTCAAATCCCAGACCCTCCCTGCCAAGATCGATCAAGAGTTTCTCGCCGCCGTCAAGGAGGCATTGACGGAATTGACCTTGGTCCCAGTCAGGATTATGGACCTGCGCGAGGCCCTTTTCTCAGGGGGTACACCCGTCACCCCGGCAGAGATGAAAAAGCGTTTTGAGGAGTATCTGGAAGGACTCACCAAAGGCAAGGAAGCCGGCAAATTACGGATCGTTTTGGAGTAAAACCCTTATGGATATGGATAAGCGGGAATTGAAAACGCTTTTGGCCCAGGGCGAAACGCTCACTGTCGAATTTAAGAGCGATGCCAAGGGGCTTCCGGATCGCGATCTCGTAGCCACTGTCGTGGCAATGGCCAATACGGAAGGTGGGCGGATTTTGCTGGGCGTCGAGGATAACGGCGCCGTCACGGGGACTCAACCAGCGCATCAGAACATTGCCGGTCTTGTCGCATTGATTGCCAATCGTACCAGTCCGCCAGTGACCGTTCGAGCGGAACTGCTGGCACACGAGGGTAAAAAAGTGCTCAGCATCGTGGTGCCGAAATCCAGAAGCATTGTTTCGACTACCGAAGGTCAGCTCTTGCGTCGCCGAATCATGGCGACGGGGAAACCGGAGTCCGTCCCCTTCTATCCCCACGAGTTTATCCAGCGACAGTCATCCCTGGGGCTGACCGATCCTTCTGCAATGCCACTAGAAGAGATCTCCGTTGAACAGCTCGATTTGTTGCAGCGTCTGCGAATTCGTAACGCTATCAAGAAATACGGCGGCGATCAAAACTTGCTGCCGCTGGCGGATGAGGAACTGGACGGCGCTCTGGGCTTGACCGTAGAGGTCCAAGGCCAAAGGCAACCGACCGTGGTGGGGTTGATGCTTCTCGGTACCGAGGAACTCTTGCGCCGGCACTTGCCCGCGTATGAAACCGCATTCCAGGTGCTTCGCGGCACGAATGTGCTGGTGAACGAGTTTTTCCGCAAACCGCTGCTGGAGACCTTTGAGGCGGTCGAGCTTTTGTTCAATGCCCGCGTGACGGAAGAGGAAATTCAGGTGGGGCTCTTTCGTGTACCCATCCCCAACTTCGATCGCCGCGCCTTTCGGGAAGCCTTTGTCAACGCTCTGGTTCACCGCGATTACAGCCGGCTGGGTGCCGTGCATGTGAGACTGGACGACGATGGCCTTACCATCAGCAATCCCGGCGGGTTTGTGGAGGGCGTGACCCTTGATAATCTGCTGGTTGCCGATCCCCGTTCGCGCAATCCGCTCCTGGCAGATGCGATCAAACGGATCGGGCTGGCGGAGCGCACCGGCCGGGGCATCGATCGTATCTTCGCAGGCATGCTCCGCTACGGCCGTCCGGCGCCCGATTATTCGATGACGGACGCTTATACAGTTTCGGTCAGGATGCAAAGCGCCGAAACTGACCCGGCATTTCTGAGGATGGTGATTGAGCAGGAGGAGAAATCGGGCGATATGCCGGTTGACGCAATGATCATCCTTTCCTGTCTGCGTCACGAACGGCGTTTGACTGCGTCGGACCTGATCGCCGCTACCCAGAAACCGGAACAGGTCACGCGCACCGCCATTGAAAAACTCGTGGAAATGGGACTCGTAGAAGCACACGGGGCCGGACGAGGCCGCACCTACACCCTCAGTGCCAAGATGTATCGTCAAGCAGGACAGAAGGCCGCCTATATCCGCCAGGCCGGGTTCGATCCGATTCAACAGGAACAGATGGTGCTGGCCTATATCGCTAAACACGGGTCCATCAAACGAGGAGACGTGGCTGATCTCTGTCGTTTAAGCCCGCCCCAGGCTTACCGACTTCTCAAGCGCCTTAAAGAACAGGGGAAGATCCAGCAGGCTGGGGAAAGGCGCCATGCAGTCTATACACGGAACGCTTAACCTATACACGCGTGGTTTGACTCTATGCACGCGTGCATAGAAACGTGCATAGAAACGGAGAAAATGAATAAAGTCGATTACATCTTCCTCGAAACGGACAGCGACTATGGCAGATGATTCCAAGACGGTACCATTACAAATATTTGCGGCAGGACAGTCCGGTGGGCCGGTTGAATGCCTCGGCATGACCTTCCCGAATGACGAGGACCGGCGGAAATACTTCATCGAGAAGCTGCGTGAAAAGCTGAGAGACCCGGAGTTTCGCACGATCGAGGGATTCCCCATCGGCGCGAACGAGGACATTCTGGCCATGTCCGATCCGCCGTATTATACGGCCTGCCCTAATCCCTTTCTTGCAGAATTTGTCAAGCAGCACGGAACGCCCTTCAATCCGGGTCAGCCTTATATCAGGGAACCCTTTGCCGTGGACGTGAGCGAAGGGAAAACAGACCCGCTCTACAAGGCCCATTCCTACCACACCAAGGTCCCGCACCTGGCCATCGTGCCGTCACTGCTCCATTATACCGAACCCGGAGACATCGTCTTGGACGGATTTTGCGGATCGGGAATGAGCGGCGTGGCTGCGTGGTGGTGCGGGGCTGCGCCGGAGGAGTACCGGCAGAATCTTGAAATGGCGTGGGAAAAACAAGGACGGGCCAAACCGCCCTGGGGCGCCCGGCGCGTCATCCTCAACGACCTTTCTCCGGCGGCGACGTTCATTGCCGCCAACTACAATCTGCCCTTTGATGTCCACGAGTTTTTCCAAGTAGGGAAAGAAATCCTGGGGGATGTCGAACGGGAGATCGGCTGGATGTACGAAACCCTCCACGCGGACGGAAAGACAAAAGGGCGCATCGAATACACCGTCTGGAGCGAGGTCTTCACCTGTCCCGACTGCGCCGGAGAGGTGGTCTTTCTCGATGAAGCCCTGGATGAGGAAACCAAGCGCGTCAGGGACGCCTTCCCTTGTCCGACCTGCGGAGCGAATCTGACAAAGGACAACCTGCAGCGGGTGTTTGACACGCAGGCCGACGCGGCAAGCGGCAAGCCATGGAAACGGGTCAAATTCCGGCCTTCACTGATTTCCTATAGCCTTGGGGGAAACCGATACGAGAAAAAACCGGATGCACACGACCTGGCGACCCTGAAGCGCATCGAGACCATGCCGCTCCCGGAGGAGATCCCCACCAACCCCTTTCCCGTGGAGCAGATGTCCCACGGCTCGCGGATCGCACCGAAGGGATTCACCCACGTACACCACTTCTTCCTCCCTCGGGCGGGCCAGGCCCTTGCCGCGCTCTGGCGCAAGGCCCAAGCCCACCCTGATCCGCGGACCCGCGCCATGCTGCTCTTTTTTGTCGAGCAGGCGTTGTGGACCGCATCTGTCCTTAATCGATATCGGCCCACAGGTTTTTCTCAGGTCAACCAGTATCTGACCGGCGTCTATTACGTCGCCTCCCAACACTCGGAGTGCAGCCCCTGGTATATCCTCGCAGGCAAACTGCAACGCCTGGGCAAGGCCTTCACCGCCGGCGTAGCTTCTCCGGGGCAATCGATGGTGAACACGGGAACCGCGGCCGCTCTGGATCTCCCCGACAATTCAATCGACTATATTTTCACCGACCCACCCTTCGGCGAGAACATCTTCTATGCCGACTTGAACTTCCTCGTTGAGTCATGGCACCGAGTCGTCACCAACGCCGCTCCCGAGGCCATCGTCGACAAGTTCAAGAATAAGGCGCTCCCCGAGTACCAGCGCCTGATGCAGCGCTGCTTTGCCGAATACCGCCGGGTCCTCAAGCCGGGGCGCTGGATGACGGTGGTTTTTCACAACTCCCACAACGCCGTCTGGAACGCCATCCAGGAGGCGATGCAGACCGCCGGCTTCGTCGTGGCAGACGTGCGCACCCTGGACAAGCAGCAGGGCTCATACCGCCAGGTGACCAGCTCGGCCATGAAACAGGATCTGGTCGTTTCCGCCTATAAACCCAACGGCGGGCTGGAGGAGCGCTTCCGGATCACGGCCGGTTCTGAGGACGGGGTTTGGGATTTCGTCCGCACCCATTTGAAGAACCTGCCCATCTTCCTCGCCAAAGACGGCCGCGCGGAGATCATCGCCGAGCGAAGGGCGTACTTTCTCTATGACAGGATGGTGGCCTTTCACGTCCAGCGCGGCGTTTCCGTGCCGATGGCCGCCGCCGAGTTCTCCATGGGGTTGACTCAACGCTTCCCTGAACGGGACGGCATGTATTTCCTTCCCGACCAGGCCGCGGAATATGACAAGAAGCGGCTCACCGTGAAGGACATTATGCAGTTGGAAATCGGGATCGCGAACGAGCCCACGGCCATCGAATGGATCCGGCAGCAGCTCGCCGCAAAGCCGATGACGATCCAGGATCTGACGCCCCTGTTCCTGAAGGAACTCAGCGGGGGATGGCAAAAACACGAAAAACCGCTGGAGCTGTCCGAACTCCTGGAGCAAAACTTCCTCGGCTTCGATGGGAAGGGATCGATCCCGCCTCAGATCGTCTCCTGGATGAAGCAGAGCGAACCTTTGCGCAAGCAGATCCGTGAGGAGATCAACACCGGGGAGGCAACCGAAGACCTGATGGGTTTGGCAACCCCAAATACGCACCTCCAGAATCAGGCCAGGGGGCGTTGGTACATCCCTGACCCGAATCAAGCCGGCGATCTGGAAAAGCTGCGCGAGCGGGCCCTGCTCAAGGAGTTCTGGACGTACCTGCCGCCGGGATACCAACCGATCAAGACGACCGGGCAGGCGGCCTTCCTCCCAGGACTCGCGCCGGGCGCCCAATCCATCCCCAAGGGAAAAAGACTGAAGATCATCCGTTTAGAAGCGGTCCGGGCCGGGTTCAAGCTGTGCTGGCAGAACCGCGACTATCGCACCATCATCGCCGTGGCCCAGCGGATCCCCGAAAATGTTCTTCAGGAAGATCCGAAGCTCTTGATGTGGTATGATCAGGCGATAACGCGATTAGGATAATAGTGGATAACTTCTTATAATTATTGCCGTGATAAGGTAACAACAGGAGGCTAAAATGGCACACATAGACGGAATTCGAATCAGAAATTTCCGTGTCTTGCGCGATATCACAATTGGCAAGCTCTGGAATCTGCAAAAGGCCAATCCGTTGACCCCCATGACGGCCGTTATCGGCAAAAACGGTGTGGGAAAAAGTTCATTGTTCGATGCATTCGGTTTTCTAGCCGACTGCCTGAAATCAGGGGTGGAAGAAGCATGCGATTTGCGCGGTCGAGGCGGCTTCCAGCGTATCCGATCGCAGGGGCAGCAAGGGCCTATTGAATTCGAGGTGTATTACAAAGAAGAGGGCAACGCTCGGCCGATTACTTACGAACTTGCTGTCAATGAAGATTCAACTGGACGCCCTTATGTGCATTGGGAGAGACTCCGACAGCGGCGAAAGGGGCAGAAACACGGATGGCCTTTTTCGTTTCTTGTTTTGAACGACGGGAAGGGCGTTGCGTGGAAGGGAGAACGAGAAGGGCGTAATATTGATGAAGCAAAGGGCCAGGTGGATATTGATGAATTGATCCAATCGATCATTGAGGAAGTAACGGAGGAAAGCCGCGAAACAGAAATCGTGGAATTGGAGGACCCTCGCAAACTTGGCATTGCCACTCTCGGATCACTCAAACAGCACCCCAGAATATCGGCATTCAGGCGGTTTATCGAAGGGTGGCATTTGAGCTATTTCACACCCGATGCCGCCCGTAGCCTGCCTCTTGCCGGTCCGCAGAAACATTTGAATATACACGGCGACAATCTCGGTAATGTCGTTCAGTTCATGGAACGTGAGCATCCTAAAAAGTTTCAGGCAATTCTCGACCGCATAGCCGCCAGGATTCCAGGAATTCAGAAAATCGATACCGACAGGACAGCGGATGGGCGTCTTTTGCTGCGGTTTAACGACAAAGGCTTCAAAGACCCGTTTTATGCGCAACAGATGTCAGACGGAACGCTCAAAGTTTTTGCTTACCTCCTGTTGCTGGACGATCCGGCACCGCCGCCCTTTTTATGCATCGAAGAGCCCGAGAACGGACTCTACCATAAGCTTCTGGAATCCCTTGCCGCTGAATTTCGGAGCCATGCCACCGGTCAAAAAGGCAGCTCTCAAATATTCATAACGACCCATCAACCCTATTTTGTGGACGCATTATCACCGGAAGAAGTCTGGATCTTGGAAAAAGGAGAGGATGGGTTTTCCACGATCAAACGAGCAAGCGACAATGAGATCGTGAAAAACATGGTTGACGAAGGTCTTCCTCTAGGCGGTCTCTGGTACAGCGATTATCTGGATGCGAGGTGAATCGATGCATTTCGAGATACTCGTTGAAGATCAGTCCGGTAAGAAGACCCTTGATATTCTTGTTCCGAAGATTATCGGTGATTCTCACACATTCATCGTTCACTCGTACAAGGGCATCGGCAGAATACCCAAGGATATGAGAGATGCGGATGACGCCAGCAAGCGTATATTGCTGGACAATCTCCCTAAACTCCTGAAGGGATACGGAAAGACCTTTGGCGCATACCGAAACTATACGGCAGCCGTAATTCTCGTCTGCGACCTTGATGACAAATGTCAGAAGGTATTTCGATCCGAGCTGTTCGGAATCCTCAGAGCCTGCAAGCCCGCTCCTGAGACCCGTTTTTGCTTCGCTATTGAGGAAGGCGAGGCTTGGTTCCTGGGAGATTTGAATGCTGTAAAGTCGGCCTATCCGAGGGCAAGGGATGCCATATTGACCTCCTATGTGAATGACAGCATCTGCGGGACATGGGAAAAGCTGGCGGACGCCATTTACCCCGGTGGTTCATCGGCTCTAAGCGCCAGGGGCTGGCAAGCGGTCGGGGCAGAGAAATCGAAATGGGCTGAAGAGATATCTCCCCTCATGACCGTCGAGGAAAACCGCTCGCCGAGCTTTCACTATTTTCGCCAGAAATTTATGGAATTATCTGAACTTAAATGACCATGAATAACTGGCGCACACAAATACTGAAAGAATTCACCCCTAAGGTCTCCCGACTCACCTTGGTCGCCGATCCGGACGGGCTCCTTCTCGAGGAAGGGATCCTCGAAGGCATCCGTGAGCGCGGCTTCGAGCTGATCCCCTTTGAAGACCACATTGCCTTTCGCTACGCCTACGAATCGAGGTTCCGGTCCCGTTGGGATCGCGGCGAACAGACGGACCTCGTGGTCGTATTGCGTTCCCCGACAGTCGATCTCGGTGGATTGCCCTACGATCTGCTTCAGGCAGGCCGTAAATTGTCCTTCAATCTCGGCGATATTTTTCCCAATCTCAGCTATCCGGTCGTGGCTTCACTGGATCGCGGCGATCTCGACGTCCTGTATGAAGCACAGCAGAAACACGCCCCCGGCAGATTGGGAGACAACGCGACCAAAGAATTCATCCTGAGACACGTCTTTGCCGTGGCGCCTGAGCTGATTAAGCAGCCTACCGATCTCCTGCGCGTGCTTCTCCGCCGCCATCACCAGGGCTGGCGCGTGCCGTCCTTGTTGAACGAACGGTTCATCCAACTCTTGCGTCAGAGCAGCGTATTTGAAGATTGGCCCCTGGAGGCCCTGGTCACCGACCGGGAGACCTTTTTCACCTTTCTCCAGGAGCGCTGGCCGATATTCCTGAACCATTTTGTGCAGGACCCGCAGGCAACCGTCGCGGAATCCGCCGGGTACGATTTTCAGGTGCCGGGGCCTCAAGATCTTCCCTTCGACCATCCCGACGTGCGCGTCTACATCGACACCCTCTTTCTGGAAGGATTTCTCCAGGCTGTTTCCCACAACGATGCCAAGACATTGGCCGCGACGTGGGCAGCCATCGGCGTCCGCAACGATCCAGCCGCGGACAGATCGCGCCGCCTGCAGAGGCTTATTGAGCGGTTGGTGACAACTCTTCCGGCTGAAGGGGCAAAGCATACGGAATGGGCCCATTTTGCCCATGGATGGGCGGAACTGGTTCTGCTCATAAACGAGGAGCCCGCCGCGGTTCCGGAGGAGATACGTGGACGGTATGATATGCTTCAGGGCGAAGTGGATCAAGGCTTCACCGCCTGGCTCTTCAAGAGGTATGCCGGGCTTGCCAACCTGCCGCCGGTGCCTCCGGTTATGCTGCACCACCTCCCCCGGTTTCTCACTCGGCAGTTGGACGACCATCGCGACGGGAAAATCGCTCTGCTCGTCCTGGACGGGATTTCTCTGGACCAATGGTTGGTCGTCCGAGACGCACTCGCCGAGCGACAGCCCGATTACCGGTTCCGAGAGCAGACGGTCTTCGCCTGGGTTCCGACGCTCACTTCGATTTCGCGTCAAACCATCTTCGCCGGCAAGGCCCCGATCTTCTTTCCGGGCAGCACCCAGACCACGGATAAGGAACCTGTTCTTTGGAGGCAGTACTGGGCCGATCAGGGTTTAGCGGTCAATGAAATCCTCTACCTCAAGGGGCTGGGCGACGGGAACCTGGACGTCGTCTCCGAAGCGCTCTCCCGTCCCCGCGTAAAGGTTGCCGGTCTGATCGTGGACAAGGTCGATAGGATCATGCACGGGATGGAAATGGGCAGCGCCGGGATGCATAATCAGGTGGCCCAGTGGTCCAAGCAGCCCTTTCTGAGCGAGCTTCTCGATATGCTATTGAACCGGGGTTTTCGCGTCTATTTGACATCCGATCATGGCAATATCGAGGCTGAAGGCTGCGGTCGTCCGGCGGAGGGGGCCGTGGCGGACACCCGCGGAGAACGGGTCCGTATCTATCGCGATGCGACCCTTCGCGGCAAAGTGAAAGAGCATTATCCCGACGCGCTGGAGTGGCACCCCATTGGGCTCCCGGAGGACTGCTTGTCTCTCCTGGCACCGGCACGCCAGGCCTTTATTCAAGAAAAGCAACGCACTGTGAGTCACGGAGGCATTTCCATCGAAGAAATCATCGTCCCTCTGGTGCAGATCGAGAGGGAGGAGAAATGACCACACGGAGAGATCAGATCGGATTCAGTCAACGGGTGCGCCTGGAATGGCTTGAGCGGACGGCCAACCTGGCACTGGCGGGGAATGATAAGGCCGCGACCACCGATGCACTGCAAGAGCTGTTGAAGGAGAAGGTATCCATCGGCGGACAGGCTGAGCGGGGCAATCGCGAAAAGATCATCTCGATCCTTCTAAAGACGTGGCTGACGCCGCCTTCCGGGCTCGATCCGCTGCACAGAGATGGGCTGGAACTGCTCAAGCGAGTTCCTCAGAGTGATCACCTGGTTCTCCATTGGGGCATGGTGACGGCCGTCTATCCCTTTTGGGCAGGCGTGGCATTGCACGTCGGCAGGCTGTTGCGCCTTCAGGGATCAGCCGCGGCCCCCCATGTCCAGAGGAGAGTCCGCGAGCAATATGGCGAACGGGAGACCGTTGTCCGGGCGGCCCGTCGCGTTCTGCGTTCGTTCCTGGACTGGGGCGTACTGCAAGAAAGCGGCAAAAAGGGGATCTACACCCCCGGACCGGCACTGACCCTTGAAGACGCCCGGCTGATCGCCTGGCTGACCGAAGCAGCGCTTTACGCACGCGCCAATGGGGCGGCCCCGCTTAAAGACCTGTTCGACGCCCCAAGTCTGTTTCCCTTTCGGATTAAACAGATTCATGCGGAAGCACTGGTCGCCGCCTCATCCAGGCTCGACGTGCTCCGCCACGGGCTGAATGACGATTTGATAATGCTAAGGAGGCGGCTTCATGGTCAGGGTCCTGCAAACCTGGGACGACGGCGTGGTCGCGGACATCGGCCTGGCGGAGATCTGCCGCCGTCATGGGGCGAAAGCCACCTTCTGCCTCAATCCGGGGCTCCATCATGACGACAGATCCTTCGGGTGGCGCCGCGGGGATCGGGACATTTGGCGGTTGCGCCGGGGAGAACTTTACGAAGTCTATAAAGACTTCGAGATTTGCAGCCACTCCCTGACCCATCCCGATCTCACCGTTCTGTCACCGGAGGCTCTGGCCTGGGAGATAAGGGAGAGCAAGCGGCTCCTTGAAGAAATCTTCCGCCGGGGCGTCCTGGGGTTCGCCTACCCTTTCAACGCCGCCGACGATAACGTCCGGGAAGCGGTCCGGGTCGCCGGC
>JAKQPV010000098.1:0-1599 GCA_029564515.1 Spirochaetota bacterium | reverse complement strand
ACTTCCGCCGGTGGATGGCGTCGCTCCCGACGGCGTCGAGATCGTTGTGCGTGAGGTGTACGACGGTCGCCGTCCTCTCAGAGAGCGCCTGCATGAGGTTCGTGCCGCGGGTACCCGACTTCTGATCGCTCCGGCTCATTGTTCATATATCGGCATGCGATGAGATAAACAGGCGGCTCCGGGCCCGGTCGGCCGGGTGCAAAGGGCCGGCATTCCCCGAGCAGAGAATTTATTAGGGACGACGGATAACACTGTAAAGCAGAAAGCCCCTGTAGCTCAGACTGGGAGAGCGCCAGACTGAAGATCTGGTTGTCCCCGGTTCAAATCCGGGCGGGGGCATGTTTTTACCTTTGTTCCAATTCCTGAGCCCGTACAGCGCTTTGTTTTTTTCTCCTATACCGTGCCTGTTCAACCTGCATGCGCCCGCGCAATCGCCTGATACGCTCGTACTCCATCCATCGCCCGGGCTCGTATGGCCGTGACGCTGAGCGGGAGGGTTATTCGATCCTTTTTCATACCAGCAGGCAGATCGGAAATTTATTATACTATTTTTATAATGGTAGGCCCATGGCACTATCGTACCGTGATGCAATGATAAACTCCGTAGAGGCAAACCCTACGGGCAGCGGGAGCACCGGCGGCGGTCGCGACGAGAGCGGCAACGTGTATTTCTTCCCGAATATATCGGTGAGCATCGGCTACTGGTTCGACAACGAAGGTATCCCCAACTCGGACTGGAACACGCATTTCACCGCGAAGTTGTTCGTCAACGACTCGCCGATCGAGACGAAGCAGGTGCTCTCGGGCGGAGGGCCGCAGACGTACTCGTTCTTTGCCTACAAGTTCCCGGCGCCGGGTACGTACAAAGTGGAGGTTCGCGGCAAGAACTCGAAGTCGCTTGACGTTACGATCAAGAACCCCCCGGTGCAGGAGAAGAAGGCGGCGTAGCGGTGCGGGGTGAGGGGTCGGCTTTTTAGAACCCCTCTGCTATTTCCGGCTCATCAAGCATCATATTCCAGTCAGGGCATGCAAACGGGCGCGATAGAACGTGCTCACTGCCAGAACGATCAGTCCTGTGGCGATCAGCGAGAGTACCAGCGGGAGGATGACCACCAGGACGGCGCGGCCGAGCGGTATATCCTGGTTCTCTCGTATGCCGATGATGAAGAGAATAAACGTCCAGACATCTCCGATGGCTGCGATGATGGGGATCCACCCGAGGATGATGGCCGGCGTCGAGGCATACATTAAGGTCTGTATGGTCCGGGCCACCCCTTGCGTCCCGCCAAACAGGAGCACGAATACGTGATATACGAGCCCGGTCAGGAATACCCCGTAGAACCGGACCATAAAGAGGAAAAAGGCCATATAGATGCTCAATTCGGCGCCAAACCCCATGGGAAAACGCCCGCTCATTACGGCGGGTATGGATGTGAATACGAGAGCATAGACAATGAACGCCACCACGCTGAAGATGATGAGCAGTATCACGTAATACTGAAACGCACTGCTCAGGCTCTCCTCCTTCGTGGCCCGAAACGTTGCTGAAGGCTTCAGGAGGAAGCCCTTCGCTTTCCCGGCAACACCTATGGGCATGGG
>JAKQPV010000055.1:0-2423 GCA_029564515.1 Spirochaetota bacterium | reverse complement strand
CGTGGAAAACGGTATTGGGAATTTGCGTCACCTCATGGTGGATGAGTACCAGGACGTCAACCCCTGCCAGGAGGAGCTGATCCGACTGCTGCATCAGCGCTCGCAGACGCTTTTCGTAGTTGGAGACGACGACCAATCGATCTATGCATGGCGGGGGGCCGATGTCAGCAACATCTTAGGTTTTCAACGACGCTATGCCGGTTGCAGCGTGCATACCCTCTCCCAAAATTTCCGCAGCACGGAGCCCATCGTCCAAGCTTCGGACGCCTTTGCAGCCGCCATGCTGGGGCCGAGCCGGATTCCGAAAAATCCGGCGGCCTTTGCAAATCGGACGCCCCAGGATTTCAGGGTTCTGTGGTTTCAGGACCGCGCCGCCGAGGCGGGATGGGTTGCGGATAGAATCAGGGGTCTGTTGGGCACCGCTTATGATGACAACGGCGTCGTCCGTGGTTTGACGCCGGCTGATTTCGCGATTCTGATGCGCTCGACACGTCAGGCGGAGCAGGATGACACGCCGAGACATGCGGCATTTACGGCCGCGCTGGAGGCCCTCGGCATTCCTTTCAGTTTGGAAGCCGGCGGGGGGCCCTTCGACCGCCCCCAGACATCTGTTCTTCGCAGCACCTTTGAACTCCTCCGCAATACCCCGCTCGACCGAACCACGGTGCAACAGTATTACAACAGCGAGGTGCTGCCCGCATTTCCCGACGCGGATTTCAATGCCCTGATCCGTGTTCTCACAGATTGGAGCCGCCGCATTCACCGTCCGCAAGGCTCGACGAGAATCCGACTATATCCTCAACAGCTTGTCTACGATCTATTGGAAGCTTTCAACATCGCACGGACGAATTTCAGTGACGATGTCATGCGGGACATCGGGCTTTTCAGCCGCATGATTCTGGACGTCGAAACGGTCTATATGAGCGTTGATTCGAGGCAACGCTTTTCAGATGTCCTCAACTTCCTTCAGAACGCCGCCGAAACGGGATACGACATGTCAACCGACGACGTGCTTCAAAGACCGGACGCCGTCACAATTTCTACCGTTCACAAGATGAAGGGACTCGAGTTCCCTTGCGTTTTCGTTGTAGACGTCGAAGCACACAGGTTCCCGAAAAAGAGAAGCAGATACTCGGGTTGGCTGCCGCCAGGCGTCATGGCCGCAGCGATCAACCGCGGTGCATATCAAAGCACACCGGATGAAGAAATCAGGCTTTTTTACACTGCTGCGACACGCGCTGAGCGTTATCTTTACATAAGCGGAGCGGAGAGTCTGCCGAGGGCCCGACGGGCGGCCCGACGGTCTCCCTACGCGTTACAGATTGCCACCCATCCAGCGGTGATTCAGAACGCCGCAGGTCTTCCGACCGGTCTTCTCCAAGCTCCACCTCGACGCAGAGTCGAAGATGCAGACTATCCAACCAACTTCACTGAAATCAGATACTACCTGCAATGCCCCAGGAGTTATCAGTTCCGAGAGCGCTACGGTCTCAACCCCGTCGTCCCTGAAATGTTCGGTTACGGACGGACCGTTCATACGTCCATCCAGAAACTTCACGAGCTTCACCCGGATTCGCCTCCGGCGGAGAACCAGGTGGAGCAGGTTGTGCTGAACACATTCCATTTGAAGCACGTTCCCCAGAGCGGCGATCCGGTTAACCGGCCGGGCGCTTACGAAAACTCAAGAAACCGGGCTGTGGAAATCTCCAAGGCTTACGTGGCGTCTTTCGGCGGGGATTTCGAGCGGGAGAGGCAGGTTGAGGCGGTTTTCGAGATTCCGGCCTCCAACT
The DNA here is from genome assembly GCA_029564515.1 of Spirochaetota bacterium. Classification (GTDB taxonomy): domain Bacteria; phylum Spirochaetota; class UBA4802; order UBA4802; family UBA5550; genus RBG-16-49-21. The sequence goes on along the minus strand of JAKQPV010000055.1, from coordinate 633 downwards.
GCGTCATCACCGGCTCGATTGATCTCCTGCTCCACGAGGATGACGAGGGAAACATCCTGGAAGCCGAGATCATCGACTTCAAAACGATGGAGGGCGGAGAGACGCCGGGTGAGAACGATGACCTCGACTGGACCGAGCTTGCCTTACAGGTTCAACTGTATGCAAGAGCCGCCGACCAAGTTCTCGGGCAGAACGCGAGAACGGGCAGCGTTCATCTTCTGAAGGACAACCAGAGAGTTGAAGTGCCGATTACCCAGGAGGCGGTGGATTCAGCACTCGCAAACATCGAATGGGCGGTCATGGGCATTCTCGCGTCGGACTTTCCGATGCGACCGCATCCCGACAAGTGCTCCAAGTGCGACTTCCAGAAAATCTGCCCCAGAACGCCGCAGGGCTTTCAGATCCTCACGACCGCTCCCCCCGAGCTCCACCTGCCGGGGCGCAGGGAGATGGCCAGGGCTTTCAGCTTGTATCAGGGACAGAACTGATGCCGGACAACCTGACCCCCGAACAGCGCAGCTTCTGTATGTCCCGCATCAAGGGCAAGGATACCGGCCTTGAAATGCGGGTACGCTCCGCTCTTCACAGAAGAGGATTGAGGTTCCGCAAGCACGTCAAAGATCTGCCCGGCAA
>JAKQPV010000052.1:0-3292 GCA_029564515.1 Spirochaetota bacterium | reverse complement strand
CGGCTACGCGTCCAGGAAGTGGGAGAAGACGCGCTTCACCGAGCCGTACATGCGCGAGGACCTGCAGGATTTCGGCATCCAGATCGACACGCTGGAAGCGAGCGTGACCTGGGACAACATCCATGCGGTCCACCAGGGGGTGAGGGCGTATATCAAGAGCAGGCCCCGGACTATGTGCATGACCCATGCATCTCACTTCTATCCCCAGGGCACGAACCTGTACTTCATATTTATCATGAAGACCTCGGATGTGGACGAGTTCCGGACGTTCCAGCGCGGTGTCATCGAGGCCATCGTAAAGAGCGGGGGCTCTCTGAGCCATCATCATGGGATCGGAAGAATGATGGCGCCTTACCTGGAAGGGTATCTGGGCAAAGAGCAGATGGAGGTGCTCAAGTCACTGAAGCGCCACTTCGACCCCAACAACATCATGAACCCGGGCGGGCAGCTGGGGCTCGATAAGGCCTGAGACGGGCCGCGGTCCCGCCGGTTTGAGACCGGTCAGGCGCCTGTTCCCGTGCGGCCGCCGTTCCTGAGAGCCTTGAGCTTCCTCACAGCGCCGTCTTTCTGAGCGCCCCGAAGATCATATAGACGCCCATGAATATGATGAATGCCCCGAATGCGATGCGGAGCGATGTCGAAGAAACCCTGTTCGCGAAGTAGGAGCTGATCCAGGCACCGAGGAAGAGACCTGCTGCCACGATAATCGCGGATCTCAGGTCTACGTTGCCGTGCCGGTAGTACTCGATCACGGCGGCCAGCCCCACCGGCGGAAGGAGGATCGCCAGGCTGGTCCCGATCGCAGTGTGCAGGGAAAATCCGAGGACATACACCAGGGCGGGGACGATGATCACTCCTCCGCCGATGCCGAACAGCCCGGCGGCTCCGCCGGCAGCGAGGCCGATGAAAAGCAGCAGCACGATATCAATGTGATGGGCCATGGGACGCCTCCTTTTTTTTCATCTGAATGTACAGCGGGATCAAAATCGTGATCGCTGTGAGTGGCAGAACGAAGAGCAGAACGACGTTCGTCAGGAAGGGCAGGGACTTGTAATGTGCGGCCGCCAGGACAAGGTAGACGGTGTAGAGAACGTAGTAGGCGATAAAGATCAGACCTTCACCCCGTGATATGCGGAACCCGGTGAAGAAGACGGGCGCGCACGCGACTGCAACCGCAATCATCACCGGTATGTCGAACCTCAGGGCGGCCGAAGATACCCGGACCCCGTCGGGGCCTGCGAGGGCGCTGAGTCCCAGGACGCAGAGGATATTGAATATGTTGCTCCCCACCACATTGCCCACAGCAATGTCGCGCTCTCCCTTCACGCTCGCAATAACAGAGGTCGCTGCCTCCGGCAGGGAAGTGCCGGCCGCCACGATAGTCAGCCCGATAACCAGATCGCTCACGCCGAGGCTCTTCGCCGCCGCGGTCGCACCGTCCACCAGCCAGCGGGAGCCGAGCACCAGCATCCCCAGACCGGAGACGATGAATATCAGGCTCAGGAGCATCCCCTGACGGCCGGTGTCGACAAGATTGTTCTCACCGCTGACGCCGGCTTTGCCCCCCTGACGGACGGTAAAGGCGGTGTATGCCAGGATGCCGACAAAGAGGATGAATCCGTCCGTGCGGCTTATGTTCCCGTCGAACGCCATGACCGGCACGAGGGCGGAGACCCCGATCATAATGGGCACGTCGATGCGCACCAGCCGTACCGAGACACTCAGAGGTGCGATTATCGCGGAGAGTCCGAGAATGAACAGGACGTTGAAAATATTGCTGCCCACCACATTGCCGAGCGCGATATCGGCCGAAGAAAGGAGCGCCGAATGTACGCTGACCGCCAGTTCGGGCGCGCTGGTCCCGAAGGCGACCACGGTAAGCCCGATGACAAGAGGAGCGACCCCTGCAAGGGCCGCGAGCCGTGACGCCCCCCGCACGAGCAGTTCCGCGCCGCTGATGAGCAGCGCCAGGCCAAGAATGAAGAGCAGAAGCACACCCGTCATAAACGTCGTGTCCTTATCAGCCCGTGACAGATGCGGGCAGAGAGGGGTTTCTGAATGGTTCAGGAAAGAAGGAGCATGCCGGATGGAGCAGGCCCGTTACCGGGAAGAGGGGCGTGCGCAATAAAGGCAGAGAGGAAGAAATCTTCAGGAAACGGTCCATTTCAGCTGAAACTCGACCTCCTCCTTCCCGTCTTCCCGCTCGTGCTCGATTGTGAACATCGCGTCCGGAGGTACGGACACACGTTCGCCTGCTATCTGGATGCGGAATCTTTTGCCCTGCTCGATGCAGTCGGCCAGCCTGCGGAGTTTGTCTGCAAACCGGCCTGCCGGATACCCTTTTTCCGTGTCTCGATCCGCCTTACGATTCCTCGCTGTCACGAGTATACCTCGAATGGATTTTTCACGGGAGTGTACTCGATGAGAGGATACGGAATCAATAGGCAAAAGGCCGCGGGCATCCGGTCGGTGCCCGCGGCCTTTCGTGGGATCTCTTCCCGGGCGTTGTTCTTCATCTGCTCGGACACGTTCCCGGGGCAGCCCTTCATCCAACTCGTCGCCGGATGCCGGTGACGGGCACAGCATCGGCATATCGATGAAAACGAGCAATCTCTTCATAAGCCTTCTCCTTCATTCGTGCCAGCTGGTCAACGGGTGAACCGGTCGCGGGTAATGTCCGGCGCAGCCGACCCGGAAAAGGCCCAGAAGAAGCAGCGCGGAAACCTGTTTCATGATGAGAACCCTGTCGCAAGAATGGAGTTCTCACCGCTGAAATCGTTCCTTTCGCGGGCGGGTATGGTGAATCGGTGAAAGAGTTACGGGCAACAGTGAACAGGAGCGCGGGAGACAATTCGTAAGAATGATGGCGCTCCATGCATCAGGTGACGATCTCCTGCAGGATATCATACGCAGGGTCCGCATCCCCTGCCATGCGCATCAGGGAGGAAAACAGTCTGTTCCCGTTCGCCTCGAATATGGTCTCTATCGTATGCACGGCGCACGCATAACGCAGAACCGGCAGGGTGGCTGCAGGATAATCCTTTAAAAAAAATTCCCGCAAATCCGTCTCGTCGCAGGTTCGCTATAAGGAGGATTTGAAAGATTTTTTTCTCATATATCATCCTCGATCCGCCATGAAGATCCGGTCTTTACGGTTGATTCCTTGCTCCCTATTCAGTATGAGAGAGAGAAAATACATTCGTGCTGCAACTGCCGAGAGGATTGCCAACACGGAAGGAGAAAATGGATGCTCGAAGTAACCGAGAAGGCTTTGCTGAAGTTCAAAGAATTT
>JAKQPV010000049.1:0-6940 GCA_029564515.1 Spirochaetota bacterium | reverse complement strand
CTCCCTTACAGTATCTTCAGCGAACTGAGTCCCAGTATCGCCAGTATGATGCCGAGTATCCACATGCGCACCACCACCTTCTGCTCCGGCCAGCCCGAAAGCTCGAAGTGGTGATGCAGGGGCGCCATCTTGAAGACGCGCTTCCCCGTCAGCTTGAACGACGCCACCTGTATGATCACGGACAGGACCTCGATGACGAAGACCCCGCCCACGATGAACAGGAAAATTTCCTTTTTGATCATGACCGCCACGATGCCGATGATTCCGCCCAGCGCGAGCGACCCGGTATCGCCCATGAACACGGTGGCCGGGTTGCTGTTGAACCAGAGGAAGCCGAGCGCGGCGCCCATGAGGGCCGCGATGAACACGGTTAGCTCGGCCGCTTCCGGTATGTGCGGAATCCGGAGGTAGGCGGAGATTGTAGAGTGGCCGGTCAGGTAGGCCATGATCCCCAGGCTTACGCCCACGGTCATGACCGACCCGATGGCCAGGCCGTCAAGGCCGTCAGTCAGATTGACCGCGTTGGTGGTGGAAACGATCACTATGACGGCAAAGACGACCCATAAAAGACCCATGTCCACGACCGCTTCGTTTATGAAGGGGACGTAGAGCGTTGAAACTTCCGTTTTATTGGAAGGAAGATAATACACCAGGAGCGCGACGGCCAGAGCGACGGACATCTGCACGAGGAGCTTGACCTTCGCGGAGACGCCCTCTTTCCTCTTGAGGATCGACTTGATGTAGTCGTCGGCGAAACCGAGCCCGCCGAGGGCAACGGTCGCGCCGGACAGGATGATGAGGTAGGGGCTGGCGAAATTGCCCCATAGCGCGATCGAGCCGAGCACCGCGCCTATGATAATGATGCCGCCCATGGTGGGCGTGCCCGCCTTCAGCTTGTGGCTCTCCGGGCCCAGGGCCCGTATCTCCTCGCCCAGCTTGAGGGCGCGCAGCCACCGAATCACCAGGTTGCCCAGGATCAGGACCAGGAGGAGCGAGGTGAGCGCCGCGTAGGCGGACCTGAAGGTTATATACTGGAACAGCCTCAGGAAACCGAGGTACTCTTTCAGCGGCAGAATAAAATAGTACAGCATTTCACTCCTCTCTTCCGGTTACGGCATTAACGACTTCTTCCATTTTCATGGAGCGCGATCCCTTTATAAGAACGACGTCGTTCTCGTCAAGAATGTCTTTAAGATAACGCGACAGCTCGTCCTTGCTCTCAAACTGCCGGATCCGGTCCGGGTCGAGCCCGGCCCCGGCCGCTCCCTCCGCGTAATAGCGGGACATATCGCCCCAGAGAAGCAGCATGTCAAACCCGTTTTCACGGACTGCTTTCCCGCTCTCGACATGGCACTGCGGGGCGAAATCGCCCAGTTCCTTCATGTCAGAGAGCACGGCGATCTTTCTCCGTTCGGGGAAGATCTTCCCGGCCGAGCGGAGTGCATAGACCAGGGACATCGGGTTCGCATTATAGCTGTCATTGATAACCAGGTAGCCCCGGTCTATGATCTGGCTTCGGCCGTCCACGTTCACGAAGCCGGCCAGCGCCGGCCCGATCTCACCCGGCTCTATCCGGTACTCCCGTGCAACCGCGGCGGCAGCCAGGACATTGTAGACGTTGTGGAGGCCGTAAAGGGGCGCGGTTATCTCCGCGCCGTTGATTGTGACCTCCAGGCTCTCGCGGGAGAGGCGGCAGGAATCAGGGTGGACGTCCGCGTCGTCCGTGAGCCCGTAGGTCTTCACCACCAGGTCGGTTGTGCGCGCCATGCGCTTCACCAGGTCGAAGCAGGTCATGTCGCGGTTGATGACGACGGTCGACCCGGGGACCATGCCGTTCATGATCTCGGCTTTCGCCCGGGCCACGTTCTCGACCGAGCCCAGGTACTCAAGGTGGCCCTCGCCGACGTTTGTGATCAGCGCCAGGTCGGGCTTCACGATGCGGGAGAGGCGGTCCAGCTCCCCGGAGTGGTTCATGCCCATCTCGATGACGGCCATCTGGTGCGATTCGTCAAGTCCGAGCAGAGTCATGGGAACGCCGATCTCGTTGTTGTAGTTCTTATCATTCTTCAGGCACTTCCGGCGCGTGCTCAGGATCGCGCAGACGAGTTCCTTGGTGGTGGTCTTGCCGTTGGTCCCCGTTATGCCGACAACGATCGGGTCGATCGCGTTCCGGTGCCGCGCTGCCAGCGCACCCAGGGCGGCGCGCGTGTTCCCGCACAGGATCTCGGCGATGCCGCGGCCGGCTGCGGTCCCGGTGAACCCTTCCTTCATGGTGAGGTAGGAGCGGATGCTCCCGGCCCCGGACAGTGCGGGGATGAAATCGTGACCGTCGAACTTCTCGCCGACGATAGGCACGAACAGGCTGTTTTTGCCCAGCTCCCGCGAGTCCGTCGTCACGGTGTCGATGACGGTCCGTCCGCTCCCCGCGGTGATACGCCCCCCGCACGCTTCGGCTATCCGCTCAACCGTTGATCTGTACTCTACGATCATTCCTTCCTCATCCCGCGAGGCGGCGCGCCGCCACTTCCTTGTCGTCAAAATGTATCTTTTCAGTCCCGATAATCTGGTAGTCCTCGTGTCCCTTTCCCGCTATCACCACGATATCGCCCTCGCCCGCCATAGCGACTGCGCGGCCGATTGCCTCTTCACGGTCCGGGATGATCTCGTGGTTTTTCCCCTCGAGGCCGGCCACGATGTCGCGAATGATAAGGTCCGGGTCCTCGGTGCGCGGGTTGTCGCTCGTCACGATGGCAAGGTCCGAGTTCTCCTCGGCGACCTTCCCCATGAGAGGGCGCTTGGTCCTGTCCCGGTCCCCGCCGCACCCGAACACCGTGATCACCCGCCGGTGGGCAAGCTCGTTTACCGACCTGAGCAGCTTGAGGAGCGCGTCCACGGTATGGGCATAATCGACGATGACAACGAAGCCCCGGTCCGTCTTGAGCACGTCGAAGCGGCCGGGCACGGTTACCAGGTCGGCCAGGCCCTGCGTGATCGTCTCGTAGGAGACTCCCATCTGGTGCGCGACCGCGAGGGCCGCCAGGGAATTATAGAGCTGGAACATCCCCAGCAGGCCGAGGTCCACGGAAACGCCGGCATCGGGCCGTTCCATGCGGTAGCTCACGCCGTCGATCGCGTTGACGATGCTTGCACGGTCCGGCATGTAGTCCGCCTCGTGGTCGATGCCGAAGCTCATGACCGGGTAGGAATACTGGTTCCGGAGCAGGAGAAGCTCCCGGCCGTATTCGTCGTCCGCATTCACGATGCCGCACCGGCCCTTCTTGAAGCTCGATTCGAGGAGCAGGAAGAGCCGCTTCTTGGCCTCGAAATAATGCTCGAAATCATGATGAAAATCCAGGTGGTCGCGGGTAAGGTTGGTGAAGACCGCGGCGTCAAAATCGATATCGTCCGCGCGCCGGAGCTCAAGCGCGTGCGACGAGACCTCCATGATCACGGCGGTGACCCCGTCCCTCTTCATGCGCCAGAGGATCTCCTGCAAATCCCGCGATTCCGGCGTCGTGTTGGGCGCGGGCCAGGTTTTTCCGCCCCAGCGGTAGTTGATGGTTCCGATGACGCCGGGATTGAGGCCGTGCCGCTTCATGACAGCTTCCAGCATGTAGGTGATCGAGGTTTTGCCGTTGGTCCCGGTGACGCCGATCGCCAGCATCGCGCGGGAGGGAAAGCCGAAAAAAGCCGCCGAGAGGCGGGAGAGCGCCGTCCGGGTGTCGCCGGCGGCCAGTATGGCTATCCCCCGTTCGCCGAGGGACGCGAAATCATCAACGCGGTCCGCTGCCACGCATATGGCAGCCGCGCCGCTCTCCGCGGCGGCGTGCACGAAGCGGTGTCCGTCGCTCTTGTAACCCTCGACCGCGACGAAGAGGCTTCCCTTCTTCACGGCGCGCGAGTCGTATTCCACCGAGGTAACGGCCGTTCCGTTCCCGCGGACAATCTCGACTGCGCCGGCCGCCGAAGCCGCCAGCTCTTCGAGACCCGTCTTTATGGATATACCGTTATTGAACATGGTTTCCCTGCACCGCCATGACCTCGATATCGCCCGGGAGCACCTGGCGGTAGCCTCCCCTCTGTGCGCGCTCCTCGACCAGGTCCGTCCTGCGATACCGCTCTATCTCGTACCGGATACGGTCGTTGTCGTTGACAAGCCGCCGTTCCTGCGCCGCAAGGGCGTCGTTTTCCATGCCGATCTTCACGATCTCTATGTTCTGCCACACGTAGAGTATGACCAGCAGGCTCATCGAGAATATGACGGCGACGTACTTGATGGCGTCCCTCCGGTTTCTTTCTCAGCCGGCCGCCCCGGCCGCGGCCGGGACCGGCAATTTTTCGCAGACGCGAAGCCGCGCGCTCCGCGCCCTGCTGTTTTTCTCGACCTCATCAATTTCAGGGCGGAGCGGCTTTTTCGTCAATATATTTACCGCGCGCTCCCCCGTGCAGCGGCAATTCCGCGACTCCTCGCCGCAGAAGCAGCCGCGAGAGAGGCGGCGGAATTTTTCCTTCACGATCCTGTCTTCGAGCGAGTGGAACGATATCGCCATGATCAGCCCGCCGGGCGCCAGCAGCCCGTAGGCATCGGCGATGCTCCGCTCTATAGCGGACAGCTCGTCGTTCACCGCGATCCTCAGCGCCTGGAAGACCCTGGTCGCGGGATGTATGTTCTTCACGTGGAACCTCTTCGGGATCGCGCCGAGAACTATGTCCGCGAGCTGCCCGGTAGTCTCGACCGGCGCCGCGCTCCTCGCGCGCACGATGGCGGACGCGATCCTCCTCGACCACCGCTCCTCGCCGTAGCGGAAGATGATGTCGGCCAGGGTCTTCTCGTCCGCGGTGTTTACCATATCGCCCGCGTCCTCGCCGTCGCCGTCCAGCCTCATGTCGAGCCGCTCGTCCCGCGCGAAGCTGAAGCCGCGGCCGCTCGCGTCGAAATGAAACGAGGAGATCCCGAAGTCGTACAGGAAGTAGCGTATCTCCGACTTCATCGATCCCAGACGCTCAGAAATATGAGAAAAATTATCGTTAATGAAATCAATTCGGCCTGCATACTGTTCCAGCCTCCCCTGTGCTATTTTCAGTATCTCGCCGTCCCTGTCAAAAGCCGTAATGCGCATCTCGGGAAACGTTGCCAGGAGCAGCTCCGAATGTCCGCCCTCTCCAGCCGTGCAGTCGACCAGCATCCCCTCTCCACGGTACGCTGAATCCCGAATGAATCGAACCAGCTCCGCCGGCATGACCGGAATATGAATATAGCCCACGGCACCCCCGCCTGCATTATGTCTCATTAGAACGTATTCTTTTTTCGATCAGGTCCGCCCCGTGCAACCGCGTCACCACTGCCGCGGATTGCCCGTGCACGCTTCGCTCAGATACCGAGGTCGCCAGCCATCGCGTTCAGGGAGTCCTGGTCCGGACGGAACGATTTGTATATGTCCGTCGCCCAGATCTCGATCCGGTCATTCAGTCCGAGTATAGTCACCTCGTTCTTGATCTGCGCATATTCGAGGTGGCTTGCCGGGATGATGATCCTTCCCTGTTTGTCCAGCTCCTGGTCCCTGGCGCCGCCCATGAGATGGCGGACCCAGTTCCTGTTGGTAGGATTTGACTGCGGCAGAGGAACCAGCTTCTCCCTGACGAACTGCGCCCAGTCATCCTCGCGGAAGGCCATGATGCAGCGGTCGAACCCGTACGTAAGCACGAGCGTGTTGATGACCGCATTCTCACCAAAGGCCTTTCGGAGCTTTACCGGGATCGCAACTCTTCCTTTTTCGTCAAGAGTCGGATGATATTCCCCCATAAACATTTTATATTCCACCACCAACAGGAGAGATTCAACAACAATCCCCACTTTTCCCCATTATTTACCAAATGAGACATAATTTGTCAAGAATAAAATTGCATTAATATATGATAAATATTTACTATACATTTTATCAGTATGTGTAACTAAGCCATGACTTGACCCGCATGGGGGAGGGGGCTCTGACCCCGCTCACCCAGCAGGGGGCTCTGACCCCGCTCACCCAGCAGGGAGCTCTGACCCCGTCCACACAGCAGGGGGCTCTGATCCCGCTCACCCTCCGATCCCATCTACCCTACAGACCCGGGATGTGAGAGATATTGAATAGGCGGTATATTCAAACAATTTCTCCTTGACACATACCGGTTAAAATAATTTCTGTTTATGACATTAACGAGCGGAAAAGTGGGGCTCCGGAGGTAAGCAAAGACCCCATATAAATAAAGCTTAGCGCGGGTGTAGTTCAGTGGTAGAACTCCAGCCTTCCAAGCTGGTCACGTGGGTTCGATTCCCATCACCCGCTCATCGTAAGTCCTCGAAAATTAAGGACTTACGGATAAGCCTCCCGAAACCGGGCGCTTCTAAATCATCCAAGTGTGACCAAACTGTGACCAAACAGACGGCACACAAAACGAGGTTTATGATGGCGTCACGGAAACCGTTTTCACTTCTCAAAAGAAAGTCAATTTATTATGTACGCTTTCGCCTACCCGACGGATTACGCTCAGTGCCAAAATCCACTGGTCAAACCGCACGCGGACGCGCCGAAGCGTGGGCAATAGAGTATTTGCAGGCAGGACAAGGGCAAATCGTCGTCAAAGAAAATATAACCTTTCAAGACTTCTCGCAAAACTTCTTTGACTGGAACGGAACATGGGCAACAGACAAGCGCGTCCGGGGATTACGAATCTCTCCACGACATTGCCTCGAACGAAACGACCTTTTACAAAACCACATAAACCCCGCCTTTGGGAAACAGAAACTCACCGCTATTGACAGAGCACTTATCAAAGACTTCAGAAATACTATGTTCAAAAACGGTTTTTCCGGCAGTACAATCAACAAATGTCTATCCACGATCAAAACCATACTCGACGCAGCAGAAGAAAGATCACTCATTCAATACGTTCCACG
>JAKQPV010000004.1:0-1421 GCA_029564515.1 Spirochaetota bacterium | reverse complement strand
TTGGTCACACCACCGTTGGTGACCGTACCGTAGCCGTTGACGTCGAGCACGCTCAAGAACACCTGATATGCTTCATCCAATGACATTTTTCGCGGCGATATGACGGTTACCTTTCCGGCAACCTTGTCGTCCAGGATGAAGTTTTTTCCGGTAATGTCCGCGATGAACTTGACGAAGACCTTGATATCGACACCGTCGAAGTCCATAGTGACGTACTGCTTGCCGTCCTGCGTCTCCGTGCCCGCCTCCTCTGTTCCCGGAATCTGCCTGGGCTGGTCGGTCCGGGCAGGCTGTGACGGCAAGCCCTGCGGCACCGAAGGTCTGCCCTGGGTGTCCGGGCTTATTCTCTGAGGGCCCCGGGCCCTTCGCTGCTCATCAGGCGGCGGGAGCATGTCCTCAGGCTCAACCGAACCGGAATCGATCATAGGGAATGCAGTTCCGGGCGCTTGCGCCGGGGCTTCCCGGGGTGGTCCCTGCGCCTCCGGAAGAGAAAGGGTCTCCTCAGAGGGCCTCTGAGGAGCCTGCCCCTGCATCAGCCGCGCTCCCCAGGCCCCGGAAGAGCCGAGCAGGAGCGCAATTGCTATAGTGAAAAAAACTATATGTCGAGTGATCATTCTTCCCCCTTGTGCGTTACTGCGCACCCACGATTTCATCGAAAGCCCCGACACCTTTCAGGACGAGCAGGTCAGGGTCCCGGGCAGCCCAGGCTCTTGCCTCGGGGCTCATGGTGCACGCTGTTTTCAGATATGAGACGGCCTGGCCGCTGTCGCCGAGCCGTGCATAAGCACATGCCAGATTGTATACGGGCTCCACGGAGTCTTGAGACAGAGATCTCGACTGTCTGAAGTAGTTGACGGCCTTATCCGGCTGCCCCTTGGCGAGCATGACGATGCCGATATTGTTCAGCAGTCGGGCGTCTCGTTTGAAAAACCGCAGCGCCTGCGTATAGGTCATCAGTGCCTTGTCGTATTCCTGTGTCTGATAGTACCGCTCCCCTTGCCTGAGATAATCTTCCACGTCTTCCAGCGAATCACTTTCATCCGGATTCTGCAGAGCCCCCGCAGGCAGCCTGCCCGCGGCCTGAGCATCCTTCCCCCCGTTGTCAGCCGGCAGGGCCTCCGGAATGCGCTTTCCGTTCTCCGCTGTCCGAGCCCCTGCATACGAAGTGTTCCCGGAAGCCGTATCCCCCGCCTTCCCTGAAATCATGACCGCCGTGAGGGCTCCTGCCGAGAAGAGGATGCAGACGACCACCGCTATCACGAGCATCCGGCGGACCCTGTTCCTCGAAGACGCGCCGGCGTCTCCGGAAAGGAGAAGCCGCGAATCCTTCTGCCCCTGAATCCTCCGGAGAGCATCATATATGGAGCTCATTTCATCCCTTTTTCGATGATATCGAAAAGCATCAGCGTTTCCTCGCCCGC
>JAKQPV010000156.1:0-3426 GCA_029564515.1 Spirochaetota bacterium | reverse complement strand
ATCCGCTTAATTTCCCGGAAATTGACGAAGTCATGTTTCATATCGGCGGTAGAGTATTCCGAATCGAGGGGATGCGAGAAATAGCCGGAGCCGTCGGTGACCTCGCTGGTGATCGTAGCCTCGGCGGTCCGGTGGAGCATGTGCGACAGGCGGATGAAATCGACATAGTTGGTGCCGCCACAGTAGATTTCCAGATCATCGACCGAGGTTATGGTTGTGCTCTCGAGCCGCTCCTCGACCATCAGTTCGCCGTGCGCCCAGGCGGTGCAGCCCTTTTCAGTGACCTGGAGAGCAAATTCATTGTACTCGTCGCCTAAGTTTAATCCGGAATCTACGACGTCGCCGGTATCGCTGTACTCGGCGGCATTGGAGACCTCCCCGACGCCGAAATAGGACGTTGATGAAGAGTCGTACAACCGCACCCAAGAACCGATGATGCCGACCTCCAGGTATACGTTCTCCAGTGCGTCACCGAGCGTCCGGCGGGCAACGCCACCCGCCTGCAGCGATTTCCCCCCCGCATAGACCTTATTGTTGTGCCCGTCCGTCGGCGGATCGTCCCCTGGCGGAGATTGATGAATGACCCCGGTTCCGGATGTCAGGTTCCAGCCGCCCTGATCGTCAATACTGGAGTTCTCCGCGTAATCTTCGAATGATTCAAAATATAGGTAGACCTCGTTGGGATCCGCCGGCGGATTGTCGGCGTTCTGGTTGCCGTAGTAGACGTAGAGCGGCCGGGTTAGGTCGGTCCCGTATTTCACCAGCGCCTGCGGCAGGGCAAACCGTACCGTCGTCTCCCCATAGTTGGCATAATCGATCACCCGATCCAGCTCCAGCGAACCCCAGAAAATCCGCAGATCGTTGGCCGATGGCAATATCTTCCCATAACCGCCAGTGGTGAGATAGAAGACGTCTCGGCCGGAACACCAGGCGATCTCCACTACGTCGTTGTCCAGCGAATGCTTTTGGGTCATGATCGGCACGCCAAGCGCGGTGTTGCGAGAATGCTCCGCCACGTAGGTCCATGTCACCCCGCCGTCGGCGCTCTGGAGCTCGTGGATTTCCGCGGAGTACCATTCCGCGTTCGCTGCCCGGACATATTGCGCGCGCAGATAGATTCGGTAGCACCGCACGTCGTAGGTGGCGCCGGTGTTCTTGACACCAAATATAAGGCTGTTAAATTCGTCGAGCGTCCACGCCTCATCGGTATATGGATTGGTCGTCCATGTTTGGCGATACTCGGCCGCGGCCGCCGACGGCACCTCTATCGCCGCCCCCACTTCGTCAGTAGACGATCCGTCGGACAAATAGAGCTTGATTTCTCCTTTGCCCGACAGACCGATACAATATGCGACCACCTCAACCGACTGGATTGTTGCGTCGGTCAGTTCGTCCGTTGACGAAAACTCCATATAGCCGTCGGCGTTATTGATGTCTACATAATCGCTGAAGCTGATCTGGCACCAGCCATCATCAATCAGGGCGTAATTGTAGCTGCCGGAGGAGCGGGTAACGTGGGCATAGTCGCCATCGGCGTCCGCAATGCGGTGCCCCCAGGTAATGCCATTGACCGGCATGTAGACCCGGACAATGCCATCCCGGTCCGTCATGACCGCAAACCCGCCCCGGCGCACGCGGAGCATCTGATCAGTTTGCTCGCTGGGCGAATAGACAGTCCACGAACCGGCAGACCCGATCGTCGTCGACCAGCGGGCGCACATAAGTCCGGTTTCCTCGGCATAGGCATAGGAATTAGGCGACTGCTTTTGCTCCCAGAAGATCACCGGTTGCGGAGGCGTCGCGCCATCTCGGCGGGTGAGGACAAGGTTTTCGACAAAGGCCTGACCGGCGATATCGGCCCCCAGGACAATGGCCCGATCGCCATCATAGTCAATCGTGTCCGTGGCCCCGGATGTTTCACGGGTATATCCAGCAATCGTACCATCCGACCATCGCCAGACATTGAACCCGGTCGCAGTAAGGCTGGTCCCGTAGGTTTCGCCGAGATCGGAATAACCGTACCAGACGCCGAGCGGTGCAATATCCGACTGCTGCCAGGTCCACGCGATATGAAGGCGTTCTTCATCGGGATCGAATCGGACGCCATAGACATACATTTTTGCACCGGGATGATCGGTATCGATAATGAACCGCTTCGGGCCGGACCATGTAGATCCGTTATCATCGGAATAACAGAATGAGTAGTGGTCATCACCATTGAACGACGGCGGCCAACCGCCACGGGCGATACAGTACACCCGATTGGCATGGGCGCTCGCGTTCGCGGGAATGACCATCCCGATCGGATAGGTACACTGATACATGAGGGTGGCCTCGGCGGTCCACCCGGTAACATCTGCGGGGTTTGTAGACCGGCGATATTTTACGCCAGTTGATCCGTGGCATCCATAGAAGATATGAATATACCCGGAATTGTCGATACACAGCGTCGGGAAGTAGTGGGTATCGGAACTCGTTCCGGAATCACATATACGAACCGGATCGCCCCAGGTGTCTGTGCTCCAATTATAGACGACAATCGAGCAGCCCATCTGCGTACCGTCAAGCGGCTGCTTAGAAAGGTAAATAACGTAGGTCTTCCCACCATGATAGGCGATCTGAAAACCTCCGGAATTAGCGATCGATTCATTGAACGTGCCGTCCCGGGCGATAATACGCCGATCACCGGTCTCGAATGTGAATGAGCACGTATATCCGGCCGGCGCTGCATCGTGTGCCGGATCAAACGTGATCCGCTTGCGGAATGCGTAGTCGGCGGCGTGCCAGGCGGTCTCGTAGTTGACCTCGGTCGGCAGGTTGAACCGGGCCGTAATCTGCGCCCCCGATGCCGTATAGTCGACCTCGATCCATAACTGGGTAACCCGGCACTGTCCCCCCTTGCCGGTGGTGAGTTTGATTGTCCCGCCGGCCTTGACTGAGTTGATCGTGTAACCCGAATAGGGCCATGCACCGACGTTCACGTCTGAATAGTACTCGGTCAGCCCCGCGTCCAAATAGATGCCGACCTTGAGGCTCCCTATATCGGATTCAGACCACGAACCCCCACCGGGCCGGGTAATCGTCTCGTCATAGGCGGCATAGGACGAGGTAGGTGAGAGCGCAGAACCAAGGCTGTTAGTAGACCCAAGCCGCAAATAGAGCTTGATAGCTTCGGGAGCATTGATCGTGGAGACATAAATATAGGTCGTGTCGCCGTCGGAGCTTTCCTCGTCGACCAGCGCATAGGTGTCGGAACCGGCAGATCGTGACCACTGCTCGGTATCTCCTTCGGCGTTTGGTCTGAGGATATGCGTGCTCACACCGCCTCCAGCTCAACGTGGCCGTCGCCGTAAACGTGCGCCTCAATGTCGTCTACCCGCAAGGCCAGGTATCGCACCCAACCGGTCGCATCGATCCGCCAGGGAT
>JAKQPV010000088.1:0-40710 GCA_029564515.1 Spirochaetota bacterium | reverse complement strand
GCTTCTGACTCTTTAAGTATCTCGTGGATCTGCTCTTCGGTAAATCGTTTCTTTCTCATACATAATCTCCTGCATTATTTGCTTGATTTTTGCAAGAGATTTTCCCTCAATCAGTGGTACACCTTTTGGGGGCAGGTCAAGAGGAATTGAATTTCAATTGATAATTGAGGGAAATTGATATTGATCTTGAATAATTGTATTTTAAAAACCAAATGCTATATTAGTAATATCCTAAACAACTTTTAGCAATATCGCTTTTCTATATGCTTCCTCAAAATCCTGAATCACCTGTGCACGCTCTTTAAAATTTGACCCCAGGTTAATAAAGTAAGGATGTAATGTAATTTTTACTGGTGATTTATAATTCTCATCAATATAACATTTATAACTGCTGTATTTATAATCTCTGGGATCCTTTACATAACCGCTACGAACGGGATTCTCCGCTAGGTATTGAAGTACATTATTAAATGCCGAAAGTGGGTCTTCGGCGTATTCAATTATTTTATCAGAAAATCGCTCGTTCCAGTAAGGTCCGGTTCTATTCATTATTTTATTGTACTTTCTGGCATACTGCGATTTAATAAATTGCATGATACGGGAGATATCTTCCCCTCCAACAACAGTCCTGATGAGAAAATGGAAATGATTATCCATGATCGTAAATGCCGAAAGCTCGAACACATATTTCTCCAATGCTTGATTAAGTACACTTAGCATCAAATCCTTCAGATATTTATGCTTCATCAATGGTTTTTTTTCAATACACCGCGACATTACATGATAGGTTACCCCCGGCAATCGTATACGTCCATTTCTTGACATACTCAATCTCTCTTATTGGTGGTCTTGTTAAGTTATACGAATGGGGATTAAGAGAAGAAAAAAAATTGAGGTGTCAGAGTAAAAAAAACTATATGCTATTTTCGATCAAATTCAAAACTCTCTGGCAATAATGTGTCTTTTCGTCCATATCTCTAAACCATTCAGATGGCCGAATCAGCCCATGATTCACACAGAGATGATGGAATCTACAACCGGGACAGACAACGGTATCAGGCCTGATCCTCTGTAAATACTGCTCTGACATCATTATATTTTCCAACATTCCCGGGCTATATGAGCCAAGTGACTCATGTGATGAATGTGCCAGAGTAAGAGAACCATTAGCCATTAACACAATCTTACCACTTCGATATAGTGGCGGGGACTGAGCAAGCCAGGGCATACCCATAAGCTCGGCAGCCACCTTAGCAAGAGGATTTTCCAGAACAGATGTTCTATATCCGTACAGATTTAGCAACGAAGCCGTCTGAATGAGGCTTATGAAGTCCTCCGGGCGAAGCAGCTCGGCAAACATATTAACTTTAAAATTCGGTACCCTGATAATCTGAATCAATGTAATCTCGCTGATTCCAGCTAACTCCTTGAATACATAATCTGCAAAATCGGGCAATATGCTCATAAGGCTCCGCCGGGCTACTGTAAAAACTGTTACTCTGACACCTGCATCAAGGGCACTTTGAATACCACGGACCGCGGCATTGAATGAACCTGACCCTGATAGTTCATCATGCAGTATTTCCGGACCATGAAGACTTATTGAAATCGACACTTCCATGCCATATGACTGGAAGCGTCGGGCGATCTCATCGAAAAGAATTGATCCATTTGTATTAATAAAGCAGGTCTCGTACCCCTTCTCAGCCGTATGGTCGAGCAGATTGAAAAGATGATGCCAGAGCAACGGTTCCCCCCCTGTCAAGTGGAGGTGTCTGTATCCCATATCATACGCTTCGTCGACCGCTGAGATGGCGTCATTAAGTGAAAGATCCGCCGATGCCTGCTTACCAGCCCTGGCAAAACAGTGCCAACAGTCGTTTGTACACCTGGTCGTAACCTCAATACTAAGGTTTTCTGCCTGTAGAGGGCTTGCACCGTTATTCGCCAGCCCCGATTCATTAAGATTTAAACCCATTTTACTCTGACACCTATATTTACTCTGGCACCTAGTTTACTCAGGCACCCGGATTTACTCTGGCACCCAGCCCAGAAGCGGCTCCATCAGTATCCTGTACTCCTCAGCCAGACCGTCGAGCCCAGCCTCCCCGGCAAGAGCCGCGGCCTGTACAAGCTCGTTACTCATGATGCCGACTGCAGAACCAATAATTCCCGCTTCCCGTATAATTCCGTCAAGCCGGCTGAGGCCGTCGTTCACGGCACAGGCTCCGGTGTCAGAGCAAATACCGTCCCAGAGTACTCGACCCTCCTCCGGGAGAAGACAGTATATCGCCGTCCGCCTGCCGCGCCGGATATCCTTGCCCAGGTCCTGTATGTCGTCCAGCAAGCGCCAGGCCACGCCGAAGCATTCGCCGGCCGAGCGAACGATCCCGGCCAGCACCGGACCGCCGGAGGCATGCATGGCCGTGAGATGGGGCACGATAAGCCCCGTTGCCATTTGCTTTCTGAAACGTGCACAGTACTCCCCGATCGTGTCCGGCGCGTTTGAATCGCCGATAGCCGCGTAATACTCGTCCATGATCCCGGCCGCCGCATCCGGTCCGCCGTTGAGTGCGCCGCCGTAGCGCGCAAGGGTCTCCTGCATAAGATGCCACGCCTGGCTGCGGATGAGCAGTGTGAGATGGGTGGCCGGAAGCTCGCCGTCGGCAAGGTGGTCGTCAAGGGAATGGAGGAGCATCGCCATCGCGTGCGCGGTGATCCCGTCGCGCATTATGCCGGGCGCGATCCTGCCGGCTGCGGTCCAGTAAATGACCGACCACACGGGCGCATGATAATTATGGAAAAAGTCGAGCTCTTCGCCTATCCGTATGCCCGCGTAGCGCATGCTGAAGAGCATCGCCTCGGACTGCATCGAAGCAGGCAGGCTCTTCACAAAGGTTATCATCTCCCCGTTCAGGGCGCGGTAAAATTCCAGCTCGCCGCCTTCAGGGGTTATCCCGCCGAAATTCAGGGACGCGCACGCGCGAACCAGATCGGCCATGCCGTCGTTCGTACGGTTCATGCATATATGATGCTGGATTGCGCGCGATCTGTCAAGCAGGTAACGGCGATCAGCGTTCGCCGTCCGGGGGATCCGTGCCGGGCGGGGGCGGGACGTCAACATCGGGAACATCGACCCACCCGTACACGCCCCTGATCGAATCAAAGGCGCAGAAGTCCAGGAACCTGAAGTTATCGCTCATCCGCCGCGCCTCGGCATTGTTGACGAACCGGGCGATCTGCTGCTGGTGCGGCGGCCCCATGGGGAATACGGCGATACCGCCGGGCTTCACGGCATTAATGAGAAAATAGGGCGTTCGGGAGCATGCGGCGAACACGATGACCGAGTCAAACAGCCCAAGAGGCCCGTCAAAATCGGTCGCGTCGCCGGCGTAAAAGCGGGCGGAGTTGAATCCCTGCCCGATGACGCGCTCCTTCGCGGTTCGCGCCAGGTCTTCGTGGTACTCGATGGTCACCACCTCGTGCGAGAGCAGGGAGAGTATCGCGGTCGAGTAGCCCGACCCGGTCCCCACTTCGAGCACGCGGCTCTTCTTCTTCAGGCCCAGCTGGCCGATCATCCTGGCCATGATGACCGGGTCGTCGTTCTTCTGCCCGCAGCCGATGGGTATCTCCTCGAACGAGTAGGCCCGGTCCGCGAAGATCGGGTCGACAAATTTTTTCCGGTCCACGTCTGCAGCGGCATCGAGGACCGCCTTGGCGATGCCAGCCTCTTTCAGGTGCTTAAGGTACTTGGTCGATTCTTTCATCCGTCTCTTCCGGTCACTCTATTCAAAGAACCTGATCAAATAAGTCAGGAAATAATCCGATATCAGTATCGCCATCGACGACTTTACCACCGCCTGTATCGTGGCCTTGCCCACTCCCTCGGCACCGCCGCTGGTATGGAAGCCCTGGTAGCACGAGATGATTGCTATCTCCATGCCGAAAAAGACCGATTTGACGAGGCCGGTGGTAAGGTCCGCCAGGTCGGTATAGTTGAGTATGTTGTCGACGTACTTGTCAAGGGTGATGCCCAGCGACATGAACGATATGAACGCGCCTCCCAGTACGCCCGTCACGTCGGTTATGAGCGTGAGCACCGGCGTCATCACCAGGCAGGCGATGAAGCGCGGCACCGACAGGTATTGTACCGGCTCCGCCGCGAGCGTCCTGAGCGCGTCGATCTGCTCCGTCACTTTCATCGTGCCGATCTCCGCCGCGATCGAGGAGCCGACCCTGCCGGCCAGGAGCAGGCCAGTGATGACGGGGCAGAGCTCCCGGAACATCGAGATCGTCACCGCGCTCCCGATGAAGATCGACGACCCGGACATGAGCGAGTCCATCGCCCTCCCGATCTGGAAGGCCATGACCATGCCGGTGAAAAAAAGCGTCACCGAGGTCACGGGTATCGACTTGTACCCTATCTCGAGCATCTGTATAATGACGTTCTTCGCGTCGAAGGGGGGCCGGAACATCCACCGGATGGTGTCCCGGAAAAACAGTCCGTAGCTGCCGATCCCCTCGAACACCGTGAGGACCGAGTCCCTGGCGTCACTGTATCTCATAGTCCGGGCCCATCTCCTCGTACGCGTGAACCTCTTCGAGATCGTCGAACCGGGTATACTTCTCCCAGAACTTGAGGGGCACCTCGCCGACGGGACCGTTCCGCTGCTTTGCGATGATGACGTCCGCCACGCCCCGCCGCTCCGTCTCCTTCTTCACTTTATCTTCGCGATAGATGAACATGACGACGTCCGCGTCCTGCTCGATGGCGCCGGACTCGCGAAGGTCCGCGAGCGTGGGCCGCTGGTCGGTCCGGTGCTCAACCTGACGGGAGAGCTGCGACAGCGCGATGACCGGTACTTCCAGGTCACGGGCCAGCTGCTTCAGGAACCGGGAGATCTCCGCTATCTGGAGATGCCGGTCGATCCGCGGATTGGTCCCGGTGATGAGCTGCAGGTAGTCGACAACGATGACGCCCAGCTCCTTGTTCTTCTGATACAGCCGCCGCGCCTTGGCCCGCATCTGGAGTACGGTCGATGAGGGCGAGTCGTCAATGAATATGGAGGACCGCGAGAGCCTGCCGGACGTCTCGATGAGCTTATGCATCTCCTCGGACTTGATGTATCCGGTCCTGACGAGCTGGGAATCGATCTTGGAATCTATGCAGAGCATGCGCATGCCAAGCTGGGTCGCCGGCATTTCCAGGGAAAAGAAGAGGACGGCCTTCTTCTCCTTCAGGGCGATGTGATTGACGATGTTCAGGGCCAGGGCCGTCTTGCCCATGCCGGGCCGGGCCGCGATTATGATGAGCTCTGCGGCGTGGAACCCGGTGAGCATTTCGTCGAGCTTCTTGAATCCGGAGCCGACGCCGGTGACCACGCGCTTTGTCTCGTACCACTGGCCGATATTGTTCATGGTTTCGTGCAGCACGGCCTCGATCGGCTTGAAGTCCGAGGATATCCGCCGCTCGGTCACGTCGAAGATCTGGCGCTCGACCTCGTCCAGGAGCTCGTCCGTGCCCAGGGACATGTCATAGCACCTCTCGACGGACTCGGTCGACACCTCGATGAGCCTGCGGCGGAGCGAGAGCTCCTGTATGCGCCGCGCGTAGAACTCGGCGTTCGCGGACGTGGACACGGCCTGGTAGAGCTCCACCAGGGCCGGGTCGCCCCCTATTTTTTCGAATTTGGAGTGGTCGACCAGCCGTTGCTTGACGGTGGTCAGGTCGACGGGAAGATCTTTCTGGAGAAGCTCGAGTATGGCGCCGTAAATGATGCGGTGCTTATCAAGGTAAAAATCCTCCGGCTGGAGGATTTCGATTACCCGGTAGAGCGCTTCCCGGCTCAGGAGCACGGACGCGAGACAGGCTATCTCGGTCTCGATATCCTGGGGGGGAAGCTTTTCAGCCAGCATACATCACTCCTGTGCGACAATTACTTTTATCTCGGGAGTCTGTCCTTCGTCCAGCTTGATCTTGATGGTATATTCCCCTTCCTGCTTGATGGGGTTCTCAATGATGATTTTCCGCTTGTCGATCTCGAACCCCTGCTCCTTGAGCTTCCTGGCGATGTCCATAGAGGTGACGGAACCGAAGAGTTTGCCTTCCTCGCCGACCTGCACCGTGATCCGCAGTTCCATGCCCGCAATGCCGGCCGCGGTCTTTTCGCTCTGTTTCTTCCGCTTTTCCTTTTTGAGCTTTATAAGCTTGTTCTGGTGATCGATCGCCTTCCTGCTGGAATCGCTCGCAACGATGACCAGCTTCCTCGGCAGCAGGAAATTCCGCGCGTACCCGTCGGATACTTCCTTTATATCGCCGGCATCGCCGAGATTGGGGATGTCCTTTTGTAGTATAACTTTCATTGCCAGCTCCTTATCTATCGAAAGATGTTGTTTTTCATTTTTCAGCGTCGCCCTTATGCGCCAGCTTCCTGAAGTCAGCCCACACATCAAGCGCGCCCACACCGGAGAGCATGACCAGCATGAACATCGCTACCCACATGCCCATAATCAGCATCCCCGCAACTGCCAAGGGAAGAACATACCCGGGCACGCCCCGCCTCATAAGCAGGAACTTCACAACTCCCAGCGCCTGCGTGAAATAGAGCAGCGCGGCCACGAGGGCGATATTCAGACCGGCACTATGGAGCACCGGATAATTGCTTTTGTCAATAAGTAAAAAGAGAGCCAGGCCGGCGATCAAAACAAAAATAAAAAAATCGTGCAGCCTGAACATCTCGAGACCGGCGCCGGGAACGATTCCCATCATGCGCCCGAAAAAGCGCCTGATGATCGCGAAGCCGATCCCTGCCATTGCCAGGGAATAGGCGAACGCTGAAAAAGGGACGCGGGCGATCATGTCGTTCCGGGACCCGTCGAACTCGGCAAGCATTTCGGCCTTGATGTCTTCCGGGGCGCCTGTCGCGCCCAGGATTTTCACCATCTCGATCCTCAACATGCCGATGAAATCCACGTTCTCGTACAGCATCAGGTAATAAAACACGGCCGTAAAAATCAGGGCCATGGAAACCGATGCCGTTATAAGAAAAAACTCGAGGCTCTTCCCCTTCTTGAAGGTGAAGCCCCCGAGACAGCCCATCAGAACCGGAGCAACCATCAGGGGCATGTCTGAAATACGCCCGGTGGCAGCCACCGTTACCGCGGGCAAAGCGGCGCACAGGATAAGGGCTTTCCACTCCAGCCGGTAATAGAGAAACGCGCACCCTATCATCAGCATCAGTCCGCCGATGGCGGCCGCTAAAACAGCAAACACGGAAACTATTGCTCTACAAAGGGCAGCAGCGCGATAATGCGCGCCCGCTTGATCTCACGGGCTATGACCCGCTGGTGCCGGGCGCAGGTTCCGGTTACACGCCGCGGAAGTATCTTGCCGCGGTCGGTGACGAACCGTTCAAGGATGTCCGGCCTCTTGTAGTCAATCGGCAGGTTCTTGTCCTGGCAGAAACTGCATACCTTCTTCTTGAACCGCGGAAGGCGCGGTCCCTGGTCTCCGCCCGATTCCTTGTCGCCGCGGTCTTTCGACTCGTAAAACGAGCCGCGTCTTCCGCCTCCGGGTCCTCCACGGGGACGATCGCGGTAGTCGGTCCGCTGGGGCCGGGGAGCATCCGCCGGTGCTGCCGGTGCTGCCGGTGCGGCCGGTGCGGCCTGCTGCTCCGCGGGGGCCTCGGTCTGTGCCTCGGGTGTTTGACCTTCGGTCGGTTCGTTATTTATAATGTCAGACATGATCTTCTCCTCTCACTGAGTTAATAATGTAATGGTATCGGAACCTAGAATGGAATGTCCTCGTCGGAAAACGGATTGTCCGTGTTCGGGGTCTGGTCCGAAGACGGTGACGGCACGTCCGGTGACGACTTCCCGCCCCCCTCGCTCGGCGGGGACAGGAACTGAAAATTATCAACGACGACCTCGACAGTCTGGCGCTTCTTGCCTTCCTGGTCGTCCCAGGAGCGCTGCTGGAGGCGTCCCTCGATGCCTATCCGCTGCCCTTTCTTGCAGTACTCGGCAATCACTTCGCCCGTCTTGGCCCAGGCGACGCAATTGAAGTAGGAGACCTGCTCCTTCTTTTCGCCGCCGGCGACATACGTACGGTTGTTTGCAATCGAGAAGCTGCATACCGATGTCCCGCTCTGCGTGTACCTGAGCTCAGGATCACGCGTAAGCCTGCCGATTAATATCGCTTTGTTCAGATCGCTGGCCATATGAACCTCCTCGTTCAGGCGGTCGCCGCTTTCTTGATTTTTACGAACAGATATCTCAGGATGTTGCTATTGAGCCTGAATTCGGCGATTATCTTCTTTACCGATTCGGCCGGGATCTCGACGTTCATGAACAGGTAGTATCCCTCGTTCTCGCCGTCGACCGGGTATGCCAGCCTTTTAACGCCAAGTGAATTGTCACTGATAACGCTGGTCCCGTGCTTTGTGAGAATGTCCTTGACCCGCTCGATCAGGGACTCCGTTTCCCTGTTGCGGACAATGACGGTAAGCTCATATGTATTCATATGATATGATCCTCCCTCTGGAATATTATGCTGAAATGCCCGGCGCCGGGAGGCGCCCGCTTTCAGCAGAAAGGTGAACCAATGATTCCCGGGGGTATATTTTTTTCAACAAAAATTCTTATTTGAGAAGAAATTTCCATGGCGCGACCCCTTCCCCGGCCGGACCGGAAAAACCGGGGCCGCGCGAGAGATAAACAGGTAAAACTCTTGATTTTTTCATAAAAAGGGCATACACCTAACAAACAGATACCACATAGGGAGGACCTGCATGAAAAAATCACCGCGTTTTCTTCTTGTTGTCCTTGTATCAGTTTCTGTCCTGAGCGGGGGGGCCGTTGCGGCTTCGGCCGGAGAGTTTACCATAGGCGCCATGGCCATGTACGGCTGGTGGAGCCCCTTCGCCGCGAACTATCTTCAGCAGCTGGACCGGAAAAAAACGGTTCAATCAACCTTTTCCATGAAGGACCACAGCGCCCTGTACGGGCCCGTGCTTTCCTTCAGGGCCTCGGACTCGTGGAAGCTGACCTTTACGCTCCTGATGGCCGTGCACAACCAGTTCTCGGCCGCGTCGAACAACATGACCTTCGGCGATGACGGCCTTCACCTGGCCCGGACCACCGCGTCCCACATCGACCGGTACGATGCGGATTTCCGCGCGTATTACACCCTGAACAAGTATGCCGACATATTCGTGGCGGCAAACCTCGATGCGAGCAAGTTCTTCGGCGGGTATAACGTCCTTATCGTAACGACGCTCCTGCCCGCGTTTCCGCTCAAGGGCTCCCTCCGCTCTTTCCAGTATGACTGCGGTCCGGGATTCGGGGCGAAGATAGGGTTCGAGCTGGCGAAGGACCTCGTGCTCGATTTCAGGCTCTCACTCTACGTGACGGGAGGCACCCTGATCAGGAACATCCAGCACGAAAAGAGGAAGGAAAACATACACCTCGGTTTCAAGACCATCGAGGAGGTGGTACTCTCCTACCGCATAGAGCCGGCTCACATGATCATCTCGCTCGGCGGGCGCTACCAGGCCATGACCTTCGCGCTTCTCAGGTCCTCGTCGCGGGAATATTTCCACAACTACACCGCGCTCTTTGACCAGCTGGGCGGGGTAACGGCCTCGGTCGCGTACGGGTTCTGACGCTCAGCCGGCGGCTCCCCGGACCGCCGGCCCCGCAGTCACCCGACGACCCCCATCTCGCGCAGGCCGTTTATGATGAACTGCACGGCCATGGCCGAGAGGATGAGCCCCATGAGCTTCTGCACGATGGAGATACCGGTCCCGCCGAGCACCGCGCCGATGCGCGCGGAGAAAAACATGACCGCCATCGCGGCAAGGAAGACGGCGACCGAAAGGCCGGCCAGCACCGCGAGCCTGACGGGGTCGCCGTCTGCCTGGGTGCTGAACATGACCAGGGCTGCTATGTTACCGGGGCCGCAGAGCATGGGTATGGCCAGCGGGTAGACCGATACGTCGCGGTCATCCTCCGGCTGGTCGCAGTCTGCAACGTCCCGCATGCTGACCCGCGACACCCTGCCCAGGAGCATCTCCATCGCGATGATGAAAAGCAGTATCCCTCCCGCCACCAGGAACGAGCCGGACGTGATGCCCAGGAATTCCAGCAGGTATCTCCCCAGGAGAATGAAGAATACCGAGATGGCGATGGATATGATGATCGCCCGCACTATGATGATCGTCCGTTTCCGGCCCTGATAGCCCGACAGGTACACGAGAAAGACCGGGATAAGTCCCAGCGGATCCACCACGAAGAAGAGCGTGAATAATACTGTCGGTATGTAATAGGCGTCCATCGCCAGCCCCCTCGTCCTGCCTTGAATTTTGATTATCATGCGCGATTAATCCGGCGCAGTCAATAAAAAAAGGGGCTGTCCAAAAACGTCATTGCGAGGAGCGTAGCGACGAAGCAATCTGCACCATGATGCCCAAGGTTTTTTCTCGGGGAATGTTCCATAAATAATGGAGTTTTCAGCATCAAATTGCAGATCGCTTCGCTCGCGATGACAGATCTTTCGGGAAAACGAAAGGCTTTTCAGGCAAAAATATGAATTGATAAAAATCGGACGGGTACTATCCTGTACCCGCATTCGAGGGAGAGACCTGATATGAAGATCGCAATGGCCCAGATAAACCCGACCATAGCGGACATCGCCGGGAACCGCGATATAATCACCGCCTGCATCGGCCGCGCCGAAGCGCTGCAAGCCGACCTGGTCGTTTTCCCGGAAATGGCCACCATGGGGTACCCGCCCATGGACCTGCTCGAGAACAGGAAGCTCATCGACGACAACCGCTCCTCCATCGAGGAGATCGCCCGCCGCGTTGGAGACACGGCAGTGATCTGCGGCTACGTCGACATGGACGCGGACAACTACCCGATGCTCTACAATGCGGCCGCCTTCATGCAGAACGGGAAAATAGTGTCGCGCCATTTCAAGACGCTGCTCCCCACATACGACGTCTTTGACGAGCTCCGCTATTTCTCGCGGGGCACGGGCGTGCACACGGCGGAATTCATGGGACGGCGCATCGGCGTAACCATCTGCGAGGACATCTGGAACGACATCGACTTCTACGAGTCGGGCCACGCGGCCGGCTCCCTGGAAAAATACGACTACCGCAGGCGCTACGAGATCGACCCGATACAGAAGCTGGCGGAGCTGAAGGCGGACCTCATCGTCAACATCTCGGCCTCCCCCTTTACCCGCGGCAAGAACGCGTTCAGGAGGACCATGATAGCCGACATCGCGCGGCACCACGCAGTGCCGGTGATATACGTCAACCAGGTCGGCGGCAACGACAGCCTGGTCTTCGACGGCAACAGCATCGCCTTCAACAGCGCGGGGAGGGCCATTGCACGGGCCCGGGCCTTCGAGGAAGACCTGGTGCTCGTCGACCCGGACGCGGCCGCGGAAATCGCCGTCGCCGACAACGACATCGAGGAGATCAGGCAGGCGCTGGTGCTGGGCATACGGGACTACGTGCGCAAGTGCGGCTTTTCAAAAGTGGTCATCGGGCTCTCCGGCGGCATCGACTCCGCCCTCACCGCGGTTCTCGCGGTCCAGGCCCTGGGCGCGGAAAACGTCACCGGCGTGACCATGCCCTCGATCTATTCGTCGTCCGGCAGCGTTGACGACTCCCGCGCGCTCGCGGAAAACCTGGGCATGCGGTTCGAGACCGTTCCCATCAGGGGGCTCTTCGACCGGTACCGCGCCGACCTGAAAGAGGTGTTCAAAGGCAAGCCGGAGGACGTGACCGAGGAGAACATCCAGGCCCGGATCCGCGGCAACATCCTGATGGCCATCAGCAACAAGGAGGGGAGTCTCGTCCTTTCAACCGGCAACAAATCGGAGCTGGCCATGGGCTACTGCACCCTGTACGGCGACATGTCCGGCGGCCTCGCGGCGCTCTCGGACCTGCCCAAGACGCTGGTGTACGAGCTCTCGCGCCACATCAACGCCGGCGGCGAGGTGATCCCGGACGCATCCATAACCAAGCCGCCCTCCGCCGAGCTCAGGGAGAACCAGAAGGACCAGGACACGCTTCCCCCCTACGAGGTCCTGGACCGGATACTCGAGCTCTACATCGAGGACCGGAAATCGGCGGACGAGATTGCCGCCTCCGGCTTCCACATCGACCTGGTGCGGAATATACTGCGCACCGTCAATCTCAACGAATACAAGCGGCGTCAGGCGGCGCCGGGGATCAAGGTGACCGCCAAGGCGTTCGGCGTCGGACGCCGCATACCGATCGCCCAGCGCTTCCGGCCATGAGCGACACCCACATACTCATCATAGAAAACGACCGTCTCACCTCGTTCGACCTGCGTGAAACGCTCCGGAGGCTCGGCTACCGCGTGGCTGATCCCGTCTCTTCCGGCACGGAGGGTATCGCGCGCGCGTCAGAGCTCAGGCCGGACCTGATCATTCTCGACATCATGCTCGAAGGCGCCCCTGACGGGATCGAGACCGCGCGGCGCATCAAGCGGCTCATGGACGTGCCGGTCATCTACATAACGGGACAGACCTCGCCGCAGATATTCCGCCGCGCGCTCGAAACGGACCCGCACGGCTATCTGATCAAGCCCTTCAGCACGGACGACCTGCACGCCTCGATCGAGACGGCAATCCGCCGCAGCGGGCTGGAGCGGAAGCTCCGCGAGAGCGAGAACCGGTTCCGCAGCATCATCGAGCAGTCGCGGGACAGCATCGTGCTCACGGACGAGGACGGCGTCATCATCGAGTGGAACCGCGCCATGGAGGCCCTCTCCGGCCTGCCCCGCGCCGAAGCGGTGGGGCAGCACATCTGGGACACG
Source organism: Spirochaetota bacterium (assembly GCA_029564515.1). Taxonomy (GTDB): domain Bacteria; phylum Spirochaetota; class UBA4802; order UBA4802; family UBA5550; genus RBG-16-49-21. The sequence continues at coordinate 27,855 of JAKQPV010000088.1, read as the reverse complement.
ATGTACCGCTTCCTTGTCGAGGAGAGGAAAAAGCCCGAGCGCCTCGCCCAGTTCAAGTCCCTGATCCTCGAGCTTCTCCGGACGGGAACGCCGGGGTGGCCCGAGGGTACGCTCGAGAACCAGTACCAGTCGGTAAACGGTACGCGCCACTGGCTCGAAGGCACCCTTTTCCCCATCGAGACAGCCAAGGGGCACATGCTCGGCTACATCACGCGCGACATGACAGAGCGGCGGCAGTACGAGGAGCGGCTCAAGCAGAGCGAGGAAAAATTCCGGCTCCAGTTCAAGGGGATCCCGGTGCCCACCTACATATGGGAGGAGAGGCACGGCGAGATCGTTCTCGCGGAATACAATGACGCCGCCGACAAAATCACCGACGGCAACATCAGTAACTTCCTGGGCATAACCGTGTCCCGGCTCTACGCAGACCTGCCCGATATCGAGGCGGACATCCGGCGCTGTCACGCGGAGCACGAGACCTTTGAGCGCGAGATGTTCTATCCCTTCCGGTCAACCGGCGAGAAAAAATACCTGATCGTAAAATACGCATTCCTTCCTCCCAATCAGGTGCTGGTGCACACCCAGGACATCACCGTGCGAAAACAGGCGGAGGAGCGGATCAGAGAGAGCGAGACCAGGTTCCGCCTTGCGTTCGAGAACGCGCTCGATGCCATGGTGTGGGCCGAGGCGGAGACCGGGATCCTGATCCATTGCAACCGGGCGGCGGAAAAACTTTTCGGCAGGAACCGGAACGAGATGATCGGCAGGCACCAGACCATACTCCATCCTCCCGACAAAGTGAACGAAGTGAGAAACGCATTTAACCGGCAGGCAGGCGGAAACCCGGCGCCTGTCGAGATTGATATCATCACCGCTTCCGGCGCGATCAGGAACGTCTCCATTACGACCTCCAGGACGGAGGTGGAGGGCAAGCCGGTCGTCCAGGGAATTTTCAGGGACATAACCGACAGCAAGAAGGCGGAAGAGGCGCTGCGCCAGAGCGAGGAGCGCTACCGCACCCTGTTCGAGGAATCGCCGGAGGCCATCATCGTGCTGGGATCGGACGGCATCGTCCGGAACATCAACCAGTCCTACACCGATCTCACCGGCCTCACGCGCGAGGAGGCGGTCGGCACGCCCTTCAAGGACCTCCCCATGCTTATCCCCGAGCGCCTGAAGGATTATAACCGCATGCTGGCGGAGCTGATCCGCGGAACCGAGCTCCACCGCGTGGAGTTCCCGGTCAGGCACCGGAGCGGCAGGACCGTGTACACGGAAGCGTACGCGTCGCGGATCTCCGTCACCCCGACGGAGACCTTCCTGGTGACCTTCCGCGACATCACCGACCGGACCATGGCGGAGGCCGCGCTCCAGGAGGCGAACGAGCTCCTGGAGCAGCGCGTCAGGGAGCGGACGAACGAGCTGTACAAAAGCAACCTCCAGCTCTGGAAAGAGATCGACGAGCGGAGGCGCGCCGAGATAAAGCTCCGCGAGGGCGAGGAGGTGGCGCGCGCCCTGATCAACACCCCGAGCGAACCGGTCATGCTGGTATCCGCGGACGGCACGATCATCGACGCCAACCACGAGATAGAGAGCAGGTTCGGCCTGTCCAAGGAACGGATCATCGGCAGGTCGATGTACGAATTCGGCGGCGTGAAGAACTCGGAGCGGCGCATGTTCAAGGTTGATTCCGTCCTCTCCACGGGCAACGTGGCGCGGTTCGAGGAGCGGTTCGGCGACGAATGGTACGATACGATCATCTACCCGGTCCCCGACCACCGCGGCATCGTCACCAAGCTCGCCATCTTTTCGCATGACATAACCGAAACGCGCCGGATGCAGAGGGACATCATGGAGATCAGCGCGCTGGAGCGCCAGCGCATCGGGCAGGACCTGCATGACGGCCTGGGACAGAAACTGACCGGCATCGCGTTCCTTGCCGAAGCGCTGAAGCACTCCATGAAGGAAAAGGAGTACCCGGAGCTGGACGACATCAGCGAGATCAACGCCAACATCGCCGAGTCGATCGACCAGGCGAGGAAGATCGCAAGCGGCCTCTGGATCGCGCGCTTCGAGTCCTACGACGTTGCCCAGGCGCTGTCCGAGCTGTCCGCCGACACCGAGAGCCTGTTCGGTATTACCTGCACGCTCCGGAACGATATCCCCGTGCCGGTGCAGAACGTCACCGTGGTTACCAACCTCTATTTTATCGCACGGGAGTCGGTAAACAACGCCATCAAGCACGGCAAGGCAAAATCCATCCTCATGCACCTGTGGGACGATGCCGAATGCCTCCACCTCGAGATCAGGGACAACGGGAAGGGGGCGGCAAAAGGGCCCGGCAGGGGCAAGGGTATCGGGCTGCGCATCATGCAGTACCGGGCCGGCATTATCGGGGGTACGGTAACCGCCCGGGACACGGGAAGCGGGTTCAGCGTCCAGGTCACCATCAAGAAGGAATTTATCGACACCCATCTGCAGCCATAGCGGAATCCGTTATTTCCCAAATACCGTTTTGTACTATTGACATGTCGGTTTCCGGTTTGTATTATTATGCTGTCCCCCGCCGTATGCGGCAGCCCGATCGCCGGACCGGCGGGAATCCCGTAAGGAAGATGGGGAACCGATATGTCAGACCAGCTGAAAATAATAATTGTCGACGACCACCCGCTGGTTCGCCAGGGCATGAAAAAGGTTATTGAAAAGGAACGCGATCTCATAGTAATCGGTGAAGCAGGCAGCACCGAGGAAGCTCTCCGCCTGATCAGGCAAAACGAGCCGGACCTCGCCATAGTGGACATAACGCTCGAGGGAGAGGCGAACGGTCTTGACCTTATCAAGGCGCTCCGGGAGCGGCACGGGAACGTCAGGACGCTGGTGCTCTCCATGCACGACGAGAACACCTATGCGGAGCGGGCCCTCCGGGCGGGCGCACGGGGATACGTCGCCAAGAAGGAAGCCCCCTCGGTCATAATCGAGGCAATCCGCACCGTGATGAAGGGCGAATTGTACCTGAGCAGCCATATATCGATGCGGATCATCGACCGGCTCTTCCAGGGGAGGGAAACCCCGACCGGGTCCCTGGCCGAGATCCTTTCGGACCGCGAGCTCGAGATATTCCACCTGATCGGCGGCGGGATGAGCACCGGGGACATTGCCAGGAAGCTCAATATCAGCGTGAACACCATCGAAAGCCACCGGAAAAAAATCAAAGAAAAACTGGGGATTCAAAAGGGCTCCGAGCTGGTCAAGGTTGCGGTCCAGTGGGTCGTCTCCCAGAATAAATAGCGTCCTCATCACCGGTCTGGTCACCCGGCCTGACAGTACACACCACAAGCCACCAGCGGTTTCCGAATTGAACTAAGCCTGAAAACCGGTAATTGACCGCCGTACTGCCGCGCGTTATCTTTCAGATAGAAGGCAGGAGCGGCAGATGACACGCATGAACGCACTAATCGGACGGGACGAGATGGTACTCGAAGCAGTCACAAAGGGCAAAGAGGTATACCGGGCCGCTTTCGAAATGTCAGGCGAAGCGCAATCCATAGTAAGCCCGGACCTGCACATCCTCCGCGCCAACCATGAATTCTGCCGCATTACCGGTTACAGCGAAACCGAGCTGACCGGACTCAACGTCCGGGGCCTTCTTGACCCCGCGGACACCCCGGCGGCGGGCCCAAACGAGGGCGAGCTGTCCGTGATCGACGTCCGGTTCATTCATAAAAACGGCGCCATCAGGAAAGGACGCTTCCGCCACCGCCTCATCGAAGACGACATTGAGCTTCCATTCTGCATGCTGATGACACTGGAGGACGTCACGGACTCCGGGGCCCCGGCTGAAGCGGTCCGGATGTACGAAAGGCTCTACCGCCATGTCATTGATGAAAGCACCGACTCGATCGCATTCCTGGACCGGGACGGGCAGGTACTGTTCATGAACGGGGCCGGCCTTGCCGGGCTCGGCGCGAGCCGCGGACCCTCCTCCGTCCGCTGCCATTACGCCGATCTGTGGGACGGCATTCACAGCGTTGCCGTCCGCGCGGCCGTCAAGCTTGCGTCCAACGGCTCCCCGGCCAGGTTCGAGGCGTTCAACGGAGAGCAAGAAGCTCCCCGGTGGTGGGAAATGAGGATCAACCCGATACAGGACGGTGACGCGGGCATAACGATGCTTGTAGCGGTTTCGCGGGAAATAACCGCTTTGCGGAAGGAAGAGGACCTGCGGCGGGAGCTCGAGAAGCGTCTCGAACACGAACCCGTTGATGGCGCCTTGAAAGCACGCGGTACCTGCATAGCGGAATCGGTCATCAACCATGACCGGAGCCGAATCGATTAATTACCGGAGTCAGTTATTTCCAGAAAAGAATAAAAGCAGTATATATTATGTGTACGCTATCCTCATCATAAACCGCATAACCCCCCAACGCGGTCGGAAGAAGGATAAGGATCTTCTTTCGGCCGCTTTTTTTTCTTCCAGAAACGCAAAGATCATAGAGTTGCCGGGGATGCGCCGGGAGTTATTTCCTTGAAGTATCCAGAAGCTCCTTCTTCCACCGGGATATATCCGAGGAGCGCTGCCGTGCATAACGATCAATCAGCTCAAGCCCTCCCTTCAGGGCGCTGATATGCTCCATTATTTCAGGCCGCTCGCGTTTGTATCGCTCCCTGCGGACTTTCAGCTTGTTGCCAAGAAGCGTGGAGCCGGCCACCAGGGATTTAACCTCTTCATCCTTGAGCACGACAAGCAGGAAAACGAGCGGCTGCCTGGTCTTCATCCATGCGAGCGTGTAGTAGGTCTTGTTCATGGCAATGATTTTTTCGGGCGATTTCCTGTTGAGGAGCAGCATGTCCGGGTTCGCCTTCGTGGCTATTTCGCCGGTCGGGGGCATGCGCACGCCGGTAACGAGAAGGGTGCCGCCGGTTTTCACGTCCACTACCCGGACCATTATTTCCATGGCGTCACCCGCATTCTCGACAGTTCCATAGATAACCACGTCAACCGGACCGGCGCCGGAGCGTTTTTTCAGGAGGCCAACGTCATACATGCCGGCCTGCTCAATTGCCGCGTTTTTGAGTATGCGCTCAAGCTCCGTCCGGGGGACCATCCTGAATTTACCCTTTTTTTCAAGGTATTCATAGAGCCTGCCGGAAATCCTTTTCCCCGCGGCTGATGCAGTCCAGTCCAGCAAGGTAAAATTAAACACTCCCGCTTTTTTATTGAGCAGCCGGATTCCCAGGGTATTAATATCATCCCCAAGCCTGGCAATCGCACGGTCCTCGCTTTCAGCGAACACGTCGACAGGGCGGTATACCGTTGTGGCGCAGCCGGTGTGGACAATGGCAGCCACGACCAGAAGCGGGAGCATTATACGTAATGTTTTCATGGATCAATCACCTCTTGATAGATAGCAGCATCGCACCGACACGTGCCGCATGCGACACTCCGGACAAACCCCTAGGCATGCGCGGGTGGGCAGCCCCGAGCTCCGCAGGAAAAAAGCATGTGGCTGATATATCTCCGAAACGACGCGCACGCATACTCTATTTTTTATATCACTTACTGTGTTGCCTCTTCCGATCGCCATGTTACAATAATTATCGGAAAGAGGGCGTGGCGTCATCAAGATGAGCACCGGTCAGCCGGCCGCCCTCCCGGCGGTCCCTGGCTCAACCCGGGCACGGCATCCCGCAGCAGGATCGCGGCAGGCGGGACATCCCGGTCCCGGCCGCTCACGCTGGAATCAGGGCGGGATCGTCGGCTCTTCGCCGCATCACTCTTTATCATCCTCTTTTTCGCCGGCCGTGTCTTCCTTATCCGTCCCGGTCGCATTTTTCAAAGTCGCGACCTTTTCCTTCTCGGCCCTCTTTTCGCAGAAATTGCACAGCTCGGTTATGTTCTTCAACTCGCGCGCCCGGGCAACGGTTCCCTCGAAAATTTCGTCCGTCACGTCCTTATTGATGGCATGGCAGTCCGAATAAACGTGGTATTTCGTGCCTGATTTTGTCCAGTACACAAAATTCCTACCTGTCAGATCCTCAACCCGCGCGGTTTGCTCGGCGTACTGTTCAACGGACGGGGGGTTAAAATCAATACCCGCAACTGCGGCGATCACCAGGGCGACACCCGCCACCCCGCCCAGAATCGCCTTCTGCTTTTTATCAAGGTTCTTGTTCGTCAAAACGACAATGACCAGGGGGAGAAAAGCGATGATGCTTATAAACGCGCCCAGCTGGTTCTGGATGAAGAACTTCACCGGCTCCTTTTCCGATGCGGGGTCCAGCCGGTTCGATTTCTTCCAGAGCATCGAGCCGATGATGGCGAAAACCATGTCCACCACGGTCAGACCTATCACCCAGACCATCATATTGGCGAGATCGGGCCTCTTCAGGAGTATGTAAATCGCGCCTGCCTCAAACCCTATGGCCAGCACCCAGCAGACGATCGCGATTATACGAAACCTGGTCGCTCTTGATTTGCTGTCTTCTGTCGGGACAAAGGTCCTTGTTCCGGATCCGGAAGACGTGTCCCCGCCATCCACCCTCGTTACTTTTTTTGATGTGCCCCTGTCTGCCATGACCATTCCTCCTTTTTTACATGCCGTACATCGCTCCGGCCGCGTATTCCGTCGCCGGTTTTCCCGCACAAAACAGAAAAGCGCCCCGCGTATCCCTCATCATGACGAAATCATTAATACCGCGGTTTATTAGTTGATTATCCATTCGGGCAATAGTGCATCATCCATCAGCTTAATTGGCAAGAAAAAAATAATTAAAATGCGCGCGCGACCGGGCATCATTTAAACATTGACAGCCAGCCGTTACTCTTTCATACTATTGCAATGACGTGAAACATCCTCAGGAGCGCACAATGATTCCAATCAGAAACCTTAACGACCTGACCACGGCGGAGCTGGGCCGCCTCTTCTACCGGTTCGGCGAAGACTTTACCGCTGTCATGATCGACACGGTCGTTCCCATCGTCAACGACGTGAAAAAGAAGGGCGACAGGGCCGTCATCTCGTACACGGAGAAATTCGACGGTGTGAAGCTGAATTCCGTCGTGGCCACACATGAGGAAATCGAGGCCGGCCGCCGCAGCACGCCGATCGACCTGTACGGCGCCTTCCTGGATGCGAAGCGCAACATCGAGGAGTTCCACCGGCTCCAGGTCAGGAGCGGCATCAGAAGCGAGCGGGAAGACGGCACCGTCCTGGGCGTGTTGCACCAGCCGATCGAGAGCGCCGCCATCTACGTGCCCGGCGGCAAGGCCTCCTACCCGTCCTCCGTGCTGATGGGCGTGGTCCCGGCACAGATTGCCGGGGTCGAGATCATCACCCTGATCACGCCTCCCGGCAGGGACGGCAGGCTCCCTGCGATCATCGGCGCCATTTGCAGCATGCTGAACATTGCGACCGTCGTCAAATCGGGCGGCGCGCAGGGAATCGCCGCGGCCGGGCTGGGCACGGAGAGCGTGCGCAAGGCGGACCTGATCGTGGGCCCGGGCAACATCTACGTAACCGCGGCCAAGACCTACCTCTTCAGCCTGGGCGCGGTGCAGATCGACTCCCTGGCCGGCCCCAGCGAGGTGCTCATCATTGCGGACGGACGCGCCAACCCGAAATGGGTCGCCTGGGACCTGCTCTCGCAGGCCGAACATGACGAGATGGCCATGGCCATCCTGCTGACTCCGTCGCGGGAGCTCGCGGAAAAGGTGCGGGACGAAATCGAGGCCGACCTGGCCTCCGGCCGCGGCAGGCACGCCATCAAGAAGGCGTCCATCGATAAAAGCGGGCTTATCCTGGTCGCGGACGATATCGGGGCCGCGATCGATTTCTCGAACCGCTTCGGGCCGGAGCACATGGAATTCATGGTGGAAAAACCGATGGACTACCTGGGGCGGATACGCAACGTGGGCTCGCTGTTCCTGGGGGACCACGCGCCGGTGGCGGTGGGCGACTACTATTCGGGGACCAACCACATCCTGCCCACGGGCGGCGCCGCCCGCTTCTCCTCCGGCACGTCGGTGGACACGTTCATGCGGCGGACCACCTACCAGCTCCTGTCGCGCGGCGCCCTGGCGAAGGCGCGGGGACCGGTTGAGGCCATGTCCCGCGTGGAAGGCTTCGAGGACAAGCACGGCGGCTCGGTAGCAGTGCGGTTCGAGCAGGAGTAGCGCGCGCTCAATAATCCGCGCCGCGTTTCGGCCTGATCTCGTTCAACAGGCTGTCGATGATGCCGAGATCGAACGACGCTCCGCATTCCGGGCAGATGAATACGATCCTGACGCCCTCCGGGTCCTTCCTGAACGACGCGTGAAACCCGCGCGTATACTCGCACGAAGGACATACCCTGAATTCATCCATATCGTAACCTCGGGCACTACTGTACCGCGCTTATCATAAATTGCAATCCATTTTCGGTACCTGACGGGCGTCTGCATGCCGTCCGCATGACGCGCAGAGCGGCGCCCGGCAGCGCCGCCCTGTTCGTTCCCGTGCCGTGAGCCGACCGGAAGCTCCCGCGGTCCGGGGCCCTTACCTCTTCCGGTATCTCTGGAGGACCGTGTCGATCGTAAGCTCCGTGGCCCCGCAGTCGGTCACGACTATATCGGTCATCTCGGCTATGAGACCCCTGTTATTTTTCAGCTTTTCGAATTCGGCCTTGTCCGGCACGAGCTTTTCCGCGTACTTGAAATACAGGCTTATCGTGGCCTTCTCAACCTCGGCATAGGAGCCGCCGGAGGCCGCGATGGCCCTGATCCCCTCCCTGTCCGCCGCGATGATCGCGCCCAGTGCGGCCCTGTCATTGACGTATTTCATGAGCCTGTTCGTGAGGATCTTCCTGACGGCGGCCTCGCTGCCTGCCCGCATGTTGATCTGTCTCTCCTCGTCAGTGCCCTTCGCCTGGTCGGAATACTTTTTCTCGGTCACCATGTCCCTGAGTCCCTTGAGGCTGTTGTAGGGATAATTTTTCATGACCGCGTAGGCGACTTTTTTGGGGATGCTTCCGCCCGGGTCCACCTTCAGCTTGTAAATGAACTTGGTCTTGTTCCTTCCGAGATACTCCATGTCAAACAGGCCGGTCATGTTCGTGACCCTGACCCGGTCATTCTCGAGGGGAATTTTAACATCATCGGTCGCCTGGAACGTTATCGTGGCTTTGCCGTTTTCGTAATCATACACGGTCCTGTCCTTGAGCACGATATCCCGCTCCTGGATTATCGGCGGCTTCAGGACCATGAAGATGACCATGTCGTTCCTCGAGAAGGTCTTCTCTACCTGGGCGCCGTAGCAGTCGGCCAGCCACCTGTTGAAATTTCTCACGTCCCGCAGCACCTCTCCGATGACCTCCATCTTTGCATCGATCGTCGTGACCGCCATGTATTCCATCAGATCGGTCCCGGGAACCGCGCGCTCGTACACCTTGATGCCGCTGCTGTTTTTTACGAGAGACCATCCGCCGGCTGCGCTTACCGGCTGGAACTCGAAAAGACACCCGAATAAAAACATCATGGCAATAGCATAACACTTTTTCATCATACACCTCCCCACAATTAATAGACTGATTTCCGGAAACAGTTCCGGTACGTTATCCGCAGGATTTCAGATGAAAGAGAGAAGCACGCTTTATATTTGTCTGTCCTCTATAAACCGGAACATGAAATATGTCAATAAAAAAACTGACCGGCCGGTTTTTTACTGATACGGAACAACATGGAAAATGTCTTCTATTAATCCGGTTTCTCCACCCGTTACTGCCCATAAAATCCTTGAATCTTCGCACCGGCAATGGTATCATGCTGTAACAGGAGAGCATCGCGCATGGACATACGATATGAAAGCCTGGCCGAAGGACACCGCAGGCCGGTAATAGACATCTTCAACCACTATATCGAAAACGGCTACGCCGCGTTTCCCGAGCACCGGGTGCCATACGAGTTTTTCGACATGTTCCTGAGCATGACCCGGGGCTACCCGGCCGCGGCAATCCTGTCCGGAGCGAACGAGGTCATCGGCTTCGGGTTCCTGCGCGCGCACAATCCGCTCCCGGCGTTTAAGAAAACTGCAGAGCTTACCTGCTTTCTCAGGCATGATATGATCCGCAACGGAATAGGCGGCAGGACGCTGGATTACCTCGAATCCGGGGCGCGGGAGAGGTCAATCACGATACTGCTGGCAGGCATATCGTCCCTCAACGGCCCGAGCATCGCTTTCCATGAAAAGAACGGCTTCACCCGCTGCGGTGCCTTTGCCGGCATCGGCACGAAATTCGGTACCGATTTCGATGTCGTGTGGATGCAGAAAAATATTTAGCCCGGTGTCAGAACGAATTTCTTGACAGGAAGCCGAACGCCTGTCATGATCCGGCATACCACGGGTGCGAGGTGTCCCCATGAAACGGCAAGTCGTCCTCTCCCTGCTCATGTTTACCGCTGCCGGATTCCTTGTCCTTCCCGGCACGCCCTGCGGGTGCGCGATACCCGCCCGGGGCCAGGCCGAGCGCATCGTAAACACGGCACGGGGACTGAAACTCAGGCAGGGTCCCGACATCAACTCCTCCATCATCCTTACCATACCGAATGGCATGAAAGTCTCCGTGCTTGAAACAGGCGACAGGGAAATCGAGATTGACGGTGTACGGGGAACCTGGTCCCGGATCGGGTATGGCAATGTCATTGGCTGGGTGTTCGCCGGCCAGTTCCTGGAGCCGAACGAGATTTCCGTGAAAGACATCGCCGGCAGGAGCTTCTTTTTTTCTCCGGACGAGGTCGATGGCGCGAGCACAACCGGCTTCGCCGTGGAAGCCGACGGGAGTTTCTATGCCGAGTGCAACCTCCGGGGAAACGGCAGAGCGAAAATCGAGGGCACCTACAATGCTTCATTCAGGAACGGCGCCGCGAATCTGGCTGTTCAGGGGACGGCTGAAGGCATATACCTGACCGGGAAAGAAAAACGCCTATCGAAGACCTTCACGGACGGGGAGGTCATCATCTGGAAAAAAGAGGGAGTACTCAGGGGGACGTTCAGGCTGCCGATATGCAGCCCGATCATCGGTAAAAAACTCGAATAATATTAGTCGCACTAAACCCCATGGATTTTTTTGCCTGCCGGCGGCAATTAGTATTGACAGCCCCCGCGCCCCGCATTAACCACGGATAACTTTTACAGGAGTGTTCGGCCCATGCCGCAAAAAGCATACCTTATCCTTGAAGACGGCTCCGAGTTTGAAGGGGTGACGTTCGGCCACGAGGGTGAGACTATCGGCGAGGTCGTGTTCAACACGGCCATGAGCGGCTACCAGGAGGTGCTCACCGACCCCTCGTACAGCGGCCAGATCGTGGCCATGACCTACCCGATGATCGGCAACTACGGCGTCAACGCCGAAGACGTGGAGTCGGACCGGGTGCAGGTCGCCGGATTCGCGGTTAAAGAATACAGCAAGACCTACTCCAACTTCAGGGCCACGGGATCTCTCGCGGATTACCTTGCCGCTGCCCGGGTCCCTGCCATTGAAGGCATCGACACGCGGAAGCTCACCCTGCACATACGCGACAAGGGAGCGCTCCGCGGCGGCATATTCCTGGACCGGAAGGGCGCGGCAGACCGGCTCCTCGCGCACCCGAAGATGGAGGGGCTGGACCTGGCTTCCGGCGTATCGTGCGCGAAGCCGTACGATTTCGGCGCGATCGATCCCGGCAAGCCGCTTATCGGCGTGTACGATTTCGGCGTGAAGACGAACATCCTGCGGCTGCTCTCGGCGTCCGGCTTCTCGGTGCGGGTCTACCCGTCAAAGACGAAGCTGGACGACGTGATGCGCGACGGCGCAACGGGCATCTTCCTGTCAAACGGTCCCGGCGACCCCGACGTGGTGCCGGGCGGCAGGGAGCTCGTGCGCGGCGTGATCGAGAAGGGCGTGCCCTGCTTCGGCATCTGCCTGGGCCACCAGATCATGGGCCTGGGGCTGGGCGGCCGCACCTACAAGCTGAAGTTCGGCCACCGGGGTGCGAACCAGCCGGTGAAAAATTTATTGAACGGATCGGTGGAGATTACATCGCAGAACCACGGGTTCGCCGTGGACTTCGACTCGCTGAAGCACGACCCGGACATCGAGATCACCCACGTCAATCTCAACGACAAAACGGTCGAGGGGCTCCGCCACCGGAAGCTCCCGCTTTTCAGCGTGCAGTACCACCCCGAGTCGAACCCGGGGCCGCAGGACTCGCGCTACCTCTTCGGCCAGTTCCGGAAGATGTTCCCCGGAAGCGGTTGCTGAGCGTCCGCTTCCGGGACGCCCACGTCACCCGGCTGCCAGCTCCCGGAGCACCTGTATCAGCATATCGATCTTGCCGACCGCGTGCGTCCTCTGCGCGGGGGTGACGAGCTCACGGTCGAACCGCAGCAGCGCGTCAATGACGGCCCGGTCCCGCCGCTCCGACGCCGCGCGGTAATACCCGGGGTAGGTCTTCTCCGGCTCGAGCGCGAGCCGCCGCATGTACGACTTCACCGCTTCCCGCCCCGGCTTATTCCTGAGGAGCGAGATGAACTCGGCCCTGCGCTCGCGGTAGAGGCGCATGACAAGGGGATCGATGTTCTCCATGGACCGCACGCCGCGCGCTATCTCTTCCTTCTGCTTCGCGGTGAGGTCCCCGTACACGAAGGACATGATGCGCTTCGTACTCTTCTCGGCCTCGATGAAGCGCTCCTCGCCTTCCGCGCCCATCTTTTTCTCGAACTCGGCGATCCGCTCGCCCAGGCGCCCGTCAAGCCGCTCGATCTGCGCATCGTCCAGGGTAACGAGAAACGACGCGATATCGTCCGACACGGCGTTGAACAGGTCCGTCTCATGCACCTTGACGCGGGCCAGCGCCCAGGATATGTCGTCTTTCCTGAGGCCGCGGGCCATCCGCTCCCGCAACCCCTGGAAGGTACTCGCGTACTTCAAAAGCTCCGAGCGGCGGTGCCACTGGAGATGGGTCCCGATTTTTTCCCTGATGAAGCGGTCCTGGTCCCGGCTCGGCTCGATGTACCAGGTTATGCTCCTGTAGATGAAGGTATCCATCGAGTTATACAGGAAGCGATACACCGAGCTTTCACAGCCCGTGGTGAACAGAAGCGCCGCGATCAGAACCGGCATATATTTCTTCATGGCGCTGTTTCTCCTCTCAAAATATGGCATACCATCAAATCCATGCCAGGAATGGTACTAATAGGACAGCGCAATCGATCGTTTTGTTTCAACTCTTTTCATTATTATAATAACCGTCGGGTTCATAACGGGAACGATTTTACTCTGACACCGGCGATTTTACTCTGACACCCCGAAATTTTTTTTATTTTTAAGCTCCGCCGTTCGTAATGCTTCTGACGGCGCAGCAGCGCCGGCGATCAGGCCTTGTCCTGATACCATGCCATATTTAAAGGAGGAACTATGAACAGGCTGTATTACCTGAAGGGCTTTCTCTATGCCGCCCTTGCCGGTATCCTGCTTGCCGGGTGCGAGTACAGGGACCCGGGAACGGAACGGGACGGCGCCGATGCCCTCGCCCTGCTCGCGGCCGCGGTGCCGCGGATCCCGAACACGGAGCGGAAGCTTCCGCTGCCCCAGACGAAGAAACAATGGACCGTCATGGTCTACATGGACGGCGACAACAATCTCTCGCCCTATTCCGCTGCGGACGTGGCCGAGATGATGAAATCCGGGTCCGACGCGAATTTCAACATACTGGTGCTGTGGGACACGGACCCTGACCAGGACCAGGCCGGGGCGAAAAACAGGCACGGGTACTATTATATCGAGAAAACCGGCGCCGTTTTACTCAAGGACACGGGAGAGGTCAACATGGGGGACCCGGCCACGGCAAAGGATTTCGTGGCGTACGCCGCCAAAAATTTTCCTGCGAAGAAATACATGTGGGTGTACTGGAACCACGGCGGCGCCGTTGACCGCGCTGTCCGGGAAAAGGGCGTGTGCTGGGACGATACCAGCGGCGGGGACCACCTCACCGAGACGGAACAGACGGATATCATGGCCTATGCGAAAAAAAAGCTCGGCAGGAAAATCGACATTGCCGGGTTCGACGCCTGTCTCATGGCAACGGCGGAGATCGCCTACCAGTACGCCGGAACCGCCGCTTACCTGGTGGCGTCCGAGCAGACCATCCCGGGCGACGGGTGGGACTACCGGTTCCTGTCAAAGCTGAAGCTCGCTCCGTCCATCTCCGCACGGGACCTGGGAAAGCAGATCCTTGCCTGTTACAAGAACTATTACCGGGCGCAGGGCGAGGAAGACGTCACCCTGTCGCTCGTGTATCTCGCGCGCACCGGCTCCCTTGCCGACGCGCTGGATGACTTCACCGCCGAGGCCATGGAAGGCGGGACCGGCGGTGCGCCGTACCGGAACGCGTCAAGGGGACTCGAGATGTTCGGGTTGAGCGGCGGCGAAACCGACTCCTACTATACAAAGGACCTGTACTCGTATCTCCGGGCCGTCGCAGAGTCGGACGGCGTGCCGGACGCGGCCAGGGAGAGGGCGGCCGCCTGCATGGAGCTGCTCCGCGACGGCAGGTTTATCGTGTCCGAATGGCATGGGCCCCGGTGGAAGGACCGGGCGTACGGCCTGGCCATTACCCTGAAGCACGCCACCGCGGTGTACGGGCAACTCGACCTGTGCGAAGACACGGGCTGGGACGAGTTCCTCAACTGGGCCAAGTTCCCGGATAGTGATTACGCGTATTGATACATGTGCGGGGTGAAGAGGGTTGCGCGCCCTCTCCACCTCGCGCTCCGCCTCTCCCCGCCAGGAGCTCCGCCCCCGGACCCCACGGGCAAATTTGCAAATCCGGCTCCGCCGGAATTTGCTCACTGCTCTTATAATGTTTGTCCGCCCTCCGGGCGGACGTTTTAATTTACCGGTTGGGAAAAGTATGGCGGGTATTTCAGAATGAAGAAAGGGGCATGACATTAACTTTCAGCCATCACCTCGTAAAATTCTACAGCTTTTTATCCTAACCGCTGTTGTTCTATACACCGGGCAGCGATTTTTTGCCCATTTCTCGCAGGATTTCTCTTTTTTTCGGCGCGCGCGACCCTTCGACAAGCTCAGGGCAAGAATTTTAAGCCCCCTTCACAGTGCTTTTTTTTGTTGATATTTGTTATTCGATTACCCACAATAGTTCAGATATAGCGCATTCAGTCGCATGGGCCTGTTCTGAATGAGGGGCTCTTTCCTATACATTAATATATCGGTTGCCGGTCGGCTTCGTTCAACCCGGAGCGCATCTTCCCGGGTACGAAAAAGATACGATCCCAGGCGTTATATGCCATTCAACAAATATTTTTCCAACGCGGAATGAGGAATGATAGTCTTTAAAAGGGGAATGAATTTGATTTTTTCTTCATTTATTGAGAGTGATACTGATGAAAAACATAATTATTAAAAACGCGGAAACACACAATCTCAAAAACGTTTCTTTGGAGATTCCTAAAAACAAACTGGTCGTATTCACCGGCGTGTCGGGTTCCGGCAAGTCCTCTCTTGTTTTTGATACGATATACACGGAATCCCAAAGACAGCTGATAGAAACGTTTTCTTCCTTCGCACGAGCGAGGATGCCCAAACTATCCAAGCCGCCGGTTGAGGAAATAAAGAATATCTCAACGGCGATTGTCATCGACCAAAAGAGAATGGGAACCACGTTGCGAAGCACGGTCGGGACCGCGACCGAGCTCTACACGTATTTAAGGCTTCTTTTTTCAAGATGCGGCGACGCATTTATCGGTCCTTCCTTTGTTTTTGGATTCAATCATCCATCGGGCATGTGTCCGCAGTGCAAGGGGTTGGGAAAACGCATTAAAGTTGATATAAATATGCTGTTGGATAATGGAAAAACAATCAGGGAAGGCGCGATTGATCATCCGGATCACAAGGTTGGCGGCTGGAACTGGAGAGAGATGGTTTCAGCCGGTCTTTTCGACGTTGATAAAAAACTGAAGGACTTTTCGCGAAAGGAACTGGATGATTTTCTTTATGCGGAAGCCATTCCCATTGAGAGAAAGCACGGCGCCGGAACGTATTCAAAAAACTTTGAAGGCATAGCCAGAAAACTCGAGAGGATATATGTAAATAAAGCGAAAGAAGAGTTGTCGAAGGAAAGAAAGGATGCATATCAAAGATATTTTATTTATGCCGATTGTGATTCCTGCGGCGGTTCTAGAATCAACGAAAAAGCGAGAAGCGTCAAAGTAAACGGCAGGACCGTTCCCGATTTGATAAATATGGAATTCAGCGACCTTTATGATTTTCTTGGAACGATTGAAGACGATATCGCGAAACCGATGGTCCGGAAGATGCGGCAGATTCTATCCCATCTCATTGAAATTGGCGTCGGGTATCTGTCCCTGAACCGCTCGGTTGCCACGTTATCCGGGGGAGAAAGCCAGAGAGTGAAGATGGCGCGACAGCTTGATTGCGATCTGGTGGATATGATGTATATCATGGACGAACCGTCCATAGGGCTTCATCCGCGGGATATAAACAAGCTGATTGAAATGCTGGTCCAGCTCAAAGAAAAGGGCAATAGTGTTTTTATCGTTGAACATGACCCCGCATTGATCAGATGCGCCGAACATATCATCGATATCGGGCCGAAAGCGGGAAGTTTGGGCGGAGAGATACTATATTCGGGAACATTTGAAGGCTTGATACAATCAAAAGGATTGACCGCCGAGTATCTGAACAAACATGAAAAATTTAACAATAACAGGAAGAAATGGAGGGATTGCATCGAGATTCAGAACGCATCCCTGCATAATCTGAAGAATGTTTGCACGAAGGTTCCGAAGGGAATTCTGACCTGCATAACCGGGGTCGCGGGCTCGGGAAAAAGCAGTTTGATAAACGATGTTTTCGTCAGGGAGAACAAGGATGCGATCATAATCGACCAATCTCCCGTGGGAAAATCCTCCCGTTCCAATCCCGCGACATACATCGGGGTTTTTGATTTGATAAGAAAGGAATTCGCCGATGCGACAAATTCAAATCCCTCCCTGTTCAGTTTCAATTCCAAGGGCGCCTGTCCGAAATGCAAGGGGCTTGGGACCATAAGCTTTGAGATGAGCTTTATGGATGAGGTCAAGGTTGTTTGCGATGAATGCAACGGGAGAAGGTATACCGAAAAGGTTTTGAAATTAAAATATAAGGGAAACAGTATCTTTGATATTCTTACTATGACCGTCAAGGAATTGGTTGATTATTTTGAAAGCAAGGAAATTAAAAGAAAACTAGGGATTTTATGCGATGTCGGGCTGGATTATCTTCAACTTGGCCAGCCGCTGAGCACCTTATCGGGTGGAGAATGTCAAAGAATCAAACTGGCATCCGAGCTGCATAAAAAAGGCAATGTGTATGTCATGGATGAACCGACAACCGGTTTGCATATGGCGGACATCGATACATTAATGGGAATAATAAAAAATTTGGTCAATAATGACAATACCGTAATCGTTATTGAGCATAACCTCGATGTTATAAAACATGCAGACTGGATAATAGATATGGGCCCCGAAGGAGGTTCTAAAGGCGGCGAGATATTGTTTGAAGGAATACCTGAAGACCTGATAACATGCGAGAGAAGTTATACCGGGCAGTATTTAAGAAAATGTTTTTTGATTGATAATAAGTTTTGATAAATGTAATTCACCCCTCGCCTTTCCGGGGGATTGCAAACGCCCGACGCGGGAATATGGTATTGAGGGCAAGGCGCTATGCGAATTATTCCGGACTATCTCTATGCAACCCAGCTCATGAGAATACTGAGAACAAAACCAAATGGTCTTTTTTATAAATTTTAAGCCCCCTGTCCAGGGCTTTTTGTGTTGAAAAATCAGGTTGATCTCCAATGATATTTACCAATAACATCCATTCAGTCGCATGGGCCTATTCTGAATGAGGGGCTCTTTCCTATATATTCAAAATAAAGAAATTATTTCATTATTTATAAGCGCATCAATTCAATTAACATGTCGTATCCGCTTCGCTCCTTGGCGAGCTCCACACGCTACGCCACCCTGCGCGCCCGGGTCCTTGCATCCATCGCCTGCCAGCGTTCCAATACGTCCGCAAACCGTTTCCTGCCATGACTAAACGGCCTGTATTGAAGATGAAACCCTGCGGATTGTGTCAACATAGTTGACAGGATCATCGATACTGCCATATCTTGGTGACGATCCCGGTCTTCCGGGCTGTAAAGAACAGTCTTCCATTGGTTTCAATCAATTCACTTCCAGCTCCGGTGCCAGAACCCGGTTCAATATCGGTAAGCATGAAGGTGCCTTCCTCCGTCCCGTCGCTTTTCCAGATCTCCTTGCCGAATGCTGTTGTGGTGGCGATTAAGTATAACGTGCTGCCTGCCACAATTATTTTATCAGCATCGAAAATTTTAACGGCCACCGTGCCCGTTTCAGTGCCGTCGCTTCTCCAGAGAGAACCATCGGCATCGTTGATGAAATAGAGGTACCCGTTGCAGGCCACAAGGTTTGAAAGCGTGCTGTCGCTTGATCCGGCGGTAATGTCCTTGACCAGAACGGTCCCTGTCTCGGTACCGTCTGATTTCCAGAGCTCTTTCCCATGGGTTCCGTCGTTGGCAATAAAGTAAATAGTGCTGCCAACGCCGGTAATTTGATCGGGCAATGAATCACCAGTGGGGTGTATGTCACTGACGAGTACCGTACCCGCCTCGGTGCCGTCGCTCTTCCATAATTCCCTGCCATGAACTCCATCAGTTGCATGGAAATAAAGAAAATTGTTAATAAATATTAATCCATAAGGAAGCGAATCATTCTGATGTGTACCCCATATATTTGTATAAGTACCGGGATATATATCTTTTACTAGCGCCATCCCAATTTCGGTTCCATCGGTTTTACAGAGTTCCTCTCCTTTATTTCCATAATCTCCTTGAAGGTAGATCATCCCATTACCTAATGTCATAGCAGTAGCTTCTGTAATATTTAAACACACGGTGTTAAATGCCGATCCGTCAGTTTTATACAAGGTGCTAACACTCCCCACTGTGAAGTATAAGTAATTTCCCAATACGGTTAAATGCCTTGGATACGATGATGATTGTCCCGATTCTATGTCTTTTACCAGTACTGTGCCGCCTGATGTGCCATTACTCATCCAGAGTTCCTGGCCGTAATTATTATAGCTTAGTGCAGAGAAATAGAGGACTCCGTTCATGGCCGTTAAATATTGCAATTCGGACCCGGAGTTAGGTGATGATGGATAATAAAAGATGTCCTTGATCAGTGCCGTGGAATTGGTTGCGGAATTATAAGCACATAGCTCTTCGCCATATCCCGAAAGAGTTCCCGCGAAAAATATATTATTACCCGCTGCCGTTAATTGTTCCGGGGAGGAATATGCAACCGGTGTGCTTTCCGGGATTATGTTCGCAGATCGAGAGCCTCCGACGGTAAATGAAAACTGATGCTCGGCGGCAAGGTTGTAGGCAACCAGGTCGGTGACCCCGGTGGTCACCCGGACCGTGATGGTGGCGCCGGAGGTAAGAGCGTTGCCGGCAGGTGTAAAAAATACATGACGCCCCCAGCATGTGAGTGAGCCCGACAGATAATTCGTGCCGTCATGAACGGTTATATTCGACGTATGTATCGTGGCAGGATCGACGTTTTCCGAAAAGATTATCTGTATGATACTGTCGGTGCCCATTGACGTCGCTCCGTCCGAGGGATAGCTGGATGATACGGTCGGGGCCGTAAAGTCACCGTAATATGTTATAATGTTTCCATTGAGTTGATTCCCGGCCGCGTCAATAACGTTTGAAATGGTAATTGTTATTTCGCCGTCTACCGGGGATCCGCTGAGGGAAAGTTGATAGGCATTGCCTGACAGATGCGTTACGCCTGTTATTGCAAGCGTCCCGGTCCCTGCGCCGGCAAGCAGGTAGTTGCCGAGGGTATCAGCGTTCTGTACTTGCTCGGAATAGGTGATCGTGACCGTGCCGAGCGTTATTATCGATGATCCGCTTGCCGGATTGGCTGTCTTCGTCGGGTTCACCGAATCGATCGAATAGGTAATGGTAGTATCCTGGATATGGTTCCCGGCAGTGTCGGCGATCCCGTACATGGTGATGGTGACACTCTGGCCCGAAACGGGCGTTCCGGTGAACCGGAGACGATAGGTCGTTCCGGTCAGGAGCGAGACAGAAGAAGGCGTGAGGCTGCCCCTGCCGCTGCCGGTTATAACGTAGTTGGCAAGAGTGCTTGCACCGGTAACGGCTTCGGAAAAAATAATATCAACCTGCTGCAGTTGTGATACGATGCTGCCGTTCTCTTCAACCGAGGTTTTTGTCGGCGGGTCAATGTCAACCGTGAGGCTGATGGAGGGGGAAGAGGGCCCGTTCCCGGCCTCATCGGTTATGCCGGACATGATTACAGTCACTCCGCCGCTTGTTGGTTCTCCGCTGAAATAAAGGCGGTACGAGTTTCCGGATACATGCACGGCATTATTGATGGAGAGGCTACCCGTTCCGGTGCCGCCAAGGGAATACGAGGACAGGTCATTTGCCCCCACGACCGGTTTCGAGAAAGAGATATCAAGCACCTGGAGGTTTCTGATAACGCTCCCACCGGATGGAGTTGACGTGAATGTCGGATTGACGGTATCAACGGTGTATTGCAGGGAATCATCCGCGAGCCCGTTCCCTGCATCGTCCGTAATATTCTGCATCTGCAAGTTCAATTCTCCATCAACCGGGGTTCCGGTGAGATTGACCTGGTACATGACGTCAGACAGGGGCGTGATGGAGAGAATGCTCAGGTCTCCGGCGCCGCTGCCGGTCAGGGAACAGTTGGCTTTGTCAGAAGCGTGAAGCACCGGCTCCGAGAATGTTACGACTACCGTTGAGAGACCGCTGATATGGCTTGTATCGGAGGGATCGGCAGTAACGGCGGGCGGAAGAATGTCGCCGGCATAATTGACGCGGTTATCCATCAGGGGATTTCCCGCGAGATCGGCAACGTCATTGATGGTGACCGTGATGGGTCCGCTTGCAACCGTGCCCGCGAGTGTCAGACGATAGGTTGTTCCGGTAAGCAGCGTCACATCGGTTATGGAAAGCGATGCTACGCCGCTGCCGCTTACTATGTAATTTTGTATCATGGTGGCGTTTTGCACCGGTTTGGAATAGGTTATATCGATATGATCCAGGGCGTAGCAATGCGTTCCTTCTGCCGGCGAGGGCGTCTGTACCGGATTTGTCAGGTCCCCGGTGAAGGACAGGGTAGTATTGGACAGAGGATGGCCGGGCAAGTCCTGTATATTGTTCAATTGCACCTGGATATCGCCTTCATCCATAGTGCCGCTCAGAGCAACTCGGTAGGTGTTGTCCATGTAATGTTCGGCATCTGCGATGGCGAGGCTGCCGGCGCCGCTCCCTGAAACCGCATAGTTGGTAGCCTCCGCTGCGCCTGTTACCGGCTCCGAGAAGCTGACAAAGATTTCCGACAGCTCGGTGATTCTGTCGCCGCCGGAGGGTTGCGACGTGCAGGTGGGGGGCGTGCTGTCCCCGGTATATGACAGGGTGTTTCCGGACAGGGGGTTCCCGACCTGGTCCGTGACGTCATTAATTGTGACGATAATGGGCCCGTCACCCGGGGTCCCGCTCAATGCAAGGCGGTATGAATTCCCTCCGATGCCCGATACGCCTGAAATGGACAATGTGCCGATACCGGCCCCACTGAGCAGATACGAGCCGCTGTTCTCTGCGCCGTCAACGGGCTTGGAGAATGTTACGTCCACGTGGCTCAGGGCGCTGACCCGGGATCCTGAACCGGGGTCAGCCGTTACCGTGGGATTCTCCGAATCTACCATGAAGAATATGGTGTCGCCGCTCAGAGGGTTTCCGGCCTTGTCGGTGACATCCAGGAGGGAAAGGAACAACACGCCGTTTCCCGGAGTCCCGTCGAGGTCCAGCGTATAGGTGTAGTCATTGTCCTGTGTTACCGATGTCAGCGATAGTGAGCCGAGTCCAGGACCGTCGAGGTTGTACCCGGCCATGTCATCCGCTCTGCGAACAGGCTCTGAAAAGGTAATGGTCAGCTCGCTGAGGCCGTTTAAGGTTGTGCCTGAAAGCGGGACCGAGCTGAAGGTCGGCGGGTTGGCATCATCTGCCGGGAGTAATGGGAGTGTGCTCCCGCCTTTATTGCTGCACGAGAAGATGGATACTGCGCACGTAATTGCCAGTAGTAAAATAGTTGCTTTTTTCATGATCAGTACTTGTTCCCATTAGTGTCGAATTTATATACAATGCCGTCAATGCCGCCAATAACCGGATTGGAATCGTTGCTTCCTCTGGAATTCCCCACGAGATAGAGGAACCCGTCTTTCCCGAGGCGGATTCCCCATATGTCCGCATCGGTTCCCGAGCCAAAGTTTTTTGTCCAGAGCATGAACCCCAATGAAGAATATTTTACCAGCGCGAGATTCGGATTTGCAGACGTCTGGCCGGCAAGATAGACAGACCCGTCGGGACCTATGGCGCAATCGTAGATAGTATCGTAGCCGGCGGTCCCGTTCTGCTGGATCCAGCTTACCGATAATGACGAATTAAACTTGACCAGAAAGTAATCCGAGTAACCCTTCGAAGAACAGTAAGGCATTGCCTCTCCTGCCGTGCCCACCAGGTATACTTCTCCGGAGGGTCCGATGCCGACAGAATTTCCATAGTCGCTCAGCGATGAATCAAAAGATCTGCCTATAATATACGATCCCGTGGAATCGAATTTATTAATAAACGCAAAATATCTGCTTGAATTGTATTGGCTGTAAGTGGTTGCCTGGTAACCGGAAATGTAAATGTTCCCCGATGAATCGAGGCGGATTTTTGTCGTATTAATATAATAATAGCCGCAATCATACGGTTGTTCGACCCACTGGTCTTCCCCATTTTCGTCGTATTTTGCCAGGTACTGGCAGGTACAGGCATTGTTCGTCTCGCCGGTGATATACAGGTAGCCCTTGCTGTCTATCGTTATGGCGCGGGCAGTGGCGAAGCCTGTAATGGTTTTTTGCCAGATGAGATCGCCTGCAGCGTTGTATTTCAGGATGACCGCGTTTGAGCTGCTGGTGGACGTGCCATAGGTGCCGCAGGCGTATATGTGGCCCGTGGCATCAACGGCGACATCAAATCCATAATCATTATTGGTGCCGCCCCATTGCCGTGTCCATACCTTCTGGCCGAAAGCGTTTATCCTGGTAATGATGATGTCATATCCGCCCTGCAGGGTCTGATCGTCCATCGCACCATTCGTGCGCCCGACGCAGTAGACGTTGCCTGCCGCGTCGGTATCCACCGAATAGTACGCGTCCGTGGCTGTCGTGCCATATTGCCTGGTCCAGGTTGTCGTAAACGTCCAGGTTCGCGGCGTGGCCAGCGGATTACCGTATACATCCGTAATGTCGGCTGTTGCAGTGACCGTATAGGTCGTGCCGGGAAGCAACAGGGGTGACAGTACGATGGTGGCTGTGTTTCCGCTGCAGGCGATTGTCCCGCTCATGCCGTGATCCCCATAGAGGGAATCGCCGCTAACGGTAGAACAATCGATATTTTCATTGAACGTGATGCCGGCAGAAGAATTTATGGGAACGGCACCGGCACCGTCGGACGGGGTGAATCCCGTCGCCTGCGGCCCGGTCGTGTCCGCAGTAAACTGGATCATGTCATTTGCCAGGGGATTCCCCTGCTCATCGGTAATGTTATGCATTGCAATCGAGAACGTGCCATCGGACAGATCGCCGTTGAAAAGAATCCTGAATTCGGTGTCGGAAAGTTTTGATACAGTATCAACCTGCAGGCTGCCGGCGCCTGAGCCGTGTATCGTGTAACTGGCTGTTTCGTTGGCGCCGATCACCTGCTCAGAGAAGGTAATATCAATCTGCGATAGCTCCGCTAGGGTTGAAAAAGCCGGCAGGTCTGGGGTCGCCATTGGGCCGGCCGTGTCGGCAGTATAGTGAATTGACGTTTCGGCCGGAGGATTTCCCGCTTCGTCCCCGATGTTTGCGAGTTGAAGGGAAAACCCGCCCTGGCCGGGCGTGCCAGATAGTGATAGGCGATAGAGACTGCCGCTGACAGCCGCGATGGTCGTGACGGCGAGAGTCCCGCATCCGGTGCCGGAGAATGAATAATTGTCCGTATCATCGGCGCCGGTCACAGTTTCAGAAAAGCTGATATCAATATTTGACAGGGAGGAAAGTACCGTACCGGGCGCGGGCTGCGCGTCCATGGTCGGATTCGTCGTATCACCGGTATAATGAATTGACGAGCCGGAGAGAGGTCTGTCAGCGGAATCTTTAATGGTATTCATTCCGAGCGTAATATCACCATCGGTCACCGTGCCTCCGAAATGAAGCAGTGCTGTTGTATCATCGATTTTATCGACCCCGGTGATCGTCAGCGGCGCGCTGATCGTGTAGTTGGTCAGTTCCCATGCATTCAGTACAGGCTTGGAGAATGTAATCCTGGCCTGTTCCAGAGAATTGATCCGGGAGCCGGCAGGAGGATCGGAAACCGCGGTCGGATTCGTTATATCGCACAGGTAATACAATACATTGCCTTCAACTGCAATGCCATTCTCGTCGGTAACGCCGGATATGGTAATGGTCAGCGGGCCGTTTGTTATCCCTCCGTTCGTGGAGAGCCGGTAGGTATTCCCGCTGACAAGGGTTGCGCCGGTGATGGCAAGGGATGCAGCACCGGGGCCGGCCGGGAGATAGTGAGCGGTATCATCTGCCCCTGTCACTGTCCGCGAATATGATACGTCTATCTCGTTCAGTGAGCTGATCGTGGTGCCACTGGGGATGGAGGCGTTTATTGTTATGGCATCGTGGCTTGAAGGCGGGATGGGCAGCGCCTGCGTACCGGTTCCTCCGGCACACGAGAGAAGCAAAATACCGGTAGCCACAATACCGGCCATGAAAACGAATGTTTTGTTCATAGGTTGCACCGCTGAAGTGAATGTTGTTTATATATTGAAATACGGAAACAATAAATAGTGTCGTTATGCGCGATCTTAAGTCAAAAAAAATTTACTAATCCCGAAAAAATTGCATTTTCTTGTTATACGGCCATCAATTATGCATTAGATCATCGTACTACACGCACATATAGTTCACTATCTGTCATGCCCTCCCGGTTATATTGAATGTATACAATGCAAGCAAACCGGCCCACCCGGGGTCCTGCACAAGAGCATTTTCAGTATTTGGGAGGTAACCCATGAACAAAGTTCACATCAACGGTCGTCTTATCAAGGATCCGGCGTCAAGGATCCGGCGCTCAAAGAACTGGAGAACAACAAATCGGTCTGCACGTTCTTCATAGCGAACGACGTGCTCGACGCCAACAGGAAGACCGATTTCTACAGGGTCTCTGCCTGGGGGAGCCAGGCGCGCATCATCTCGGAGCAGGCCGCTACGGGGCCAGAGTTCTTCATCACGGGCCGGCTCGAACAGCACCGGTACGAGAACGACAAGGGCGATACCGTGTACGACAACAGCATTGTTATCGAGCAATTCGATTTCGGGGCGAGGGTTATCCAGCGCGCGGACAAGGCGGGGTTACCTCACCCCCTGCTTCCTATCTCGAATTCACCCTGTCCCCCAGTGGGACACGTTTTTGGTGCTGGATCTGTTGCCTGGTATCAGAGGGTGAAATTTTAAGCCCCCTGTCCAGCGCTTTTTTTGTTGAAAGATGTGGTGTGATCTTCCATACTTGCTGCCGATAAAGCACATTCAGTCGCATGGGCCTATTCTGAATGAAGGGCTCTTTCCAATATATTAATTTGCATCAGTTACAATATATCTTTTTTCTGCATCGCCTATCCTGAATATAAAGTTTATTCTAGCCAATGCGTCAACTTTCAGAATGTATAGAATGTTTGATTCGATTCGAGGAAATTCAGGCGGGTATTGGGGAGGGAAAGAGGGGATTGTGACAACAGTTAACACATACTGGCTGCTTTTAGATTTGCTAATTCCAAAAATTCCATTAAAACCAAACTCAAAACTTAAAGTAAAAAGATCGTCAGTATGGATATTAATACCAAGTATGCCGCCAACACCTAATTCGCCGGTAGTATATTTTATATGTCCCTTTGTTCCGGTATACACAAGTCCTATTATACTGCCTTCATTGGTGAAATATGTTCGTTCTGCAAAACGACAGGCGAGCTCAACCTGAGGGCCCATCCAGACCCGCACAAATTTATTTTTAAACAATGCAAAACCAAATGTGTTTGAAAGTGTGATTCGATGCATGCTTTTATTGGTGAAAAATGGATAACCACTGAAAAGATTATTCTCATATCCTGCATTGAGCCGGTAATTGAATTTTTCATTCGAAGCAACCGCAGTATCATATACGAAGCCGAAGCCGATGCTGTAATTGATTCCGAGCCTTGTATTTCCGATGCCAGACCAAGAATTGCTTGATGCACCGCCACCCGCTTTTCCGGTCGTATAGAATCCGACCCCGTGGGAATATAATGGTTGTGAATATGCAAGGAGTAGAATAAAACCAAGAAAAACCGCGGAATACATTCTCGACATTTCGCCTGCACCTTGTATCGTGTTTTTGTGTAACATGTCAGTGAAATAGTCGTTTCTGCTTTTATTTGTCATACATTACAGCACATACTGACTGTTGTGTCAAGCGGAAATGAATTCATGTTGTCGCAGGGGCTTATGCTTAATCGAGAAGAGTTATTTAAGTGGACGGTCCCTCGCTCCCCCTTCTCCTTGAGGAGAAGGGGGAAGGGGGGATGAGGTCTACGGCGCCGTGATGAACGGCACATTGCCCCCCACCTGCGTCTTGTTGCATCCGTCCTTGTTGCAGCCGCCGAAGCCGCCGAGCTCGCCTGTCTGCTCGACCGGGTGGCCAATCCCGTCAAAGCAGCCGCTGCCGGTGCAGTTCATCCAGGCCGGCATGCCGCTGCCGCGCGCGAGCAGCACCATGTTATTCCAGGTGTCCATGTGGTAATCGTTGCCGCCCGGGTTGCGGAAGTCCTCGAAGTAGAGGCAGCCACCCGAGCCGCCCGAATCGTGGTAGGACCCGTGCGCGTTTTTACCGACATAGGCGACCGGGTGGGTCCCGCCGACGGTCTCAAAGCTCCCGGTGTTTCTCGAGTACCATCCGCCGTGCTGGTAGAACGCGACGCGCCTGAGCTGTCCGTCAACGATCAGGACCGCCATCGACTCCCAGTCGGCAGAATGCGATCCGAAGCTGGTGAAGCAGGTGCTCTGCCATGCGTAGAAATACCAGTAGCGGATAACGACCGTGTTGGTGCCCGCCTGTTTCGCCATGTAATAGACCGGCACCTGGTTGTTCGCGATGCTGGCATAGCTCTTGTTGCACAGCTCGACCGGCTCGACGCCCAGGGCCCGCTGCTCATAGTATGTTCCCGGATCGCCCGGAAAGCACTTGCTCTGCTCGCCCGAACCGGTGCCGAATTCCTGGTCAAACCGGAGACGCGGCGCGAACTGTTGAGCGAGCGCGGTGAAATCGGTCGGGAGGGCGCCGCTGTCCGCGCGGCAGAGGTAGAACTGCATGTTGTCGCAATACCTGCCCGAACAGCGGGCGCCGGCCACGAACATCGACTCGGGCGCGACGAAGGTGCCGCCGTCCTCCTCGGACAGGTCCGATGTCCAGTAGCAGTTCTGCCGTACGCCGCCGTTGTCCAGCTGGGAGCAGCGAAGCGAAACGTTGTCGCAGTATTTGCCCGTGCACCTGATGCCGGTGACAAAGGCGTTGCTGTCGCACACCCGCCAGTTGGTCCCCTCTTC
>JAKQPV010000066.1:0-170726 GCA_029564515.1 Spirochaetota bacterium | reverse complement strand
AGCTTCTGACTCTTTAAGTATCTCGTGGATCTGCTCTTCGGTAAATCGTTTCTTTCTCATACATAATCTCCTGCATTATTTGCTTGATTTTTGCAAGAGATTTTCCCTCAATCAGTGGTACACCTTTTGGGGGCAGGTCAGTATAATTGCATTAAAAAAATATTTGGGTAAATCTGTATATATCATCGGAAGTACAACCACCATAATGGGTCTTATGTATATAAGTAAAAGCTTAATATACTTTTCTATTCTTTGGTATTTTATATTGATACTATCATTAATTATTTTCTTCCCCAAGATTAAAAATAATGTGCTTTGAACTTCGAATAACAAAACGTCGCGCGCTTCGCGCTTATCCCGCCAGTTGCGGCGCGGTTTTGGGGAAGTTAAAATGAGCCTTGCTGGCGGGGCGCTCGGCAACCTGGCTTAGCCAAGTTCGGCTATGTTTGAAATGTTGTGTGCAATATTCGCAGCAATAATTATTTTACTTTTAAATATTACTTCAAGGAGCTTATTATGTTTAATAATTTGTTAAACATTTTTAAAGATAATTCAAATATTGAAATCCGGAAGCTAATTCATGAAGAATGTCTAAAATATATAGTGTTTAGTGATAGTATTCGCCTGACACATTCCTCTGGAAGACTTGATTTTCAGGCTACGCTATCCATCTCCATTGGTTCATTTTCTAACGGTCTGATGCCTTCAACAAACGCTTGATATGGCGTCCGACCATTCATATTGCGACCCTGATGTGACCTCTCATTGTTGTAATGCTCAAGGTACTTATCAAAGTCATTTTGCATCTCATCCACTGACTCGTAGAACTTAGTCCTGCCAGCAATTCGGAAATGCTCATCAAGAAATGTTCGATGCAGACGCTCCACGTATCCATTGCTCTGAGGCCTGCGTACTTTTGTCGTCCTGTGTTCAATATCCTCAAGCTGCAGAAACAGTTCAAACGGATGCCTCTCTGGACGACCACAGTATTCACGACCATTATCCGTAAGTACCGTTTCAACCTTCACATTGTGCTCTTCAAAGAACGGAAGCACATAATTGTTAAGCGTCTGAACCGCCGTTACCGGAACCTTGGTCGTATACATCCGGCCCCAGGCATACCGACTGTGGCAGTCGATCACTGACTGGAGATATACCCTACCAATTCCCTTTAGGGTTCCCACCAGAAATGTGTCCATTGCCACTAAATGGCCTGTAAAATCAGCCTGAATATGCCGTTCACGATATTCCGGGCTGAATTTCTCCAGAAGTCGAACCTGCTCTTCCGTAAGCTCAATCTGCGTATCCCTGTGATGTTCCTCAAGCCGCATGAGCCTTTGATGCCGAGTCTCAAGTTTGTTTCTTAACCATACTCCCCGGACACCACCAGAACTCACATTAACACCCTGCAGATTCAATTGCTGGGCCACGCTGAGGCATCCTTTCGTGGGATGCTTCAATGAATAATCCAGAATAGCATTCTCAACATCATCAGATACTCTATTTGGATGAGGACCTTTCGCCCCTGGGATCCTATCTAAAAGCCCTTCCGCACCGTATGTCTGGAAATTCCTGCGGATCTCATAGAACTGCTGCCTGGAATATCCCATGATGTTACAGGCTTTGCTGACATTATCAAGCTCCTGGGCCAGCTCCAATAAATTTAGCTTTCTTCTTGCTGCCTTCTGTGTTACATTGGCATTGGTGGTCATTGCTCTCCTCCTGATATAAAGTTTTGTGGTAAAATCATTATATCTTTCAGAGGAACTTTGACCACCATTATTTTTCTAGGTGACTGTCAGGCGAATACCGTCACTGTTCAAACATTCTTTATTTCCACATCAAAAGAATCATTGCTGTATAATTTCTCCCATAATTTATTGCCATTAGAATCAATCATAAAGATTAATAATTGCTTCGCATTTGTGTTATCAAAAGTATAACTACATTCTTTTCTTGTCCCAATTATTATTAAATTGTTATCGTATGTTTCTATGAAACAATTTGGATTATAATAATAACTGTCAACACCATAGTCATTTTCCCATATTTTATTCTTATTATTATCAAATTTAATAATTTTTATCTTCTGTATGTTCTTATTAATAAATTTGATTGAAGCAAGAATGTAAATATCAGCATTTTTTGTTAAAAGAAGAGAAACCGGTTCATCATAATTAGAATAATCAAAATCATTTCTCCAAATTATTTTTCCATTATTACCAATTGTGAAAAGCGATATATTTAAATTACGTAGTTCATTTACTGATTCAGCGAGAACAAATATTTCATTTTTAGTATTAATTATTGAATCTATACTTAATATGTTATTTGCTTGATAAGAGTGATGCCAGTATAATTTCCCATCATGAGAAATATTAGATATCCAGCCGTACCATTGATTAATTTCATATTCTTCGTTTTCATCCTTATCTTCTCGATTATTTAAATCAATATATGTTGTACCACCAACAAGAAATGAATTATTCGGCATCTGTGAGATGAAATTAGCATATTCATGATTACTGTATTTATAAGATGTATTTGTATGATCAAAATATTTTTTATAGAATATTTTCCCATTATCATCAAATATTAATAATGCCCAATTATCATATTCATTATCTATAAATGCCGAACCAACAGCAAATATTTTGTCATTAAAATTAATTGCATTTGTAATTGAAAAATCATTGGGCTGATTAATGATTTTATCCCAAGTGATTTGATAATTATTATCAAGTTTTATTAGCCATGTACTCTTTTTGGTAATATATTTTTGGCCAATAATAAGAAATTCAGATTTATTATTAATGCCGATCCAATTACCCACTTCTTCAAAAGAATCACCATACAGTATTCCATACTTTTGAATTAAATTATCATGTATAGCATACTTTTTCTTTGAGCAAGCGTTGATTGATAAAATGAATAGAATAATCAATACTTTATAAATTAGCTTAATCATATTGTCAATCTCGGATCTATGGAATATTAAATAAATAATTTGGTATTGCGCCCAACAGAACTTAAACAAAATCCATAATAACAAATAGATTTTAACCATAGACGAACTAAAAGTCAATAAGAAAAATGCAGTTCGCATATCACGTTAGATAATGAATCGCGGGAACCGGGTATTTACACCAATAAAACTTAAATAAATTATCGCAGAGAACTCCCACTCCCGGCCGCTGTGCAAGGATGCACAGCGTCGCGAGAGCGCACAGGGATGTGCGCCTCGAGCGAACGCTTTTCACAAGTTACCACAACGCCCCCTGATAGAACAAGCACCTTCCGGGATTTGTCAGCAGGAGAACAGCAAGCCATTAAATCGTCAAAACGAAGGCATAAAAAAGTCTGTTAACGATAGCGGACGAATCGGGATCGCCTTCGTTTTGACAAACCTTATAAGGGCGATGAGCAGAATCCGGCGAAGCCGGTTCTGCGAATTCGCCCGTTAGCCCGTCCCGGCGCCTGAGGGACCGGGAGGAAGGAGCGCGAGGAGGGAGGCCGCGGAGGCCTTCCTCCTCGTATTTAATTGCCGGATTTGCGAATTCGCCCGTGAGCCCCCCGCCGGCGACTGAGGCGGCAGGAGATGGGGGTTAAAGGGGGAAGAGGACAGCGTCCTCTTCCCCCTTATGATTGCACGACCCGCTCCGGGTCACTCCCCCTGCGCTGTGCAGCGCAGCAACCCTTGAATTGCTAACCTGGGAATGTCCCCGATGACCAATGGATCCCCGCTTTCGCGGGGATGACATGATTTATTGTCTCGTGACGTGTGTCACACCAACCCATGAATCTATTACATGATAATAATCCTGATGACTACTGGATTCCCGCTTCCGCGGGAATGACAATTGTAAATATTTCATTTTGCTCCCTGGTTGCACTCTTTCCCGCTCCCGTATCATTTATTCCCGGCAGCATATCGTACATTCCTTCCCGGTTGCGCGAATAGCGGAATAGAATTATAACTCATTGTAAATAAACCGCGCTTTTTGCGGGCTTGATTGAAATAATTCATAAGGATGGAATTACCATGGACAACAAAAAGTATGACGGCGCCGAAGGTGCCGATATCTTCACCTCCATGTACCGGAAATACTCGAAGGCGATTCTCCGGTACCTCGAGCGGGTTGTGCGCGACCCTGACCTGGCGGAGGACCTGTGCCAGGACGCGTTCATGAAGATATACGAGAAGAGCATTCGCCTGGACCCTGAATCGCCCCGGACGCGCAGCTATATCTACGCGGTGGCACGGAACACGGCCATAGACCATATGCGCAAGAAGCGGCTCGAAAACGACAAGATACGGAGCATGCGCCTCGAGGAGGCGGAGCTTGACCGCAGGTTTTACGAGGACATCGGGAACGCCCAGCTCCGCGGCGAGATTATCTCGACCCTGAGCGACGTGATAAACTCCTTCCCGGAGGAGCACCGGCGGCTCTTTCTAAAGAAGAATTTCGAGAACCGGGACGCCGCGTCCGTGGCCCGGGACGCCGGGACCTCGGTCTACCTTTACCGTAAGATCGAGGAGGACCTCTGTCGCAGGATACGCGAAAACCTGGGGCATTATTTCCCCGAGGCGGAATAAATCCCTTGACATGAAAAATAATCCTGATAATATTGACCGAGCGCTCGTTCGAGATTATATTGTATACGGATAGGGGGTCGCGGCGCCCCGGGCGGGGCCGCCGGCAGCGATGGAACCGAAAAAAAAGGGAAAAAGCGTACCGACCCAGATCAAGAACCAGGACCTGGTCGCACGGCGGCGGCGGCAGATAATCGACGCGGCCGTTAAGCTCTTCATCGAGAAGGGGTTCCACAAAACGACCACCCGCCAGATAGCCGCCGCGTCCGGTCTGCCGATCGGCTCCATGTACGAATACGTGGCTTCCAAGGAGGACATCCTCTATCTCGTCTGCGATGCCATCCATGCCGAGGTCGAGAAGGGCGTGATCGAGGCGATGGCGCGGGCCAGCAAGGGGAAAAACATCCTAGCCGGGGCCATACGGGAATATTTCCTGGTGTGCGACCGGATGAGCGACCACATCCTGCTCATCTACCAGGAGACGCAGTCGCTCCCCCGGCAGTGGCGGCGCAAGGTGCTGGAAAACGAGGTCCGCATCACCGGGATATTCATTACCCTCATCAAGCTCCTGATCTCGTCCGGCGACCTGCCGCCGCGCGGGGACAGCGCGGTCGAGGTGGCGGCGCACAATATCGCGGTCATTGGCCACATGTGGACGTTCAGGAGATGGTTTTTCGCGCGGCACTACAGCATCGAGGAATATATCAAGCTCCAGACGGAGTTCATCCTCGGGATGTATACCGCGAAGGAAAAGAAGTAGATGTTTAACGTCGCCTGTAATAACCGGCAGGCCCTTGTAAATCCCCCCTGCCCACTTCGACAGGCTCAGTGCATCGCCCCGGAGGGGGCACGAATGAAGTGACGGGAAGCATGGTTATTATACTGTTGACGCGAGAACGTCATATCATGCAGGATATTGAATCAGTTACCGGGAACATATAAACCGGGAAACTGCGATACGATTGTTATCACGCGCCCCCCCGGGGGGACGGGGGGCGTCGAAACACATGGGGAGCGGTCAGGTCATGAAACAGGCATCATCAATCGAAACACACGCGGGCCCGGCGGGGTCATCGGAACACGAACACGAGATATACAGGCCGAAGCACCGGGTGCGGATCGTGACCGCGACCTCGCTCTTCGACGGCCATGACGTGGCGATCAATATATTCCGCCGCATCCTCCAGGAGTCCGGCGCCGAGGTGATCCACTTGGGCCACAACCGCTCCGTGGACGAGATCGTCAGCGCCGCGATCGAGGAAGACGTGCAGGGGATCGCCGTGTCCTGCTACCAGGGCGGGCACATGGAATTCTTCAAATATATCATTGACTTGTTGAAAGAGCGGGGCGCGTCCCACGTGAGGCTTTTCGGCGGGGGCGGCGGCGTGATCGTGCCGGAAGAGGTGCGGGAGCTGGAGGCGTACGGCGTGGCGAAAATATACACGCCGGAGCACGGCGCCGCGTGGGGCCTGCAGGGCATCATCAACCATTTGATGTCGGAGGTCGACCGCCCGGTACCGGCCGGCACCGGCGACCCCGTGGACGGCCTGTCGCCCGAGAACAAGGGCGCGGTCGCGCGGCTCATCACCATGGCGGAAACGGCGCGGAAGAAGCGCGGCGCCGAGTACGAGCGCGTCATGAAGCTCATCCGGGAAAAGGCGGGCTCCCGCGTCATGCCGGTCATCGGCATGGCGGGTACGGGGGGCGCGGGCAAGTCCTCGCTCATCGACGAGCTTGTCGTGCGCCTGCTCCGCGATTTCGGCGACATCCACGTGGCGGTCCTCTGCAGCGACCCGGCCAAGCGCCGGAGCGGCGGGGCCCTCCTGGGCGACCGCATCCGGATGAACGCCATCACCTGCCCGCGCGTGTACATGCGCTCCTTCGCCGCCGACCACACCAACACGGATTTTTCCGACGCCCTGGCCGACACGCTGCAGATCGCGCGCGCCGCGGGCTTCGACCTGGCCATCGCCGAGACCGCGGGCCTGGGGCAGGGGAGCGCCGGGCTCACCGACACCGCGGACGTGTCCATGTACGTCATGACGAGCGAGTACGGCGCCGCGTCCCAGCTCGAGAAGATCACCATGCTCGACTACGCGGACGCGGTCGTCATCAACAAGTTCGAGAAGGAGGGCGCCGACGACGCGCTCAGGGACGTGCGCAAGCAGGTACAGCGCAACCGCAAGGACTTCTCGCGCGCGCCCGAGGAGATGCCGGTCTTCGGCACCATAGCCTCGCGCTTCAACGACGACGGCGTGACCGCGCTCTACCACGCGCTTCTTGACCTGGTGAACGTGAAAGCGGGGACCTCGTTCCACTCCGCAATGCCGCGGCCGGCGGGGAAGGCGTCCTCCTCCAAGACCATCATCATCCCGCCGAACCGGACCCGCTATCTGGCCGAGATAGCGGAGACCGTGCGGGGCTACCACGCGCGCACGGAAGAGCAGGCGGAAGCGGCGCGCCGCGCCTGGCACCTGCGTGAAGCGGCAAAGGAATTTGGCCCTGGCGAGGCCGGCCGGCTGGCCGAAGCGGCCGCGCGCGCCGACGGGACGCTCGACGCGGAGACGAAGTTTCTGCTGTCGCAATGGGACTCGATCAGGGAGGACTACGGAAGGGACGAGCTCACCTACCGGGTCCGCGGCCAGGAGATACGCACGCCCCTTTACTACGAATCGCTCGCGCGCAAGAAGATACCGAAGATCGCGCTGCCCCGGTTCACGGACCCGGGCGAGATCTACCGCTGGCTCCGCGAGGAGAACGTGCCGGGCCGGTTCCCGTACACGGCCGGCGTGTTCCCGCTGAAGCGCATGGACGAGGACCCCACCCGGATGTTCGCG
The DNA here is from genome assembly GCA_029564515.1 of Spirochaetota bacterium. GTDB lineage: Bacteria > Spirochaetota > UBA4802 > UBA4802 > UBA5550 > RBG-16-49-21. The sequence goes on along the minus strand of JAKQPV010000066.1, from coordinate 163,295 downwards.
GGCGAGGGGAACCCGGAGCGCACCAATGCCCGGTTCAGGCTCCTGTCCGGCGGGTTCGAGGCGACGCGGCTATCCACCGCCTTCGACTCGGTGACCCTGTACGGCCGCGATCCCGAGACCAGGCCTGACGTGTACGGCAAGGTGGGGACCTCCGGCGTGAGCGTGTGCACCCTGGACGACGTGAAGGTGCTGTACGGCGGCTTCGACCTGTGCGCGCCCTCAACCTCGGTGTCCATGACCATCAACGGGCCCGCGCCCATCATGCTGGCCATGTTCCTGAACACGGCGATCGACCAGCAGGCGGACCGGTTCGAGGCGCAGCACAAGCGCCGGCCGGCGCGGGAGGAACTGGAGCGGATACGGGCCGAGGTGCTCTCGTGCGTGCGCGGCACGGTGCAGGCCGACATCCTGAAAGAGGACCAGGGGCAGAACACCTGCATTTTCTCGATCGATTTCGCCCTCAGGATGATGGGCGACATCCAGCAGTTTTTCATAGACAACAACGTGCGGAACCTCTACTCGGTCTCCATATCCGGGTACCATATAGCGGAGGCGGGCGCGAACCCGATCACCCAGCTTGCCTTCACGCTGGCCAACGGCTTCACCTACGCCGAGTACTACCTGTCGCGCGGCATGCCGATCGACAGCTTCGCGCCGAACCTCTCCTTCTTCTTCTCCAACGGCATGGACCCGGAGTACACCGTCATCGGCCGGGTGGCCCGCCGCATCTGGGCGGTGGCGATGCGGGAGAAGTACGGGGCGGCGCCGCGCTCGCAGATGCTCAAGTACCACATCCAGACCTCGGGCCGCTCGCTCCACAGCCAGGAGATCCAGTTCAACGACATCCGCACCACGCTCCAGGCGCTCTGCGCGGTGTACGACAACTGCAACAGCCTCCACACCAACGCCTACGACGAGGCGATCACCACGCCGAGCCGCGAGTCGGTGCGGCGGGCGCTCGCGATCCAGCAGATCATCAACCGGGAGTGGGGCCTGGCGCGGAACGAGAACCCGGAGCAGGGGAGCTTTATCGTCGAGGAGCTCACCCGCCTGGTCGAGGAGGCGGTCCTCTCCGAGTTCGACAGGATCACCGAGCGGGGCGGCGTGCTGGGCGCCATGGAAAAGGGCTACCAGCGGAGCCAGATACAGGAAGAATCGATGCACTACGAGGCGCTGAAGCATTCGGGCGAGCTGCCCATCGTGGGCGTGAATGCCTTCCTGGACGGCGAGACGTCGCACGGCGGCGAGACGACCGCGGTAGAGCTCGCGCGCGCGACGGAGGACGAGAAGCTTTCGCAGCTCCGCCGGCTTGAGGCGTTCAAGCAGCGGAACGCGAAGGAGGCGCCCGCCGCGCTGGCGCTTCTTCAGCAGGCGGCCCTCTCGGGCACCAACATCTTCGCCGAGCTGATGAACACGGTGCGTCACTGTTCCATCGGCCAGATCACGGGCGCGCTCTACGAGGTCGGGGGGCAGTACAGAAGGAGCATGTGATCCGGCAGCATTGCCGGTGATTCTACATGGTTGCTTTGTGCGACGGCGGATTCCGCGGCGCACGTGAAAGCTGCAATTCTCAATGATTCCAGGCCGCACGAAAAACAATTCCGTGATCCTTCTTTTTTTCTTGATTTTCCCATGAGGAACAGTATTATATCATAATAGCGGTGCACTATCCCCCCCCGGTGCGCTGTTATTGCTCGAATGATATCGAGCATAATTGTACAAAAGGAGGATCCTATGGCGGTATTTGTCGCTTTTAATAAGGAAGTAGAGGTAAACGGCCAGACGGTACTTTCCGTTGTCGATGGCATGGGTGCCTTTCGCAGCCAGGCGATCAAAATACTGAAAGAAAATGGCATTGATGACCCTGTACCGGAAAAGTGGTATCCCCAGCAATCATGGCTCAATGCCTTCAGACAGATTCATGAACATCTGGGCGAAAAAACACTGCACAGCATAGGGAAAAAAATACCTGAGAACGCAAAGTTTCCTCCGGAGATCGACGACATTTTCAAGGCCCTCGCTGCAATAGATGTGGCGTACCATATGAACCACCGGTTGCAGGGCAAGGTCATGTTTGATCCGGGCACGGGAACAATGACCGAAGGCATCGGTCATTATAAGGCAGAGAAAATCGACGACCGCAGGGTACGGATGGTATGCAACAACCCGTATCCCAGCGAATTCGACCGCGGGATAATTCTCGCGATGGCGCAGAAATTCATGCCCCGTGATGCCAAAATTATTAAAGCCGAGCTGGATCCGGATAAACCAACACGGAAAAAAGGCGCTGATTCGTGCACGTACATCGTTTCCTGGTAGCGCCCCGGCTGTCAATCGGGCGTGACGTCACCTGACGCAGCTGTAGCAGCGTTCGGTGACGTTTTTGGAGAACACGATTTGCCACAGATCGTTGATGCGGGTTCTAAAAGAGGCCGCGCAGCTGAGGAAATAGTATTTCCATATGCGGAAGAACCGCTCGTCAAACGCGCTCTTTAAGCGGTCCCAGTTCCTCACGAAATTGCCGTACCAGGCCATGAGGGTGCGGTCATAATGCTCGCCCATGAAATGCCAGTCCTCGATAGTGAAGAGCCCTTCAGCAGCCGCGATAATCTGCTTTGCAGAGGGGATTAGCCCGTTGGGGAAGATATATTTATTGATCCAGGGATCCCCGGTCCTGGCGGAGATGCCGGACCCGATCGTCTGCAGCAGGAACAGCCCCCTGTCTTTCAGGGAATTATAGACCACCTCCATGAGCTTCCGGTAGTTCTTGTAGCCCACGTGCTCGATCATGCCGCAGACCAGCACCTTGTCAAAGGATCCTTTCAGGTCCCGGTAGTCTGATTTAACAATGGAAACCGGCAGGTTCTTGCAAAAATCGCTCGCGTAGCGGATCTGCTCGTCGGAGATGGTTACACCCGTGACGGCGCACCCGTATCTCTCCGCGGCGAACCTGGCAAAACCGCCCCAGCCGCACCCGATGTCCAGTATCGAATCATCCGGCGAGAGCATGAGCTTGCGGCAGATGAGGTCGAGCTTCTGCTCCTGCGCCCTGTCGAGATCGTCCGTATTATTGAAATAGCCGCAGGTATACTGGTTGTACGGATCCAGGAACGAGAGGTACAGGTTTACGTCGAGATCGTAGTGCTTGTCGATCACCGCCCGTGACCGCACCCTGTTCTGCATGTTCAGAATTAGCGATCCCAGGAACGACAGGATATGCCGGGGATTGACTTTCTCATTCAGGCGGGCATTGAAGATCCTTTGAAAGAACTGGTCAAGGGCTTCGCAATCCCACCATCCATCGGAATATGATTCTCCCAGTGCAAGCGAGCCTCCTTTCAGGACCCTCGAGAACAACCCGCTGTCGTGTATCTTGATGTCCCAGGGCCGGTCACCGTCGATGCGGATGCCGGCGCCGGTAAAAAGCGTTTCGATATGTTCCCGGATCATGTTTCCTGTCATAGAGCCGCCCCCTTCCGGGTCATGCCGTATACATGGCCGTAGTTATCAGGTGAGATGGCATGAGCTGGGTGAACTCAGCCTTGAGGTAATTAATTAATAATGTAAAGAGAGGGAATAATCAACATTTTTTATATTTTCACGCAAGGGGATGACCGCGGTGCGGAATTTCCCGGTAAAGATTCTGCCCGGAGCACAATGAGAACGTCTTTCGCCGGGGCTCAACAATTCAAGCATCTGAACGGCACACGGCACGGGTAATGCGCGTGTGCGAGGGAGCTGCATCATCGCTAACGGGATGGTTCGTTCCAGAGGAGCTCCCTGACCACCGGCAGGCCGAGATATCCCCTCCAGACCCTCAGCGCCGGACGCGCGAAACCTGACCCGTTGTAGAAACCGGTATCGCGCCATGCCTTGAGTATGTCTTCCGGATATCCCATCTGCGCCCAGAGCGTGTCGTAGTCCCGCACAAGGAAGTTCACGACAAACAGCAGGTGGTGCTCCTGCGATTGGGCCAGAAGAAATTGAAAATATTCTTTCTGTTTCGCCGCGCTCCCCGCCAGGGTGATGACCGGGTCGTACGCGGTCATGACCGTCCGCTCCGCAGGGAAGCTCGTCTCGGTGATGCACGCGGGCAACGCGCCCGTGTTCAACGCGGAGATAGTGTCGATCATGTCGGCCGGCAGCTCCGCGCCGGGCTGCTCGGCGAAAAACGGGTGGAGCGAGATGGCGTAGTAATCGGTATACGGCATGATATCCGCAAGCGCCGCCATCTGGTCGGTATGGTCCGCGTTCGAGTAGCCCTCGACCAGGTCGATGCCGGTGAGGGTGACGAATATCGGCAGGTCGGGATACTCGTCCTTGAGCGTTTCATACACTCCATCCTGGAGATCGAGGTAGGCGGCCCACTGCGGCTTGATGTTCGCCATTACCAGGTTCGACTCGATGCCCACCGCGATGTAATCGGGATCGAAATACTTGATCACGCGGCGGCAGTAGTTCAGGTATGCGGTCTTCACGTTCGCGTCGTCAAATGCGCGCGTTTCCCAGTCGGTGCCGGTGAGGGGTTGGTTGTCGCCGGTCTCGTTCCATAGCGGGGCGAGTCCGTCGCGCATGCTGTTGATCGGGGTAATGGCCACGTATAGCTTGTGGCCCGCGGGGATGTGGCTTTTCCGGAAGGACCAGTCGTCCATGATCCTCGTTGTGTAGGGATACGAGTCCGCAAGGGCGTCGTCCCACGGGATGCCGTTGTCGAAGTGGTGAACGATCATGTCCGCGTCAGTTACGATCTTCTCGTACACCCACTCGACTTTTGACTCGCTCGATATGTCGAACGGGAAGGGCGTGAGGCCCAGGTAAAACTCGCGGGAGGCGGGATACACGGTGTCGTCGGCAAGCCCCGCCACCGCAAGGGCAGCCGCGCCGTTGTCCTCGATCTCGCCGCAGGATATCGATGCGGACAGGATTGCCGCAAGGATTACAATGCTCAGTGATTGTCTCATGCCTGTGACTCCTGGGTCAAACCATATAATAATATAATAAAACCGGGGCTGCGGCAAGTATTTTAGTCGATAATTGATAAATTCGCGAACATCCCGGAGCCCCCCGGCAGGGCCGGACCCCATCAGACATAAGATGATACCGGTTTCGCACGGCATTGTGCTAATGTAAAAATTTCTTATTGAAAAAAATCCCGCCATCTTTACTCTGTGACGGATTATCCTGAACGGTACGGGTTTTTGAATGACTAAAGCTGCGGTAAAACATAAAGTCGTGATCGACGTCGAGATGTGCAAGGGGTGCGGCCTCTGCATCGCCTATTGCCCGAAAAAGGTGCTGGTCGAGTCGGAGCACCTGAACAAGACCGGCTACCATTTCGCCGAGCCGTGCGATCTGGACCAGTGCACCGGATGCCTCATCTGCACGCTGGTATGCCCCGAGGTGGTTATCGAGGTGTACGATGAATAAGGTGTTCATAAGCGGCAACCACGCATTCGCGGAGGCAGCCATCCGTGCCGGGTGCCACTGCTATTTTGGCTATCCGATCACTCCGCAGAATGAGCTGGGCGAATACATGGCGGACCACATGCGCAAGCTTGGCCGCGTCTTTATCCAGTCCGAGAGCGAAACGGCCGCCATCAACATGGTCATCGGCGGCGCCGCCACCGGCGCCCGCGTCATGACCTCGTCCTCGAGCCCGGGCATAAGCCTCAAGCAGGAGGGGATCTCCTTCCTGGCCGGATTCGAGCTTCCCGCGGTCATCGTTAACGTGATGCGCGGCGGACCGGGCCTGGGCAACATCGCGCCGGCGCAGGGCGACTACTTCCAGGCCACGCGCGGCGGCGGCCATGGCGATTACCGGACCCCGGTGTTCGCGCCCGCTTCGGTGCAGGAGATCGCCGACCTCACCTATAACGCCTTCAACGTGGCGGATAAATACCGGACCCCGGTCATGATGCTCAGCGACGGCATGATGGGCCAGATGAAGGAGCCGGTCGTGTTCCCCGAGCCGGTCGGTACGCTTCCCGAGAAGGAATGGGCCCTGAGAGGCCGGGGTGACGGCCCCAGCCGCTATCTCTGCTCGCTTATCCTGGACGCCATGGAGATGGAGCGGCACAACTGGAAGCTGGTCCGCAAGTACGGGGAGATTGAAAAGAACGAAATCAGGTATGAAGAATATATGCTTGATGACGCGGAGATCGTCGTCATCGCGTACGGTACCACGGCGCGGATAGCAAAAGGCGCCATCAAGCGGGTCCGCAAGGACGGTGTGAAAGCCGGCCTGCTCAGGCCCATCACGCTCTGGCCCTTCCCCAGGAAGGCCCTGGCCGACCTTGCAACGCGGATCCGCCAGTTCGTGGTATTCGAGATGAGCACCGGCCAGATGCTCGAGGACGTGCAGATCGCGCTGGCGGGCAAGGCTGACATCGTGTTCCACGGCCGGCCGGGCGGCGTAGTGCCGACTCCGGTTGAATTTGCCCGTATCATATACCGGGAATACCAGAAGACGGCGAAGATACAGCTATGAAACTGAAGAACGCGTGGCCGAAATATTACAAGAAGGGCGTGGTCACCCACTACTGCCCCGGGTGCGGGCACGGAATCGTGCATCGCATCGTCGCCGAAGTGCTTGAGGAACTTGACCTGGGAAAAAGCGCCATATGCGTGAACCCGGCCGGGTGCGCGGTGCTCGCGTACCTCTACTTCGATTTTGACGTGATCGAGTCGGCACACGGCAGGGGCACCGCAATCGCCACCGGCGTCAAGCGGTCGAGGCCGGACCTGTTCGTGTTCACCTACCAGGGCGATGGCGACCTCTCGGCAATCGGGACCGCCGAGACCATCCACTCGGCAAACCGGGGCGAAAACATCTGCGTCATCTTCATCAATAATGCCGTGTACGGCATGACGGGCGGCCAGCTGGCGCCGACCACGCTTCTCGACATGAAAACCACGACCACGCCCCTGGGCCGCGATCCGAAATATGACGGGTATCCGCTCCATATCACGGACGTGGTCGCGCAATTCCCCGGCGTCGTGTACGCGGAGCGGGTGGCGGTCGACGGGCCGGCGGGCATCCGAAAAACGAAGAAGGCGATCACCAATGCATTCAAGACGCAGGTTGACGGGCTGGGCTATTCGATCATCGAGGTGCTCTCGCCCTGCCCGACCAACTGGAAACTGTCTCCGGTCGACTCGTTCAAATGGGTCACCGAGGTCATGACAAAGGAGTTCCCTCTGGGCGTGCTGACCGACAAGAGGACCAGGAAGGAATGATATGCTGCTGAGAGTATTGCTGGCCGGATCGGGAGGGCAGGGAGTGCTTACCATGGGCAACGTGCTTGGCAACGCCTCCATGCTGGACAATTACCACGTGACATACCTGCCATCTTATGGGGCCGCGATGCGCGGCGGTACGGCCAATTGCACGCTCTGCATATCTGACGAGGAGATAGCCTCGCCCGTGGCGTCAGCGCCGGATGTGCTCGTGGTCATGAACCAGCCGTCAATGCTCAGTTTTATAAGCCGGCTCGAGCCGGGCGGTCAACTGCTCTATAACGCCGATCTGGTGGATCTCGTCCCCGAACGCGGTGACATCGAGCTGTATGCAGCGCCGGCAAACACGATAGCCCGTGACATGGGCAACGAGCGGGCAGCCAACATGGTCATACTGGGCGCCCTGATCAAAATGACCACTATCATCAAGGTGGAAACGATTATCAGCAGTATCGAGATGATGATGGGATCCAAAAAGAAGCTCGCAGAAACGAGCGTGAAGGCGATCCAGGCGGGATACGACGGGTTCCCGTTTTAAGACCTCACCCCCCGGCCCTCTCTCCCCATGGGAGAGGGGAAGGCAATAATTGAGAGGTATACCATGACTGTAACCCAGGTTTCAATAGCGGTCGATAACGCTCCCGGCAGCCTGTACCGGGCCAGCTCAATTCTCGAAAAAGAGCATATCAATATAAAGGCCATCATGGCCTCCTCCGGACTCAACCCGGTGCAGGTGCACATGATTGTTGACGACCCGGACCGGGCCGTCAACGTGCTTGGCATGAATAAATTCACGGTCACGACGAAGGAGGTGATCGCCGTGGCCACACCGGACCATCCGGGCGGCCTGAACGCCGTACTCCGCCCTCTGATCGAGGCCAGGGTTAACATAGATGCGATGTATCCTTTTATCTACCTCAAGGGGGACGAGGCGGTTCTGATCCTTGATGTGGACAAGACCAGTGAAGCCAAGGAAGCGCTGAACAAACACTGGGTCAGGACCTACGGTTCTGAAATATACAAGTCTTAATTCTTCCTGCAATCCAATAATGGTTCCAGGCCCGGGCCTGAACAGAACAGGGAAACCATGATTACTCTCGGCATCGACATCGGCTCAATCACGACCAAGGCGGCCGTCATGAAAGACGGCGCGCTGCTGGGTGCGGGCGTCGGCTTCACCGGATACAATATCGGCAAGGCGTGGCATCATGTAACGGACGAGCTCTTCGCCAGGCTGGGATTGGAATTTTCGGCAATGGAGAAGATCGTGTCCACGGGTTACGGCAGGAACGGGGTGGATGCCGCGCACAAGTCCGTCACCGAGATTACCTGCCATGGCGCTGGCGTGCACTTCATCGCGCCGCATATCCGCTCCATCATTGACATCGGCGGCCAGGACTCCAAGTCCATCGCGCTCGACGATAACGGCAGGGTGAAAGACTTTGTCATGAACGACAAGTGCGCCGCAGGCACGGGCCGTTTCCTGGAAGTGATGGCCCGCGCATTGCAGATTGACCTGGAGGATTTCGGCGACATCTCCCTCCAGGCCGACAGCCCGGGCAGGATCTCGAGCCTCTGTACGGTGTTTGCCGAATCCGAGGTAATATCACTGATCTCCAAGGGCGAGAAACGGGAAAATATCGTCGCGGGCATTCACGAGTCGATCGCCACACGAATCGCCGCCATGGCCTCACGCGTGGGAGTACGGCCCCCTCTCATGATGACCGGCGGCGTGGCGAAGAACATCGGCGTGGTGAAGGCGCTCGAGAAGAAGCTTGGGCTGGCAATCGAAGTTTCGGAGCACGCACAGGTAATGGGCGCAATAGGCGCCGCCGTGCTGGCAAAGGACGTATAACGGCGAAAGTTGTTTTACCGGGTTGTTTTTTGTAATGTGTGCATGATCCCGGGCGGGTATCCCCAGTATAATCTCCAGCATGTTATTGAATCAACTATCTCTTTGACTATCAAATAGCTTTTAAACAGATAGTTATCGGTGTCTATAGTCACGGTCGGGTCGTCCAGAAATTTTTTTACTGCTAGTGCGAGAAGTAAAGAAACTGACATCTTGAGAAGCTTCCTCAGGTCCTGAAAATATTCATATTCGTCGTCCAGAAAAGTTATATGAAAGGTATGCCATTCCTCGGGACTCCTGCTTTCCTGGTACTGTACGAGCCTTCCGAGTCTCGGGGGCGCTGGTTTTTTCATCGTCATTTCAAGCAGTAGTATAACCATCTTCGAGCGTGAAATTTTCCTTGCCCGGGCTTCGCTGGTTATCCTGTTAAATATGTCGATTTGTATGTTGACTGTTGTTTCCATCTTTCCTTACCTCATTAATGACCGATAGTTATCGGTAATACGAATGAGGATCGGGAAAGTTAAAATTTTTCCAAAAAAGTAGTTGCAATATATTAAAACCGTGTATATTATGTCACATAAGCTATTTATCGATACCTCCTTTTGATAACAAAACTATATCCCCCCTCCGGGCAAGGGGGGATTTTTTACACGGTTATATGATAAAATGCCCGGGGGTCGAGTCGGCGACAGGGAACTAAGCTCATGGATGAAACGTTGTTCGATTTTGGCGGCGCTGATCCTGATCTATATCAGCGCGAGGCCCCTTCCGTTATACCTGCGAGCGAGCAAGAGGAAATTACCGGCGAGCGACTGATCCGAAACAGCATAGCCTTCTGTCCGCCTGAATTCAACGAGCGCTTTCTTCTCCGCATCGAGGCGTGCCTGCTTCAGCATGCTTACTCTCACAACAAGATCCTGTCGCTTTCCAACTCCCGGACCAGGATACTCGCGCACCAGGTCGAGTGCGCTCACCGGGTCATGAGCGCGTTGAATCGGCGCTTCCTGATCGCCGACGAAGTCGGCCTCGGGAAAACGATCGAGGCAGGCCTCATCATAAAGGAGCTCGAGTATCGGCACCGGTACCGCCGGGTGCTCATCGTGTGTCCCGCGTCCCTCCAGTACCAGTGGCAGCAGGAGATGTGGAGCAAGTTCAATGACCGCTTCGTGATCATGGACCGGAAAGAGCTGAGACGGGTGGCCGGAACCCGGCGCGGAAATCCCTGGAGCGCTCATGACAGGGTTATCTGTTCACTTGACTTTGTAAAAGGCGCGCGGATGCTGGCGCAGATGCAGGGCGTCGCGTGGGACGCCGTGATTTTTGACGAGGCGCACCGGCTGCGGCGCGACGGCAAGCGGAGCACCCTCGCGTATGAAGCGGCACAGGCGATCGCCGAACGCGCCGGCGCGCTCCTCCTTCTCACCGCCACGCCCTTCCGCGGCAAGATCGAGGAGCTGTATTATCTCATCGCGCTGCTCGACCGGAACATCCTGGGCCCCTTCCAGTCTTTCTTCTACGATTACTGTATCGAGAACGCCGAGCTGTCGACGCTCAGGGAAAAGATCGCGCCGGTGCTGATCAGGCGCACCAAGAGCGAGGTGGGCGGTTTCACCCGCCGCTGCGCCCGCACGGTACGTTTTGAGCTTTATCCTGACGAGCGGCGGCTCTATGATGAAACGACCGCGTATGTGGTCGAGGAATTCAATCGCGCGCTTCAGAGCGAGAACCGCGCTACCGGTTTCGTGATGACCATATTCCAGAAGCTCCTCGATTCATCGACGCGCGCCCTGGGCCGCGCGCTCGAGAGGCGGGCGCTGAGACTGGAGGAACAGGTCGCCCGCGCCGAAATCGAGCGGCGCCTCGACATCGAGGCCGCCATCGACGAGCCTGATTTGATCGATGACGCAGAGGATGTGGACGATCTGGTCTGCCTGACCGCGCGGCAGACCATCGAGGAGATCAGGAAGGAGATCGCGACGCTCCGGCGTCTCGTCGCAATCGCGGACTCGGTCCGGGCCAACAAGAAGGCCCAGAAGCTAAAGGGGCTCATCGCCGACCTCAGGAAAAAGGGGCACCGGAAGTTCCTCATCTTCACCCAGTTCAGGACGACGCAGGAGTTTCTCGAGGAGCAGCTCGCGTCGTTCAGGGTCGAGGTGTTCCACGGCTCACAGAGCCGCGAGGAGAAGGAGCGGGCAATCGAGCGTTTCCGGGACACAGCGGAAATCCTGATATCGACCGAGGCTGGCGGAGAAGGCCGCAACATGCAATTCTGCAATATCCTGATAAACTATGATCTTCCCTGGTCTCCCCTCAAGATCGAGCAGCGCATCGGCAGGCTTCACCGGTTCGGCCAGCCCGACGACGTGTATATTTACAATTTTTCAACGAGGGGGACCGTTGCCGAGCGCGTGCTGGAGATCCTCGGCAGGAAGCTCCGGCTCTTCGAGGAGTCGATCGGCGTGCCGGACGTGCTTCTCGGACAGATGGAGGACGAGCTGAAGCTCAACGCGCTGATCATGGAAATGGCGGCGGGGCTCAGGACAAAACCATCAATGGACGACGAGGTGGAGCGGCGGCTCGACCTGGCGAGGCGCGGGTACGAGAAGATCTCGGAGCTTGTCGTCGCAGACCGCATCGACTTCAATTATGACGAGTACTACCGGATCACGCTGAAAGAACGGAAGTTCTCCAACGAGCGGATTGAGCGATTCGTAAACCGCCTCGCCGCGGCCGACGGGCATGCCGCGAGCCTTGTCAGCCAGAGCGATGTCATCGGTCTTTACAGTGTCGCCTGCGACGGCGAGGGCGGCGAATCCCGCCGGCCCGGGACATTCGACAGCGCCGCGGCGCTCGATAACGAGCGTATCGAGTTCCTGGCCTTCGGACACCCGGTCATTGACCGGATGGTAGAGCACTGCCGGAGCGCTTCTTTCGGGGGGCACACCGGCGTGCAGACGGTACGGGCCGGCATCCCGTTCACCGGCATGGTTTTCTATTACCTCGTTACTTTTACTTCGGCCGCTGAGACGCGGGAAGTGGTTCCCGTTGTCGTGCCGGGCCGTGCTGTGAGCGGGGAGGATCTCGACGCTGTGGAAAGCGAGCTCTCCTTCCGGGACCTCTGCGTTGAAGGGACGGTCGATGCTGCCGCGGCAGCCGACATCGCGGCGGATGCGGACCGCTATTTCGAGACGGCCCGCGGGCGTCTCCGCATGAAAGTCGAGCGCCGGAAGAGCGAGATGGTCAGCGGCCTCGACCTGTCCGTCGATCCCGAGATGCAGAAGATCAAGGAATCGTACGACCGTCAGATCACGGAGTTAGAAGAGAAGCTTGACCTCATGGAAGCGCAGCGAAAATGGTACGGGAAGAACATGAAGAGTTCCATCACAAGGACGAAGAACCTCATAGAAAAGACGAAAGGGGAACGGGACGCCCTGCTGGTGAGATATCGCGGTTATCTCGGCGTCGCGCACAAGGCTGAGCTCCTTTGCGCCGGGCTGCTTGTCTGCCTGCCCCGGTAGACCTCGCGGCACTATTTTTTTTATTGACAGTACCGGAGAAATCAATCTAATCGGTCTGTTGCACTGGAAATATGACACGCTGTGCTATCCGGGTTCGAACGCCCGGGAGTATCATTTCAACGTCCTGATTGTCGAATAAATTTAGCCGGGGTTAATCACAGACCATGTCCCTCGTATCGTTCGAATATCTGGTATTTTTCATGCTGGTGGTGGCGTTGTTTTTCGCCATCCCTCACCGTTTCCGCTGGATCTTTCTTCTGGCGGTCAGCTACTTTTTCTACATGTGGTGGGACCCGAGGTATGCGCTCCTCATAATCACAACCACCGTTATCGTTTACGGTACAGCCCTGTTGATGCACGGCAAGGAGCAGCGGATTAAAAAACTTTACGTTGCCCTGAGCGTCGTGTCCAATCTCGGGATACTGTTCGTGTTCAAGTACTTCAATTTTTTAAATAACAGCATCCGCGACCTGTTCTCTGTCATGCACATGAATTACAGCGTGCCGGAACTCAAGCTGGTGCTGCTGGTGGGCATCTCGTTTTATACCTTCCAGGCCCTTTCCTATACCATTGACGTGTACCGGGGTACGCGCGAACCGGAGAAGCACTTTGGCATGTTTGCGCTCTATGTCAGCTTTTTCCCGACCCTCCTGGCCGGGCCGATCGAGCGTTCAACGCGGCTGCTGCCCCAGCTGTACCGGAAGGTGGAGTTCGATTATGACCGCGTAATAAACGGGCTTCTCCTCATGGCATGGGGCTTCTTCCAGAAGCTCGTGATCGCCGACCGCCTGGCGCAGTACGCCAATCTGGTTTACAGCTCGCCGCAGGTATTCAACGGGCTACCGCTCCTGATGGCGACCTACTGTTTCGCGATACAGGTCTATTGCGACTTTTCGGGATATACCGACATTGCCATCGGCACCGCGCAGGTCATGGGCTACGAGCTCATGCCGAATTTCCGGCGCCCGTTTTTCTCGCGCTCCATCGCTGAATTGTGGCGTCGCTGGCACATCTCCCTCATATCATGGTTCCGCGACTACCTGTATATTCCGCTGGGCGGCAATCGTGTTCCCCGCTGGAGACTCTACTTCAATATACTGCTCGTGTTTACACTGAGCGGCCTCTGGCACGGCGCGCAGTGGACCTTTGTCATCTGGGGCGCGCTGAACGGTGTCCTGATTATGCTGGGCCGGGTAACCGACCGGTTCCGTACCGCCCTGCGGGACAGGGTGTTCGGAGGTCTCGCGAGAGTTCCGGCTGTCGTCTTCTTCTGCCTCTGTGCGCTCCTGGCCGTCGGTTCGGTCATGGGCGGCAGCCTGGGGATGGGCTGGGGCGGCAGGATCGCGGCGGGCGCAGCGGCCCTGGCCCTGCTGCCGCTTGGCATCATGAAATCGCGCGGAACCGTGTTCGAGAAGTTCTGCGGGGGGCTGAAGAACACCTGGATGGTGGTGGTTACGTTCCATCTCTTCGTCCTGGGCGCGGTCTTCTTCAGGGCAAGAAGCCTGACAGACGCGTGGTATATCCTCACGCATTTCGCGGGTACAAACATCCTCCAGGTTCCGCTCATCTACAATCTGTCGGAGCTGGGGATCATGCTGGGAGTCATACTACTCCTTAACGTCGTTCACCTGGTCCAGGAGCGCCACGGCAGCATCAGGAAGCTGATAAGGGAAAAGCCGCTGGTCGTACGCTGGGTGTTCTACTATTTGCTGGTGATGACGATTTTTCTCGGCATGCAGAAGTCGTCGCAATTCATATATTTCCAGTTTTAGGGCGGGACGTTCCCGGAGAGTAATACAATGAAGAAACTAATCGCCAAGGCCTTGATTTTCAGCGCGCTCATCGGATGCACGATATTCGGCGTCATCTATCTCCCGCCGATCGATCCTGACCGGTACATCATGGCGCTCCTTGACAAGCATCGTCTTCTCGAAACGACGCCCCAGCCCCGGATCATAGTAGCCGGCGACTCGAACCTTGCGTTCGGTCTCGACAGCGGCATGATCAAGAAGGCGACCGGGTACAACATCATAAACATGGGGCTGCACGGCGGCCTGGGACTCATTTACAGCATGGACGAGCTCAAACCGTATTTGAAGAAGGGCGATATCGTCATCTTCATACCCGATTACACGCATTACATGGGGACCGGCATCGGAGACAACACGCTCGTTGAAGTGACAATCCTTATGCCATGGATCTTCTGCTATTATTCGCGAGAGAATATCATGCCCTTCATCAGCAACATACCGCTGACGTTTCAGCGGCGCCTGCGCGGACTGCTGATGCCCTCAAAGGAGATGCCCACGCACCTGCGTTCCGGATTCAACGAGTATGGTGATAATGAAGGCCATATCGGCGTTAAGCCTCCTGAATTCAAGGGCAAGGATTTTATAGCGAAATACTTACCCCAGGCCGCAAACCTCGGTATAACTCGCTTTCTTCCGGAACGGGTTAATGATGAGCTGGTGAAGCATCTTAATGGGTTCTCGGACTACTGCCTGGATAAGGGCGTCAGCGTTTACATATCGTTTTCTCCCCTCATGGAGGGCGACCGGCAGAAGCAGGTCCGGATGCTGACAAGCTTTGAGAAAGATTTGCGTGCCAGGATCAGGATGAAGATCATCGGCGACCCTATCGGCTACATTTATCCCCAGGATTATTTTTTCGATAACGAGTTCCATCTTAACGGGAAGGGCAGGGAAATTCGCACCAGGCGCCTTGTGGAAACCATGAAGAGCGTGCCCGAGCTGGCAAATGCTCCGAAGAATTAGTTTATTCGAAATACCCCCCATTCATAAACAATTTAAGCGATTTATCTATTTTTAATCGTATACTAGACAGGAAATGAGAATCAAAATGAACTAACCGGCAATTTTTCCGGTCTAATCATCATGGTTTTCCGACGGGCTTATCAAAAAAAATGTTTGCCACGATGGTGCACATCTGTATAATACCGGGGACAAATAATGACAGGAAGGGGATCGCGTATGATGCGTATAACTGCAACTAACCGCCGCATGCTGTTTGTTGTTATCGCGATGCTGGCTCTCACGCTGTTCTTGAGCGATACGACGTGGACAGGAACCGCGCATCGATCTTCATCGAGCAACCTGATGGCACAGACCTCGGTCAAGAGCACAAAAGACGAAATAAAAAAGCAGCTTGAAGAGCTCAAGGCGAAAAACCAGGAGCAGATCAGCCAGATGAAGGAGCAGATTGAGCTGATCCGCAAGCAGATACGTGAAAAAAATCTCCACTTCGTCGTGGAGATAAATGAAATGATGAAATACACCATCGCCGAGATCACCGGCGCGCAGGTTCCGAAGAACATCGAAAAACAGGCAAAGGTCCAGTCCGAGACGGGCGAGAAGCTCTGGGGGGACTTCTTGAAAAAATACCGGGAGTTCCTCGAAAAGAAAGGGGAGCGGCGAGATGACCGGAAGAAGGATAGCGGCAGGAAAAAGGAATACTATGAGGATATCATAACAGACGAAGAGGAGCTTGAGAAAAAAGAAGAGGAGTACGGTTACAGGGAGGAAGAGAAGATCGAGGAGAAAGAGGAGACGGAGACCGATATCAAGAACGCCCCGTCCCCTGAAAGCACGGTCTTCACCTGGGCCGACCGCAGCATGGTGACCCCTGTCAAGTTCCAGGCACAGTGCGGGAGCTGCTGGGCCTTTTCTTCGGCGGCTGTCGTGGAGTCCAACTACATGATTCGCCGGAACATGACACTCGACCTGTCGGAACAGCATTTTCTCGACTGCGCCGAAGCGCAGCAGCCGATATACCGCAACGGGCAGGTTTATTACATTAAGAACAAGGCCGGTACCTGCCAGGGCGGATGGTACGGGCCCGTGTTCGAATATTTACGCACCAACAGCGCCGCGCTCGAAACGCAGATACCTTATAAAAACGCACAGGGGGCCTGCCGCGCCTCGAACACCGACAAGTACAAGATCGTGGCATGGGGTTATGTAAGGCCGGACGCCGGTATCCCGACCGTGAGCAGCATGAAGGAGGCCCTGTGCAAGTACGGGCCGATTGCCGCGTGCGTGAAAGTGACACCCGCCCTGCAGGCCTACAAGAGCGGCATATTTGATGAATTCGCCCCGGTCAGCGGCGAACGTGACATCAATCACGCGATTACCATCGTTGGATGGGATGACAACAAGGAATCGTACCTGGTCAAAAACTCGTGGGGAACGCAGTGGGGCGACAAGGGGTACGTATGGATCAAGTACGGATGCAATAACATCGGTTATGGGGCCGCATGGATCGTTGTGAACAGTTTGTAAAGGGAGCCTTGTGCCGGTTACTATACAATGCGCGCATGGCGCGCGGGAGGAGTGTGGTCGTATGATGCGAATAGTTATTTCCGGAGCAGTCCCTGCATGCGTGGCGCTGTCTGCCGCCATAATGTTTTTCGCATGTACCGTTAAACCCGCGGTTACCGTCACCGATGCCGATAACGGCACAAAAGTCGAGGTTAAGACGGGAGAGGTGCTTGCGGTCAAGCTGGAAGCACAGCTGGGAACCGGGTTTGGCTGGAAGGTGATATCGGAGAGCACCGCGCTGGTACTCAAGGGCGATCCGGAGCAGATATCGCCCGGGGACCAGAAACCGGGCGGACCTGAGTACCAGACCTTCAAGTTCAAGGCGGCGAACAAAGGCGAGTCAGAACTCAAGTTCGAATATGCCGAAGGCTGGAAAAAGGACGCGAAGCCCCTGAAAGAATACACGATTACCGTCATTGTGAAATAATCGTGATCAAAAGATATCTTTAATGCAAGAGCCGCGATCCCGCATACTGGATCAGATACAATAACCGGAGAGAGTACGGTATGGCCTTTGGAAGAGACGGATCCGAGCTCGAGCTTGCCATCTATGACCTTCAAAACAAGCGGTTGACCGAGGCGCTTGAAACAATAATCGAAAAATGCAGCGACGATGATATCGTCCGGATCGCCCAAAACGCTCTTGATGAAGCGGTGCGGATCCGAAAAAAGCTCGGCGACGGGTAATCTTCAGGCATACTCTCCCGTTTACCCTCCGTCATCAACGCGGGATCCACGCGCAATAAAGACTCTTGACAAACTGAATAGCTTCTGCTACCGTCCTTGAAGGGGAGTGGCGTTCTCTGACACCGCTATACATTTAACTGGCACCGGGCATTGCTATACTCGTTTCCGGACGACGTACGTGACAGGTATGGCCGCAAAACCAGGTTGGAAAAGGAGCCGGGGATGATCGGCCGCGTCCGGACTGATGCGGATGATTTGACCGCTGGTTGATCGTGTCGTGCGCTGGTGCCTTGAGGTGTATCCGGAACCAGGCTTATTAAAAAAAGGACGTTACGCGTGGTTGTAGTCATACTATTATCGGTACTCTGCCTCTCGTTTTCAGTTCACCTGTTCTATCTGATCAGGTATATCCGTTTCCGCCATGAAGTATACCTGAGCAGATTTATTGACACCACGGTAATCAATGTCGTTGTCTCGGGCGTCTGTATCGTTATTGCGATATTCATGCCCGAGGAGATCAGGAAAATCGAAGTCAACGTGTTGATGTGGGGCATCTCCGGCTTCCTGATGTCCATCATGTTCATGCTTCAAATCATGATATTTATCCGGGTGTACCGTAGATCTCAGATGCCGCAGCATTATCATTATAATTTTTTCGGCAAGAAGGTCCTTCACGGAACCGTGGCGACACCGGTAGAGGTCGCGCTCTTTTTCGGTTCCATACCTTTCCTGCTGGGCTCCGGCGCGTATTTTGTAGCGAGATTGGTCAGGCTCTTTATATAAAAAAACTGCATATCCTGAAGGCGCGTATACAGAAGTCTGTCTGACCGGAGGAACATGAAATGACGGCGCGATCCCCGTACAGGTCGTTCATCACGAGGGCGGTAGAGCTTGGGGCCGGTGAAGCAAAGATCATCCCTTCGGAGTCGATAGTGACCGCCCCGTGGGTGCGTTTGAAATGCCAGTTCGGCTGCGGTGGCTATAATTCCTCCTGCTGCTGTCCTCCGCACACGCCGACGCCGGAGGAGACCAGGAGCGTGATCGATTGTTACAGGAAAGCGGTCATGGCCCATTTCGACGGGTCTACGGGAGTTACCGGGATTATCGTCAAGCTTGAACGGGAGATATTCCTGTCCGGATATTATAAAGCCCTGGGATTTGGCGCGGGCCCCTGTTCTCTGTGCAAGGAATGTCCGGGCGATTGGTGCCGTCATCCGGATAAGGCGCGTCCTTCCATGGAGGCGTGCGGTATCGACGTGTACGCCACGGCACGGGCCGCCGGATATCCCATCGAGGTCGTGAAGAACCGTAAATGCGAGGAAAATTATTACGGGATCGTTCTAATAGAATAAGCGTTATTTCTTCCTGCCCGGCAACAGGTTCCATGCAAAAAATGCTTGTTTTTAATAAACCCCCTTCCATATCTTAAACGGGAGGCTCGCACGTGGAAACAAAAGTCGTCAATTTCATAATTTTTTTCAGTATCGCCCTTGCCATATACGGGGTGGTGAATGTTTACATTTTTATACGCGGGTGGCAATCGCTGCCGGACTCGGCGGTGTTCAGGATCCCATACCTGGTGCTGTTCCTGCTTTTATCACTCTCCTATATTGCGGGGAGGGTGCTCGAACGCTTCACGATCTGCGTGCCAAGCGCCTGCATGATCTGGATCGGTTCGATATGGTTTGGCCTGATGTTGTACCTTTTCCTGGGCGTCATCCTGTGCGACCTCCTGCGCCTGGTCAACTGGCTGGCAGGTGTCGTGCCTCCGGGCTCTGAGCTGTATGTACGGGTGAAACAGGCGTCCGCAGCTGTCGTGGCGCTGGCTGCCGTAATCATCGTAATCGCCGGATACTTCAACACTCTCAACCCGCGGCTTACGCGGCTTTCAGTCACAATCCCGAAAAAGTCCGGGTCCCGCCAGGAGCTTAACATTGCCCTGGTGAGCGACATCCACCTCGGGATCATCATAAAGAATTCGCGCCTTCAGAACATGGTGGACATGGTGCATGTCATTCGGCCCGACCTGGTCCTTCTCTGCGGAGACATCGTTGACGAAGACCTCGCACCCGTCATTGAAAACAACCTTGGCGAGCTTCTCAAGTCGCTCCGGTCGCGCTACGGCACCTTCGCTGTGACCGGCAATCATGAATATATCGGCGGGGTCGAGGAAGCGGCCAGGTATCTCGCCGACCACAAGGTGAGGCTTCTCCGCGATGAGGCAGTGCTCGTTGACGGGAGCTTTTACCTGGTAGGGCGCGAGGACCGCAGCATCAGCCAGTTTACCGGGGCACGGCGCAAGCCGCTGGCACAAATCATGAAGGGGGTGGACACCTCCCTGCCCGTGATCATGATGGACCATCAGCCGATCAGACTTTCGGAGGCGGTGGGACATGGGGTTGACCTGCAGGTTTCGGGGCACACGCACCATGGCCAGCTCTGGCCCGCTACTATCATCACCCGGCTTATTTACGAAGTGAGCTACGGGTTCAAGCAGATAGGCGGAACGAGCTTCTATGTTTCCTGCGGGTTCGGCACCTGGGGACCGCCGGCACGGGTGGGTACCAGGCCGGAGGTGGTCCATATTAACATTCGGTTCAAGGAGTGACCCCAGTCGCTTCTGCTGGCCCCCTCGCTTCCATGGACATCACCTGGCCGCCGACATTACCACGGACGTTGTCACGATGCGACCGCCCTGTTTTTTTTCTGACGATAATATGATAACTCCAGCACCAGGCCGATTGCTGCCGGGATGATGGTGATTATCACCCCTCCGGCTATGATGTCGAACGGTTTTTCCGAAGTCCCGTCGACGGGCACGAATATTCCGATTATAAGCAGCGCCCAGAAACCGGCGCAGATGAAGAAGAGAACGCGCGAAATAACTACCTTGAATTTTCCAGTGCCGGTGTCCCGGACATTCCCCTGCCCGCGCTGCGGTTCGGCGGCGGACGCCCCCGGCGGGACTGGGCCGGGCTCTGTTTTGTTCCAGCGCCGGGTGGAAAGCCGCGCCCCCTTTTTCATGTATAACAAACCGAAAATAATGAGTACGATCACGAGTGGCACGATCAGCAGGCCCGCCGCGGTCCCGGACAATGCAAGCGTATCATATACTGCATGGACGAGGTAAGCGATGATAAACCCGATAACAATTTTCCCGGTCCCCGACTTCCCTTCGGGCGCGCATTTGGCCAGGCCGACGAAGTAGCCCATGAGCACGCCGGTGAAGGTGTGGAGAGGGATGGACGTCACCGCGCGCATGATCCCCGTCACGAACCCGTATTGGGCCACGTACAGTATGTTTTCCACCAGGGAAAAGCCGATGGCAGAAGCGCCAACGTAGACGATCCCGTCGTTCTCTTCGTTGAAGTTGGCGTTCTTCCAGATGAACAGGAGCACCACGCCAAGCTTCAGCGCTTCCTCGACCGGTGCGATAACCACAAAGGAATTGACCGCCGCGGCGCTCAATTCTCCGAGTCCGGGTACCATGCCCGATCCGGCGGATGTTGCTAGCAGGCTGCCGAGAATGGCTTCGATGATTGCCGCGGGGATGACGGCAGCGGCGCCCAGGAGCATTGCTTTGATAATCAGGCCATGGGGCTCGGGCTCGATGCTGTCAAGATGATGTATGTATAGAAGAAATCCGATCGGGGGAATGATCGCTATAATCATGAGGATTATAAAGTCCATGGTCAAATGCCTCCGCGTGGAATGATCGTATCGGCATCAATGATACGGTGACATGGCCCCTAGTCAAGTAATATCGCGCAACAGGGGCGGGCGCTGTGAAGTGAATGTGAGGTGAAGGCACGGGTGAACAATGCATCCGGGAGGGAGCTTTTTTGGGTTAATCTTTAAGAATATAACTCCCGGATTTGAACAGGTCGAGGCAGGCTTCCGTGACCTCCGGGTCGTACAGCGTTCCGCTGTTGTTCCTTATTTCCACCAGCGCGTCATCAATCCCGATGGCGCGGCGATAGGGGCGGTACGATGACATTGCCTCCACCACGTCCGCTACCGCAAGAATCTTCGCTTCCAGGATCATCTCGGTTCCCTTCAACCCGCGCGGATACCCGGTCCCGTTGATCCGTTCATGGTGCTGGTAAACCGCCATGGCAACGGGCCAGGGAAAGTCGATGTTTTTCAGGATGTCATATCCCATCTGGGGGTGGGTCTGGATGATCCGGAATTCTATGTCCGTAAGCTTTGCCGGCTTGCTTAATATTTCAGACGGGATCGATATTTTCCCGATATCATGGATTGAGCCGGCAATGCGGATGCCGTCGATCGATTCACGGGATATTCCCATGGCCGTTGCTATGGACCGCGCCAGGTCCGATACCCGCCGATGGTGGCCGGCGGTGTAGGGATCGCGCACTTCAATGGCCAGGGACAGTGCCTGCACCGTCTGGCCCAGCGCTTTTCGCATCATGTTGAAGCTTTCCTGCAGGTCCATGTCGCGCTGCCGGTCGGTAATGTCCCGCATGATACCGCGAAACCCGACCGGTTTGCCGGCTGGAGATTTAATGAGGGAAACCGATATTTCAACGATGCGGCTCTGCATGTCTTTCGTGACAATATTATACAGCAACGTTTTTTTCTCTGCTTCTCCGCGGAATACCGAGTTGAAGTGCCGGTAAACTTCGCGTTGCACATTCGGCTCCATGTAATTCGAATAACTCAATCCGATCATCTCTTCGACCGTATAACCCGTGATTCGGGCCATTGCCTGGTTGCAATAGGTCGTCTGTCCGGCCAGGTCGACTTCCCAGTAGCCGTCATCAATCTGCTCAAATACATGGTGGTAATTGTTTTCCTGGCCGGTTTGAATGATGCCCGCGGGTGTGTCCCCGCCGGAGGGCGCCTGTGCGTCAAGCTTCTTGTGAAGAGACACAAGCTCTTCGATTAGTTGTGTTTTCGATTTCTTGCTATATTGATCCATGACCGGTATAACGTCATATTACGCAACGCGTTCAAGGATTTCAATTATTAATTGTTATTTAAAACGAACCGCGGTTCTTTAAGGGGTGCGGGAGTGGACAAAATAAATTTTTTGTTTGACAGAGGGGCTTAAACCTACATTAATCAGGGTGAGGAAGCCAGTCCGTGCGTATCACCGGCATTGTTCCCGCATATCAATGAGATAACCCCGGGGGAATCATGGAAAAAAGAAATACCATTCGGGTACCGTTTCACGTCAGGTCCAATGTCAAGTTTAAGGACAAGATAATGGACGGGGATGTCGTGAACCTGAGCACCGGCGGTATGCTTTTCAATACCGTTGAGTCGGTCCCGGTCGATGAAACCGTCCAGATCTCGATTTACCTGTACGGCTCCAGTTCCCAGCTGTCGCTGAATATTACCGGGAAGATCGTGCGGGGATCGGAAAAGGGCCTCGCCATCAAGTTTACGGAGCTCGACCTCGACTCCTTTATTCACCTGAGAAATATAATATCCCGCAACGCGTTCGATGAAGAGAAAATAATCAAGGAATTCCAGGAATCGAAGTCCGATGGACCGGCCAGGGACTAGGCCTGTCCCGTCCCGAACCTCGACCAGGCTGTTTCCAGCCTTTTGGCCCTGGCGTTCTCGGACACCCTGAGCAGAGCCCGGTCCCGCTCCCACCCCGCCCGTGTTTTTTCATCAACCGTATCCCACAGGGGTGCCGTCGCTGACAGCAGCGACGAGAACTGGGCCTGCAATCCGCCCAGTGCGATATGTGTCGCCGGAGACGAGGGGTCTTCGACCGAGAGTGCGCGCGTACATGCGATAAGGCTTGCGGTCTGCTCGCTTACGACGCGCGGCCAGCCGTGTAAAAGCGACACCCTGAATATGAACCCGGCTATTGCCGCGAACACGTGGAGGTCTTCGATGGTCCTGAATGGGCGTATGTAGTCGCGGTAGCCGTCCCCGGGCAGTATGTCCTCGTCCCGCAACCGCACATCGGTGAATGTGACGGTGCCGTGGCTTATCTCCGGCACGAACGGGAGCCCGGTCATTGCCTGGATCGCCACGCCGGCATTGCTTCTGGATATCAGGGCCATCCGTATCATGTTCCTGCCGTCGGGCGATGTGCCGGCGGAAGCCGCCACCAGGAGCTGCTCGGCCTCGGCGGCCATGGTGATGAATTTCTTGCTGCCGTTCAGCGACCAGGGCTTTGCGGAGCCGTCCTCCGTGCGGCGGAGCGTGGATTTGACGGAGGAGGGGTGTCCTCCCTTTTCCTCGGTCACGCAGAAGGATACAATGGACCGGGTGGGCAGGGCCGGGACGAGCCTTCGCAGGGCGGATTCGTAGCCTGCCGCGAAAGCGTACGCGGTCCGGTCGGCAATGAACCCGCCGATAACCGCGCGGTCCGCCGGGTTGTCCCATCCCTCTGTCTCTCTGTCAAAGAGCGTTTTCCATTCCGCCAGGGTCCGGATCTCGGAACGGTCGATCCCGCCTGATTGTGAAAGGAGCCGGGTTAATAGTTTCATGATAGCCACCGCCGCCATGCGTCAATCTTCTCTGCCGTGATGCGCCGGCATCCGCGAAAACATACGCACCATGTCTCATATGGAGTCGGGGCCCTGTCAATACATTTAGGGCGTCCCGCGCCTACACGGCGAACACTTCCATCAGCACCCGGTACGCGTGATTCAGCTCCTTCATGCGTGACTCGTCGCCGCCTGAAAGGTCAGGGTGAACGGTGCGGGCCAGCGCATGGTATTTCTTCCGTATCCGCTGCCGGGTAGGCCGTTCCAGCCCGAAGCAGGCGAGGGCGGCCTCGATTTCGCCCTTCCGAAGGGCATACACGATGACTCCCTTCATGATTTTTTTCAGCAGTCTGCTCGTGCCGAAAGAAATGTTATCGGGATTAATGTAGAAGTCGTAGAGCGGATCGAAAGACGGGGCATGGAGGTCCAACGGGCTCCTCGCATGAACGTCGCAGTAGCCGCTGTCGTCGCACCGCAGTCCGCAGTATGCCCCCTCATCCGGCAGATAATGGCGGCACCGTCCGGCGTCCGGCGTGCGGACCATCCTGATCCGCATCGGGTCGAGGTGGATGTAGAAGCCGCGTCGCCCGGCCTCGGCTTTCAGCCGGTACAGGGCGTGATAGAGGGAAAAGTGGAGCTCGAAGAGCGCTTCACGCTCCCGGGGAAGGGCCTTCCCGCCCGTCAGGAGCCTGAGGATCTCGGCCTCGGAGAGGGGCGCGCTCCGTCCAGCCAGCATGGCACGGATGTCGGAGGTATTAAAATCTTTCAGGCTGAGCCGACGGTGATCCGCGCTGTCCCCTGGCGCCTGTCTCATCGCGGCTGCCCCCCGACGTTAATGGCGCACGAGCCGCCTGCCCCGGCGCCGGTACGCCACGGCCTGCCCCGGAGCGTGTTGTTCCATAGGTTCGCGAAGCGCATCATGCGAACGAGCTTCAGGATGCGGGCGCGCTCTTTCCCGGTGTAGTTCAGCCGGAAATCGTCCATGTAATCCGATTCAGGTTCGGCGCCGTCGAGCAGGGTCAATTCCCGGGCGTACTTCAGCGCGAGCCATTCACGGTATTCGAAATCGTTTTTGTCGAGGGTAAGGAGCCTGTCAATCTCATCGCGCGTTATGCCGAGCCTGCCGCCCACGGCGGCATGGAGATGCATTCAGCTGAAACAGTTGTTGGCCGCGGTAACGGTGAGGAGGATTTTTTCCCTGAATTTCGGGTCCGTCCGGGCGAGTGTCAGGAGGAGGCTCGGTCCGCGGAGCACATCGGCGGCTACTTTTATAAAACCGGTGAAAGATCTGAATGTACGCAATGCGATGATACGTGCCATGCTGTAATGGTGCCCGGGGGAAAGAAGAATGTCAAGATTTTAATGTGTGCACGAGCGGCGACTCACCGGGCTATCCGCGCAGCCGGACGATGGTGACGCCGTCGCCTCCCTCGCCCGTGTCACCGGGCCGGAAGTCCGCCGCGTACAGGCTCTGTGACAGGCTTGTCCTGACCGCCTCTTTCATCGCGCCGGTGCCGTGCCCGTGGATCACGACAACGGTGCGGATGCCGCTCCGAACCATGTGGTCGAACTCCCGCTCCATTGACCGCAGCCCCTCTTCCACGCGCATGCCCCTGAGGTCAACGGTGTTATAACTCGTCTGTATCACCGATGGGATCTCGCCGCCGCCATCTTCAACCCCGTCAATGCCGGGGTGCCGCTTCGCGCGCTGCCGGACCGGCGCCGGGGCCGGACGCTGCGCCGGGACGTACAGGTCGCCGAACGGGAAGGTCGACCTGATCGAGCTTCCAAGCAGGACGGCCGCCTGCTTCCGCTGCAGGTCGACGGATTCGAGGGCGCCTTCTTTTTCAAGGGAAAGTATGAGCACCCTGTCGCCGGGGCGCGCCTCTTCCGGGTCCATGGGCCGGTACTTCCCGGCGTAGAGCTTGCCCCGTTCCCCGGCCAGCTTCGAGTGGATGGAGGTTTCCAGTTCGGAGAGCTCCCGGTTCACGGCCCCCGCCTCCTTCATGTTCATCCGCTGGAGGGCGGTGATCCTGTCGGAGACGCGCCTGCGGTGCTCCCGGAGCTCCCTGATGAAATCGATCCCCTCTTTCTGCTTGATCTCCTGCGCGCGTTTTTCCAGGCGCGTCATGAGCTCTTCGTTCTCCCGCTTCTCCCGCTCGAGCCCTTTCGACAGGCCGTCAAGGCGGCCCCGCTCCTCCGCGATCTCCTGCTCGTACTGCTGGATCTTCTCGACCAGCGCCTCCATGCTCAGCTCCCTGCTGTCCAGGAGCGCCGAGGCCCGGGTCGTTATCGCTTGCGGGAGCCCGTAGTTTGAAGCGATCTCTATCGCGTAGCTCACCCCCGGCAGCCCGCTCATGAGCCGGTAGGTGGGCCGGAGGGTCGCCAGGTCGAAGGACACGGACGCGTTCTGGAAGCGGCCGTCGACCGCGGGAAGCTCTTTCAGCTCCGAGTAGTGCGTGGTGGCCACGATGATGCTTCCGGTCTCGATGAGCGACTCGAGTATGGCCTGCGCCAGCGCGGCCCCCTGCCTCGGGTTGGTGCCGACTATGATCTCGTCGATGATCACCAGCGTCCTCTCGTCCGCGCCGGCGAGCATCTCGTTGATGATCATGATCTGGCCGGAGAAGGTGGAGAGCGACTGGGACAGGCTCTGGTCGTCGCCGATGTCCGCGAGTATTTTCGTGAACACGCCGATGCGCGAGTCGGGGCCGGCGGGAAGGTGGAGCCCGTACATGGCCATGAGCACGCAGAGGCCGATCGTTTTCAGGAGCACGGTCTTCCCGCCCGTGTTCGCGCCGGAGACGATGAGGCAGCGGTGGGCGGCGCCGAGGTCGATGTCGTTGCTCACGACCGTGTCCGGCGACATCAGGTAGAGCAGGGGGTGGCGCGCCCGGTACAGCCTGATGA
This sequence comes from Spirochaetota bacterium, assembly GCA_029564515.1. Classification (GTDB taxonomy): domain Bacteria; phylum Spirochaetota; class UBA4802; order UBA4802; family UBA5550; genus RBG-16-49-21. The sequence continues at coordinate 136,279 of JAKQPV010000066.1, read as the reverse complement.
CCGGGCCGTCGGTTATTTCCGGCTCGGCCCCCCTGAGGTCGATGCTGAGGCGGGCCGCCGCGGCGATGAAATCAAGCCGGGCGACCAGGTCCAGGTTCCCGCGGAGACGGCCGGCGTTCCCGGACACCTGTGCCGAGAGCATCCTGAGTATCCTGGCCGTTTCCGCCTGCAGCTCTTTTTCGAGGGTGAGGGCCCGGTTGTTGAGCGGGGTTATCTCGTTCGGCTCTATGTAGTAGGTGGCCCCGCTCGCGGAAATGTCATGCACCGTTCCGCCGACCCGCTCCTTCATGTTCGCCTTGACCAGGATGACAGAGCGGTCATTCCTGGTTGTGAATATCTTTTCCTGTAAAACGGACTCCATGTGCGGCGAGTGGATGATCCTGCTGATGGTCCGCTCCATCTCCTGCCTGGCGTTATAGATCTCGCTCCTGATCCGCTTCAGCTCCGGGTAGGTGGCGTCATTGAGCTCGTTCTTTTCGGTGATCGAGGAGGCCAGCAGGCCGGCGATATCCTCGAGCCGGTCCATGCGGGCGTGCGCGTCCGCGAGCGTGGGATAGTCGTCCCGGTAGGTCCTCAGGTAGCGGACTATCGAGCCGGACGATACGGTGAAGGACCTGACGAGCGCGAGGTCCTCGATTTTCAGTATGCCGCCTTTTTCCGCCAGGTCCAGGAGCGGGCCAATGTCCGCGGCGCCGGAGAAGTCCGGCGGCTCGTGCTCGAGCGTGATCTCCTTGAGCTCGGTTATCTCCCGCATCCTGGTCCTGGCCCCGGGAACTTCGAGGGGCGCAATCCCGTCAACGAGCGTACCGCCCATGGATGTTGCGCACCGCTTCCGGAGCTCCTGCCGGACCGCGGGCCATTCGAGTATCTCAAGGACTCGCCGGGGTATTTGTTCATTCATAGCGCATGTATCGCACCGGAGACGGAAAAGCCCCGATGCCCCTGTAATGTTTTGTTCGAGCACGTCAAAGTCAAGAAATAATTGAACGGTATTTATACGACGTAATCCGGCAGGGGGACCCGGCAGAGAAGAAATTTTTTTATTATATTATAGTTGATTTAATGATAATCATGGCAAAAATATTCACTTTCAGGATAAAATTCTATTAATTACTTGATATCTTTTTACAAAAAAATATTTTTGGATATTTAAATAATGGAATTTTACAATTCCATTATTCGCTTTCGGCTGCGGCTGGAATGATTGCCGATAAATCATTCAGTTATTTCATGCGTTAATGAACATTCGGGAGTCGAGATTGGACAATAATGATTCTCACCGGCCCTGGGGTTTTTACGAAAACCTCGTCGATGCCGATAATCACAAGGTCAAGCGGATCACGGTGTATCCCGGCAAGCGTCTGAGCCTGCAGAGCCACGAGAGAAGGGCCGAGCACTGGTTCGTTATCGAGGGTGATGCCGTTTTCACGCATAACCGGGAAGAGATCCGCCTCAAACCGGGACAGGCGGTCGATATCGCGCGCGGCGATCTGCACCGCATACAGAATCCGGGCGGTACAAATCTCGTCTTCATAGAGATACAGACAGGGGATTATTTTGGCGAAGACGACATCAGACGGTATGAAGATGATTTCGGGCGCGCCTGAGACCGCCCTTTCATACATAAGACTGTAACTTTTTTAATTCAAAAATCACACAATTACCGGCTCCCTCGCCGGTATGTTAGCTGCAGAGAAAGACAGAATGAATTTTTTCCATTATGCGTTCGGGCTGCGGCCCGGTGAAGACTCGTTAAACAGGAGTATTTCATGATTACCGTTCAAGGAATAACCAAGCGGTTCGGAGACATCACTGCGGTTAATAATATCTCGTTTACCATTAAAGAGGGAGAGATAACCGGCCTCCTGGGCCCCAACGGGGCCGGCAAGACCACCACCCTGCGGATGCTGACCGGTTACCTGAAGCCCGACAGCGGGACGATCACGATCGGGGACTTCAGCGTCAATGACGATTCGGTTGACGTGCGCAGGATCGTCGGATACCTGCCGGAGTCGGCGCCCGTCTACGGGGACATGCTCGTGTATGATTATCTTTCCTTCATCGCGGAGGTGCGGGGAATCGCGGACGAGAAGCGCATCGAGGAGATCGGCGCCCTGTGCGGCATCAATGACGTCATGCACCAGGGCATCGGCGAGCTGTCGAAGGGCTACAGGCAGCGCGTCGGGCTTGCCCAGTCGATGATACACGACCCGGAGATACTCATCCTGGACGAGCCGACGAGCGGGCTTGACCCGAACCAGATCATAGAGATACGGAACCTTATCAGGGAGATCGGGAAGAAGAAGACGATCATTCTCTCGACCCACATCCTCCCGGAGGTGGAGGCCACCTGCGACAGGGTCATCATCATCGACAGGGGCTCCATCGCGGCGGATGACCGCACCGAGATACTGCAGGCGGCGTCCGGCGGCGAGAATCTCGTCACCGTCAGGATAACCGGCGCGGATTTCGGCCAGCTGAAGGGCGAGCTCATGAAGCTGCCCGGCGTAACCCGGGTGGACGAGCTGCCCGACTCGGACCTGGTAGCCGCGCAGGTGACGGCAGGCGGCACGGCCGATATAAGGCCGGAGATATTCAGGATGGTAAGCGGCAGGAACTGGACCCTCTACGAAATGATGCTGGAGCAGAGAAGCCTCGAGCGCGTATTCAGGGACCTTACGGCGGGAGGCGGGAAATAATCATGAAACGGATAACCATTAAAGAGATGCATCTGGATAAAAAATTCGAGAACGCGGTAAGCCTGGCGCGGCATCACAGCCGCGAACCGGTCGCGATAATGAAAAAGGAGCTGATGACCTATTTTTACACGCCGATCGCGTACATCGTCATCACCGCGTTCCTGGTCGTGACCGGCTTTTTCTTCTTCAAGGATTTCTTCTATTTCAACCAGGCGGAGATGCGGGCCTTCTTCCAGTTCCTCCCGCTGGTGCTGACCCTGGTGGTGCCGGCAATAACGATGCGGCTTTTCGCGGAGGAGATCCACAGCGGCACCATCGAGATCATGATGACCCTGCCTGTCAAAACGATCCAGGCGGTGGTGGGGAAGTTCCTGGCCGCGACCCTCTTCGTCACGATAATGCTGGTGCCAACGCTGGTGTACCTCGTCACCATCCTGATCGTCGGATCTCCCGACCCGGGACCCATCATCGGCGGCTATGTCGGCTCGATACTCCTGGCCGGGACCTATTCGTCGGTCGGCATCCTCTCGTCGTCCCTCAGCCGGAACCAGATCATCGCCTTCATCGGAGGGCTGGTGGCGTGCTTCTTCCTCTGGCTGGTCGACAAGATCACCATATTCCTGCCGGCCGGGCTCCGGTTCCTCGAATACCTGGGCACCGATTACCATTTCAGGAACATTTCACGTGGCATATTCGATTCGCGCGATATCGTCTATTTTCTGTCAATCATCGCCATATCGCTCCTCGTGACCGCCAAAATCCTCGATGACCGGAGATAGTGACCTATGAAATTCCAGGATATAACGAAAACAGTCAGGGAATGGATCGGCCCGGCCTGGTCGGTGCTCAGGGAGACGCTGAATCTCTCCGGCACGGAGAACAGGAAAAAGGTGCAGCTGATCCTTAACATCGTCATAATAGTGCTCATCAATGTCGTCGGCCTGACCATGAATTTCCGGTGTGATCTCACGCGGAACGACACGTACTCCCTCTCGGACAAGAGCCGCGAGATCGTCTCGAACCTGAAAGAAAACCTGAAAATCAAGGTCCTCTTCTCGAAGGACATGCCCGCGCAGCATACCGCCATATTCCGCTACCTGAAGGACCTCCTCGAGGAATACGATTATTACGCGAACGAGTATTTCAGCTACGAGATAATCGACGACAAGGACCTGGAGAAGGCCGCGGCTGACTACGGTATCCGGCCGGTGCAGAGCCAGGAGCTTGACAAGGACCAGGTAAAAGTGCGGCGTACCTACATGGGCCTGGTCATCCAGCAGTCCGACGTGGTCGAGAAGATCGAGGCGATCACCGAGCCCACGGGCCTCGAGTATAACATCACCTCGCTCATCGAGAAAATGTCGAGCAAGATTGACGGTCTCCTGAGCCTCAAGGAGCCGATCAAGGTCATGCTGTACATGGACAGCGCGCTTGCCGCGCTGCCCATTGACGGCATAGACACCCTGAAAGAGAAGGTCGCGGCAGCGGTCGACAAGTGCAACGCGGGCAATTACGACAAGCTCCGGTTCGAGTTTATCGATCCCTCGGTCGACAAGAACGCCTCCGTTACGGCCGACCTCTACGGCGTCCCCCGACTCAAGTGGAAAGCCGGACAGGACCGGTCCGGCAAATTCATTCCCGCCGGTGATGCGTCTTTCGGGATCGTGCTGAAGCTCAATAACAGGGCCGCGATCATCGACATCTCCATCGCTCCCACGATTACGGGCAGGAACGTGATTACCGGGCTTGACCAGCTCGAAGACCGCATTAACAACTCCGTGGGCACCATGGTGAGCTCTAATCCGCGCATCGGCTACATTACCGGCCACGGCGAGGTCGAGCTGAACGACCAGCAGTCGCCCCAGGGCGGCGCCATTTTACGGCAGGTCCTCTCCGACGTGTACGACGTGCAGGAGATCGACCTGGCCGCGGGCGACATTCCCGCCGATCTCGGCCTCGTGATTGTAAACGGCCCGCGCAAGGCGTACACGGACCAGGAAGCATACAAGATCGACCAGTTTTTAATGAAGGGCAAGGCGGCATTATTTTTCCTGGACTCGTTCAACGAGATCAGCCTTGGCGGCCAGAATATGATGGGCCAGCAGCCGGTCGTGGTGCCGGTCGACACGGGGCTTGACGGGCTCCTCAGGGCCTACGGCGTCATTGTCAACAAGAACATAGTCCTCGATTCCAGCTGCGCCCGGGGGAACGTGAACGGCGCCATCAAGGAGTTCTACCACGTGCCGATGATCCGCAAGGCCGGGTTCGACCAGGAGAACGTTGTCTCGAAATACCTGAAGGGACTGGCCATGATAAAGGTCTCGTCGGTTGATATCGATACGGCGGCTGCAAAGCGCCTCAAGCTCTCGCATGCCACGCTGGTCTCGTCTTCAGACGAGAGCTGGCAGATGGCCGGGCAGGTCAATTTTAACCCGTTCTTCATGATGCCGCCGGAGAACGAGAAAGAAATGGCCAGATACGGCCTGGCCGTGCTGGTTGCTGGCAAGTTCGACAGCTTCTACAAGGGACGGGCGGTGCCCGGACCGGCCGCAGGCGGAAAGATGGAAGCCGCGGAGACCATAACCGTGCAGAAGCTCGAAAAAACGGTACCGAGCGGCACCACGAAGATCATCGTCGTTGGCTCCTCGGAGATAACCCGCTCCTATTTTCTCATGAATGCGAAGCGGATCATTTCGAGCGCATTGTCGGACCCGAACGACCAGGACAAGATATTCGCCAACGGCTTCTTTATTCACAGCATGGCCGACTATCTCCTGGGGAACGTATATATTCCGGAGATGAGCAGCAAGAGCCTGGATTACAACCCGCTCGACGTATCGAGCGACGGCACAAAGCTGGCGCTGAAGGCGGTGAACATCGCCGGCGTGCCGCTCCTGGTCATACTGGCTGGGCTCCTCATCTGGAAGCGGCGATCAAGGCGGAAAAAGTCGATTCAGGAGAGGTTCGCGCGGGAGGTGCATCATGGGTAAAAGAATCGGGATCAGTGTCGGGATCATCGCGGTCCTGCTGCTGTACGTCATCATCGCGAACATCAGGCGCTCGCCGGACGTGCCGGATCTTTCCCTGCCGGACGGCGCGATTGACGAGATACTCGTAACCCGCAGCCTCGGGACGATCAGGATCTTCAAGAAAGACGGGAAATGGGTCGTTACCGACGAAGCATTTCCCGCCGACGCGAAGATTATCGGCGAGCTGGAAAAGCGGTTCCGCGAGATCAGGCTTTCCGACCTCATTTCCTCCAAGGGCTATTACGCCCGGTACGACCTGACGCCGGACAAGTATACCGAGGTCATATTTAAAAAAGGCGACAAGGCCATACAGGATTTCAAGATCGGCAAGAAGAGCTCCACGAGCCAGCATACCTTCGTGAAGATAGACAACCGGCCGGAGATATACCTGGCGGAGGGTACGTTTGATATCGTGATAAACAGGACGCAGGACGACTTCCGGGACCGGGAGGTGCTCAAGATCAGTCCTGCTGCCGTCTCTGGCTTTACCGTGAATTACCTGGGAAGGGAATTCGTGTTTTCGAAGGAGGCCGCTCCGAAGCAAGATACAGAAGGGAAGAAAAAAGCCGGTGAGGCCGCGCCGAAACCCGGCAGCGAGCGCTGGGTCTGCCGCGCCTTTCCCGATGTTGTTCTTGATACGGCCAGGGTCAACTCCCTCCTTCAGGGAATTGATCCGCTCAGGGCAACCTCGTTCCCGGACATCAAGAAAGAGGTCCTGCCCCAGCGACTCTGCATGCTCCAGATAAAGGCCTATCAGAAAGAAATTATCCTGACGCTTTTCAAAAAGGGCGAGCAGTATATCGCGACGACATCGGAGAACCCCTACGTGTACGGCGTGGATAAATGGAGCGTGGAAAAGTACCTTTTGACCGGGCTTGATACCCTGAAATCCGGGGCCGGCAACTAGCCGGCACAGCCCGGGCAGTGACCGCTGATCCGGGCCCTAATAGTATTGACAAATAAAACATTTACGATATGGTGTAATATGGCCCTGCCGCAGCGTGTTCGATCGCCGCGGCGCGTGGTGCCATGATTTTACGGCGGGTGGTAATTGATGGACAGTACAAACAACTCAAACGGTAAAAACGGCGGAGATCCCGGTGAAACCAACCAGCTTATTGTCGCGAAGGACATCCTTCCGGATATAGTCAATATCATCCCTATCTCGCACCGGCCGATATTCCCCGGCATGATGATACCGATCGTCCTGACCGGGGATTTCATGATCGATACGGCCAACAAGATCCTCGAGTCGGAGAACAAGATCGGCGGCGTGGTCCTGGCCAGGGAGCAGCGCGAGGGCATCCCGCATACCGAGGACCTGTATACCGTGGGCGTCGCCGTCAAGGTGCTCCGGGTCACCCCGATCGACGAGAAGACGATACAGATGATGATAAACGCCCTGGGCCGGTTCACGCAGAAGAAGGTAGTCCAGGAATCGCCGGTCATTCAGTGGCAGGTGGATCATTATTACGAGGAGGAGCAGGCCGGCGCCGAGGTCATGAAGGCCTATTCAAAGGCGATTATATCCTCGGTGAAGGAGCTGATCAAGTCGAACTCGCTTTTCCAGGAGGAGCTGAAGCTTTTCCTGAACCGCTTCACGATCGAGGATCCCGGCAAGCTTGCCGATTTCGTCGCATCGATGACCTCCGCCGACTCCGCCGAGGTGCAGGACATCCTCGAGACATTTGACGTGCGGAAGCGCGTGGAGAAGGTGCTCGTGCTCATGAAAAAGGAGATCGAGCTTTCGAAACTACAGGACAAGATAACCAAGCAGATCGAGCAGCGCATCTCGAAACAGCAAAAGGAGTTTTTCCTCCGCGAGCAGCTCAAGGAGATCAAAAAGGAGCTCGGCCTGGAGAAGGACGAGAAGACCACGGAGCTGGAGCAGTTCGAAGAGCGGCTCAAGAAGCTCACCCTTTCGGAAGAGGCGGCCAAAAAGGTCGACGAGGAGATGAACAAGCTCAAGCTCCTCGAGCCGCACTCAGCCGAGTACGGGGTCGCGCGCAACTACCTTGACTGGATCACGACTCTCCCCTGGGGCGTGTACTCGAAGGACAACTACGACATCAAGAAGGCGAAGAAGATACTCGACCGGGACCACTACGGGCTTGACGACATCAAGGACCGGATACTGGAATTTATCAGCGCGGGCAAGATGAGGGGGAGCATCACCGGCTCCATCATCTGCTTCATCGGCCCGCCCGGGGTCGGCAAGACCTCGATCGGCAAGTCCGTGGCCGAGGCGCTCAACCGCAAGTTTTTCCGCTTCTCGCTGGGCGGCATGCGGGACGAGGCCGAGATCAAGGGGCACCGCCGCACCTACATCGGCGCCATGCCCGGCAAGATCATCCAGAGCCTGAAGACGGTCGGCGTCGCCAACCCGGTCATCATGCTTGACGAGATCGACAAGATCGGCGCGAGCTTCCAGGGCGACCCGGCGTCCGCGCTGCTCGAGGTGCTTGACCCGGAGCAGAACTCGAACTTCCTGGACCACTACATCGACCTCAGGTTCGACCTCTCAAACATACTTTTTATCGCGACGGCGAACCAGATGGACACGATCCCGTCGCCGCTCCTGGACCGGATGGAGGTCATGAAGCTCTCCGGCTACATCCTCGAGGAGAAAGTGCAGATCGCGAAGCGCTACCTGATCCCCAAGCAGTTGAAGGAGCACGGCCTGCAGAAGGGCGACGTCGACATCGACAAGCAGGGCCTGCGCATGATCATCAACGGTTACGCGCGCGAAGCGGGCGTGCGCAGCCTGGAAAACAACATCAAGAGGATCATGCGGAAATCCACCCGGAGGTTCGCCGAGGGCGAGAAGAAGAGAATAAAGGTCAACACGAAGAGCCTCCCCGATTACCTGGGCAACCCGCGCTTTACCGACGAGTCGCCGTACGACAAGAGGATGGCCGGCGTGGTCATGGGCCTTGCCTGGACGAGCATGGGCGGCGCGACTCTCTACATCGAGGCGACCGCTGTGCCGGCCAAGGCGAAGGGCTTCAAGCAGACGGGCCAGCTGGGCGACGTCATGAAGGAGTCGGCGGAGATCGCCTACACCTATGTGAGCTCGCGCGTGCGGGACTACGGCATCGGCGAGAACTTCTTCAACGATAACATGATACATCTCCACGTGCCCGCCGGAGCCACACCCAAGGACGGCCCTTCTGCCGGCATCACCATGGCCACGGCGCTCTACTCCCTGGCGAAGAACAGGCCGATAAAGCTCCACATAGCCATGACCGGCGAGATCACGATTACCGGCAAGGTGCTTCCCATCGGCGGGGTGAAGGAGAAGACCATAGCCGCCAAGCGGATGGGGGTGAAGACGCTGATCTTCCCCTTCGAGAACAAGAAGGATTTCGAAGAGCTCCCGAAGTACATTGTGAAAGGCCTGAAGGTGCACTTTGTGAGTTATTTCGACGAGGTGCTGGACATCGTGTTCTGATGCTCCGCGCACGCAGGGCGCTCCACGTTACATCGCCCCCCGTCCTCCGGAAGGGCGCGCGCGGGGAATGCCCATAACCGGTAAACGCCACGGGCCGATTGGAGACAATCGGCCCGTTTTTCGTTCCCCGGGGCCGGGCGGCTGCCCGTGCGGTCCGTTTGAAAGGATTAAAACGTATAGGTGATCGACTCGGTCAGGCCGTACCGGCTGTCCCACCGGTTCAGGTAATCCGTGTTGGTCACTTCGAGGTAGCGGAGCGCCTGGCAGCTGAACCCGAGCGCGAAGGTGACGCGTATCTTCCTGATAAAATACGCGAGCATCATGTTCGCGGCGCCGCCCAGCGCGTGGGAATGCCTCCGGCTGCTGATGGCCGGGTTGCCCGTCACCGTTCCGTAGAGATACAGGAACGAGACAGACGGCTTAAGAAAAAGATCGCCGGCAAGGCGCACGTCAAAAGAGGCGCCGGCGCTGATCCCGGCATTGTGTATGGTTTCCTTCCCGGACTGGGTCGAGAGATAGCTGGAGTTCCGTTCCCTGAGCACGCAGCCCTGGTATACCGGCCCTAAAGTAAGCATGGCCCACTCCGCGGGGCGGTACGTCGCGAGGAGCGATCCGCCGAAGTTCACGGTATCGATCCGGTACCGCATGTATTCCGACGGCGAGAACGGGTTTGTCGTAATGGACGCGACCATGACCGATGAGTCGCGGTACGTTCCCGCGCCCGCGGAGGCGGACAGGCCCCAGCCCCGCGCGATTCGGGCATCGCAGCTGATTCCGAAGAGCGGCGCGGGGCGGACTTCGTAGGCGCGGGAGCGGTCCTCGAGCTTGATGTAGGGGCCGCCCCGGTTGATCAGCGCGTAGATGAGCATGTCGCCCGCCTGGCTGACCGTTCCCCAGACCGGGTTCCACCATGCGTAATCGAGCGACACGCCGATGCTCACGCGCGCGCCGTCCTCGCGGCCCGCGGTCCCCGCGTCCGCGTCATCGGCTGCACCGGGCGCGGGCAGGGCCGAGGCAGTGATGAGCAGGACCGCGGCGATATTCAGCATGCGCGCGGTCATAGGCGCGTGACCAGGTATATGGTGTATGCGCCGCCGTCGTTCATGTGATAGTAGAGTTTCTTCCCGTCAGACGAGATCGACGGCGCCTCCACGAAGCCGGATATCGCGCCGATGCGCGCCGGCTCGCCGAAGGGATCGGCGGTGGTGGCCCGCGTCGATACCAGTATCTCCGAGGTCACCGCGCACAGGTCCAGGCGCGTGAAGAAAAGCTCCAGCCCGTCGGCGCTGATCGACGGCGCGTACTCGAGGCAGCGCGTCGTGTTGACCGCCGCCATGATGGCGTCATTGTTGGCGATCCTGTTGAAGGTGTTTGCCGAAGCATACTCCGCGATGCCGATATCGGACCTGTCCGGGACCGCGCCGCCGGAAAAATGCGCGTTCACGAAATAATAATGCAGGCCGTCGGGGCTTATTTCTCCGTCCATGATGATCCAGCCGGGCCTGTCAATGTAGAAGTCCCCGTCAAGATTGACGAGCCCGTTCCCCACGCCCGTGGCTTCACTGAAGGTCCCGGTGTAAACATTGCGGATCTCATCCGGCCAGTTGCGCACCGAGATATAATAAAACTTGTCGGAATTATCCATGCTCGCGACCGCATCGAGGTGGTTCCCGGGGCCGCCGTTTACGTTGCCGATTTCATCGACGAAATCAAATGTGACATCGTCTGCTCCCTTTGCAGCGTAATATAAAGAGGTGTCGATGCCGTCGTTGAGACTGTTGAAGAAGAGGTAATTTCCGTCCCGGGTGATGAACGGCTCCATGGCATGCGCGCCGGTGTAGCCGCTTATGGTGACTTTTACCGGCGCGGAAAAATCCGTATTGACCGTTGCCGCGCTGCACGTGCCGGCGCACCTGAGCAGGGCCAGCACCGGGCCGGGGTCGCCCTGCTCAAGCTTTTTCGCGCACCCGGAGGATGCCAGCAATACGGCAGCCAGGGAACAGGCCAGGGCGAAGGAAGTCTTTTTAAACTTGTTTATAATCAAAATATCCCGCATATTCAATTCCTGTCACATGAGAGCCAAGATTATAGCTGCCAACGCATTCCGTTAAATATAGTCTGTCCGGAAAGCGGCGGCAATAAAATTCGTCATTTTTTCAGACAATTAATTATACCGCAGACCCTTCGGTTTCGCGCAAAGAATCTCCCTGACAGCGAACAGCGCCATGGCGGGACGTGTGTAAAGCAGTAATTAATGGGATGATTTTTAATCCCGGTCAGAGGACAACCTTTTTTTCCGGAAACCATGCGAAGCCCGGATCGGGGATGGGACCGGATGCTTTCCGGGTACGGACCGGGCCAAAAGCCGGCAGGAGGCCTGTATTAACCTCCGCCGGTCACACCTGGCCCCTGCCCGGGTTAGCCCGAATGCAGGGGCCTTGCAGTGATCATTGTACTGTCGCGGAAATTTATTTCTTTTTCCCGTCGATTATCCTCATGCGCTCCAGTATGAGATCGGTCATGGGAGTCGTGGACACGGGTTTTTTCGCTGCGGCTTTGACCTTGGCCGGTCTGCCGGCTTTTTTAACTTTTTTTGCGACCGGTTTACGGACTTTGGCCGTGGTTTTTTTCTTAGCCGTGACTTTTTTCTTTGCCGCTACCTTCTTTTTGGCTGCTTTCGGTTTTGCCGCGGCTTTACGCTTCGGGGCAGCTTTTTTCTTCGGTTTGGCTTTTTTTACGGACTTCGCTTTTTTCATTTTAACACTCCCCATTGTATTATATAATGTAAATCATTAGATATAAGGCTCTATCACTGGTGTTATGATTCACAAAAGGGGGTATAAACACACAATATGGGACCAAAATACCAGGAAAAGTGCTCATTTTCAGTTTGGGCCCATTGTATACAATGGTTTTTCGAGAACAGGCATCCGGGGTTTTAATGCCCCCCTATAACATGAAAAGCCCTGGACAGGTGCCTGGCATATAGAACGCGCGCGGAAGATTGCCGCCGCTTTTCGGAATACTAAAACAGCAGTTAGCAAAATTTCAAGTAAAAAAAAATATGGGAGCGGAGCAAAGTTGCGCCCCGGTTATTAATAAAAGCATGCCATCATTGAAGCCTGGCACCGCATTTAGGACAGAATTTAGGGTTTATTCCTTTACCTAAGTACCTGTTACACGCCGGGCATCTCCAGTTTTTTATCGAAAATGCAAAAGCGGCGAGAAATAATACGATCATACCGACCAGAATATGAAGGCTCGATATGCCGGCGAAAGAAAAACCCGTATTCTCGCTGATAACCAGCACCAGTATCATACAGATGACCATGGGGACCGCGACGATGATCTGTTTCATCCTTCGCTTTTTGAAATCTTCGATAATATTTTTCCCGTTAACCTGGTCTGTCATGTGATCCTCCCTGTATTATTGTATTTATAATGAATGATCCGATGGCTTATATAATGCGTGTCCGCTGCATGTTGGTACGAACCGGTGTGTGCCAGCCTCAATGGTTGAAGAGCCTGCTGAGCAGGAGCTCGACCAGGATAAGAATCGAAAACAGGATGACAATGATAACGATCGCCTGCAGGCGGCCGGACCAGTCGAATCTTTCAGGTTCCCGGAAATACGTCCGTTCGCACTTGGGGCACATGAACGTTTCGCGTTTTACCAGGTACGGGATGCCCAGGAGCAGGATGGATATGGCGATGAACCATCGTGGAGTCCTGACTTTTTGCAGCTGTGAATTAACGCATGTTTCACAGTACATGGAAGATGGATTGTTGCCTGTAGTGCTCATGTTTTAAAATATTAGAATGTTGCATACTATTGTACCTCAACCGGACTGACAGGCGCGACCGTCACATTAAGGGCAGCGTTCCGTCATACGCACAGTAGTGAATTACTGGTATGAAAAAAGGAGCAGGGTAATAGCCATAACAACCATTCCCGCTATCAAGCCACCTATGGCAATATGATGCTTGCCGTATTCCTCGGCGGTGGGCAATAATTCATCAAGCGAAATATAAACCATTATCCCGGCAACCCCGGCGAAAATTATCCCGAAAGTAGTATTGTTGAAAAAAGCACTTAATATGAAGAAACCTGTTATCGCTCCGAGGGGCTCCGCAAGGCCGGAAAGAAAAGAGAGCAGGAACGCCTTTTTTTTGTTTTTTGAGGAATAATAGATCGGTACTGAAACAGCAATACCTTCCGGAATATTGTGGATGGCTATTGCAACCGCAATGCCGATTCCGAGCGTCGTGTCGTGTAAAGCGCCCATGAAGGTGGCCAATCCCTCCGGAAAATTATGAATCGCTATGGCGATTGCGGAAAACAATCCAATTCTGAAAAGCTTATTGCTGTCCCTTTTTTCATCTAAATTATGAATATCGATATTTTTTATTTCATGGGGGTTTTCAAACGACGGAACAAGCCTGTCAATCAATGCTGCCATGGCAATTCCTCCAAAGAAGGCCATGACCGTAATCCAGTATCCCATTTTGTCACCGAGCGCCACGTTTAAAGAACGCTGTGCTTTTGCAAATATTTCAACAAATGATACATATAACATGACCCCCGCTGAAAAACCGAGCGCGCCGCATAAAAAATTTGGGTTAAACTTTTTCGAGAAAAAAGCCATGATACTGCCTATGCCGGTTGATAATCCGGCAAGAACGGTTAATCCGAGTGCGAATAAATAGTTTTCCAGCGTCATGATCCCTCTGGTTATACAAAGTTCGTTCCGGCACGCATGATGTGATGGCGTGGGTGCTGTATTAGTGCGTTCCGGGAATGATAATCTTGTCTATTAGATGCAATATTGCAAGAAAAATTTTTGACCCAGGGAAGTGCTGAAAAATAGAGATGCGCCCGGCCGCCCGGCCGGCGTATTAACGCCATCCCCCCGAGCACTCGTTGAACAGCCTGACCAGGTCCTCCCTTGACAGATCCTCCGTCTCATTGAAAAATGCCGATGACCGCTGCATGAGCCACTGCTCTTGCGGAGAGCACACGTTGTAGTAGACCGAGGGGAATACCGCCGCCCCCAGCCCCCGGAGGAAGCCGGTCGTGTCCAGAACCTCCTCCGCTGTCTGGCCGGGGAGCCCGAGGATGAAGTAGGCCCGCACCTTCATGCCGCGCCTGCGCGCGGCCCGTGCCACGACTGCGAACCGGTCCGAGCTGAACGGCCTCCCGTGCCGCTGCTGCAGGTCCGGGGAATGGCTCATGAGTGAGATATTCAGCTCCCGGAAACCGGCGCGGGCCATGAGACCGATGATCTCATCGTCGAGCCGCTCTGCAGAGACGCCGTTCATGGCGGTGAGGTCAAGAGGGGGACCGCCCGTTTCGCGGTTAGCGATGAGCGCCTCGAGCAGGGTATGGGCCCGATCCGCCGACGCGAACAGGTTGTCGTCCTCGAAGTTGATCATGGTCGCTCCGAAGCGTTCCGCGCACTCAGTGACCTCCGCGATCACCGGGTCCGTGCCGCGGGTGCGGTACGAGCCGCCCCAGATCACGCGCACGGAGCAGAAGTCGCACCGGTTCGGGCAGCCGCGCGACGTGATCATGGCGGCGATCCTGCCCCGGTACGCCTTGAAGTCCCGGTCGAGCAGGAGGTCCCGCGCGGGCGGCGCGATCAGGTCGATGTCGGCTGCCGGCCGGGCGCCGGTCGTGACCATGGTATCCTTCTCGCGGAAAGCGAGTCCCGGTACTACGGAGGGGTCCCCGCCCGTCGCGATACAGCCCATGAGGGCGGCGGAGGCCGCCTCGCCCTCGCCGGTGACCACGTAGTCCGCTCCTCCCCCGGCAAGGCAGTATTCAGGGTAGAGCGTGGCGTGGTGCCCGCCCGTGACAACCGGCGCGCCCGGCCGATGGCGCTTTACCATCGCGATGATCCGCTCCGCTTCCCGGTAATAGGTCGTGAACATCGAGGGGATAAAGTATACGTCCGCGCGGGACTCCCGCACCCGCTTTTCGATCTCCTGGAAACTCATGCCGAAATGGCAGTAGCGCGTGAAGGGGAATGAGAGCGCGGGATCGGGGCTCTCCCGGAAGCGCGCGAGATAGCCGAATTCCGCGGGCGTTTCGATCTCGCGGCGGGCAGGGGTATGGCCGTTGATCATCTCGACCCCGAACCCCGCGTTTCTCACCGCTGCTGCGACGTACAGAAGGCCGAGCGGCTGGCGCCGGACCGATGTGGCGTAGAAGTCCTCGACCGGAGGATTGATAAAGCATGCTTTCATGGCTGCATGAAAAATGACGGACGGCCCCTTTTATCGCAAGTATTAATTGCGCGGGGGAACCGGTCCCGGGATGGATCGGCTGGCCGGAGATTTTACGGAGGGAGGCGGAAAAAATGTTGCCATATCCCGGTATTTGCGATAGAAATAAAGAGTACAAATTCAATGCAGGGGGCGTGCCATGAAATCTGCAGTTCGCGTGATCTTCATTTGCTGTGCCGGTCTTGTTCTTCTTTTGCCCGGTCTCTATGCGGCCGGAAAAGCTAAAAGCGTGCTCGATTATTACCGGCTCCTGATGCCCGAGATGCTGGACGGCACACGGTTCGAGTTCACGAAAAAGGGCACTGCATGGAAGACGACCTCCCCGATCACAGAAGCCGAGCTCGATTGCACCGTGGACCTGAAAAACGGCTACATGGAAGTGTCCGATCCGGGCACGGGCGGTGGCACGCTCACCCAGGAGATGGCGCTTTTTATTAATAAGATGCGCGAGAGTTTCATGGGCGTAAACATCACGACCTTCGACGGCATCGGCGTTAGCAACAGGTGCAGGTTCTACCGGTGGACCGGCGACGGATGGGCCGTGGCCAGGGTTCTGCCCGATATACCGCTCGTACAATTCTTCAAGCCCGGCTTCGATTTTTCCTCCGTGAAGGGCAGCGTCTCGCTCCTGTACGCCCTGCCGCGGAAAGGGACAACGGTAATCGCGAAGCTGGACGTGTCCCGTCTCCGGATGATGATGAGCGATAATATGGGCTTTGGACCGGAAGATCAGAAAAAGGCGAAGCAGGCAATGGAACATGTCGCGTTCAACTCGGTCGAACTTAACTGGGACATGGACCGGAGCGTATTTATCGTCGGGAAGATGCTTGAGTAGGAGCGGGGCTCAGTCCTTCCAGTTCCACCACTTGAGGCGCTCCGGGTCGTGCGCGCGGTTTGAAGCGAAGTACGCGGCGCACCGGAGCACGTAGAGCATGCACCGGTCGACAGGCCCGCCGCTTTTCCGGCAGAGGTCGCGGTAGAGGCGCTCGGGGTCCTTGCCCTTGAGCGCCTGCACGGATCTGATTCCCAGGCCGAGCAGGTCCTCCGCGATTTTCTCGCCCACGCCGGGGATGGTCCGCAGCTCCTTCAGTATCTGTTTCGCATCTCTGCCCATGCTCGTCCTCCCTTACACCCATCCCAGGCCGGCAGCGAACACGCAGTAGCAGATAATGGCTGCCGCGACGGTAACCGACGCGCCGATCAGCTTCCCCCTGAGGGCAAACCGGTCGTGGTACCATGCGAGGAACAGGAAGGGCGCACCGTATGCGATTATGATAAGCCATATGTTGGGCCAGCTCCAGAAGCGGTACTCCCACACGAGCGCGCCCCAGCGGTTCAGAAGCGACTCGACGAAAACGCAGAACAGGCCGAAGCCGGCCGGTATGATGATGCGGTTGGGCATTCCGAATATTTTCTTATCGCGATCATCAGGCAGGCAGTTCAGGACCACAAGCGGGGCCAGGGCGAACATGAACGCGATTTCAAGGTTGAGGCCGACGAATACCAGGAATACGCTCCTGCCTGATATGGTCCAGAGCGCCGAGTATTCTGTGAAATGGAGGACGAGGGCGTTGATCATCTCCCAGATCAACTCGCCGGCGAAAAAGCCGATCCCCAGGAGGACCCGGTCCCATGCCCCTTTTCTCGCCTCAACGGAGTAGGCATATATGACCAGGGCGAGAAGCGGCACTGCATACCACTCGAACGTGTTCAGCTTCCTGAGATTTTCCAGTGCCTGAATGCTTGCTTCGGTCATCGGGGGTCCTCCTCGTCACCTGTCACTCGATACATATGTACATAAAGCAAAATTGTTCAACTATTATTCTTGTAAAATGGGTGTCAGAGTAAATTAGTGCGATAGTTATCGCCTTGTGGTGTCAGAGCAATCCATGGACCGATAGTTATCGGTTCATGGTGGAATATTATCCGCATCCTGCCGCATGCCCCAGGCCTGTCGGCGATAGTTGTCGCCCGGGTGTCAGAGTAAGTTCGCGGTATTTGATAAATTGGACAATTTTGGTTATATCGGAAATTGGCCAATTTTTCCCATCTGCCATAATTGTCAAAAAATTTACCGATTGGACAATTTTAGATATGCCAGATTCTGGCAAGACAACGGGCAAAATTATATGATAGTTAAAAACATACCGTCTGGTTGGTTTTTATATTAGCTGGATGGGAGAAGTGTAACACTCTTTTTGATTATACTTATACCATTATTTCGGAGGAAATGTATGAAAAAAATGATCGCACTGGTGGCCTCATTCATAGTGCTTGCCTGGGCCGTGGAACCGCTCCTGGCGGCCGGCGATGCCCCGAAATGCAGCACGAAATATCCGATTATTCTGGTCCATGGCGCATTTTTCAAGGATGAGAACATGCTTGGCATCAATTACTGGTGGCAAATACCTTCAGCTCTGGAGGACGAGGGAGCGGTGGTGTATGTGTGCCAGCAGGATACCTTTAATGGATCAATTGAGCGGGCAAAAGAGGTGGCGGCCGAGATCGGGCAGCTCTTCGCCCTGAACCCGACCTGGAAAAAGGTCAATATCATCGCACATTCCCAGGGGCCGCTTGACAGCCGCTACATGATCTCGAACCTGGGCATCCCGGGGAAGGGCCTGGCGAAAAACTATGTGGCCTCCCTGACGAGCATCAGCGGCGTGCACCGCGGTTCCGAAGTCGCAGATCTGTTGTGGAAGATGTACAAGGGCATTCCGGTTCTCGGGCCGGCGCTGGGCGACGCCATTATGGCGGCCATTGACGCGTTTGCGGATATTTTTTACTATAACGAGCAGGACCAGAACACCATGCTCCTCCTGTACAGCCTGACCTCGGATTACATGAAGAACGTTTTTAACCCGATGACCCCGGATGCCGCTGGCGTGTACTACCAGTCATGGGGCGGCAAGATCACGGGGCTGCATCCGGAGCTCGAGAACGTCCTTGTGGCGCCGCTCTGGGCAATCATGAAGCTGATGGGCGCCGGAGACAATGACGGACTGGTGTCCCTGACCAGCGCGAAGTGGGGCAAGTGGCGTGGAGCCCTCACCGGTGCGTGGTGGGGAGACGGCGTGAACCACTTTAATGAGATCAACCATTTCTTCGGATCAACCTCCGGCTTTGATGCCCCGGGCTTCTACATCGATGTTGTGAAAGAGCTTAAAAGCATGGGATACTGATCGATCGATCAACACTGAGGCCGGGGCCATGCAGGAACCCCGGCCTTTTTATACCCCGGGAACAGCATCTCGTCTTCAAATATGATTATCTCTTGCACTCTGTGGATCCGGCACGGCGGATGAGGCGTCATTATTAGATGCCCGGGTTTTGTCTTTACAAACCTGATAATTAATATTACAGTGGGAGTATTCTCGAAGGGGTCGAGACATCGCCGCACGCGCGAAATTGCCGCACCCAACAGGAGGAATCATGAAGGCCCGGATTATAATTACATGTACGGCAATCTTAATTCTTGCGGGAGGGTGCGCGCATATGCAGCGATCGGACGAGGTTGGCGACCCGGCCGGCCTGGGCGGACAGGTCGGGAATAATATCGTTATCGTGGGCGCCGTTTCCAGGACGCCCTGGCAGCACATGGTCGACCCGCGTCCGTCCCATCCTCATGCAACCTACTTCGACATGGGCAGCGGCCAGATCGTCGTGTACTCGAAGGAGCCGATCGGGTGCGCCGGCACGGTCAGGGTAACGGGAACAGTCATCAGGCTGGAAGGGTCCTCCAAGGACCCGCGGCGCAAGGAAACCTGCACCGAGTACCACGTGCTTGCCGATTCCTGGGAGTGCGTCAGGTGAGGGGCTGACCGCGGCGTCCCGGCGTACGGGACCGGGGCCGGTCAGGATGCGCTGCGCCGCGCCCTGGCCGTTTTAAGCACGAGCCGCGCTCCCATCACGAATAGTATGCAGAGAGATACTGCGGCGAGCGCCCACTTGCACGCGGAGACCAGCGCGGTAATGAACACGAGCGTTCCGGACAGGTCCGGGTAGTGCCCGACGAGATTCAGCTCCAGCACATTTTCCGCGAGGTCGAATGCTGCCGCTGCCAGCGGCAGGTAGCAATAGCCCGGGATGCCTCCTTCCCTGATCGCGCCGGAGAGACCTGTTTTAATGAAGAGCATCGTGAAAAACATGAACGAACCGTACAGAAGCGGGTGGATGAAGTCGAGATAAAAGTGTGATTTGAATATATCGATTCCGGGCTGTCCCCATGCCCAGAGCAGGTCGGCCATGCCCTTTTCGTCAAACGTGAGCTGGAAACGGAATACATTTTCGCTCCCAAGCGGCTCGAGGATTTTCATGATCACGAACTGCGACGTGAAATAGAGGATGCCGCTCGCGACGGCCGCGGCAAGGAGATTTCTTTTGCTGCCGATCAATGATATCATGCGGAAACTCCTGTGCGGGGGTTGGCTCATTCTGCCATAGTGTCACGGTTGTGTCAACGAGATAAAGGCGGCACCGTATCGGCAGGCGGTTTTGGACGCAGCGTCAGTTTTCATGGTTGACAATTCTATACAAATATTAATAGTGTTATGCAAAGGGGATTCAGCCTCACCCTCGCCGTATTGCTTGCAACAACCATAAATGATTCCAATGCACCGGGAGGTTTCAATGAGCTGGGAAGAGATTTACAGGAAGAAGCTGGTTTCGATCAAGGACGCGGTCAAGGTTGTAAGGTCCGGAGATTTCGTGTGTACGCCGGGCGGACCGAGCGCCGCATATGATCTCATCACGGAGCTGGCCGGCCGGTACGAGGAGCTGGAGAACGTCACGATGTCCTCGGCCCTGATGATGCGGCCCCTGCCGCATTTTGAGGCGAAATACAAGGGGCATATCGGTCACCTGGCCCTGTTCATGGGCCCGCTGGAGCGGATCTTCTGGCCGCAGGGCAACATCAAGGTGAATTCGTGCAGCTTTTCCAACTTCGACGATCTCATAACCCAGGAGCTCCGTCCCGATGTTCTCTTCGTCGAGTGCGCCGAGCCCGACGAATGGGGCTACATGAGCTTCGGACCGGGCGGCGCGTCTGTCAACCATTCAATACTCAAGACGGCGCGGGAGGTGGTGGTCCAGGTCAACAAGAAGGTACCGTACGTATTCGGCACGCACGCGCATATGCACGTGAGCCAGGCGACCTGCATCTGCGAGCAGGATCACGACATACCGATCCTGCCCAATATACCCATTACCGACGTGGAGAAAAAGATCGCATCGCACATTGTTGAGCGCATCCAGGACGGTTCGACGGTTCAGCTCGGCTTCGGGGCGATCGCCAACGCGGTGGGGTTCTTCCTGGACGGCAAGAAGGACCTGGGCGTCCATACCGAGATGATCACGGACTCGATGATGGACCTGGCCAAGAAAGGAGTCGTCAACGGGTCGAAAAAGGCCTTCTATCCGGGCAAGATGACCTTCGGGTTCGGTGTCGGGTCCAAGGAGCTTTACGAGTTCATGCACCGGAACCCGATGATCGAATCGATGCCGATCCATATGGTCAACGACATCAGCAACATCGCCATGAACGACAACTTCATATCGATTAACAACGCGCTCACGGTCGACCTGACCGGGCAGGTCTGCTCCGAGTCGATTGGCTTCAATATGTTCAGCTCCACCGGGGGCCAGCTCGACTTTGTGCGGGGGGCACGCCGCTCGAAGGGCGGGATGTCCTTCATCGCGCTCAATTCGATGTCGATGAGCAAGCAGGGGCCTATCAACCGCATCGTGGCGACGCTTCCGCCGGGTACCGTGGTCACCACCCCGCGCTCCGATGTGCAGTACGTGGTCACGGAGTACGGGATCGCGGACCTCTGGCTCAAGAGCATCGAGGACCGCGTACGGGCCATGATCTCCATTGCGCACCCGGACTTCCGCGAGGAGCTGGAAAAGAGCGCGTTCGAGGCGGGCCTCCTGGGTAAATAACAGGAGGAAGCGGTCTTACCTGAAGCTCCGGAACGCGAACCCCGCTGCCAGCAGGCCGAATGCAATGATCTCCGCGAGGATCAGGGCCGTCATGAACAGATCCCGGCCCGCCTCGCCGCCGGTTGCCGGCGGTGAGGCGAACTGGGTCTCGTTCAGGCCTTTGATCCCGTTTGCGATATAGCTTGCCATCGTTATCGTGAAAAAGGTCATGAGCGTCACCGTTATGGTCATGTTCAGCCAGCCGGGGTACGGGCTCTGCCCGAGCAGGATGGAAACCAGGAGCGCGGCGAAGCTGTAGGTGAACGAGCTCCGGTGCGCCACGTTCACATAGAACGGCGCCGTCCGCTCCTTGCTTTTCCTGATACAGCGGTACTTCCAGACTCCCGTGACAAGCCCGGTCATGAAATAGACCGAGCTGAAAAGGAGCGCGATTTTCATCGATAGGTTCATTTTTGCCTCCCGAGAATAATAATGGTCCGGCCGGTCATCCGGTACGTACCTGCTACTGGTGGCTGAGCCTCAGGCCGATGATCCCGGCCACCACAAGTCCGGCCGAGATTATCCTGAAAAAAGTGGCCGGGTCCCTGAAAAAGATGATGCCCATCGTGAAGGCGCCGACCGCGCCTATTCCCGTCCACACGGCATACGCGGTCCCGATCGGGATCGCGCGCTGCGCGAGGTACAGGAACAGGCCGCTGGCGGCCATGCAGAGCACCGAAAATGCCACCCAGAGAACCCGGGAACCCGAAATCTGTGCCATTTTAAAGCCAAGCGGCCAGCCGATTTCCATAATGCCGGCCAGCACCAGGTATATCCATGACATGATTGTGCTCCTGAAAGATTATCGGTCCGGGCGGGACCCTCCGGTCCGGACACAGCGACATCATACCGCACGGCTCCTGTCAAGGGGCTTTTGGAATTGCCTGGCCTTCCCTGCAAAAAGTGATTGCGCGGCTATCTCCCCCGTGGTATGCCATGCAGAAGCTGAGAATTATCACAGGAGGCGCGTATGCTGAACAACCCGGAAGCGACCCAACAAGCCCTGCAGATTCTGCGCAGCGGCACACCCTTTCAATGGTACGTCATACCGATGCTGGCGTTCGTGATCTACGTTTATTTCAACGAGATCTCCAAAAAGAACTGGAAGGCCGTGGCTGCCGGACTCTCCCTCTACATGGTGCACTGGTTCTACGAGATACTGAACGCCCTGATACAGCATTTTTCCGGCCACGCGCTCTGGACCGTGCCCACGGGTACCGCGTTCCTCCTCCTCGTCGGCGTCGGCGTCGAGCTGAGCCTGATGTTTTCCATATCGGGCCTGATCTTCAGCAAGATATTGCCCGCGGACCCGAAGATGAAGATACTCGGCGTCAACAACCGGCTCTTCATAGCGGTGATGAACGCGGCTTTCTTCTCGATCTTCGAGATTTTCCTGGCGCGCACGCCCGCGTTCGTGTGGGTCTACTCCTGGTGGGGTTCGTTCCCGGTCTTCATCACGGTCTATATTCCCTTCTGGGTCGTGTCGATGTACAGTTATGACTGGAGCCCCCGGACGCAGAAAATCGTTATCGGATCGCTCTTCGGGGTGAACGCGGTCATGCTCATCGTGTTCGCTGGAATTCTGGGCTGGATCTGATGGTCCCCCGGTAACCGTCCGGCAGGGCCGGCGGGGTGTATTTTTCAGCAGTTTGCCGGGGACAATGCAAGGCTTTATATATTTGCTTCTTTAAACCGGCTCTAAACCGGCTCTGAAAAACTCCAGGGATGAAGTTTTCCAGGAAGCTTTTAATGGTTTTCTAATTCGATAGTACAGGGGATACTGATATGAAAACAAAGAGCGCACATAAAGAAAAACCCGCAAAAAAGAAAGCGATAAAACAGCCTGCGGGGGCAGTGATGCCTGAAAAGACGGCCGGGCAGGGCCTGAGCCTCAAGCACAAGATCCTGATGATCGCCGTCCCCTCAGTCATTCTCGCCGTCGGCATATTCATCACCATACTGCTGTACACCGAGAAGGTGATGGTCCAGCTGCCGGTCCTGTACCAGAAGGACGCGCGTATCACCTTCATCATCGGCAACGCCTGGTTCCGTACTTCCGGATATGCTGAATGGGAGCAGGCGATCGTCGGTCAGGCGCTGAAACCCGGGTACGAGGTGAAAACCGATGCGGACTCCCAGATGGATATACGGTTCCATGATGAGATGGCGGTCCGCGTGTCGGACAACTCGACCCTCAGGATCGACGCCCTGACCGTGCGGAACCTGGGCCTGTATATCGACAGGGGCTCCCTGTACGGGAGGTTCGAGAAGCTGTTCAAGAACTACGGCATCTCGGTGAAGACGCCGACCACCATTGCGGGCATCCGCGGCACGGAGCTCGGGTTCGAGATCACGGAAGACCTGAAGGACGGGAAAAAGAAGCCCGCACCTCAAACCGAATCCGGACCCGCGGAAGAGCCGAAACAGATGACCACCGTGTATTCCCTTTCCGGGATTACCGAGCTGTACAACCCCCGGTTCGGGGACGAGAAGGTCCTCCTTTCATACCAGAACAAGATAGCCGTCAGGGAAAGCGGCCCGCCCTCGAACCCTGAAAAGCTCACCGAAGACGAGCTCCAGAGGATACGTTCCAAGCTCAACTCGATACATACGCAGGAAGTCCTGTTTATCTCGGATAAGATCAACTTTGAAGTGAACAGCGCGACCATCCTTCCCTCGTCACACGAAGAGCTTGAGAAAATCGTGAAGATCCTCAGGGAAAAGGACGCCCGGATCAGGATCGAGGGCCACACCGACAGCCAGGGGACCGCGCCCTTCAACCAGACGCTTTCGGTGCAGCGGGCCCTGTCGATCAGGAAATACCTTGTGCAGAAAGGGATCGATGCCGAAAACCTTGCCGTCGCAGGATACGGCTCGAGCAAGCCGGTGGCCACCAATGCGACGGAAAAGGGGAGGGCGCTCAACCGGCGGGTCGAGTTCATCGTGATCGAGTAGATCAGGCGCCGGGGAGCACCAAAAAAAAATTGACACTGCCCGCCGCGTTTCACTATGTTGTACATAAACGGAAATTGGTTCCGGCAACAACATTGACGCGGGGCGGTGCAGCCTCCAGATAATTTCGGGAGAACGTGACATGGTAACGAAAAACGGTCTTAAGCTTGCCGACGTGATCAAGAAAGCGATTGAAGATCACATGGTGACAAACGCGGAATATGAGGAGATTTACAATATCGCGCTCGAGGACGGAAGGATCGACAACCTGGAAAAAGCCCTCCTCGCCGAGTTCAAGAACATGATCGCCGATAAGACGATCAAGCGGGTACCGTAACGGATGCATCCGCCATGGCCGGTGCAGCGTGCCGGCCGTGGCACAGTATTCCCTGGCAGGGTGGGGTGGGTCGTTATCCGGCATGCTGCATGTCCCCGTTTGAAACGGTCCCCATATTTTTGTGCCGCCTAACAGTTCATCCCGAATAAAGCTGTCACCTCAACACTATACGTAAAGAAGAACCGCATGGAATCCTCGTATCTACAAT
Organism: Spirochaetota bacterium; assembly: GCA_029564515.1. Lineage (GTDB taxonomy): Bacteria > Spirochaetota > UBA4802 > UBA4802 > UBA5550 > RBG-16-49-21. The sequence goes on along the minus strand of JAKQPV010000066.1, from coordinate 111,339 downwards.
TTCTCGCAGGGGCGATGGTTATCTCCCTCTCCGGCGTGATGGCGCCGGGGCCGCTTGTCGCGGTCACGGTGGGCAAGGGGAGCGATAATCCCCACGCGGGCGCACTGGTCGCGCTGGGCCACGGGATCGTCGAGCTCCCCCTGATGATAGCCATTTTTTTCGGGTTCGGCTACCTCTTCGGCCTCCCCTACGTGAGGCAGGCTATCGGCATCGCCGGAGGCTGCTTTCTCCTTTTCATGGCGGCGGGCATGTTCAGGGGCCTCAGGAGCGGCGCAGTCGCGGGTTCCTCCGACAGCAGATCGCCGGTCGCGGCAGGCGTGGTCCTCACCGCGGCCAATCCCTATTTCATCATATGGTGGGCCACGATCGGCGCGGCGATGGCGATGCAGGCTGCCGGCTTCGGTGCTGCGGGCTTTGTCGTGTTCATGCTGGCGCACTGGGCCTGCGACCTGGGATGGAGCTGGTTCCTGTCCGCCCTTTCCTTCAAGGGGGGGCGCTTCTTCGGCAGGGCGTTCCAGAAAGCGGTCTTCGCGGCAAGCGGCGCCGCGCTCCTCTTCTTCGGCGGCAAATTCATAATCGACGCGGCCAGGAGCCTCCTGTAAGCCCGGTCATCTGTCTCCCCGCATTACCGCCACTCTATTATCGGCTCGTTCCTCTTCGGGATGCGGTGATACGCATATTTCGGATACCCGATCATCATGGACCCGTAGGGCTCATGGTTCTCAGGGAGGTCCAGTGCCTTCGCCATGGGCGGCCAGTACGTCGCCGCTGCGTTGAAGTATCCCGCCCAGCAGGCGCCGAGCCCCAGGACCGGGGCGGCCAGCTCCAGCTGTGTCATCGCGATGGTACAGGAGATCCGCGCGTTGGGGTCGGGCTTCGATCCGTACGCGATGACCAGGTGCGGCGCGCCCCTGCAGATGACGTCGATTCCCTCATCGTGCCGCCTGACAACGCGCTCCGGGTGGAGGCGTGCGAGCACTGCGGGCATCTCCCTGATCATGTACCTGAGCCAGTCGACCGTCATGCCGGACAGCCGCGAGAGCTCCTCACGGTCATTGATGACCATCCATCGGACATGCTGGCCGTTGTGCCCGGTCGGTGCGTGACCGGCAATGGAAATCAGCTTCCCCAGCGTCTCCCGGTCAACAGGCTTGGTGCGGTAGCTCCGGATGGAGCGGCGGCCCTTGAAGAGCTGCACGGCCTGGTCTTCACTGACGGCAAGCTCTTTCCGGAGAGGCGGGCAGTCGTTCGGGCTGCAGCTCCGGTGAGTAAGGGCGGCGTGGGGGCAGACCGCAACGCAGTGGCCGCACCCGATGCAGAGCTCTTCCGCGTCGTCCGTCTGTCGCGGGAAAGCGGAGGGCCCCTCCTGCACGATTATCGAAAGGGGGCATTCGGCAGCGCAAACGCCGTCCTTTTTGCATTTCATTTCGTCGATCGTGATGAGGCGCATAATTCACTCCCGCGGAAGTATTTCTTCCTGTATGTAGATTTCACGTGTCATGCTCTATCCATTCAAGATGACGGGATTGCCGGACATGCTTGCCGCCGCCCGGCCGGCGTCTACCCGCCGGGGTGAAGCCGGTTCACCCTCCGGCGCCGCAGGGGCCGGCATACGGATTGTGGTCATATTGCAAATAAAGTCAAGGGATTTTGAGGGTGGCGCGGTGTCCCGGCACCCGCGTACATCGCAAAGCAGCGCGGGACAAATAATTTTCTTGCATATTTTAAGCGTTGTTTTGAATATATCTTTAAACTGCTCGGCTTGCATGTTCCGGGGGGAATAATCAGGATACAATGTCAATAGTTGATCTCATTATCATATTCGCGTGCGGGCTTTCCCTCGTGATGGCGCTGGGGCTTGTCGTGCGCCCGATATACTTCAGAAACATGGTGCTGGCCGTCATCCTGGCCCTGATGGGTTACCTGACGTTTTCGATGTACCTGCTCCATTCGCAGAAAGTGTACGAATACCCGATCCTTCTCTTCTTCCAGGTGCCCGTGGTTCTCTGCCTGGGGCCGCTCCTCTATTTTTACGTACTGAGCGTCACCGGCGACATGGAGCGGTTGAGAAAGCGCGACATCCTGCATTTCATTCCACTGCTTGCTGCCAGCATGTACCTGATACCTTATTTTCTCTATTCGCCCAACGCGCAGAGGGAAATCATCTATGAGATGATAAACAAGGGCGGGTACGTCATGCTCCGCAGCGTGTATACGGCCAGCATGTTCATCCCGGTCATCTATATTGCGGCGCCGCTCATACGGATCGTCCTGCAGCTGAAAAAAGGAAACGCGGCGGAACATAAAATAGTGCTCCTGTTGTCGTCGCTCGTCATATGGGTCATTACCGGCATCGTTGGCATAGGCTTTACCATCGTCCTTTCGCTTCCGGCATTGAAGATGATCAATCTCTTCATCAGCCTGGTGATACTCTGCTTCTATCTTCTCAGCCAGCGGTATCCTTACCTGGTCCAGTACGGGACCATCCATGTCGGCGGCGAATCCTACTCAAAATCATATCTTAACGGCCTGGACCTTGAAAGCTTGGGCAAGCAGCTGACGGCGATGATGGAGCAGGAAAAGATCTATTGTGATGAGGAACTCAGCCTGCCCCGGCTCAGCGACTCCCTGGGTGTGACACCGCACCAGCTCTCGCAGTTCCTCAACCAGCACTATAACAAGAATTACAATAATTTCATTAACAGCTATCGTATCGGGGACGCCCAGAAGCTCCTGGTCGATGAGCCGGACCGCAACACGCTGTCCATAGCCCTGGCAGTTGGCTTTAATTCATATTCGGCCTTTCATTCGGCCTTCAGGAAGGTCACCGGCATATCGCCAGCTGAATACCGTAAAAGAAACGCAAAATAGTCTGCCCGAAACCCGGCCGCGCCAGCGGCAGGGGTCACTATCCGACTTACTGATTTATAAATCCGCAACGATTAATTCTTCCTTTCTTATAAACATACGAGACTGGCCTGTCCATATATGCTAGGTTCATTACCAGAACAAGCCTTAGTAAGCTGTATATTTTAGGCAAATCCTCCTAAAATATGTTTAATCACTTTATCCAGCTTAATTGCTGAACCCAAATTTCAGCAATCTTTTTAAGGTAATACTTCGTATCGGGCTGACGCAACGTCAGCCCTCTTTTTTTCCCATCAATCCGGGATTTCCCCGACGCGCTCAATTCCAGGCAATCTCATTCACTTTCTGAAAATTGAATTGCATTTATTTTATATTAAATTCTAAATAATAAAGGCTGAAAATGACCCGAAATCGTCCCCGGCGCGGGTGTGCCCTTGAAAATTAAATATAAACTGATCATTATCTTCATCTTTATTATCCTCATAGCCACTCTCCCCCTTTCTTTATTTATCCTGGACCAGCAGGAAAAACAAAAGATTCTGATCATCACCCACCAGGGTGAAATCAACAGCCGTATCCTGGCAAGGACGACCCTGAATATTCTTCTTATGAATGGAGGGGATATCACCAGCTCAATGGTGGACGCAAAGGATATGCTTTCCATTCTCAAGCCCCTGACCCGGGACGGGCTCATTTATGCGGACGCAATTCTCGTTTCAACCCGCGAGCAGTATAATGGCCTCATCCTGGCCAGCTACATCAACCGGAAATTAATGACCCGCAGTGTTGACACCGGCAGGCTCGGCGCCCGTGAAGTCGAGGACATGAAAAACCGCGCAGGATATAAAGAGGGCCCCTTTGCCGGCGTTGATGATATCTGTTATGAGTTCGTTTCGACCGGCTCGCTTCCCGGACAGAAGCCGGTTTGCATCGGAAGGCTGGTTTTTTCCCGGTCCGTGGTACTGGCCCCGATAAAACAGCTGCGGGACGTGATCATTGCTTCTATCATCGCGGCGATCATACTGGTAAGCCTGCTGGGGCTGATAATCAGCAACATGCTTGCGCGGCCCATCGGGGAGCTCATTTCCGGCGTCGAGAGAATCGGCGGCGGCGACATGAATCACCGGATACCCGTGAAGTCGAGGGACGAGCTGGGAATTCTCGCCACCACGTTCAACCACCTGGTACGCATCGTCAGTCTCGAGATCGAGGAGCTCAGGGTGGCCAACAGGGAGCTTGCGCGCCTAGATCAGATCAAGGATGAGTTCCTGGCCAACATGTCCCACGAGCTGAGGACCCCGCTCTTCGGCATCATCGGCATCGCCGAATCGCTCCTCGGCGGCGCGGCCGGCCCCGTGAACAGGGAAACCCTCCATGACCTCTCACTGATAATCTCCAGCGGCCGGCGGCTGTCGGGGCTGGTAAACGACATCCTCGATTTTTCAAAACTGAAGCACCATGACATCATTCTCAACATTGCGCCGGTGAACCTTTATTCGCTGGTCCAGCTGGTGAAGGCGATCATGCAGCCGATGGTCGAGCGGAAATCCCTGGAAATTATTAACATGCTCGATCCCGACGACGCCCTGGTCAGGGGTGACGAGAACCGTCTCCAGCAGATTTTACTGAACCTCCTGGGGAACGCGGTGAAGTTCACGGATGCGGGCACCATTACCATCACGGGCGTCCGTGACGGTACGAGCGGCACTATCACTGTCACCGTGGCTGATACCGGGATCGGAATACCGGCGAACAAGCACGGCAGCATTTTCGAGACATTCGAACAGGCTGACAGTTCGGTATCGCGGGTGTACGGGGGGACCGGGCTGGGGCTGGCGATCACGAAACAGCTGGTAGAGCTTCACGGCGGTACGATATGGGTCGAGTCCGAGCCCGGGGCAGGCTCCAGGTTTTCGTTCACCCTGCCGGCGGCCGATGCAGCCGGCGCGCCGCCGGAAAGGGCCCGCGGCCCGGAACAGCTCTTCGCGGACATCGCGGATTCGACCGGCGGCACTTTCGAGAAGATGCGGCCCGTAGATCCGGCGCGGTCCGGCCCCGCCGCCGGCAGAAGGATACTCGTGGTTGATGACGAGCCCGTCAATCTCCAGGTCATGATTAATTATCTCTCGCTCGACGGATACGAGGTGGTAGCCGCCGGGACCGGTCCCGAGGCCCTCGAAAAGCTCAGGCGCTTCCCGGTGGACCTTGTCATTCTCGACGTGATGCTCCCCCGCATGTCAGGGTACGAGGTGTGCCGCGTAATACGGCAGAGCCACACGCTCTACGATCTTCCTATATTGATGCTTACGGCGCGGAGCAAGCCGGGCGATATCATCACCGGGCTTGAGGCCGGCGCGAATGATTACCTGTCCAAGCCGGTAGACCGCAAGGAACTCCTGGCGCGGGTGAGCGGGCTTATCTCCCTCAGGACTACGGCGCGTCTGAACCATGAGCTCTCACTTATCAAGCGTGATATCCAGATCGCCCATGAGATACAGAACTCGATACTGCCCCGGGATATCCCGGAGATTGACGGGATGTCCCTGTCGATCCGATACGAGCCGATGACCGAGCTGGGGGGCGACTTCTACGACGTGCGAATGGTCGGGCCCGACATGGTGGGCGTGTTGCTGGCCGACGTGTCGGGCCATGGCATTCCCGCCGCCTTTATCTGCGCCATGCTCAAGGTCGCCTATTCGTTCCACGGCGAGGCCGCAGGCGACCCGTCGGCCCTTATGAAAAACATCAGCCGCACCATGATCAGCTATGTCGGCGGCCAGTTCATCACCGCCTGCTATGCCTGCATAGACCTTTCGAGAAACACGTTCAGGCATGCCAGCGCCGGGCACTGGCCGCCTCTCATCTGGCGCGAAAGCGAGCAGAGGATGATCGCCGACTCGGAGAACCGCATGCCCATCGGATGGTCCGTCGAGCCGGAATATCCGACGGTCGAGGCGAAGATTGTTCCCGGCGATCGCATCGTACTGTATACGGACGGAGCCATAGAGGCACGGAATAAGGAGGGCTTGATGTTCGGCGAGGAGCGGTTCCATGAGCTCATACGCTCGTCCCCGGCGGGCGATCCCCGGGGACTGACCGACCGGGTCATGGAAAAGGTAAGGGGGTGGACATCAGGCAAACCGGACGGCGGTCTGGGCGATGACGTGACCCTTATCGTGCTTGATTTTATCGGGAAACCATAAAAAATTGTTGAAAATTGTTTTTCACGATGCCAGGTTTTGAAGGCTCGAGAGGAGTGATTCCGTGGTATCCAGGATACTATACCTGACCAAGAGAAAAGATGAAACGATCGATTACAATTCGCTCGTTGTCGTGATCAGGGCCGTGGATATCATGGATATGGACGGCGTAGGCGACATGAGTTTGTTCATGAGAACCCTCATAACGGGAGGAGCGAAGAAAATCGCGGTAGATATGGAAAAGCTGACTTTCATTGACAGCTCTGGCATTGCCGTTCTCATCGAAGCCGCGAAAATGCTCCGCCAGAAAAGGGGCGACATCGTGCTGCTCAACGTGCCGTCCCGTATCAGGACTATTTTCAATCCCGTCAGGATGAATCGTTTCATCAGTTGTTTTGAAAGCGAAAGCGACGTGCGCAAGTATTTCGTCGTCACGTAGCGGGCAGGCCCTGCCGCTGCGGGGCGCGGGTGATCAATCGGGAGAGGTAAGCAATGAACATGGTTGTTGACATCATCAAGATTTCCCCCGTGTCGACTGAACGGATAGATTATTCCACCCTGGTCTTCAAGATCGTGCTGCCGCAGAAGCTCGATGTTGATAACGCGAAGGACCTGTGGTTTTACCTGAGCACCCTCATTACCGGCGGGGCGCTCAAGATTTATCTTGAAATGAACAAGCTTGAGTATATTGACAGTTCCGGTATCGGCGTCATCATCAACGCGGCGAAAATGGTCCGCCTGAAAAAAGGCGACATTGTTATCGCCAATATATCCGACGATATCAGGAACATATTCAAGGTTATAAACCTGGAAAATTTCATAAAGATATACGGTTCAGAGGTCGAGGCTGTAAATTCTTTCCGATATGTCACGTGACGGCAGGGTCGCGCCGGGGGAAGTAATGGGTGAGCGAATATTCACCGTTGACGCGTTCAGCGAGGGGCCATTTGCCGGGAACCCGGCGGGGGTGTGTATTCTCTCCGCGCAGCGGCCCGATACCTGGCTCCAGGGGGTCGCGGCGGAGATGAACCTCTCCGAAACAGCGTTTCTGCTGAAGCGGGGAACGATATGGTCCCTGCGATGGTTCACGCCCCGGACCGAGGTCGAGCTCTGCGGCCACGCGACCCTGGCGTCGGCCCATGTGCTCTGGGAAACGGGCGATCTGCCCGGCGAGGAGCGGGCAGCATTCGAGACGCTGAGCGGCATGCTGTACGCCGATCGCGAAAACGGGTGGATCCGCATGGATTTTCCGGTCGAACAGGCCGGGCCCGTGGATGACGGCGATCTTCTTGCCCGGGCCCTGGGGGCGCGTCCCGTGTACGCGGGAAAAAACAGGTTCGACTACCTGGTCGAGCTCGATTCCGAGGAAACGGTGCGCGTAATAGAGCCGGATCCCGCACGTCTCCGGAAGATCCCGGCACGCGGTTTTATCGTTACCGCCCGGTCTGCGTCGCCGGATTATGATTTCGTTTCACGTTTTTTCGCGCCTTCGGTCGGCGTCGACGAGGACCCGGTCACGGGATCGGCGCACTGCTGCCTGGGCCCGCACTGGGGCGAACGGCTCGGTAAAACGGAACTGACCGGGTTCCAGGCGTCGCGGCGCGGCGGCGTGGTCCGTGTCGTGCTTAACGGGGAGCGCATCCTGCTGGGCGGAAAGGCGGTAAGCATTCTGAAAGGGGAGGTCGTCATCTGACGGGGCCATGAGTGACAGCGACCGGACAAAAGAAGATCGGATAGAGGAGCTGAACAGGCTCCGCGCCGCGGTAGGTCAGGGCAGAATGCACGGTGCGCCCGCTGCCAGGGGCGGGTTCGTGGAATCGGGGGGCGCAGAGGAATGGCAGATCATGATGGACATGCTCGGCGATTTCCTGTTCGTCTTCGATACCCGCGGCTATATCATCAAGAGCAATCCGTATGCCTCCAGCAAGCTCGGCTATTCCTCCGACGATCTCCGCGCCATGAATATCTTCGACCTCTATCCACCGGACCGGAGGACGGAGGCCGAGGAGACCTATTCGCAGATCATGGCGGGCGATAAATTTCTGTGCGAGATTCCCCTCCGCGCCGGTAACGGGTCGCTCATCGCCGTGGAGACGAAGGTGTCGCCCGGGAAGTGGCGCGGTGAGAACGTCATTTTCAGCATCTCTCGCGACGTGTCCGCGGGCAAGGCGGTAGAGTACGAGCTCCGCCTCGCCTATGATAAGATGAAAACTATAGTAAACTCGGCGCCCGCGTACATCTGGAGCGGAATTAACGATCCTGGCGGGAAGTTTTCCTTTATATTCCAGTCACCGGCGCTCCTTGATGTTGCCGGCAGGCCGCCCGGGTTTTTTCAGCAGGGCCTGGACATATGGTTCGGTATCGTCCACGCGGAAGACCGGGAGCGCGTGTCTTCGCTCTACCGGACACTCATGTCCGGCGGATCCGAGAAGGAAGACGTTAACTACCGCATTATTCATTCGGACGGCGGGGTCCGGTGGGTGCGCGATATCGTTCTGGCCAGGGTGTTGGGAGACGGGAAGGTCCGCCTCGACGGGATCATCATGGACATCACGGAGCGCCGCATGGCGCTGCAGGCGCTGGGGCAGTCGGAGAGCAGACTCGAGGGAATTCTCTCCTCCATGGCTGACATCGTCTTCGCCTTCGATACCGAAACCCGCTTCGTCTTTTACCATACCCCGGACCCGGGAGGGCTCTACCTGAGTCCCGAACGGTTCATAGGCAGAAAAGTCGGAGAGGTCATGCCGGCCGATATCACCGCACAGTTCAACGATGCGTTCAGGAGGGCGGCGACCGGCTCCACGGCTGAATACGGGTACGGGCTTGAATTTGGCGGGACGACAAAATATTTTTCCGCAAAGCTTTCCCCGATCATGAGGGAGGGCATATTTGACGGCGTGGTCGCCGTTGTTCGGGACATCACGGAGCAGCGAATGTACAACGAAACGCTGATGGCATCGGAGCGCCGCTACCGGGAACTTTTCAATAACATCCATGACGGTTCGACCCTGATAGACATGGAGGGGCGGATTATTGATTTCAACCAGCCCTTCGAAAGCCTCCTCGGCTATTCTCGCGAAGAGTTGCTCCGCATGACAGCCTGGGACATTACACCCGAAAAATGGCATGAAGTCGATAAAACGATTATCAGGGAGCAGATCTTAACGAGAGGCTTTTCCGACATATACCGGAAAGAATATAAGAAAAAGGACGGGACCATAATACCGGTGGAAGTCCAGCGATGCCTGATCCGCGATCATGCCGGCAATCCCGAGGGGATGTGGGTCATAGTCCGCGCAGCCGTTCCCCGCTGAACTCCTGCCGTTTTGATAATTTTTATTGTTGACAATATCCAGTCATTTTTAATATGAAGAATTCCTGTACCGGAGATTGACGGTACCGAGCCCAGGTGGTGGAATTTGGTAGACACGCATGGTTGAGGGCCATGTGGGAGAAATCCTGTGCGGGTTCAAGTCCCGCCCTGGGCAGAGCGAACAAGAGCCCCGTACCGGGGCTTTTTGGATTTTACCTGCTGTGGGGCAGGGTGCCGGCCATACACCGTGCATGACAGCTTTTTAAAATAAAAAGGGGACAATCCATGGCGGTAGAACAAACCCTCGTACTCATTAAGCCCGACGGGCTGGTCAAGTCTTTGACGGGTAATATCCTTTCCCGGCTCTCCGAAACGAAATTGACCATCATCGGATCCAAGGTGGTCAAGGTTACCGAGCAGCTCGCCCGGGAACACTACAAGCATCTTCAAGACAAGCCGTTTTTCGGCGAGCTGGTTGAGTATATCATGGGCGACGTGCACAATACCCACCGGGTCATGGCGCTGATCTACCAGGGAGAGGACGCCATCGCGAAGGTCCGCGAGATCGTCGGCGACACCAACCCCGAAAAGGCAAACCCGGTTTCGATACGGGGCGCATACGGCCGTATTACCACGACCGGGGTTTTCGAAAACGTGGTGCATGCCTCCTCAAGCACGGAGGACGCGGAGCATGAGATCAAGCTCTGGTTCAAACCCTCCGAGGTCGTCGGTGATATTTACCCCACAAAGGATGTGGTAAAGGAAAAAGTCCACGAGAAGGAATGGGCGTAAACCGCCTTTAACGCAAAAACCAATCGTACGGCAAAGGGATACCGGTCATGAGAATCATCCTCCTGGGAGCGCCCGGTGCGGGCAAGGGAACGGTCGCGGAGCTGCTCACCGCACGGTACGGCATACGCCAGATATCGACGGGAGACATACTCCGCAGCGCGGTCGCGGCCGGTACCGGTCCCGGCCTGGAAGCGGCCGGATTCATGAAGCGGGGAGATCTTGTTCCCGACGAGCTCATCCTGGCGATCATGGAAAAACGGCTCCAGGAAGAGGACTGCCGCACCGGCTTCATACTCGACGGGTTCCCCCGAACCATCGGACAGGCAGAGTCGCTGAAAAAGATGCTGGCCGCTCTCTCCATGAATATCGACGCGGTGGTCAACCTGGAAGTCCCGGAGGACGTCATCATCCGGCGGCTCACCTCGCGGCGGACCTGCTCGAACAGGGATTGCCAGGCGATCTACAACATCTACACGAAGCCCTCGAAGAAGGAAGGCGTGTGCGACAAGTGCGGCAGCCCGACGGTCCAGCGCGACGACGAGACCGAGGAGGCGATCAGGCAGCGGCTCGTGACCTACGCGGAAAAGACCGCGCCCCTGATCGATTATTACCGGAACGATCCCGCGTTCATGTCGGTGCCGTCGCTCAAGCCCGAGCCGGTGATCGAGGCCATTGCTGCGCGAGTCGGGCAATAACGTTAGATTATTACTCCGTGTCATCTCCGCGGAAGCGGGGATCCATACAGCATCTCAATTATTCTTTGAATATACTGATTGAATTTAATCCTGTTTGTCATTGCGAGGAGTCCCGATGCAATCGGGACGACGAAGCAATCTTCAATCTCTCATTACGAATAAGTATAATTTGATATCTCTGTATGCTCTGAAAGAGTAAAAAAATTACTGGTGCTGGGGAATCATTTCTTGATCTTTTCAATAAAGGCGATGTAATTTTTTGCATCTTTATATGTAGCATCATATGTATGTTTGCGGTAATTTCTGCTTAAATAAATCAAATTTTGTTTTTTATCAAGACAACAGAATAAACATAGTGTTTTATTGTCTTTAAAGATAATTTTAAAATCGATATAGGAACAATCGCCGCCACGTTCTGGACGAGGAAGGTTTTTATTGTAATCTGTTGAGGTTAATTCAGAAATAATAGCGATGATTTCATTTGAATTAATAAGACCTTTATTGTTGCAATCTAAATCTGAATAATATAATTCTTTAATATTATGCGGGTAAATTTTAAACACATAATTAATATTGAAGCCTCCTCCCGGTTATGGCTCAGGCGGCACAATGGGCCTTGTCTGAACACATATGGGATATCAAATCCAAGAATTCAATACAAAAACCACTGTACGGTGGCTTATTATTAATTCTATTGGCCAATCGTTTCCCATTGCAACTTATCCCGGGCCTGCCGATGGGCTGGAATTACAATTACAATGGATTAAGCCTAAGTAATTTACTGGTCATGTTGCAGTAAATGCGCGATGGTTTATACTGTTAAACTGGTAAAAAACTATCCATTGAATCATCTCTTCCTTTATTGCAACACATATTGCAATCTGTCATAATTATGCGTAAAAAATACTTTACAAATAACGTCATTTCTCAATAAGAGTTATCTGGATGGTGCAACGGACGATCGCGCGGGCGCGCGGGCCGCAGCATAATCCCGAGGAGAGGTGCCCGAGAGGTCGAAGGGGACGGTCTCGAAAATCGTTGTGGGCTTTGCTCACCGAGGGTTCGAATCCCTCCCTCTCCGCTGTAAATGACGCCCGTCGGCCGGAAGCCGCCGGACGGAATAGCATATATCAGGAAAGGTGCCCGAGAGGCCGAAGGGGCACGATTGGAAATCGTGTGTAGCGTAAGTTACCGAGGGTTCGAATCCCTCCCTTTCCGAAGCGGTCCTACTTCATCATAGGGAAACAACTACACATGTCCTACCAGGTCACTGCCAGGAAATGGCGTCCCCAGAAATTTGAAGAAGTGGTGTACCAGGACCATGTATCCAAGACGCTGAAGAACAGCATCGAGAAGGGACGCGTGTCCCATGCGTATCTTTTTTCCGGCCCGCGCGGCACCGGGAAGACGACCATGGCCCGCATCCTCGCGAAGGCCCTCAACTGCGAGACGGGGCCCACGCCAAGCCCCTGCGGCGAATGCGACAACTGCCGCGAGATCCGTAACAGCATGTCCTTCGACGTGATCGAGATCGACGGCGCGTCAAACCGCGGCGTCAACGATATCCGCGAGCTCCGGGAAAACGTCAACTTCGCCCCGGTAAAGGCGAAGTACAAGATCTACATTATCGATGAAGTCCACATGCTCACCAAGGAGGCATTCAACGCCCTCCTCAAAACGCTGGAAGAGCCGCCGCCCCATGTCGTGTTCATCTTCGCCACGACGGAGGCGCACCAGGTTCCGGACACGATCCTCTCGCGCTGCCAGAAATATTTTTTCAAGAAGATCCCAGTGGATCCGATTGTCCGCCAGCTGAAGAACATTATCCAGCACGAAGGGTACCGCGTTTCGGACCGGGCGCTCTTCCCGATCGCCCGGGCGGCGGAGGGATCGATGCGCGACGCCCAGTCCCTGATGGACCAGGTCATCTCCTTCTCGGATTCGCGCAAGGGCGGCGACACCGAGATCAGCGAGATGGACGCGCTCTCGATACTCGGCATCGTGCCGGTTGAAAGCTACGCGGTCCTCCTGGGCTCCATCGCGGCGGCGGACACCGCGGCCGTGATGGCGGAGGTTCACCGGATCTCCATCATGGGCGCGGACATCCCCCGGTACGTGAACGGGCTGCTCGACATGATACGTACCATCCGCCTCATGCGCAACGGCGTGTCCCTCAACGAGCTGCTTGGCCTGTCGGACCAGGAGATCTCGATGGTGAATGACGCGGCATCGCGGTTTTTCGACGAAGAGCTGTCCCTGATGTTCCGCATCGCGGACGAGCTCCAGTCGGATCTGAAATATTCCAATAACGAGCGGATCAATCTCGAGATGGCCCTGCTGGACATGGTTGCCGTGAAGACGGCGCCGTCGATCTCTTCTATCATCAGCCGGCTCGACGGGGCCGCGCCGGCGGGCGGGGCGGCCGCGGGAGGCCGTACGGGAACACAGGCACCGGCGCCTCCCCGATCGCCCGTGCCGGGGCCGGCTTCCCGTCAGGCTTCAGCCGGAAAGCCGGCTTCCGTTCAGCGTGGCGGCGGTCCGGCGGCGCAGCAGCAGCCCCCGGAAGCCGGAGCGGGTGCGCGTCCGTCGCCGTCGCCCGAAAAAATATTCCGTCAGTGGGAAGAGTTCCTCAAATCGATAAAGGACACGAAGCAGTACCTGCACTGCGTGCTCCAGCCGTCATCGGTGCGGCTCGAAGGCGAAACGCTGTACATAACCTACCCGGGAGGAGCGGACCATGCGTACTATTCGCGCATCCTGGAAAAAGACAACCTGGAGCTCATCAAACGCGAGATGTCGTCCCTCTACGGCAGTACCCTGCGTATAGCGGTGGGCGGCCCCGGGCCCGTGGCGGGACCGGGGGCGGCAGCGGGGAGCGCGCGTCAGCCGGTGAAGGGTGCGAACGCTCCCGACAGCGAGGAGCATATCCCGCTTCCGGAGGCAGAGATGCTGAAAAACCCGGGTGCGAATGAATTCGAGCCGGCGAACCCGGCGGTTGAAAAGATACGGAATGCCTTTCACGGCCAGATAATTGACAAAGGAGAAAAGTGATGTTGAAGGGGCTGGGCGAGCTGGGCAATTTGATGAAGCTCCAGAAGGATTTCAAGAATGCGCAGAAAAAGATAACCGGTGCGACGCGGGAAGGGACGAGCCCCGAGGGTTTGGTAAAGGCCGTCGTGAGCGGCGATTACCGTCTCGTGTCGCTGTCCATAGACCCGAGTTTCCAGAAAAGCGCCTCGCCGCGCGACCTCGAGAAAGCGGTGCTGGCGGCGGTGAACGGGGCCGTCGCGGAGCTGAAGGACTTCTCCGTCTCGGAGATGGGCAAGCTCACCGGCGGGCTCAATATTCCCGGGCTCGGCGACTTTCTCAAATAGGGACCGGCGATGAAGTCCTCCTCATACCTGGACACCATGATACGTAAGTTCGCGAAGCTGCCCGGCATCGGGCCAAAGAGCGCGTCGCGGATCGCCTTCCATATACTGGGAATGCCGCGGGAGGACGTAGAAGGCCTGGCGCGTGCCATGGTCGAGATGAAACTGAACATCTTTACCTGCCGTCTGTGCGGCGGCATATCCGACGGCGAGATCTGTTCCATCTGCCTGGACGGGGGACGGGACCGCAGCGTGGTCTGCGCCGTGGAAGATGCCAAGGACGCGATCACCATCGAGGGGACCGGCGAGTACAGCGGCCTGTATCATGTCACCGGCGGGCTCATATCGCCGCTGGACGGAATCGGGCCCGATGATCTGAACATCGTGCCGCTCGTCGAGAAGTGCAGGGACGGCGGGGTCCGCGAGGTGATACTGGCGCTCAACCCCTCGGTCGAGGGCGACGCGACCGCGCTCTATATCGCGCGGCTCCTCAACCCGTTCGGGATCATGGTGACGCGGATTGCGCACGGTCTGCCCGTCGGGGCGGACCTCGAGTTCGCGGATAACGCGACCATCATCAGGTCGATAGAAGGGAGGGTGAAGATGTAGCGCGGGCTACGCGCCCTGTTTCTGGTCTACATAGCGGGCTATCAGCTCGTTCCTCTGCGGGTCCGGGTCGGTAAACTGGCACCCGTACCGCCATCTCGTCATGAGCTTCTTCGCGAACCGTACCGCAAGCCTGTCTTTCCGCATATGCGGCCCGATTTTATACAGGATGCTTACCACCGCGTCTTCCAGCCCGGGCTGCTCGCTTTCAAAGGCCACTCCGCCGAGCGAGATGTTGTTGAACCAGCATTCCGCGGTTGCCCTGTTGACATTGCTGTCGACTATGAAGTACGATGGCTGGTAAAAATCCGCGCGCGGATATGTACGATTGTTCTTTGATGATTTCTTGCCGAATATCATATGATCCCCCCGGTCCTATGATTGTCTCGCGTTACACCTGCTGTGGGACAGCATAATAGCCGCTGTGCGTACACTCTGCGGGGATACCAAAAAAAATTGCAATCAAAAAGCGGTTATTTTTTCTTTTTTCCTTCAATACTGATTACGATGGGTATGCCCTTGAGATCCAGCTCTTTTTGCAGGGATTTTTCGAAATAACGGACTATATCCTTCCTGAAATGTGCCGGGTTATTGACAAAAAGCTTGAACCGGGGGGGGACCGTGTCGGTCTGGGTGGCATAGTATATCCTTATGGTGCTCTGGAGCTGGGGGATGCGCCGGGAGTCCTGTATCTGCGCTATAAGGCGGTTCAGCTTCGGGGTCTCGATCTTTCGCGACGCTTTTTCCTTGAGCGCCAGGGCGGTATCAATGATCCGGTGTATCCGCAGTTTGTTCTGCGCGGAAACCGATATGATGGGGTAATCGCCCGCTTTATAGAAATCGTACACCAGGCGCTCTTTAAACGCGTCAAAGGTTTTATGGTCTTTTTCTATGAGGTCCCATTTGTTAATTGCGATGATGACCGGCTTGTTCGCATCAATGATCTCGTCCGAAATCTTTTTATCCGTTTCGGTAAGGCCCGCCTCGGCGTCAATGAGATGGACCACGACGTCGCTCCGCTTTATGGAATCGATGGTGCGGGTGAGAGAATAAAAATCGATGCTATCTGTTATGCGGCTTTTCTTCCTGATGCCTGCCGTGTCAATGACGGTGATCTTCTTCTGCTTGAAATTGAACTCCTCGTCGATGGAATCACGCGTGGTGCCGGGAATATCCGAGACGACCGCCCTGGTGTACCCCAGGAGCGAATTCAGCAGGGTCGATTTACCGGAGTTGGGCCGTCCCACGATGGTCAGCTTCAGGTCCGATCCGGCCCGGGCAGTTTTCCTGACAGGGAGTAAGTCCAGCACCTTGTCCAGGAGGAGCGGGAGGTTAAAGCCCGTTTTCGCGGACACGGGGACGATGTCCTGGAACCCCATCTCGAAGAAGTTCGTCATGTTCTCGAGGTGCTCGGTCCCGTCCATCTTGTTCACGACAATGATCGTCGGCACGGAGAGCTTGCGGACGATCTCCGCCAGGTCCATGTCGAACGGGGCGGGCGCCGGGTTCTCCAGGAGCAGGATGATGACGGCCGCCCTGTTCAGGTAGTCCCGCGCATTGGCGAGGATCGGCTCGGACAGGGCCGACGAATCGGGAAGGTCGAGGCCCGGCGTGTCCGCGAGCGTGAAATGGACCGAACTGTACTCGATTGAATATGAAACGACGTCACGCGTCAGCCCCGGGACCGCATCAACGATCGCCCTCTTCTGCCGTATCATGGCGTTGAAAAGGGTTGATTTTCCGACATTGCGCCTGCCGACGATTGCCACGATTGGTAGCTTGCTCATTGAGGTCCTGCTTCGGGGAATATTTGCGCCAGTGTCGGGGCGTCGCCGCTTAAATTCAAGCAATTATCATTCTTAATGCGACATAAATTGTTCTTGAAATTATTGCAATTACTTGGTATTCTCTCCTCTAATATAATCGACATGTCGTTTTATGGTCCGGGCGGATCACAGTGGTATTCATTCACCTGAAAGATAAAAATGAAAAAAAGGTGATTATTAACTGTTTTTTCATCAATGAAGCTGGTAATTATCAGATAGGGGAGGGGCGCGGTTCCTCTATTTACGGGACATGTATAATGGCAGTGGGTAACGGCTGGAGCCTGTAACTGACGGATCGGAGCGTATCGTGGCGTATATTATAAGGAAAAATTTGTATTTGAAATATTTTCCAATTGCTTCGATAATATATACAGATGCTGCCAGATGCGGCAGCGCATCCATATTTTCAGCCAGGGGATTGTTTTGATCCAGGTAAACCAGAGAAAAAACAGGGATTTCCAGGAGTTCGAATCACTGGATGATGTTATCGACATACTGAAGTCCCAGTTCACCAACCGCAAGCTGTATATTAAATATGCGGTCGAAAAAACGGAAATCATCATCAACGAATATCTCCCCGACGGTTCGCTGATGCTGGTAACGGACCCGAACTACCGGAACGACGGCTCGATACTGATGATCTACGGTCTCTCTGACAAGTATCTCGAGGTCGACCTCGAGATCATCGAGGAGCGGGGGCCGGGGTATTACCACTGCAGGGTAAAGACCGCGCGGCGGGCCATGCATGGCCGGCGCGATCTCAGGTTCAAGGTTGCACCGGATGAAGTGGTGGCGACCAATTTCAGGATCTCGAAGCACACGATCGACGTTTCCAGCTTCACCATCCCGACGAGCATCAAGGTGGTGCTCGAGCAGTTCCAGTCCCAGAATTCCAAGATGAGCGATGTCGTCCGGGTCGACGTGTTCAAGCCGGACGACAGGGACCGCCTCCTGGTCCACCTGAAAAAGACCGGCAAGACCCTGTGGGTCGCCGATACCGCGGACCCGGCCTCCTACAAGGCCATGAACGACGACTTCGTCGAGCTTGCCGAGCTTTACGGCGACGACCTGAACACGGTGATGAAGCGGTACATCGAGCGCGGGTACAAGTCCCTGCTCGCGGTGCCGATCATCTATATCACCGAGTCGTCGAATTCCGTGCCGTTTGCCTACATCCAGCTTATATCGAAGAGCAAGCAGTTTTCGATCGACGATGTCCTGATGCTGAAGGACCACTCGTTCAAGCTCATCGACCGTATACGGGACGCAAACACGCACCTGATTCCCATGCACCAGCGTGTCATGGACATCAGCCGCGGCGGCGCGAAGCTGAAAATCACGGACAAGAACCTCCAGAAATACATCATGAGGTCCAAGGGCTTCATTTTCGACCTGGTCTTCAGGCTGCAGGCGCCCATCACCATCTTCGGCGAGGTGAAGGTCTCGTATACCGATGACGAGGGGAACCTTCTTGTGGGAGTCGACTTTGAGGGCAACTCGTCCCGCAAGGACGAGATGAAGCGGTACTACTCGATACTCAAACCGATGGAAACCGACTACAAGGCCCGTCTCCTCAAATCGATGAAGCAGGCGCGCAAGGAGACGCCTTCTCCTCCGACAGTGTAGACCGATCCCGCTATCGTTTCGATTCCTTCGCAGTTTCCGCGTCCGATTTTCTCGCGTAACAGGGGACCGTGGCGTTCAGGTCCGCGTATGCGTCCGGATCCGCGCGGTAGTGCGCGGCCGTCAGCCCGCACAGTGCCCTGCCGTCGGGTGCGAAATCCTCCCGGAACACCGCAAGCTCGAGCGGGGCAAGGGCTTCGGCGTATTTCACCGTCCCGTCGCCGATCAGGTGCGTCCTCCGTGTACGGTCCACCCCCGCGATGAGCGCGTCGATTGCGTAATCGCCCGGGGGAACGATCTCCAGGGGGGCGAGCGGGTCGGCGGCGCCGCGGTAGAGCGCGCCGAACACCCGGCCCTTCTTCGCGTCGAAGGCGACCAGTATGTTCTCGCCCGCCTCCGCCCCGGCCGATACCGCGAACAGGAGCTGCGTTTTCACGCCCACCAGCGGCTTGCCCAGGACCTGCGCGAGCATCCGGGCGGTCGTCACGGCGATCCTGATGCCGGTGAAGGAGCCCGGGCCGATGCCGACCCCGATGCAGTCCAGGCCGCGCAGCCCGAGCCCGAGTCTGTTCAGACACCCGTCGATCGCGCCCATGAGCGTGGTCGAATGTGACGTCTGGATGAGGGTGGAGGCCTCGGCCGCGCCGGAAGCCGCGCACGCGGCGACGATCTCGAGCTGCGAGGCAGTGTCAATCACCAGGATATTCAATCGTAATGCTCCTGCCTGTTTCATCGATATAGCCGATGGTTATATTCACGCATCCGTCGGGAAGCCGCCCCGTGGCACGGTCTGCCCATTCGATCACCGACACGCCGTCCCCCTCCCAGTATTCCTCGAAGAAGAGCTGGTCCAGCTCCTCCTCCCTGTTGATGCGGTACAGGTCAAAGTGGTAGAGAGGAACCGTCGCCTCGTATATCTCCATCAGCGTAAAGGTCGGGCTGGTTATCTCGTCGGTGATGCCCATGCCCCGCGCCACGCCCTTGGCGACGATGGTCTTGCCCGCGCCCAGCTCGCCCGTGAGAGCGAATACCGAGCCGCGTGCGGCGTTTCTCCCGAGCTCTTCAGCAAGGGCGCGGGTCTCTGCCTCGGAATGGGTGATAACCGTTCGTTTCATGGTGAAAGCATTTTCTGCGCGAAAGGCCGGATATTGCAAGTAAAAAGTATTGTCCGCGTTGCATTCGCACGTGAGGCAGGGTTCATGAAGATCGTTTCTGGAAAGATGTATAATAGGCTTGTTGCATAACTTTTTATCATTGGCGCATATGAAGTCTGTCATTCCCGACCCTCGACCGGCTCGGGACAAACTCCATCGGGAATCCATGCGAAAAAAATGGATTCCGGCTCTTCGCTGCGCTTCGGCCGGAATGACAGTTGGATTTTGCAACATGTATAATATAAATTAATATGTATACATCTATATTTTGATTGTATTTTTTTCTTGATTTATTATAGTAGGGTAAACAAATATGCCTCTCAATCAAGATCGGGGGGACGCGCGATGACTGTAATTCCGAAGGAAGAAAAAGCAAAAAAAAAGCGTAAAATCATAATAGAGGCCCTGAAGAGGCTGCTCGACAGGGAAGTGTATTCACGTATAACCGTTCAGGAGATCGCGGACGAGGCGGGCTTTTCCAAGGGCGGCATCCTTCACTATTTCCCCACGAAGGAAGACATTTACCTTGAGCTGATAGAGGAGATCTTCACCGAGTTCGTCGGCGCGCACAGCTCCATCCTGGAATGGGAGCTGGGAACCGAGGAGGTGGCCCCGATATCCGCGCTCGTCGGCGCCGAGAACTTCATCATTGACAAGAGGAACATCAAGATCATCATGAACATCATCCTCTACGGCTTTGAAGAGGAAAAGATCATGAAGATCGTGAGCAAGTATATACGCCTGCACAGGAACTTCTATGATAATATCATTTCCGAACTGACGAAAGACGGACGCACCAGGAGAAAATCCGACCTTCCGTCAAAGTACCTTTCGCGCATAACCCAGACCATCGTGCTATTCATCGGCCTGCTCGAGTCAATCGATCCGTCCGACCCGAAAGAGATGGATTACCTGGAAATCGTCAAGTTCGTCACGTCCCTGCTTAAAGGCTAGGCGGGGCCCGCATGCCGGCCCGGCCCGGCGGAATACATCGCGATGGAACCACACGTTGACAGGGACCGGCTCTTCGGCGATCTGAACGAGGGCATTCTCGCGGAGCGCCGCACGGCGTTCGAGCGTAATCTCGGGCACAACCTTCCACTCATACGCCGGTACGGCGGCCTGAAAAGGATCATCCCCGAATTGAGCGGAAAGGGTGCCGTCGTCATCGGCGCCGGACCGTCACTGGAAAAGAACCTGGGTCTGCTGAAGCGCTGCCAGCTGAGGCGCGAGCTGGTTTACATCGCCGTTGACATGGCGCTCGGGCCGCTGGCGTCCGCCGGGATCAGGCCGCGCTTCGTCATCTCGTGCGAGGCGAGCCCGGTTGATTTTTTCCAGGGTATCGATACGGCGGGCATCCACCTGCTGGCCTTCAGCTGCGCATCGTGCGTGAACCTCCGGAAATGGCGCGGGGACATGAGCTTCTACAACTGGATGATCCACCGGCCGGAATATGCTGCGCTCTGGGACACGGCGGGCCGCGACCTGGGGTTCCTGGGCACCGGAAGCCTGGTCACCACCCAGGCTGCGGCCTTCGCGCTTGGCTGCGGCGTCGGGTCTCTCGTGCTGGTCGGCAACGACCTGGGTTTCGAGGACCGGTTCTACGCACGGGGCACGGTGGCCCACCGGAACATGAATAGGACGACCTGCAGGATCGCCCCGCCGGAGACGCTGGAGATGCAGCGGTCGATGAGGGCCCGGGAGTACCGCATCCTGCGCGGAACCCGCGAATTTTACACCACCCGGCAGTTTCTCGCCGGAAAACTGTGGCTCGAGGACCTGTTCCGAAACGTTCGTGTCCCCGTGTACGATTGCAGCGACCCGGGGTGCTCGGAAAAATATGTTGCAAAAATGGAATTGATTGATTTCATGGGTGCCATCGACAGCAGAATGGTTAAAAAAAGGAGGAATACATGATCGCAGTCCACAGGCTTAACGGAACCGAGTTCATCCTCAATGACCATCACATTGAGACCCTGGAGCAGACGCCTGACACAATCATCACCCTCGTGAACGAGAAGAAGTATGTGGTCAAAGAGACCACAGACGAGATAATAAACATGATCATCTCCTACCAGAAGAAGATTAATATCAAGCTTCAGGAAAATGAATAGCGATCGTTAAAAATTTAATCTTGACACCGAATAAGTTGATATCAGAGTGGTATAAAGGGAGAACAGTATGGTTTCTATTGCGTGCAATGATCATGGCAAAGTTATCGTCCTTGCGATTGATGGTGAATTCTATATTGAGAGCATAGAATACGCTGAAATGATATGGAACGAACAAATTGCAAAAAGGCCCAAGGTAATGGGTATTAATTGCAAAAACATCAGGTATATCGACTCTTCGGCAGTCGGGATCATGGTCAAATTTCTCAATAGCGCAATGAAACAGAAAACCGAGCTGATTTTTTTCGACCTCAGCGAAAGCATATTCAACGTCTTTAAGACAGCCAAGCTCGGCAATTTCTTCAAGATCATGACGCGTACCCAGTTTGAAATGGAATACCTGGAAAAGTAGCGTCTTCGCCCTTATGCCGGGTACACTTCTCATTCTCTTGCTTTCGTCATTGTTAATAGAATACATGTATTGTGGGCCTGGCCGCCGATAATTCTATCCGCTGATCAGGACACGATGCAGAATTACTCGTAAAAGTATCAATGGATTGGTGCTCTGACCCCTCGAACAGGGTTTTTCCTGAAAAAACCGCATTAAAAAAGAGTTCTTCACTTAAGTAAAAATACCGAAATATATAACAGGCTGATCTGTTACCTTGCGGAAAATCAGTCAAAAATACCAGGGAATGGAGTTTTTTGATAATTGATTTTGGTTGTAAATGTGGTTTTTTTAAAGAAAAACAGTGTAATTGGCGGTTAAAAATAATAGCCCATACACTTTTCCAAAAATGAATAAATTAATTGACATAAATAGTCATCCATGATAATTATGTCACATATTTATACATTAATTTGATTATATCTTTATTTTCGTGGTGTTCAAAAAAAAAAGAGGAATAAACTAAATCACATTCAATGTGATATTGAAATTAACAGGGCAAGGATTATATTTCAAATTAGAGAGATTTCAATTAATATTCTACAGACCATAAAGAAGGAACAGGTATGGGTGAAGAAGAAAAAGACGAAATAATCGAGGAAGAGGAAGAGGCGCCCCAGGAGGAACCATCCGGGCGACGTTTCGAGGCTTCGAAGATCGTTAAAATACTCCTGTATGTCGCGGGGGGCATTCTGCTCATCGTGCTGATGGCGGGGATCGCGTTCCTGGTCTTCAAGTACATGCGGGAGAGCGACTACCAGAAGCAGCAGGATATCGTGGCGGCGCCGCCGGCGGCACCGCTTTCCGTGTACGAGCTTCCGGATTTTTCGAAAACGACGGCGGACGCGGAGCCTCATTTTATCAAGATGAAGATATCCCTTGCATACGAATCGAACATGGAGCTGAATACAGAGCTTGTCAGCCGGCGCGATCAGATCCAGCACATCGTGAACATAATTCTGCAGGGGAAAAAGTACGAGGACCTTGACGAGGTGAGCGACACGATCGCCCTGGCCGAGGAAATCAAGGCGCACATCAACGTGATCCTTATCGCCGGCAAGATCAAGGAAGTGTACTTCAAGGAACTGATGGTCAACTGAGTTTTCTATTTTTCACGGGAGGAGCATATGGGTGACGGATCATTATCGCAAGACGAAATAGATGCTTTATTGCAGGGTGCCGATGATATGCTCTCCCCGGCCAGCAGCCCCGCGGCGGCGGACACTGGTCGGGGGAGGGGGAGTTTGCCGTCGAGTGAGCTGAATTCGATTCGCGACGCGCTCAACTCCGCCGTCGGATCGGTGGCGCCGTCGCTCTCCGGATATCTGGGCGGAAGAAACCTCCGCATTTCCCGGCCCTTTATCGAAGTGAAGTCGCCGGACGGCGTGCGCGCGGACCTCTCCGGCCGCTATGTGCAGGTCTCCATGGATTATTCCGGGGCACTCAGCGGCAAGAACCTCATCGTGTTCAATTATCCCGATGCAGGGGCAATCTCCTCCCTCATGATGGGGGACGACCGGGGCGTGCCGCCCGCAGAGCTGTCCGAGGCGCACCAGAGCACGATACAGGAATTTACCAACCAGCTCCTGTCGTCCATGGCGACGCAGTTCAGCGGCTCGCTGGGTGGCGGCATCAGCACGACGCCGGCCTCCCTCTCCATGGCGGGCAGCGGCAACGAGCTTCAGCTCCCTCCGGGCGGGGACCTGGTAAAGGTAACGTACGATTTCGCCATTGACGGCGTTCTGAATTCGAAGCTGTATCATATAATGGACATGAACATGGCGCAGGGGCTTTCCAGCGCCACCGGCGTCATGCAACAGCCGGTAAGCCAGCCACAGCAGTTCCAGGCACACGGCGGCCAGGTTGGCATCAGCCCGGTCAAGTTTCCGCCGCTCGACGAGGGCATCCCTCCGGGGGTGGGCGGAAATATCTCCCTCATCCTCGACGTTCCCATGACCCTGACCGTCGAGCTGGGACGCACGACCCAGCTCGTCCAGGACATCCTGGGACTGGGCGAGGGCTCAATCATAGAGCTCGACAAGCTGGCCGGCGAACCGGTTGACCTGCTGGTCAACGGCAAGCTGATAGCCAAGGGTGAGGTCGTTGTCATTGATGAAAATTTCGGGGTCCGGGTTACGGACATCGTGAGTCCGGCAGAGCGACTGTCCGGGCTGCAATAACATGCAAGGCGGTGGCGTCCATCGCCATTTTTTTACTTGTTTTTTAATGAGACATAACACGGTTTATGATGAATAACAAATCACTCGCAATCGTCATCCCCGGGGCGGCTATATTTTTTTTAATTGGCTCCGGATTATGTCCCCTCGCGGTCGAGGCGAAGCCGAAGCGTCCCCCTCAGAAGCAGGAGACCGTGAAAGAAGAGAAGGCCCCTGCGGCGGAAGAAGCGGCAGAGGAAAAACCGGCGGTCGAAGAGAAGACAGGGGCGGAGGCCGCCGCGGTAAAAGACGGGGGCAACCAGGAAGCGACCGAGGGGCTGCCGACCAGGGACTTCAAGGAGGAGGAGTTCAAGCCGCAGGTGGAAGAAGAGTCCTCGGCGTGGATGTTCTTCAAGATGCTGCTCATCCTGGGGATCTTCGGCGGCGGCATGTACTACTTTTACCGGTTCGTCTCGAAAAAAACCGGCATCAGCATGTTCGGCGGCGAGGCCGTCAGGGTTCTTTCCGTGATACCGATCGGGCAGAACAAGTTTCTGCAGCTGATCGATGTCGCGGGCAGGGTGCTCCTTGTGGGTGTTTCGGACAGCAACATCAACCTGATTACCGAGATTACGGAAAAGGACCAGATCGACCGCATACGGATCCTCTCGAACCGTACGCCGCCCCCGGACCGGGGAGCCGGCGGGTTCCAGGACCAGGTCATGAAAGAGATCGGGAGAATCATAGGCCGGGTGCGTGAATACAGGAGCCGCGACCGGCGCGGTACGACCCCGGCGGAGCCGACCCAGGACATCGAATACCTGCGGCGGCAGAGAAGCAGGCTCAAGGACCTGAATGGTGACGGGCATGAATAAAAAGATAGCCATCTGTGCCGTGCTCCTGGTGCTGGCGGGCGCGGGAGCGGCGCTCGCCCAGGACATCGGCGGAGGCGTCCGCATGCCGATACCGAAGATCACCTTCGACATCAAGGAAGCGGCGGCGCCGCGTGACGTCGCGCTCTCACTGCAGATACTGTTTTTATTGAGCATACTGACGCTGGCGCCGGCCATCATCATGATGATGACTGCCTTCACCCGCGTGGTCATCGTGCTCGATTTCATCAAGCGTGCACTGTCGCTCCAGCAGATGCCGCCGAACCAGGTGATCGTGGCTTTCTCGATATTCCTGACCTTTTTCATTATGGCACCCACGTTCACACAGATCAACGAGGAGGCGCTGCAGCCCTATCTGAAAGGGAAGATAAACAACCAGGCCTTCTTTGACAAGGGAATGGGCCCGCTCCGGACTTTCATGTTTCGTCAGACGCGGGAGAAGGACATCGCCCTGTTCATAAAGCTTGCAAAGCTCCAGAAGCCGAAAAACCAGTCCGAGGTGCCGAGTTACTGCCTGATCCCGGCGTTCATGATCAGCGAGCTGAAGCGGGCGTTCGAGATCGGGGTATACATCTTTATTCCTTTTATCGTCATCGATATGATCGTGGCGAGCGCGCTCATGGCCATGGGGATGATCATGCTCCCTCCGGTAATGATCTCGCTGCCGTTCAAGATAATACTGTTCATACTGGTGGACGGGTGGAACCTCCTCACCTACGAGCTGGTGCGGTCGTTCAGATAGGAGAGAGCCATGACGGACGTAACTGTTGTAACCATAATGCGGGAGTCGCTCATGACGATTCTCATCGTGTCGGCGCCGATGCTCGGGATAGGAATGTTCGTGGGACTGATCATCTCGATTTTCCAGACCACCACCTCGATCCAGGAACAGACGCTGACCTTCGTGCCGAAGATAGCGGCGATATTCATTGTCATGATAATATTCGGGGCCTGGATGATCAGGACGCTCGTGAATTATACAAACCATATATTTTTAATGATCGAGAAAATGTGACGGGAACACCGTCCTTGTCGTAAATGACGGTGATGGGTTGATATACCGGTACGGCGATGATTAATGCGCCTGTCATTGCGGGCGAAGCGTGGCGTGCCGCGGCTACGCTTGGCAACCAATTGGTCCCTGAGCGAAGCCGAAGGGTGCTTTGTCGCCCTCGGAAGGCGAGGGTTCCTCGCAATGACATGCCGTACGATCGAGGATAACGAGGGGCTCATGTATTATTTCGTGTACCATTTTCAGGTCTTTCTGCTGATCATGATGCGAATGAGCTCGATGATCGTGATAGCCCCGTTCTTTTCGAGCGACCTGATACCGTTCAGGATCAAGGCGCTCATCTCGTTTCTTGTGACGCTGGTGATTTTTCCGATCGTCGCCGCCAAGGGGTACAATATTCCCGGCGACATGGGGAGCTACTTCCTGCTCGTTTTACAGGAGGTGGCCATCGGGCTTTTTATAGGGTTCCTGATCTCGGTCATATTCGCGGCGTTCCAGCTTTCGGGCCAGTACCTCGCGGTGCAGATCGGGTTCGGGATCAACGAGGTGCTCGACCCGATCGGCCAGGTGAGCGTGCCGCTCGAGGGCCAGTACAAGAACTTGATCGGCCTGCTGGTGCTCCTGGCCATGAACGGGCATCACATGATGCTGCAGGGGGTGTACCGCTCCTACGAGCTGGCGCCGGTCATGGGCGTCAGCAAGGCGTTCATGGGAGGGTTGCTGAAATATGTGCTGTACACCTTCTCCGGCATGTTCGTGGTGGCGCTCAAGATCGCGCTGCCGGTGATCGCGATAATTTTTCTCGTTGAAATCAGCATGGGGGTCCTCGCGCGCGTGGCCCCCCAGATGAATATAATGATGCTGGGGTTTCCGTTTAAGATCGCCATCTCCTTCGTGGTGATGATAGTGATCACGCCCCTGATCGTAAAGATCATGTGGGTTTCCCTGGAGCGGGTGTTCGCCTTCATCTTCAAGATGCTGGCGCACTGGCCGGGGGGATGACCGTGATGATAGGTCCGCAAGCAATTGCGGACCTATCATGGCAAACATAGAGTATCGAGTTATGACAGAGCTTATACACACATTGCGCAAGTACAACCGGTGGAGCGACGAGCTCTTCTTCGAACGGTATGACCTGCAGCTCTTCGCCGCCGAGGACGAGGGCCGCACCGAAGAGCCGACCGAGAAAAAGCTCCGCGAGGCGCGGGAGAAGGGGCAGGTCGCGAAGACCGTCGAGCTGCCGCAGGCCATCGTCGTGATTTTCGGGTTCATGGTGATCCTGGTCCTCGGCTCATGGATCTATGACATCATTGCCCGGCTCACGAAGTATTATCTCTCCTCTTTCTCGCGGCTCAGCATGACGGAGCGCAGCCTCTACCGGGAGTTTATCGCCGTTACGTACGAATCGGGGAAGATACTCCTGCCGATATTCGTCGCGTCAATGGTCGCCGCGGTACTCGGCAACATCGTGCAGGTGGGGTTCCAGTTCTCGGCACACCCGCTGAAGTTCGATCTGACCAAGATCAAGTTCGATCCCGCGACAATCATGAAGCGGGTGTTTTTCTCGAAGCAGATAGCGATGAACCTGTTCAAATCGCTCTTCAAGGTGGCGGCAATCGGGTTCGTGGCCTATCTCATTATCATGGCGGACCTCGATGATCTGCTGAAAACGCCTGACTTGTCGATCACGCTGGCCCTGAAGGTGATCATGATGACCGCGTTCAAGATAATCATCTGGTCGTCGGTCCTGCTCCTGGCGCTCTCGATACCGGACTATTTTTTCCAGAAGCGCGAGTTCATTGATTCGTTGAAGATGACCAAGGAAGAGATGAAAGAGGAGTTGAAAGAGACCATCGGCGATCCCTACATCCGGGCACGGCTCCGGGAGATGCAGCGGCAAAATTTATTGCGGGCCATGATGAGCAGGGAAGTCCCCAAGGCGGACGTGGTGGTAACCAACCCGACCCACTTCGCCGTGGCCCTCCAGTACGACCGCCATGCGATGCCGGCGCCGACGGTGGTGGCCAAGGGCGAGGACAGCATTGCCCTCAAGATCCGGGAGGTGGCGATGGAGCATTCCATCCCGATCATACAGAACCGCCCGCTGGCGCAGGAGATGTACCGGCGGCTGGAAGTGGGCGATATCATACCGGCCGACCTGTTTTACGCCGTGTCGCTGGTATACGGCGAGATCATACGGAAATACCCGGAGCGGTACCGTCGGCTCCAGGAGGCTATATAGCGTTATGAGGTGGCACAATGGCTGAACGGGCGCGGGGCGGGTTCGCCTCACTCTTCGAAAACACCCAGTGGATGCAGAAGTCCGACATCCTGATGGGGATTGGCGTCGTGTCGGTGGTGGTTATGCTCATCATACCGCTTCCCACGTTCCTGCTGGACTTCCTCCTGGCCATAAGCATCATGTCAGGCCTGCTCATCCTGATGATCGTCATGTTCATCGGGCGCACCTTCGATTTCTCTATATTCCCGTCGCTCCTTCTCATAACGACGGTGTTCCGCCTGGCGCTTAACGTCTCCTCGACGCGGCTCATACTGCTGCAGGGGGCGGCGTTTGACGGCAAGATCATACGCGCCTTCGGCGAGTTCGTCGTCGGGGGGAACTACGTCGTCGGCTTTATCATATTCATCATCCTGGTGGCCGTGCAGTTCATTGTCATCACCAAGGGCGCCACGCGGACGGCCGAGGTCGCCGCGCGCTTCACGTTGGACGCCATGCCCGGCAAGCAGATGAGCATAGACTCTGACCTCTCCAACGGCCTCATCACCGAGGACGAGGCGCGGAAGCGCCGCGAGGAGATACGGAAGGAGGCGGACTTCTACGGGGCCATGGACGGTGCCTCCAAGTTCGTGCAGGGCGACGTCAAGGTCGCCATCGTCATAACCTTCATTAATATAATCGGCGGTTTCATCATCGGCATGGTGATGAGGGGCGAGTCGTTCGACGTCGCGATCAAGACCTACACCCTGCTGACCATCGGCGAGGGCCTGGTCGCGCAGGTCCCGTCACTGCTCATCACCACGGCGACCGGTATCATCGTGACGCGGGCCGTGTCGCAGGAAAACATGGGCAAGGACATGGCGAACCAGCTCGGGTCCCAGCCGCGGGCCCTCCTGATAACCGCCGCGACCCTGGGCGTCGCGATCATCATACCGGGGTTCCCGAAGATCGCCCTGCTCATTCTCTCGCTGGGGCTTGGAGCGCTGGGATATGTGCTCATCCAGTCACAGGGCGAGGAGCGGCAGAAGGTCGAGAAGAAGGAGAAGGAAGCGGCCCTCAAGGAGCACAAGCCGGAAGAGGTGACGCAGCTCGTGCAGGTGGACCCGCTCGAGGTCGAGATCGGGTACAACCTGATACCGCTCGTGGACCCGGAGCAGGGCGGGACGCTCCTGGAACGGATCACCAACATACGGAGGCGGAGCGCGCTGGACATGGGGCTCATCGTCCCGCCGATACGGATCAGGGACAACATGGAGCTGGCGCCCGAGGCTTACTCGATCCTGATCAAGGGCGTGGACGTGGGGCGCGGCTCGCTGCAGGTAGACAAGCTCATGGCCATGGATTCGGGCGAGGTGACGGAGAAAATCGACGGGCAGGAGTTCACGGAGCCGGTCTTCGGCCTGAAGGCCATCTGGATAAAGACCGATGCGCGGGACCTGGCGGAGAGCAGGGGGTACACCGTCGTGGACTGCCCGACCATCATCGCGACGCACCTGACCGAGATCATCAAGCGTCACGCGGACGAAATACTGGGACGCCAGGAGGTGCAGAAGCTCATCGACACCGTGAAGGAGGACTACCCGGCGGTGGTGAACGAGCTGCTTGACGAGCACAAGATGACGCTGGGAGATATCCAGAAGGTGCTCCAGGGCCTGCTCCGCGAGCGCGTCTCGGTCAGGAACATAGTGACCATACTGGAGACCCTCTCCAGCTACGTGGGTTATTCGAAGGACACTACTTTCCTGACCGAATACGTGCGCATCGCGCTGGCGCGCCAGATCACGAAGGATTACACCGACCAGACCGGCACGCTGTCGGTCATCACGGTCGACCCGGAGATAGAGACGATCATACGCAACTCGATACACGAGGATCCGATAGAGGGTCCGGTACTGGCCATGGACCCGACGACGCACCAGACAGTTGTGTCCGCGCTGCTCGACGCGTTCCGGAACTCCAAGAACAAGGGGCACGTGCCGGTATACCTGGTCGCGCCGCAGATACGGCGGGTCACTTTCACGCTGCTTGAGCGCGAGGTGCCGTCGCCGGTGGTGCTGTCGTATAACGAGATATCGAGCACGATAAAGGTGAACGTGGTGGTGTCCGCGCTGTTGTCGAGCGCGGCGTGAGATAATCGATCCTGATAGGTCCGCAAGCGCTTGCGGACCTATCAGGGGGTATGATACATGAAGATTTTACGATAGGAGTGTGTGCCATGAGATACATAAAAATCAGGGGCAACAATTACAACGAGGTCATGATGAAGCTCAAGATGGAATACGGCGACGACGCCATTCCCATCAGTCATAAATTCGTGAAGGAGGGGGGGCTCTTCAACTCGAAGCTCTTTGCGAAGGAAGTGGTGGAGCTCACCGCAGCGGTGCAGGAGCGAAAGTCCAGGGGCGGACTGCTCGGCGAGAAGAAGAAGATCGATTTCACGGTGGACGACAGCGGCAACAGGCCGGCCGCCGGCGACCTGAAAGGCGGGTTCCGGGATATTATGGACCGGATCGCCTCGAACGGCGCCGCCGCCTCGTCGCGGGAGCAGGCCCAGCCGAGGCCGACGGGCCCCGCGTTCAATGAGAAGCTCAACGAGGTCTATTCCGGCATTGCCGAGCACAAGGCAGCGTCAACGGGCGGCGAGCGAAAGGCATCGCCTGATCCGGTACGGGCCGCGCCTCCGGCGGACGAGGAGACAAGGCCTAAGGCCAGGACCTTCGAGGAGCCGCCGGCGGCCGCCGCTCCTGACGGGCGCGTGGAAAAGGAGCTGGAAGAGATCAAGCGCGCGATATACAAGATCACGACGAGCCGGCCGGGAACGGGCGAGCAGGTTTCCGGCGACGACGCCAACATCCGGCCTTTCCGCCAGGTCCTGAGAAGCAACGATTTCGACGACGAGCAATGCTCGGCCATTATAACCGAGGTGAAAAACTCCATCAGCAAGGATGATTTGAAGGACAGGTACAAGATAGAGAAGAGCCTGAAGGATTTATTGAAGAGCAGGATAGTCACGACCGGGCCGATCAAAAGCGGGAACAAGAAAAAGATCGTCATGTTCATAGGGCCGACGGGTGTCGGGAAGACGACCACGATGGCAAAGCTCGGGGCGATAAACTCCCTCAGGGAGGGGCATTCGGTGGCGTTTGTCACGATCGATAACTACCGCATAGCCGCCACCGAGCAGCTGAAGAAATATGCCGAGATCATGAACATACCGGTGTACGCGGTCAACAGCCAGAAGGAGTTCAGGGAAATCGTGTCTGCCGAGAAGGCCGACATCATCATGGTCGACACTTCCGGCCGGAGCCACCGCAATGACCTGAAAATATCGGAGATCAAGAGCTTCGCGGAATCCGTGGAGTACGACTGTGAAAAGGTCCTCTGCGTCAGCGCTAACACGAAAAAAAGCGATCTGAACGATGTTTTCAGGGCATTTGACACGATCCATTACAACAGTATAATCATAACAAAAGTTGACGAGACGTCATATATCGGCAATGTCATTGATATAGCCGATAAGTATAACAAGCCGATCTCATATTACACGAACGGGCAGGAAGTGCCCAACGACATCGTTATCGCGGAACCTGATAAGATAGTTGACATGATGATCGGGAATGTTTATAATTAATATCTGCAAGAGTGAAGAAGGAGGCCCATGGTGGATCAGGCGGCAAACTTAAGAAGACTGGTGCTCGAAACGGACGCCAAGAAGCAGAAAAAGACGAAAACCATCGCCATCACCAGCGGTAAAGGCGGGGTTGGGAAAACGAGCGTGGCGGTGAGCCTCTCGATTGCTCTTGCGCAGGGAGGCGGCTCGGTGACCCTGCTTGACGCGGACCTCGGGCTTGCCAACATCAACGTTATCCTGGGAATCATTCCCAAGTACAACCTCTACCATGTCATCAAGGGTCAGAAAAAGCTCAAGGACATCGTGATAGAGGTCCCTGAAGGGATCAAGATCATAGCCGGCGCATCGGGCTTCCACCAGCTGGCGAATCTCGACCCCAAACAGCGGAACGAGTTCATAGGGGCCGTGGCCGAGCTTGACCAGGACGACTTCATGATCATTGATACGGGCGCGGGAGTCTCCCAGAACGTGCTCTCGTTCGTCATGGCTGCCGACGAGATCATCGTCGTCACGACGCCGGAGCCAACGGCCATCACGGACGCCTACGGCATCATCAAGTCGATAGCCGCGCAGTCGCCCGACAAGATCATCAAGATCATAGTCAACCGGGTGCAGTCCGTGGCGGAAGGGAACCGGGTGGCGCAACGGGTAATCAACATCGCCGGGCAGTTCCTGAATATAAAGGTTGAAAATCTGGGCTTTATTTTTGATGATATCTACGTGCCCAAGTCGGTGCGTAATCAGAAGCCGTTCTTCGTCAGCTATCCGAAATCCAAGGCTTCCGGATGCATCGCGATCATAGCGGACCGCGTCAGCAACAAGACGGCCGGGACGGCGAAGGGCAGCGGCCTCGCATCGTTCGTCAAGAAGCTGTTCGTTTCTCACGACATGGAAGAGGGTGAAGAGTAGAAGAAGACGGGATGGACACTATCACTGCGGGGCGCCGGGGCGCCAGTAACACGGAGGATACCGGGGAAGCGGTATGATAAGCATCAGGAGCATTTCCCTTGAGTATAAGACAACGATGATCTTCGCGGTCATCGCGCTCGTCCTTTCCCTCGTTACCGGCTTTGCCACGGGGGTCAGGTGGGGCGTTGTGCTGCTGCGCTCGGTGATCCTGTGTGCCGTGTTCGCGGGTATCGGGTTCGGCATATGCATGATCGTGCGGAAGTTCGTCCCGGAGGTATACCAGTTCCTCGCGATGATGGCGGGGATACGACAGGCGGCCGATGCCGGTGATCAGGAG
Organism: Spirochaetota bacterium; assembly: GCA_029564515.1. GTDB lineage: Bacteria > Spirochaetota > UBA4802 > UBA4802 > UBA5550 > RBG-16-49-21. Next base: position 78,155 of record JAKQPV010000066.1, on the reverse strand, counting down.
ATCGGCCTGACGGAAACGGGGACCGATGATAACGCCGGAGGGGAACCGTTCGCGGTTGAAGGCGGAGCGGAGGGCGTTGGGCCGGCCGCCGGGGCATCGCCGGGAGAGTTCACCGAGCTGGAAAAGGAGGGCCTGGCCCACTATTCCACCGCCTCCGGGGGGACCTCGGTGAATACCGGCAGCGGCAAGCTTGGCAAGCATATTCTGGAAAAAGAAAAGATGGCGAAATACGAGCCGAAGATCATGGCTCAGGCTGTTCGAACCATGATGAGCAAGGATAGAGAATAACATCCGGGAAACAGGTATGAATAATAATAAATTTAAAGAACTGGATGCAATCGGCGAAGACAAGCTGTGGGAAAAGTTCATCAAGTCGAGCGACCAGGAGATACGCGATTACTTCGTCGTCAAGTACGCGCCGCTGGTGAAATACGTTGCCGGCAAGATCTCGATGGGCATGCCGTCCAATATTGAGTTCGACGACCTGGTGTCCTACGGCATATTCGGCCTCATTGACGCGATTACCAAGTTCGATCCTGACCGGGGCATCAAATTCAAGACCTACGCCATGACCAGGATCAGGGGCGCCATCTTTGACGAGCTCCGGTCCATTGACTGGATCCCGCGCTCGATCCGGCAGAAAGCGAAGCAGGTCGAGCTGGTCATTTCCGAGCTTGAGAACAAGCTGGGGCGCACCGTCGAGGACGAGGAGATTGCGCGGGAGCTTGGCGTATCGACGGACGAATTCCAGGGGCTTCTCGCCAAACTGTCGGGCACCTCGATGCTCTCCCTCAATGACATCTGGTACCTGGGCGACGACAGCGACGAGCTTTCTATCCTTGAAACGCTCGAAGCCCCGGAAAACATGAATCCGGACGTTTTGATTGAAAAGCAGGAGATTCGCGATTATATTATAGATGCGATTAAACGGCTCCCGGACAAGGAGAAGAAGGTCATCGTGCTTTACTATTACGAGGACCTGACGCTGAAAGAGATCGGCGATGTCCTGGAGGTCACCGAGAGCAGGGTCTCGCAGCTCCATACCAAGGCGATCATGAGGCTGCGCGGCCGTCTCGGCCGTATCAAGTCGAATATCGTCGGGTAAGACCGGCGTGTGGCCGCCCCTTCCCCTGCTCTGATGGAAGGCCGGTCCGCCAGGTACGGAATATTCAGGAACACACAATGGGTAGTATTAAAGATTTTTTAAAGGGCATGGAGGTTGCGGACAACCGCGCGGCCGAGAGCGCCGTCGAGGTGTTCGCCGATTCCGTGCGGCAGGCTCTCGAGCTCGCTTCAAACGAGCTTGGCATTGACGTTACCCTGCTCGACTACCAGATCCTCGAGAAGGGGACCCGCGGTTTCCTGGGGATCGGCCGGTTGCCGTATCACGTGCTGGTCACGCCGCTGGTCGACGCGCGCGAGCACGGCGACCTGCTGGCCCTGGAGCGGAAACTGTCGAAAGAGCACGCCGCGGGTATCGCGAAGGCGGACGTCGACGGCTCGTTCCGCGTACGGGTCACCAGGTCCGGCATCTATCTCACCGTGAACCCGGCGAAAGGGAACGGAGCAGGCGTCACCCTCGACGAGGTGAACAATAAGTTCTACTCGATGAAGATCACCCCGTCGGACCCGGGAAAGATAGAGAAAGAGGTGGCCAAACCATCGGGCAAGCCGGTCAAAATCGGGTCGTGGACGGCCAACCCTGAAAATGACGGGACCATGAGCCTTGAGGTCACCGATGATGAAATGAAGGTATTCGTCCATTTTACGCCTCCCCGTTTTTCCGGCAGGCACATGGAGTACGAAGAGGTCATAGACGCCATGAAGAAGGCCGGCGTGAAGGTGGGGATACGGGAGAAAGAGATCCGGGAGTACCTGGAGAACATTGATTATACGATGCCGCTCCTGGCGGCAGAGGGCGTGCGGACCGTTAACGGCAAGGACGCCTATATCGAGTACAAGGTGCGGGTCGATACCAAGGGCGTTAACTTCGAGGAGGACGAGTCCGGCAAGGTCGACTTCCGGAACCTGGAGCTCCTGGAGAACGTGGTCGTTGGCCAGCTTCTGGCGGTGAAGATCCCCGCCGAGCAGGGAGTGCAGGGGCGCACGGTCACCAACAGGATCATCCCCGCGCGGTCCGGCAAGGACGTCAAGATACAGCACGGGAAGGGCACCATCCTGTCCGAGGACGGTACCGAGCTGACAGCGGAAATCAACGGCCAGGTCACCTTCAAGGCCGGCAGGATAAGCGTCGAGCCAATATACGTGGTAAACGGCGACGTGTCGCTTGAGACCGGGAACATCGTGTTCCTCGGCTCGGTCATAATCGCAGGCAACGTGCAGGACAACTTCGAGGTGAAGGCTGCCGGCAATATCGAGGTGCGCGGCACGGTGCAGAAGGCGTTCCTGGAGGCCGAGGGCGACATCATAGTCTTCCAGGGAATCATCGGGCGCGACGAGGCGAAGATCGAATCGACCGGCGGCAACGTTTACGCCAAGTTCATACAGAACGCGTCCGTGTTCGCCGAGACCGACGTCATTGTGCCCGAGGGCATCATGCACTCCAATGTCGATGCGGGGGGGCGCGTCTGCAGCCTGGGCAAGCGCGCCCGGATCGTCGGCGGCGTCATCCGCGCCGGCGACGAGGTCAACGCGCGCTTTCTCGGCGCCGATGTATCCACCAGGACGGAAGTGCGCGTCGGCATACACCCCAAGGTCCTGCAGCAGCTGTCGGACCTTACCGGCATGAAGGCAAAGATCGAAGAGGAACAGACGCATCTCAAGCTTGATCTGAGGACGCTTGAGACCCAGAAGCGGAACGCGGGCAACAGGCTTCCGGCCGAGAGGGAGAAGATGCTGAAAGACCTGCAGGCCCGAAACACGAAGCTGAACGAGCGAATGGAAGAGATCAAAGGCGAGCTGGACGAGGTCAATTCCTACATATCAATGATCGAGCACAAGGGGAGGGTCTGCGCCGAACAGACGGCATTCGGCGGCCTGGAGATATACATCAAAGATAAAACCTTTTTCCTGAAAGACCCTTACAATCACGTGAAATTCTCCCTCCAGGGCGACCAGATCAGGATCTCCGAGTATGAGCAGCCCGAGGGCATGGAATCGCGGATGATCATCAGCAGGCGGCGACGGTAGGCGCAGTATGGCCATACGACCGATAGACTTGCAGACGAACATGTCACAGGTCACCGAGGTTGGGAAGGACCAGCAGGCGCGCTCTGAGTCCATCGTGCAGCAGCAGCATGTTCTCGAGAAGGAGTCGGGCGAAAAGTCCCGCCTCGTGAACACCAAGCTGGATGAAACGAAGAAAGGCGAAAGCGCCGTCATCAGGGACCAGCAGAAAAAAGAGGGGAAACCGCAAGGAGGCGGCCCGGGCGAGGAGCAGGAAGCAACCGGCGAGCGGAAGCGTCGCAGCAAGGGGCGGAGCGTAGACGAGCGGATGGGTAACATTATTGATATTTTAAAGTAGCCGGTGCACCCTGTTATGCGACATAATCCCGGCCGGCGTTTTTCCGGCGAATAAAAAGGCGAGGATTCGATATGCAGTTTTTTTTCCTGTTGCTCTTCAATCTTTTTCTCGGCGCGGTGCTGTATCTGGTCATCAGCCTGAAGCTCGAGCGCTCGGCCACGGAATTCCGCACACGCAAGATGCGGAAGGAAATGGACGAGATGATCGGCGAGTTCAACGCCACCGCGGAACGGAACATCTCGCTGCTCGAGACAAAGATACGTGTCCTGCGGCTCCTCCTGGAGAAAGCGGGCGACATCAGGACCCTTGACCTGATCGCTGCCGGGGACGAGCCCGCACCGGTAGCGGAGATCTCCCGCGGGGAGCAGGCCCCCCGGGTGAATCCCGTTCGTCCGGACCAGCTGCCCGCTGCCGGAAAAACCATCGAAGCCCCTGACCTGTACTCGAAAAACAATGCGGGTGACTTCATAAAAAAAGGCTTGCTATTATTCGTTGAAAAAATTAGACATAGGCTTCGGACGGGCGGAACCGGCGCGATCGCCGGTGATGGAGATGCGTTCCGGTCCGAGCCGGCGGCAGCGGCTGACGGGTATCCCGGGCCGGCCGCGGACCGGAGACGACTCATCGAAAAGGACCTGAGCGGGATCGCCCGGGAAGAGGCCGTGACCGAGCCCGAGTGCGGTGTGGCTATCACCGAGGAAGAGATCATTGAGATCGTCACATCATCACCGGACCGGTACTCCATGGTTTCAGTTCTGAACGATCGGGGTTGCGCAATCGAGGATATTTCGAGGTATTCCGGCATACCGATCGGTGAAGTACGGCTGGTGCTGAACCTCAATGGTTCGCGTTGAAACCGGCACATAATTTTTTCAACTACCGGGGTAATCGCGGGTGGAACCCATTATCAAACGCCTCACCGAGGAGGAATTCAGCAAGTTTGCCAGGCTCATATACGATGAGAGCGGCATTTTCCTCAAGGACACCAAGATCACGCTCCTGTCCAACAGGCTGAGAAAACGCCTTCAGGCTCTGAACATAGCGGAATTTTCCGATTACTACAATTACCTCCAGTCGCTGCCGCCGCGTGACAAGGGAATCGAATACGAGAAGATGCTGGACGTCGTTTCGACGAACGAGACCTATTTTTTTCGAAACGAACGCCATTTCGAGGCCCTGAGCCAGGTATGTCTTCCGGAAATTGCCAAAATGAAAAAAAACCGGAAGCTCCGCATCTGGAGCGCGGCCTGCTCGACCGGCGAAGAGCCGTACACCATCGCAATCTGCGTAAAGGAGAACGACGCCCTGTTCGCCGGCTGGGACGTGGAGATCCTCGGGACAGACATCGCACCGTCAGTGCTGCAGTTCGCCGCCGTCGGCGAATACTCGGGCAGGAGGATCGAGAAAGTACCCCCGGAGATTTTAAAGAAGTATTTTACCCAGAAACCGGAGGACCAGCAGGTCTATCTCATACGGGAAGACGTGAAAAAAATGGTAAAGCTGAGCTACCATAATTTTTTTAAAAGCCCGTTTCCAAAAGATATTGACATAATTTTCTGCCGAAACGTTATGATCTACTTTGATAAAAAGCACCAGATTGATCTGGTAGCGAATTTTTACCAGTGCATTCTCGAACACGGCTACCTGTTCATCGGACACTCTGAAACCCTGCACTCCATTTCCGAGGATTTCAGCTATCGAAAAATACTCGAAGCGCCCGTTTACGTGCCTAACCCGAGGAGATGATGAATGGAATTTAACCTGATAAATGTCGGTATAGCCGACTTCGCAATTTCGAACTCGCCGGACATCCTGAGGACCATCCTCGGGTCCTGCGTCGGCGTCTGCCTGTACGACCCTGAGCTGAAAATCGGCGGGATGTGCCACATTATGCTTCCTACGATGAAGGACACCTCGAAGTCGATGAAGAAATACGCCGACTCTGCCATACCGATGATGCTCAAGGAGATGGAAGAGCGCGGTGCCCGCAGGAAGGCCGTCCTGGCAAAGATCACCGGCGGGGCAACCATGTTCACGCTGTCCGAGAACAGCATGATGGGAGAGATCGGCAACAACAATATCGCCCGGGTACGCGAGGTGCTGAAGGGGCTCGCCATTTCTCTGGCTGCCGAGGACACCGGCGGCAATTACGGCCGCACGATAGACTTTTACCTCGAGACGGGCATGGTGAAGATCAAGTCGATGGGCAGGCAGGAAAGGGTTATATAGGTACATCCATGGAAAGCATGACCGGTTACGCGTTTCTCGAGAAAAGCACTGACCAGTTCTCCTACTCGGTTGAGATCAAGTCGCTGAATTCGCGCTACCTCGAGATATACGTGAATGTTCCGAAGATCATCAAGAACGAGGAGAACGAGCTCCATGGCCTCCTCAAGCAGCGATTTTCCCGGGGCAAGCTTGAGCTCAATATCGACATCTTCGACTGGAATGTCGCCAAGCCGATTGCCATCAATGCGAACATGATCAAGAAATACTACCGCGAGCTCCGCCAGATCCATCGCGAGTGCGAGGCCGAGGAGCCCTTCCGGTTCGAATCGATCCTGACCCTGGACGGTGTAAGCCAGCGGGAGCGCTCGATGATATCGCGTGCGTCGCGAGCGGACATCTTTGCCGCGATCGGCCGGGTAATCGACAAGGCTATCGATATGCGCCACAAGGAGGGAGCCGCCATTCGTAAAGACCTGACGACGCTCGTGGCCGGGATTTCGAAGCATCTTGGCACGATCAAGTCGCTGGCAAAAAGCGTATCATCCGAAAAAAAGGAAGTGCTGAAAAAACGGATCGAGAACCTTGCCGGCTCGAAGGTCGACGATGTCCGTCTCTACACGGAGATCGCCATACTCTCCGACAAGCTCGATATCAACGAAGAGATCATCCGCTTCAGGGACCACATCAAGAAATTCGGAGCCCTGATGAAGAGCGGAGAACAGATCGGCAAGAAGCTGGATTTCATAGCGCAGGAGATGTTCCGCGAGGTCAATACGATCGGCTCGAAGTCCAGCAGCTCCGAAATAGCGCACCTCGTCGTCGACATAAAGAATCTTATTGAAATGATCCGCGAGCACTGCAGGAATGTCGTTTAACAGGCCGTAGTGCGGGGAAGGGTTCATGAAAACCACGCTTATTAACATTGGGTTCGGGAACGCGGTCGTGGCGGAGCGGGTGGTCGTCGTTATCACGCCGGCTTCCGCATCGGGCAAGCGGCTCCGCGAGGAGGCCAAGGAGAACAGCCTCCTTGTTGACGCAACGCACGGAAGGAAGACCCGCGCGATCATCGTGATGGACAGCAACCATATTATTTTGTCCGCCATGCAGCCTGAAACGATAGCGAACCGGTTGATGAATCTTGAAAGCGAATAGCCCGTCATTCGTCATCAGCGCCCCGTCGGGGGCCGGTAAAACGACATTGATAAACATGCTCCTGGCGTCTGATGACCGGTTCGGTTTTTCTATTTCCACCACGACAAGGCCCAGGCGGACCGGGGAAACCGAAGGTTCTAGCTATTATTTCACCGATGAGCCGGGTTTCAGGGAGCTGATAGACAGCGGCTCGTTCATCGAATGGGCGAAGGTCCATGGCAACTATTACGGAACCGCCAAAAAAGAGATTGACAGAATTCAGAACGCCGGGAAAATCCCGATATTCGACGTGGATGTCCAGGGCGCTAGGGCGATGAGAATCAGCCTGGTTGGCGCGGCTTATATCTTTATCGTGCCTCCCTCCCGGGAGGCGCTTGAGTCGAGACTTCGTAAAAGGAAGACCGATTCTGAGGAACAGATACAGATACGGCTGCGAAATGCCATCAGGGAACTGAGGGAATACGCGCTGTATGATTATATCGTCGTGAATGATGACCTCGACACCGCACTGAACCAGATACGGTCTATTATGACCGCAGAGCTGTGCAAGAAAGACCGAGTATCAGATATAATAACCGGCATACTGGAGGACGTACCGTGATTATACCGCTTGATAAATTGTTGAGATACAATACGAACAAATATATTTTCACCCGGGCGACGATGGAGGCCGTGGAGAAGATCGGGAATATAAAAAAATTCCCGGCCGACGAAACGAAGTGGAAGGTCGTCCCCCACGTACTGCGCCTGGTCCTGGGCGAAGACGTCAAATTCATCTATACGAAAGAGCCGGAAGACGACAAGGAGTGATTGCCGGAAGATCCGGGATCTGGAGCGCGGAGAACAGGTCATGACGGCAGGTGGTCGTGAACATTCACGGCACCTGGTTCTCATGGGACCCACCGCCGTCGGGAAAACCGCAGCGGCGCTGGAGCTTGCCGGGGACCGGTTCGAGATTGTCTCGGCGGATTCCGTCCAGGTGTATAAATACCTCGACGTCGGGAGCGGAAAGCCGGAGCGTGCCGATCGGGATCGCATACCGCACCACCTGATCGACATTGTCGAGCCCGATGTTTCCTTTACCGCCGGAGAGTTCTGCAGGGAAGCCGAAAAGGCCATCAACCTGATCGCGGCGCACAGCAGGCTGCCGATGATCGTGGGCGGGGCCGGGCTTTATATAGACGCGTACTTCCAGGGACTATCGGAGATCCCGGAGATAGCGCCCGGGGTGCGGGAGGCCATCCGGGTTGAGCTTGAAGACGGCGGCCTGCAGCGGCTCCATGACGAACTGGTGCTCGTCGACCCGGCTTTCGGAAACCGCATTCATCCAAATGACACGCAGCGGATACTCCGGGGGCTTGAAGTGTACCGCGCTACCGGACGTCCGCTCTCGAGCTATTATGCCGCAAAGCGGCGGTACGGTTCAGAAGACACGCTCTTCATCGGGCTGTACGAGGAACGGGCAGATCTGCGGAAGCGGATAAACGCGCGGGTCGACTCGATGTTCGGAAGGGGGTTCGTCGAGGAAGTCCGGTCGCTCCGGGAGCGGGGTTACGGGCCGGATCTCAACTCGATGCAGTCAATCGGTTATGCGGAGATCAACCGGTACATCGACGGGGCCGTCGGTCTCGACGAGACGATCCAGAGGATCAAGACTGCGACAGGACAGTACGCCAAGCGGCAGATGACCTGGTTCAGGAAAAACGAGCGGGTCGTCTGGGTCAGGGCCGGCGACATGGAAAACATGCGACTGCTGATTCAGCAATGGCTGGACGGCAGCGAAGCTTAAAATAAATAAAAAAACAGGCAGGTTAAATCGCCATGGCAGGACAGTTGTATAACTTGCAGGACCATTTTCTGAACACGGCCAGGAAGGAGAAAATCGAGATAAATGTTTTTCTCGTCAACGGCGTGCCGATTAAAGGCAGAGTATTGAGTTTCGATAACTTCACGATCCTGATGGAGGTGGAGAAGAAGCAGAACCTGATCTACAAGCACGCGATGTCCACCATCGTCCCGTCGCGTCCAATTCCCTACAAGGACGAGGAAGAAAAATAACTATATTACGGGTGCGCACACATGAAAAATTTTATCCTGAAAACCACGGTTGCTGTTATCATAGCCGGTATCGCGTATCTGCTCTTCTTCTCATTGGTAAAAATCGATGCAGGAATGATGTGCGTGGTTGAGGACCTTCGCGTGAAGAAGGCAGTCGCGATCGTGCGGCCTGTTGCAGGCGATTTCGGATTCGTATGGCAGGGCGCTCTACCCTGGTGGTTTGTCGTATCCGAGGTGCCGAAAAATCGCGTTGCCCGGTTCGATGCCAGGATTGTGGTCCCGGGTTTCGAAAGGCTCAGGGAGCGGTATTACCACCTCTGGGTCCCGCTGCGGGTTTCATACCGCATCGATACTTCCCGCTTTACCGGGGTACATCTGCTCAGCGACCGGGGGGCCGGCGCGGACGGCCTGGTGGAGAAGCTTGTTGAGCGCGGGCTCCAGCGCGAGCTTAACCAGTACCTGGCGCCGGTATACCGCCGTGATATGTTGGCGTCGCAGGCCGAACCGGCCCTCGCTGCAGCGGTAAAAGTCCTGGAAAAGGAGCTCAGCGACGAAGGGATGGTTATATCCGGTGCACGCTTGGCCGGCGCACTTTCCCTGCCCGAGATGCAGGTATATAACGAGGGGCTTGCCCATGCGACCGATCTACGTACGATTGACAAGAAGATCGAAACGGACCTTCTTGACGTCCGGAGCGTCATGGAGATGGACAGGATAAAAAACGAGCAATTTTATGGAAAGTTAAAAGAAATCTCGAAAATCATCGGCGCCAATCCCGACATTTTGAAATATATTTATATTGACAAAATGGCGGCCAATGTGAAGGTGATACTTTCGTCGGATAATTCAGGCCTTCCCGGCATGCTGGAGAAGGAAATGAAGCCGAAGAAGGGAAAGAGCAGGGAAATAGACAATCTCCGGTAACGGAGAGGACGGTTTTCCCTGACAATGCAGGATCGAGCCTGATGCAGGCGCTCAGCAATACAGGGGAAATACTCGAAAGGAGTGAATAAAGGAGCAGACTATGCCGTGCGGTAGAAAGAAAAAACGGAAAAAAATCGCAAACCACAAACGGAAAAAGCGTAAAAGAGCGAACCGTCATAAAAAGAAGTTATAATTCGGAATAAGGAGATTGGCCGGTTTCGACACTGACCAATCTCTTTTTTGTTTAACAGGTATCGCATGCCGAAGAAAAAGTCAGGGAATATCGTCCTCGAAGCGAACCAGCAGTCCTGGAAGAAACGGCCGTCCGAAATACGCGGATACCAGCGGACCTATTATATGAATTCCCCGGACGGCGACTACCTGAGAATCGATTATAATTTGAAGGAAAAGAAAGTCCGCCTTTACATTGAAGTCGAGAGCGAGGGGGGGAACGCCTACTACGCGGTAATCACCAACGGAAAGATTACAGCTGAGCGGAGCGTCTCAACCGGCAGGAGCTTCGGTTTTACCGAAAAGTTTGTTGAGCGTTCTGACTTGTTTTCAACGATGCCCAACCGGGAAGTGCTAAAGCTTGTCAGCGGCAATTACGGGATCCAGCGGGGAGGCAAGCAAAACGCCGCCGCGCAGGAACCGCCAAAGACCGAAAAGGAAAAGCTGATCCGCGAGACCAAGCGGCGGTATTTCAAGAAGGAATATCTTGCAGAAGGCGGGGCGGGTGGCGAACAGGGCGCCGGGCGCGTATTCCGGCGTCTGAATATTTTCGACCTCATTGACTTCGTCCTCGGCGTCCTTCTCGCCGGATCGGCATTTTTCTTCTTCAAGTACAGCTATATGGCCATGGGGGCCACGGCCGCTTTCTTCGGCATCATCATCGGTTTCGTCGACATGTTTTTCCGGGACCGGCCTCCAGTCTTCACAAAGGTGATTTTCTTCCTCCTGGCCGGCATCGCCTCGTATATATACGGGTATCTTTTCTAAATGGTTCCCCGGGCATCCGCACTATGCCATTTTTCCATAGAATATACATATTTTATACTTGAAATGTGGATTTGATTAATTACAGTATACATTATTCGGAGATTCGCGCTTTTTAACAGGCGGGTCCTGAAAGGCGTCTGCTTGAACTCTACGAAGAACGGGTAGCCCATTTATGGATAAAAAAGAAAACTACTTTTCCTCACTCCAGATCGTATGCTTCAGGATAGGAAGCGAGGAATACGGGATCGACATCCTCCAGGTGCAGGAGATCCTCAAGCTGCCGAAAGTGACCAAGCTGCCAAAGTCGAGGGCCTACATCATGGGCGTTATCGACCTGCGGGGCAAGGTGCTTCCCATCGTAGACCTGAGCAAGCGTTTCGGGATAGAGTCGGACAAGTCGACGGAAAACAGCCGGGCCATCGTCGTCAACATCGGCGGAAAGAAGGTCGGCCTCGGTATCGATTCCGTCAGCCACGTTTTTAAAGTGAACTCCAAGGACATAGAGCCGCCGCCCCCGGTGGTACGGGGCATTTCCGGCAAGTATATCGTCGGGATAGCGAAGATGGATGACGGGTTCGTCGTTGTCCTGGACATCAACCAGATGTTCACGAGCGATGAGCTGGTCGGTCTCCAGGCCTAGTACGCGGCTATCAGGATAGTCTCAATCTCGCTGGTATTGACGTCGCGGGGCGTGTTTTCCATGAACGGATAGGTGACCGCCAGGTCGGCGACCTCCCTGAAGATCGATTTCGGTATGTCGTAGTTTGAAAGACGCTGGGGTATGTCGATATCCGATTCGAGCTTCCGTATGGCTTCAACCGCCTTGATGGCGGCTTCAATAACGGTAATCTCCCTCACGTCTTCCCCCATTACTTTGGACATCTGCACATATTTTCCCGGCGATGACGTCAGGTTGAACTCCATGATGTGCGGGAGTATAATGCTCATGGCGCTTTCGATATCGAGGTCCGTTTTAGAGACCAGCGCCAGCGATATGCACAATGTGATGGACAGGGACGAGACGGCGAACGCGATCCCCGACATCACGGAAGCGGTGGCGAGATAGGTTCGCGGGGCGCTGTTCTGCGGCTCGCGGTAAGCGACCGGGACATTTCGAAAGATCATATCAATCGACTTGAGAGCGTAGGTATTGATAATGTCGTTGTTTTTCTTCGATATGACCGATTCCGCCGCGATGGCGAGCGTGCCGATTGCCCCTTTCAATATTTTTTCCTCGGGGCAGAAGAGCGTGACAGCCGGGTCCACGATCGTCGCGGCCGGGTACAGGTCGGGGTTGTGGAAAATTTTCTTCGTCAGGTTGTGCACTTCCTCAAGGTAGAACATCGGCGCGATCTCGAAGCCGAACATGGGACTGCCGGGAATCGTGATGAAATTCAGGGGCGGGCTCGGGATCTTCTGGCCGGTGAACAGGTCGTTGCAGAACAGGTAGTTGGTCGCCAGTATCGCTAGCGCCTTGGCGGCGTTGATAGAATCAATGCTTCCGAAGCCGATAATAAGATCGCAGTTGGTTTTTTTGATATAGGCCGCCGCTGCATCGATCTCTTCCGTGTTGGGCGGATAGGGGACTTCGTCATACACGATGCATCCGATATCGGCGTCCTTGAGCTGGCGTGAAATGATCTCGATCGCGCTGCCGTATACCTCGAAATCGTTCGCAGTAGTTACGAGAATGACCCGTGATCCAAAGCGAGGGACGATTTTACCGATCTCTTTTAAAATATCCTGCCTGATGTAAATCTGGCTGGGAAGGTGGAAATCTGGTCTTATGTCTGTCGTCACGGTTTGTTCCGTTCCAATTCTAACCGGGCGCCGCCTGTCATTACTTCCTGCGCCCTGGCGCATGCATAAAAAAAGCGGACATATTGGCAGTATCTCCGCTTTTCATCGATTCATGATCGGGTTGGTCCCGGGCTACTTTCTCATTAGAAAGGTGGCTATCTTGTCGGCAACCATGTCGAGCATTTTGGGATCGTCAAAATTATACGTCCCGTTAGCTATCTGGTCCTTGATCTCCTGGATGCGGTCCGCCCTGATATCGGGCGAGTCTTTGACCAGCTGCGCTACCTTGGACGCATCGGCCGCTTTCTTACCCTCGGAAGAAATCTCTATTGAATCCTTCTTCTTGGTCTCTTTCGCGGATGCTACAGGATTCGATTTCTTCGGTTCGATGATATTGTTTATGTTGCCAATCTTATCAATAACCATTTTATTAACCCTTATTCAATCTAGTAATACTATCGGCAGATTTTGTCAATTCTTTAATAAAAATGTACAAAAAGCGGCATAAAATTCAATAAAATGTATGAAAAACGCATATTGTGCAGTATATTCCCGCTCTATCCTCCATGAACTTGTTACGTCGTTATAAATCAAACTCTAGAGAAAGAAGATAATCATTATTGTGGGGCATTTCAATAGTGCATGCAGGTTCAGGAGAGCATCATTATTCATCTTCCGGGATATCCGGTTCCACCGGGTCATCGTTGAGTATTGCAACGGCAAATTCGCCTTTTTCCTTGATCGATTCAATCCGCTCCAGTAATCCGGTCGCGGTATCGGAAATGAATTCTTCGTGGAATTTGGTCATCTCCCTGCCGATGAGGACCCGGTTTTCAGGAAATACTTCCGCAATGGCATGCAGAAGCTTCCTGATCCGGTAGGGCGATTCGTACAGGATGATAAGCCCGCCGAATGATCGCAGTTCATGAAGCTCTTTTTTACGCCGTCCATCTTTCTTGCTGAGGAATCCGGCAAAAAGCAGCCGCCTCCCATGGTATCCTGACACTGAAGCCAGCGCAGCGAGTGCCGAAGCTCCCGGCACCGGGCAGACGGGGACGGAGTGTTCGCGGGCAGCAGCGACGAGCTTGCTGCCGGGATCGGAGATTCCCGGTGTGCCGGAATCGGTGACATAGGCGATGGATTTTCCCGCCATCAGGATGCCGATCGCTCCGTCTATCCTGTGCTGGGGCGAATGGGCGTGAAGGGACTGCGTGGGAGCGGTAATGCCGTAGTGAGTGAGAAGCTTACGGGTCTGCCGGGTGTCTTCGCAGAAGACGGACTCGACCTCGTTTTTTAATATGGATATGGCGCGGATGGTCATGTCATCCATGTTGCCGATGGGTGTTGCAATGACGTAGAGTGTACCTGTTCCCATGTGCTTTATATTCACTGTGCCGCGTCATTTGTAAATTAGTTTATGGGTTCGCCGGTAAAAATAATGGCTTCATGACTGGAAAAGGCGATTCGCATGGCCGGGGTTTGCTTTCCTGTTAACAGTGTATTAATTCAACCGATTCAATAAAATACTTGAAAAAATACCGCTAATTACATTGTATTTGATCGAGTATCATGCCTGCGCGCCACTATAGTATAAAAAGAGACACCCGCGCGCTTTTAATATTTATGTGATTTTACAAGGCGCAATGCTGAATCAACCATTTAGGAGAGTCGTATTATGAATTTTGACGATATTAAAAGTGTGTTCTCCCGTGAAAAAATTACCAGGGATTTTCTGGTCACGCTGATCAGCCTTATCTGCGGGATCATCCTGTTTGTCGGCTGTATGCTTCTCGGAAAAATACCGGGCAAGGGCACTGGTGTTTTTTTTCTTCTGCAGAACCTCGGGTATTTTTTTCTGTTTAGCAGTTTTTTTATTGGTTATGCCGCCATACACCGCGGGAATGTTTTCCGGGAGGAGAAAACGATAAAACCGATTATTCTTGAAACGGGGAAAAAAGCCCATGTCATCGTGGGGATTCTCCTGGGCTCCCTGCTTGCAGTTTTTATCACTGCGCTGGTCGAGCTTATTCCTGTTTTTCTGGGATATATACCCTATGCCGGTCCGGTTATCGTGGCGCTCCTGTCGGTCCCATTCTTTATCATAAATTTTGCGATCATCCTGGCCGTCGCGCTGATCTGGATCGTCGCACCGCCCATGGTTGCCGAGGGTACTCCGCTGAAAAAGCTGCCGCTTGATTTATTCTCCCTGGCCAGGCGGCGGGGGCTGGTCATTCTTGCATATGCCGCGATCATCATCGCGGTAACGGGCATCCTGTTCATGCCGCTGCTGATGGCGGTCCGCTACTCGGCCGGCATAACGAGGGCAGTCGAGTGGAACATCGCGCCCGCTTACCCGCAGATCTTCAAGTCTATCATGCGTCCTTCTTATATTACCGATATCATAACGAAGATCGCGCCCCATACCGATCCGATCGCCGTGCTCCAGGAATACGGCAGCAATATTTTCAATTATATGGAGATGCTTGGCAATCTGTTAAAGGTCCTCTACGGTATCATGATGGCGGCAATAGTCGCCTTCGTTGGAGCGGTCTTTTCCAACCTGATGTCCCTCGCGTATATCCGGGTCAAAAAGGATGTGCTGAAATGACGGGAAGCAAACTGCGGCCCGGGATGCAACAATAAAACTGACACATCAGTTTTATTGTTGACAAACAAGCCCGGGCTGTTTTTTCTGCTGTTGACCGGCGCGGCTGCACCCGGGGCCATGTCCGATAAATGCATAGCATCGGGGTGAACCATGAGAGTAATGTTCTTGTTCTTTTCCGCGTTTTTACTGGCCGCTCCCGCTTCTCTGAGCGCCCTGGACAGCATACCGGTCGATGCTTCATTCAGCAAGAAAACGATAGGCACATTCATCGAGTATCTCGAAGACAGCGGAAAAAAGCTTTCCATAGATGACGTTACGTCCATGGACGGGTGGAAGCGGTCAGCGGCAGAATCCATTAATTTCGGGTTTACCGAATCGGCTTACTGGTTCCGTTTTGCGATAAACAACGGGACCGGAGGCCCGCTTAACCACTTTTTTGAGCTGACCTACCCCCTGATGAACTACGTTGACCTGTATGTGCCTTCTGAAAAAGGGTATGCCCCCCCCATACGGACCGGTAACAAGTATCCCTTCTACCATCGCGAGATAGAGGACAAGAATTTCATTTTCCACCTGAAAAACAGTCCCGGGACCAGCGTTTACTATCTTCGAATAGAAACTGCAAGCTCGATGAATTTTATCCCCATCCTGATGACGCAGAAAGCGTACTTCAAAAGCCAGCAGACGCAGCTGCCACTGGTCTGGATTTACTACGGTCTCATGATGATTATGATGGTATACAATCTTTTTATTTTCTTTGCAAGCCGGGACCGGAGCTATGCCCTGTACGTGATCTTCATCCTTATGTACATCTTGTTCCAGATGACCCTGAACGGGTATTCTTTCCAGTACCTGTGGCCGGATGCGACCTGGTGGGCCTGCAATGCTCTCCCGTTTTTCATGTGCATGGCGATTTTTTTCGCGGCGGTGTTCATCCGCGATGTGATCGAGTCGCGGCACCTGTTGAGAAATCTCGATAACATATATTTGTTCTTCATATTGCCGGTGTCCTTTGCGTGGGGCATCGCCAGCCTGCTGGTGAAATATTCCCTGGCCATACGCGTGGCGACCGTCATCATAGGCCTGCTCGCGGCGCTCCAGTTTGTGATGATCATGGCGGCGATGATCAAGAAGTCGCGCGCCGCATGCTTTATCGCGCTCGGCTTCGGAGGCCTGGTGCTCGGGATCATGCTCTATGTCCTGAAAACGTTCGGGGTGCTGCCGGAGATGTTTATCACCGAGTGGGGGATACAGATCGGATCCTCCCTCATGGTCGTGTTCATGTCGCTGGGCCTCGCGGACAAGATCAACGTCATGAGAAGGGAGCTCAAGACCCTGCTTACGGAGCAGCAGGAGAGCGAGCGCGTGGCCGTGGAGCGCGCGGCGTACCTCGAAGGGGTGGTCCAGACGGCGACCGTCCTCACGGAAGAGTCCCTCAGGGCGAGCGACCAGCTGCAAAAGATTACAGACCGGTTTTCCGACCTCTCCATGGAGCAGGCGTCGACAAGCGAGGAAATGTCTTCAACCTTCGAGGAGCTGTCAGCTACGGTTGAAACGATTTACCAGTCCACGATGCGTCAGAAGGACGAGGGCGAGAAGTCGAAGACGCTGGTCGAGGACCTCAACATTGCGCAGAAAGGGCTCATCCAGGAAAGCCAGAAGGTTGAAGAGACCATCCGGAAGATACTGGAGTCGACCGGCAGCACGGCGGACAGCCTCCAGAAGATGACCGACACGATGCACGTAATCAACGCAGGCGGAAAGGAGATCACCACGTTCATCGCCATGATAGACGACATCTCGGACCGTATCAATTTATTAAGCCTGAACGCAGCGATCGAAGCGGCCCGTGCGGGCGAGTACGGGCGGGGCTTTGCCGTTGTTGCGGACGAGATCGGGAAGCTGGCCCAGGCGACCTCCGACAACTCGAAGGAGATATCGAAGCAGATATCCAAGATCATAACGGACATCGAGTCCGGCACGAACATCGTTACCGGCACCAAGGAATCGACTGATGTGATATTCCGGATGGTGAACGCGATCGGCTCGGGGGTCAACTCGGTGCGCGAGCTGATGACGAAGCAGAGCGGCGCGCTGGAAATGGTCATCCGTCAGGCCGGGGTCATAGACACGATGTCAAAGGACATCGCGAGCTCTACGAAAGAGCAGAAGAACTCCATGGATGTGACCCAGAAAACCATAGACCGGCTGTCCGAGATGGCGATGGAGATATCCCAGTCAAACCATCAGATAATCGATTTCACGAAGATGATCCACGAAAAGGCACTGGCGCTTGAAAGCGTCATCAGGAAGCCGGTTTGATCCCGGGACCCGCCGGAGAACCGCCCGCGTCCCGCGCCTTCTTCACGACGATAGCCTTGTCAGGCTCGACAGGGCATTTCAGCTCGCAGATAGCGCACCCGATGCAGAGATCACGGACCACGTAGGGCTGCATAACGCGCTTTCCCTTCACGACGGCTTCCTTTACCCTGATGGCCTTCTCCGGTACAGGGCAGTGCTCCTCGCACACGATGCAGTTTTCACCTTTGGCGTAGGGCAGGCATATCTTCTTGTCAAATACCGCGATCCCGATCTGGAATTTCTGCTTTTGCCCGAGGGTAAGCTCCCTGATGGCGTCCGTCGGGCAGACCTGGCCGCAGAGGTTGCAGCCATACTCGCAGTAACCGCGCCGGGTATCAAGGACCGGGGACCAGGCCGCGCCCGGCCGCCCGGCAATGGAAGAGGGCTGGAGCAGATTGGTGGGGCATACCTTCATGCAGTTGCCGCAGCGAATACAGCGGCTGATGAAATCTTCTTCCGGCAGGGCGCCGGGCGGGCGGAGGCCTGCCGCGGTCCCGGGCCGGCCTTTTTTCTGCGCGGGCGCCGCCGAAAGCGGCCCGGAGGCGATAACTATCGATCCGATCGCAGTGGCGAGGAACTGCGACCTGGTCAGAACCGGTTTTTTGCCGGAAATGATGCCCTGCACATTGCCCGGTTTTACTCTGGCCCCGGAACAATGGCGATAACTATCGCTGGAGGCTTGCCCTGAGCCCGGAACAATGGCGATAACTATCTCTTCCGCCATGCTCTGACCCCGCTTCTCATTCTCCTGCCCCCGCGAAACTGCTCGGTCCCTCCCTTTCCTGAAAGAGAACGTCGCTTTCTCTCCCGGGCAGTCAACCAGGCAGTCAAGGCAGAGAACGCACTCGCCCGGGATGTAGGAGTTATCGCCCCGGATCGCGTTCATGCGGCAGGTATTTTTGCAGATGCCGCAATTTGCCGTGCACCGCTCCGCGCTGCGCCTGAAGGGAGAGGAGCCGGCCGGCAGGGCAAGCGTGGCCCCCAGCGGGCAAAGGTAACGGCACCAGAACCTCCGCCTGACCAGGGAAAGAACAAGGATCGCTGCAAAAATCCCGAATATGACTCCCGCGTGCGAGAACTCCGGGGTCGCAATGCCCAGGAACAGCTCCCTGAGCCGGTCGTAGAATGCTTCGAGCCATTCCGGGTACCCTGTCGCGCCCAGCACCCGGTTAAAGCCCGAGTCAATCGCGCCGTTGATGAACGGGTGAATATTGAACGAAAAGGTCCGCACGAAGATAGTTATCGGATCCAGGACCCATGCGGTCTGCACTCCGGCCAGCGCGAAGAGGAATATCGCGAGGAGAATTGCATATTTGCCGAGCCTCAGGCGCGACGGCTCCGGCTCACGATGTTTTTTCCTGAAAAGACGCCTGACCGGCGACGCTGCCCATGACAGGAGGTCGAGCAGTGCGCCGAGCGGGCAGATCCATCCGCAGAAGGCCCTCCCGATCGCATATGACAGCACGAGCATGGCCGCTGCGGAGACGAGCCCGGTAAGAAGGACGCGTTCTGCGATCGAGGTGATGATCATGGCGAAGGGGTCCATGTAAAAGTAGAACGCCGGATTGATGAAGCCCGAGAGCGGGTAGCGCGTGCTCCAGATGATATAACAGAGAAGGAGCACCGAGAGCGTCTGGCACGCACGGCGCGCCAGGACCATCTGTTTCGCGGTTACCGCCATCAGATTGTTATCTTCGTGATTTTTGCGAGGCCGATGTTTGTCGTGCCCAGGCCGTAACGTTCGCCCTGCATGATGTGGTCGATATCCCTGGAAGACAGGCCGAATAGCGAAGCCGCGTACGAGTCGGCCAGGACCGGGTCGGTCCCCGCGATGACGGTACCGGTTTTTTTCACGTCCTTCAGGTCGCCGCCCGAAGGGCCGTAGCGCAGGAGTATGCGGTATGCGTCGATGACCGTGAGGTCCGGGCTGATGAACTTCGCCAGCTCGGGCAGCTTTTTATCGATGTTCCAGTGTATCCGGCCGCGCATGCCGCCGCACACTCCCATCAGGTTTTTCATGGACAGGGTGAGTTTGGTCAGGCCGTGGTTCTTGGCGATCGGGACGTTGATGAAGCAGTCGCATTCCACGGCGTCCCGGTATATGGGCCAGTCCTCCATCTCGCTCCCGGCGGGGAATCGGCCCGGAAGGAACTTCTCCTTGTTGATGTAGGAGATGTATCCCTCGGCCTTCTTTACCGCCGCCGCTATGCCGCTGTTCCGGTAGCACATGTCGGCCGCATTGCAGGAGTTGTCGAATACCCTGACGCGCCTCGCGCCGGCGGCCTTGCACAGCCTGATGAGCGTTTCCACTACCTCGGGATTGGTGTTCGCCGCGTATTCCGGCGCCCGGTCCCATCCGATGTTGGGCTTGATGACAACGGTGTCGCCCTTCTTCACGAACCGGTCGATGCCGCCCAGCGCCTCGATCGCCTTCCGCGTGATGGCCGCCGGGCTGCCGCCCTTCACCACGGCAAGATCACACGCGGTGCGGACGCCTTTTTTCACGCGGGGCGCGAGCGTCCCCTCCGACCCGGCCAGCACCGGGCCGGCCAGGGTTTTCACTATCGGCACCGACCCGATCGCGGCGGCGATCCCCTTCAGGAAGTTTTTTCGCGACGTGGCTGCTTTTTGCTTAACGGTAAATCGGGATATCGCGTCTATCAGTTTCAGCATGGTGCCGTACCTCCTGAAAAATCGAGAGGCCCGCACACGCGTGCGGACCTGCCGAAGTGATACCCGCTTTTAACGCAGGGTTATTGCTTTACGTCAATAAGCTCGACTTCAAAGACGAGGACCGAGTTCCCGGGAATGTTCTGCTGTCCGCGCTCGCCGTAACCCAGGTTCGCGGGGATAACGAGCTCGTATTTGGAGCCTGCCTTCATGAGCTGCAGCCCTTCCGTCCAGCCCGGGATCACCTGGTTCAGGGGGAACTCGACCGGCTGGTTTCTCTTGTACGAGCTGTCGAACTCGGTGCCGTCTATGAGGGTGCCCTTGTAATGAACTTTCACCTTGTCCGTGGCGCGCGGCATGACGCCGGTCCCTTCCTTGATGACGCGGTACTGGAGGCCGCTGGCCGTCTTCTTGACTCCCGGTTTCTTTTCATTGTTCTTGAGAAATTCGTCGCCCTTTTTCTGGTTTTCGTCAGCCATGGCGAACTGTTTTTTCATCATCTCTTCGGTGATCTTCTGGAACGCGCTTCTGATCTCGTCATCGGTTAGCTTGCTTTTTTTCCCGCTCATGATGTCGTCGTATGCCTGGGCAAAGGCCTTGATGTCTATCTCCATGCCGCGCATTTTCGCGTCCCTGGCGAACTGCATGCCGATCCCATAACTGACTTTCGACTTGTCGGAGGTGAGGCTGGCGCCGCATGATGCGAGGCTGAAAACGCACACACAGCAGATTAAACGGGCAACGGGTGCTAAATTCATTGTGGTGTCCTTTTATCGTGAAAGATTTTTTCTGGTTCTGCCGGAAAAGTTAATCATAATAGCTGCCGGGCAAGTGTATTTGTGTCAATTAACTTTTTAATTATTTGGGACTGTTTGAAGCATAAGGTTACAGACGTCATGGCGGATTTGAGCAACCCGCTCCGGTACGGAATTCCATTTGACAATTCAGCCCGCCCGGCTTCAATACACCCATGCAATTCCACGTCATCGTAACAGACGGCGCCACTGCGGCCCGCACCGGCGAGCTCGTCACCACCCGGGGGGCTATCCGCACGCCCGTGTTCATGCCCGTGGCCACAAGGGGTGCTGTCCGGGCCATTTCAGGCCGAGATGTGGATGAGCTCGATTTCGACATCATTCTTTCCAATACCTATCACCTGTACCTGCGGCCGGGCATGGAGGTGCTGGAGAAAGCCGGGGGCCTCCACCGGTTCATGAACTTCCACCGGTCAATTCTCACGGACTCGGGCGGGTTCCAGGTATTTTCGCTTTCGGATTTTTGCAGGGTGCGCGACCACGGGGTGGAGTTCCGCTCCCATGTTGACGGCTCCCTCCATGTCTTTACGCCGGAGTCGGTGCTGGACATCCAGAAGACGATCGGCTCGGACATCATGATGGTCCTGGACCAGTGCACGCATTATCCGATCGAGGAGCGGCCCGCGCGGGAGGCGATGGAGCGGACCGCGGACTGGGCGCGCAGCTCGTACGCATACTGGCGTGATAACTTCGATACCGGGCGGCAGGCCCTGTTCGCCATCGTGCAGGGGAGCGTGTTCCCGGGCCTGCGTACAGAGTGCGTCTCACGGCTGACGGAATCGGACTTTCCCGGGTTCGCGATAGGCGGGCTTTCCGTGGGCGAGCCGAAGGACCTGTACCGCGAGATCACGGAGCTGACGCTCTCCCTCCTGCCGGCCGGCAGGCCCCGGTACATGATGGGCGTGGGCAGTCCCATGGAAATACTGTACGCAATCCGGCAGGGCACGGACATGTTCGACTCGGTCATGCCGACCCGCATCGCGCGGAACGGCACCCTGTTCACGTCCGCGGGCAGGGTTAATATCAAGTCGGCGGCATTTGAAAGCGACCAGGCCCCGCTGGACGGAGCATGCGGCTGTTATGTCTGCCGCACCTATTCCCGCTCGTACCTGCGTCATCTGTTCCGGGCGGGGGAGATCTCGGCCCTGATTTATAATACGCATCATAATCTTTTTTTCATGAATTCTTTCATGAACGAGATCAGGCAGAGCATTACGGACGGCACCTTTGAAAGTACATACAACAAATGGATGACCATTTATAAAAATGGCGACAAATAATTTCAATTGTACAAAAATCTTATTGACCGCCTTTAATTCAAGTAAATTATCTTGACATTAAAATAGAATCAAATATATTGTTGCGAGCAGTTATTTTATCCATTTTGACATACATTTAGCATAATGAGGGGGCACTGAGTTCATGGATATTACCACCAGATCCAAGGGAGATGTCGTGGTGCTTGATATAGCGGGCGAGATCGATCTTTACAATGCGCCTGAAATAAAAGACATCATTAATAAGCTCATCGAAGAGAGAAAATACAACGTCGTCATCAATCTGGAAAAAGTTTCCTATATCGACTCATCCGGGATCGGTGCTCTTATTTCCAGCCTCTCGAATCTCAAGAAATACCAGGGCGGCCTGAAGATAATAAACGTATTCGCCTCGGTCCGGAAGGTATTCGAGTTAACAAAACTTACTTCATTTTTCGAGATATTTGATTCAGAGGATGATGCAATACGGTCCTTTGCCGGTTAACGGCCGCTTCGATATACACAGAAATTCATCACCGGTAACATTAACTTTAACACGAACGAGGTCATCATGGCACGCATCAAGAATTTTTCCGTTATAGTTATTTCGATCATAGCGGTTTTCATGTTCCTGGCCTGCAAGCAGATCCCCATCCGCGAAATGGCAACTGCGAAGAAGGACATTACCGCTGCCCAGAACGTGAAGGCGGACAAGTACGCTCCCGAGGAGCTCAATGCCGCCACGACCAAGCTGTACGAAAGCCAGTCACAGGTGCAGGCGACGAAAGTGGACGACGCCAAGAAGTCAGCGATCGAGGCGGACAACCTGGCGCTCAGCGCATACAACAAGGCGCTCCCCCTCATGGCGAAGGACACCATCGGCATAGCCGAGAAGAGCCTGGACGAGGCGGGCGAGGCGTACGCCGAGCAGCTTGCCCCGGACCAGTACCGCGACGCCGAGAACAAGCTCAAGCAGGCCAACGAGCTCTTCCAGAGCAAGCAATATCAGGAATCCTACGAGATGGCGCTGAAGGCTGATGCGGCGGCGAAGAATGCCCGGAACGTGGCGCTCGGCAAAAAGGACGTGCTCCGCGATTCCATAGGCGAAGTGAAGACCATCCTCGATGAAGCTGAAAAATACGGCGCGAAAAAATATGCTGCCGATAAATTCAATCTCGCGGCCGAGAACGTGCTCATCGCCGAGCAGGCCTACAATGACCAGGACCTCAAGAAGGGCTTTTCCGCCGTCGAGGTCGCCAAGATGAACGCGGACCAGGCGCTCATAGCCGCGCTGAAGGGTACGGCAAACGACAAGATTGCACTTGCCGACAAGGTCATCGCCCAGGCCGAGAAATCGAAGAAAGCCGCCGGCAAGAAGGCGGATATAGACGCGGCGAAGGAAGCGCTCGCTGACGCGAAAGCGAAACTGGCCGAGGCCAAGTACCGCGAGTCGATCGACGCGGCGGACGAGGCGCTCCGGCTGGCGTATGCCGCCATGGGCATGAACCCCGACGGCACGCTGATCGGCGAGGGCGGCGAGGGGACCGGTGGAAAAGACCAGCTGCTTGACGATAAGGACTACTGGCTCTACACGGTCCAGTACCGGCAGCATTACAAGGACTGCCTCTGGTATGTTGCGAAAAAATACTATAAAAACGGCATGCTGTGGAAGAAAATATATGATGCGAACAAGGATCAGATTAGCGATCCTGATCTGATTCTTCCCGGCTGGGTGCTGAAAGTTCCGAAACCCGGCAGATAGGGGGCCGCTCGGAGCGCTCCACGCAGGTCCGCAAGCAGCATGCCGACCTGCCGCTGGAGCGCGCGGGAAGCGATCCCGGGCCGCGGCCGTCTATTCCGCAATACACCCGATGCCGTTAACGCGGCATGACGACACGCATGAGAACGGGCATGTTCCGCAGATGGCATTTCGCGGACGTGCCGGGTCATGGTCGGCGGCGGACTGGCTTTATTTCATCTGGTGAATAAGGTATTATGAAAAAGAATAATAAAAAAACCGAAAAGGATACCGGCGAAGATTCCGTTTCCGATGAACTTTCCGATGCCGAGCCCCCGGAAGTGGGTGAGGATAACGCCGATCTCGACCTAGAAGAGATAGACCTTGATATCCCCAAGCTGCGGTCTAACGCGAAGAAGAAGGACTTCGCCGGGTATTCCGACTCATCGATATCCTGGTACCTGGACCAGATCAACAAGATCCCGCTTCTGAGCCGCGAAGAGGAGGACAGGCTCGCCCGCGGCGCTCGCGACGGGGACGAGAACTCGAAAAACAGGCTGATCAAGGCCAACCTCCGCTTCGTGGTATCTATTGCCAAGAAATACCAGACAAGCGGCATATCCCTCCTGGACCTCATCAATGAAGGCAACATGGGGCTTATCAAGGCGGCGGAGAAATTTGACCCGGACCGCGGGTTCCACTTCATTTCGTACGCCGTGTGGTGGATCCGCCAGGCGATCATACTCGCGATTTCGCAGAAGGCATCACTCATCAGGCTTCCGCTGAACCGCACCGCCGACATCCAGAAGATCGAGAAGGTGCACAAGAAGCTGGAAAGCCGGCTGGGCAGGGAGCCGACCCCCGGCGAGATCGCCGAGGACCTGGACATGGACGACGAGGAGATCAACCATCTCCGCAATATAACGCAGGACTACATCTCGCTCGATTCCTCCTACGGCGATTCGGAGGACACAACGATACTCAGCATGATCGTGGACCAGAGGGTCGACTCGCCGGACAAGAAGGTGCTGGACGAATCGCTGTCGAGCGCGCTGAACGACGTTCTTGGCACGCTTACCGAGTCGGAGCGGCAGATCATCAAGATGCGCTTCGGCCTTGACGGGATGGAGCCGATGTCCCTCCAGCAGATCGGGGACGAGTTCAAGCTTTCGAAGGAGCGTATCCGCCAGATAGAGAAAAAAGCGATCCGGCGGCTCCGCCACCCTTCCCGCAGCCAGCGGCTGAAAAGCTTTTTACAGGACTGAGCCATGAGGTTTTTTTTTCCGGGTTTCCTTGCGGGCGCAGCAGCGGCCCTGTTTTTCTTCATACCTGTTGGCGGCGTCGAAATCCACCCCGAATGGTGGGGCCAGCTCAACGCCATCCCCGCTATCCAGAAGTCACCGTATCGCAAGCCGGCCGGTCCCCTGTTTTTCGTTAAAATCGGCGACCGGGATTATTTCCGTCTCAGGGGAAACGGCGAGGTGGCCGTCTCCGGCACCGTCGCCGACGGGCTTTCCGCGTTCAGCGGGGACGGCCGGTTTTTCGTCAAGTACCTGAAGGCGGGGACCTCCCTCGAGCTGTTCAACGCGAAAGGCGACCGGTTCTGGAAAATCGAGTCCCTCGAGTACCCGTATCTTTCGCACACGGGAAAGCTCATACTGCTGATGAACGGCGACCAGAGCGGCATCCGCGCGGTGGACGAGAACGGCAACCCGCTGCCGGCGCACGTATCAGGCAGGGTCTGCACATCTGTCGCCTTCCCGCAGGCGGGGGACTGCGCCGGCGTGGGGTTTTTCGACGGCTCCTACTATTTCATCAGCGCCAGGGGCATCGTGACGGGCACGGGCAGGACACCCGCGGGTACCATGGTGAAGAGCATGGCGGTGAGCGGCAACGGCGCGTATGCTGCAGTCCATTATGGCAATAATGCGAAAGATTATATCCGCGTGGTCGATATCGCGGAAAACGATTACGAGGACGAGGAGCTGAAACACGTCCACCCGGTCAGGACCTCGGTGCACGTGGCGGACGACGGCTATTGCACCGTCATCGATGTGGACCGGGTGCTCTTTATCTCACCCTCGGGAAGGATCCGCTACACGATCGTCGTCCCGCCTAAGCGTCCCGGCCACTCGGCGATCACCAGCAACGGCGGCATGTATGCTGTCTCCTACACCATGCAGAACGGCACGTCAAAGCTCATCATGTATAACGATGAGGGAGTGATCCTTTTCTCGCGCGAGTTCCCGTCAGAATCCTTCCTGGACGCGACGCTGCGGGACGGGCTCCTGTTCCTCCGGGGCTCGGACAATATCTACTGCTACAGCATACACGGTATGTAAGTCATCCCGCCGTTTTAGAGTATACAGTATTCATGACATACAAAACAACCTGAAGTCTCATCTCGATCCCACCCCTGCAGTATTAATTTTTCCCCGTTGCCGATCAGAATTTGAGCAGTGCCGATCAGATATTGAGTAGTGTTTTACAGGTTTTTAGATTGAAGTATGCACGATTTCCAATTCACAAATCCTGTTGGTTATGAGGGTGGTCATGCAATCAAATCGTATCATTCACATTAACTTCATTTTCCCGGCGATATTCATCATGCTGGTTTCTTTTTCAGCCTGCGGCCAGGATGGCTGGAAGGACGCGCCGGGCGGGTCTCTTGGCGCCGGCGACTGGAAGCTCACCGTGGATCAGGATGGAATTACGCGGACGGTCTATGTCCACATCCCCTCCTGCTATACCGGCGCCACGGCGGCGCCGCTTGTGCTGAGCTGGCACGGATACATGGACACGGCACAGGGACAGTCGGATGCCGACGGATTCATGGTCAAGGCCGATGAGGAGTGTTTCATCGTCGCCTATCCTGAAGGCTACGGCACCGCGGGCCTGGAAAGCTGGAACGCCGGCGAGGCCTGCTGCGGATCGGCGGTTGACAAGGACCTTGATGACGTACAGCTTGCCCGCGACATCGTTACCCTGCTGTCAGGCAGGTGCAACATAGACGCCGCGCGGGTATACGCGCACGGCCATTCGAACGGCGGCGGCATGGCCCACCGCCTCGGCCGAGAGGCGTCCGACGTGTTCGCGGCGGTTTCGCCGAAGTCAATGCCGGTGCTGGTTCCCGGCTCGTTGCCCGTCCGCGCCGTTCCGGTCATACAGTTTCACGGCACCGCCGACTCGACGATCAGCTACGACGGCGGCACGATCCCGTTCGAGTCCGGATCGTACCTGTCAGCGCAGGACAGCTTTAAAAACTGGGCTGCCGTCAACGGATGCTCGGGGACGCCCGTGACGGTCAATTACGGGGACAGCACATGCGAGACATACACGAGCTGCTCGGAGGGGGTCAGGGTCGCCCTCTGCTCTATCGAGGGCGGCAATCACAATAACATCTACGGGCGGGACGATATAAATGTAACGGACATGGCGTGGGATTTCATGTCTGAGTTCATCCTGCCGTAGGTCTCGCAGCCGGGCGGGGTCATGTGACCCCGCCTCCAGGCCCTGTTATTCAGGGAATGAGATTTTCGGGCATTTCTTCTGCACGAATGCCTTCAGTTTTGCATTCGTGCCATGCAGAAAAACCACTTCATCCTGATCGCGGGGGTCCTTTTTGAAAACCTCGCTCATCCTGGCCCTGCACGCGGTGCCGTTACCGTCACGTATAGTTATTTCGCGCCAGAGCTGGCTCATGGGGACCTCGCCGGTCCTCCATCCGTAGTCAAGAAGGAGAAAGCTCTTCTGGGGCGTGATTTCGATAAAGCCCCTGTTCTTTTCGAGCTGGGTAATGTGCTGCAGGGGGGCAAGACTGACGATAAATCCCTCGATGGAAAGCGGCTCGCCGGTAGCCGTGGAGAAGACGGCCTTATGGCCGCTCGGGAGGACCAGGGTCACGGTCCCGTCGCCGTTATCGGTCCAGGAAGGCTCTGCAGGTTTCCTGAACGGAAGAAGATGAAAGCAGCGCGAGCCCGTGCAGCGGGACAGCCTCTCGTCATCTTCCGTGCTGACGAACATCATGACCTGTCCGTCAGGCATAAACGTGAAGGACCGGTACCGGTCCTCGAATTTCTTCCGGTATTCATATGTCTGGCCCGCGCTCAGGTGACATCCACCCCATTTCGACTTGTAGAGCCGCACGATGAGGTTGTCGAACTGCTGAGTCGCTTCGCAGCTTTCCGCTGACAGGTCGAGCGTTCCGCACAACCCGGCGGCCAGACAGAGAAGTATGGTCATTGCGCGTTTGAGTTTCATGCATCGCCCCGGATTTCTGAATTTGCCGTATCATGCCCTGAAAGGGGAAAAAAGCAAGTAGAAAACAGTTTTGCATTCACGGGGATCCGCTCAATCGCCTTCGAGCAAAAACCGGCACTTTCCCGCGCAGATCTTTCCTGCCTCGAACATGCGCATGACCGCGTCGAGCTTTTCAGCGAATCCGAGCCTCTTCCTTTTAAGCGCGCCGTCGCGGAGTATCCGCGTTTTTTCGGCCGCGACCGCCGCGGCCCGCCCGCTGTATTCGGGCGGGAGCGACGCTCCCTCACGCTCGAGGAGCTTCAGGATCGCGTAGACGCGGAACCGGTCCATGGCCGGGTAGCGCGCGGAAAGCTGGTCCGGGTGCCCGCCGTGGCGCACCACGAGCCGCTCCGGCGCGAGTCCGACCCGTTCGCGGGCCGTTACCCGGAGCCAGAGGTCGTAGTCCTCGCACGCGGGCAGGTCTTCATCGAAGGGGCCGTACCGGTCGAAGCACTCCCGCGACATGACCGCGGCCGAGGGGCTGATCAGGCAGAGCTCGAGCGAGTCGATGAAGATATGCCCCTCCCGCTTCAGGTGCCGCTCGCGCGGGTTGACGCGCCGTCCGCGCCTGATCCAGGTCTCGTCGGTCTGGTGGATCATGATGCCCGGGTTCTCGCGGATGAAGCGGGCCTGCCGCTCGAGCTTGCCGGGAAGCCAGCGGTCGTCCGAGTCGAGGAACGCGAGCCAGGGCGCGGAGGAGGCCGCGACACCGGTGTTGCGGGCCGCGCTCACGCCGCGGTTCTCCCGGCGAAGATAGCGTATCCTGTCCGCGTACTCTTCCGCGACGCGAGGGGTATCGTCAGTGGACCCGTCGTCCACGACAATGAGCTCGTGGCCTGAGAAGGTCTGGGAGAGGACCGAGTCGATCGCTTCTTTCACGGGTCGGTAGCGGTTGTGCACCGGTATGATGACTGAAAAGAGTGGCATGGCCCTCCCTGGTAAGAAAAAAGGCGCTTTTTTCAAAGCGCCTTTACGGTGTGGAGCTGAAGGGGATCGAACCCTCGGCCTCTAGAGTGCGATTCTAGCGCTCTCCCAAGCTGAGCTACAGCCCCATGATAGGGTAAATGTATTGAAAGGGTCAAAATCTGTCAATACTATTGTGAAAGAATTATTTCCACTTTTCAGAGCCGGCGCAGTTTTATTCGTTCTTTTTAAGTTCTATCGAGACGCTGACCTTGCTTATGCCGGCCAGCTTGGCCGCGTCCAGCACCTTGACGAAATAATCGACCGAGGCCTGGCGGTCCGCCTTCACGATGACCCCCTTGTCCCTGTAGTCCTTCGCGTATCCGGCCATCCGCTCGTTGAGGGACCTCTCGGTCACCAGGGCGTTGGTGATGTAGATTTCGTTCTTTGCCGTGACGGTTACGACCAGGGGGTTGTCGCCCTTCAGCTGCGCCATGGTCATGCCCTTCGGCAGGGAGACCTTGATCTTCGATTCCTGGTGCGGGTTGAAGGTGTAGAGAAGGCTGAAGCTGACGAAAAAGAAGATGAACATGTTCATGACGATATCCATCATGGCGAGAGATTCCAGCGATACCTGCCTGTTTTTCGGCCGAATCTTCATTTACGTTTCCTCTGCGGAGCCGACTTCAGGGTTTTCACCAGCTCTTCACCGTAATGGTTGAGGTCCCTCGCAATGTTGTTGATCCTGCCGGTGTAGAGGTTGTAAATGATATAGAACGGGATTGCGACAATAAGACCGGCTGCTGTCGTGATCATGGCGCTGTAAATGCCGGCGGCGAGCTGCTCGACCGTTACCGAGGATGCGGCCTTTTCCCAGGCCATGAAGGCCTGTATGAGGCCTATGATGGTGCCGAGAAACCCGAGCATAGGTTCCGCACCCACGATGATCATGAGTATCGGCATGTTCTTCTCGAGGCGGGCGACCTCGTCATTGCCCGCGTGCTCCATTGCGGCTTCGATCTCATCGGCGCCACGGTCCCGCAGCTCGATCCCGGCGGCGAGCACCCTGCCGATCGGGTGGATTGTTCCCGCGCACCGTTCGGCCGCCGCCGCGAAATTTCCCTGCATGACAAGGGATAGTATCCCGTCGGTGAAGGCCCGCGCGTTCAGCCTGGTCTTCCAGAGGAGCATGCCCCGCTCGATCGCCAGCCCGAGGGCGATGACGGATCCCAGGAGAATGGGGAGCATCACCCATCCGCCCTTCACGATGATGTTGTTCGTCAGAATGTCCATGAATACACCTCTTGGCCGTATAAGGATACTGGAAACATAACGGCCGCATTTGTTGCAAATAAAAACGGCTCTGCAGCGATATTCAGGACTCATAATCATGTCGTACGTTGTTCGTCAAATGATTAATTTACTTCCCGCACGGCATAAAAAAGTACTTGTCAACCGCGTTTGGGCGGATAGTATCCTTGATTACGCCGCGCGCCATGCGGCGGGAGAGCAGGCCTGTCATGAAAAAGAGAAGAGCGACGCGGCAGGTGCGGGCCGGGTCCCTGGCGATCGGCGGGGGCGCTCCGGTCTCCATCCAGTCCATGACGAACGTTCCGATCGAGCGGGTCGACGAGACGATCGCCCAGGTCGCGCGCCTCGCGGACCGGGGGTGCCAGCTTGTGCGCCTGGCCCTGCGGAGCGCGGAGTCGGCTTCCCTCTTCAAGAAGATCATCCCCGCGTCGCCGGTGCCCCTGTGCGCGGACGTCCACTTCGACCACCGAATTGCCCTGGCCGCGCTGGAGGCGGGCGTACACAAGGTGCGCATCAACCCGGGCAATATCGGGAGCGAAGCGGGCGTGCGCGAAGTCGTGGCAGCCGCACGTGACCGCGGCGCGCCCATCCGCATCGGTGTGAACGCAGGCTCGGCAGACCGGCGCAGGTTCCCGGAAGTAACACCGGAGAGCCTGGTCGAGTCCGCCATGGAGCACGTGCGCATCCTCGAGGACAACAATTTTCATGACATCGTGGTATCGATAAAATCATCGGACATCCCGCAGACCATCGCGGCCAACGAGCTCTTTGCCGCGCGGCGCGATTACCCGCTCCACGTGGGACTAACCGAGGCGGGGTACGGCCTGGACTGCGCAATACAGAGCTCCGTGGCCATCGGCCACCTTTTGCTCGAGGGGATCGGCGATACGATCCGCGTGTCCATGACGGGCGACCCGGTGGAGGAGATCCCGGTCGCGCGGAAGATACTGGAAAGCGCGGGCGAGCGGAA
Organism: Spirochaetota bacterium; assembly: GCA_029564515.1. GTDB lineage: Bacteria > Spirochaetota > UBA4802 > UBA4802 > UBA5550 > RBG-16-49-21. The sequence goes on along the minus strand of JAKQPV010000066.1, from coordinate 46,578 downwards.
GGCGCGGGTCCGCATCGTGTCCTGCCCCACGTGCGGACGCACGGACCCGGACCTGGACATCCTCGCGCTTGCGCGGGAGGTGGACGAGGCGGTGACGGCCCGGTTCGAGAAGACCATGGCGGAGCGCGACGGCACGCTCCACGTGGCGGTGATGGGGTGCGAGGTGAACGGCCCGGGCGAGGCGAAGGACGCGGACGCGGGCCTTGCCGGCATCCGCGGCGGGAAGCTGCTCCTGTTCGCCAGGGGCGGGAAAGTGAAGACCGTGGAAGCCCGCGACGCGGTCGCGGAGCTCCTGCGTGAGATCGAAAAGCTCGTGGACGGAAATTAACCGGACATTCTGGAAGAACAATGCAGATACGATCGAAGCTGCCGGAGGTCGGCACAACCATATTCACGGTAATGACGAAGCTCGCCAACGAGTGCGGCGCCATCAACCTGTCGCAGGGCTTCCCGGACTTCGACGTGGACCCCGCGCTCATCGAGCTGGTGCACCGCCACATGCGGGAAGGCCGGAACCAGTACGCGCCCATGCAGGGCCTGCCTGCCCTGCGCGAGAGGATTGCCGAAAAGACAAGGGAGACGTATGGCGCGTCCTGCGACCCGGACACCGAGATCACCGTGACCTCGGGCGGGACCGAGGCGCTCTTCGCAGCGATCACCGCGGTGGTGAGCCGCGACGACCAGGCGGTCCTGTTCGAGCCGGCGTACGACTCCTACGCGCCCGCGGTTGAGCTTTCGGGCGGCATGCCGGTCTTCTGCCCCATGCGCTTTCCCGGCTATTCGATCGACTGGGACCGGGTGAAGGACTCGATCACGCCGAAGACGAGGCTCATCATCCTCAACTCACCCCACAACCCCTCCGGCGCGGTGCTCTCGGAACAGGACATCGCCGCGCTCACGGAGATCGTCGCGGACACGCGCATCTTCATCGTGAGCGACGAGGTGTACGAGCATATCATCTTCGACGGCCTCCGGCACGAGAGCATGGCGCGCTACCCGGAGCTCCTCCGACGCAGCTTCGTGATCAGCTCGTTCGGCAAGACTTACCACGCCACGGGGTGGAAGGTCGGCTACTGCCTGGCCCCGGCCGACCTGTCCGCCGAGTTCCGCAAAGTCCATCAGTACCTTACCTTCGCCACGAACACGCCGGTGCAGGCGGCGCTGGCTGATTTTCTAGAACAGAAGGAAAAGTACCGCTCGCTCCCGGCGTTTTACCAGGAGAAGCGGGACCGGTTCCTCTCGCTCATAAAGGGCTCGCGCTTCCGCTGCCTGCCGAGCAGGGGGACCTATTTCCAGATGCTCGATTACTCCGCCATCACGGACGAGCCGGACGTGGAGTTCGCGCGGCGGATGACCGGGGAGCACGGCGTGGCCGCGATCCCGCCCTCGGTCTTCCACCACGACGGCGCGGACAACAAGGTGCTTCGCTTCTGCTTTGCCAAGCGGGAGGAGACGCTCGTTGCGGCGGCGGAGCGGCTGTGCGGGATATAACACCAGGTACGTTTAAAACATTTATTGTAGCCTCGCCGGTATGCTTCTTAACTTGCAATTGAATGTCCCTTTTTTTCTTGCAATTTAATCTATCTGTTGTTGTAGTTTTAAGCGGGAGGTAATCCATGAAACAAAAAAAACATTCCGGCATCATCCGCTTTTTTGCCCTGGCAATAGTGTCTCTTCTGGCGGTTTCCTGTCTGACAATGGGAGATGCCAGGCAGTGGCTGCTCTTACAGAAGGGCGAAAAGGGTGTTAATATTACCGGCAATTGGGACTCGGGCCCTTTTTTTAGCGGCGGCTGGGGCAGTGGGCATATCGTTCAGACAGGCATGGAAATTATCGGCACCATGGGCCTGTATTCAATTGAAGGCGTAGTAAACGGCGATACAATATCCTTAATTTTTATTTCCGGAAACCGGATTTATTATACCGGGCAGGTTAAGCTCATGCCGGATGGAACGCTTGTGGGAACCGCTGTCGAGAAGGCTATCATCAATACAGCAGATGGGCAAGACAGTCAGAAATACCCGGTTATATTAACACGATACAAAAAGACGCGGTAGGCGGTTATAATTGAATGTGCAAACGGCGTGCATAACGCAGACACTGCATGTCGTCGGCTATCATCGGAAATCCTGAAGTATGGAAGGCATTAATAGAATCACAACCAATGCATAACGATTTTGTTTATTATAGGAGAATCCCCATGTCCCGAAAACTCCAGCCCCCTCCCTTGACCGAAGAAGAGCTCTCCCGCGGGTACGTGAACATGCTGGACAGGCCCATGGCCGGGGTTCCCGACGACATCATGTCAGCCATCGAGTCCGGGCCGATAGACCCTGCCGGCGCGCTCCCGTTCGAGGAGAAGAACCGCCTGCTTGACCCGGGCTACCTCCCGCCCGAGACCGGGTACTGCCGCCTGCCGGACGGGAGCTGCTACACGGCCGTGCTCACCCGCATGCCGGGAGTCACGGGCGAGATGATCGACTGGTGGTTCGCGTGGCACGGGCTCGAGGGCCTGCGCTACCGGATCTGGTACCCGGGCGCGCACTTCGGCTCGAGCGTGAGCGACCGCACGCGGGTTATGAACGAATCGCTCCCGTACCGCGACCGCTATCACCATGTGACCCACTACGTGACCGAGGACATCGGCATCGGCCCGGACCTGCTGTCGATACATTTCCTCCCTCCGGAGGATTTCGGATTCGACACCGCGCGCTTCAGGAAGGCGCAGGTCGCCACGGCGATCTGCACCAGGGTCGGCTCGGTCACGAAAAAGGCCGAGCACACGGACATGTGCCACCTGGTACGTACCGTGAAGGGCGGGGTAGAGATGCGGAGCCGCTTCTGGATCGGGCGGAGGATGAAGGTGACGATGTTTCCGGAAACCTCCCTGGTGAACCGGGCGGCCAACACGAAGGCCATGCGGCTGGCGATGATCCCCAGAGACACTCCATATAAGATGGCGCTGCACTGTGCGCGGGAGTACAACAACCTGGCGGAGATCCTGCCGGGGTTGTTCAAGAAGTACGCGTGACGTTGTTAAACAGGGGCGCCCTCGTCGGGATTACAATAAAAAGAAAGATAATTGACATCCCGCATTCGGTATGCAACGTATTAAATAAATTCGTCGAGGAGATACCCGCATGTCAAATCTGGAAATGATCAAGAATACCGGTGCGCCCGTGGGGGGCGGCAATTTCGGGGCAACGGCTGCCATGACCGGCATGAAAACCAGGCTCGCATTCACCTGCACCAAGTGCGGCGCACGGCATGAAACTGCACGGGAATACGCCATGACCGATACGATGGCGAAAACCATGGCGAAGCAGGGGGCGGTCAGCGGCGTGAGCTCCCTGCTCTACTCGCTGTTTGGCCGGATTCCCGTCATCGGCTCACTGGTGTCCAGCATGGCGAGCACGGCCATGTACACCGCCGTTAATACTGCGACCGGCAATCCCTACGAGAAAGCAAAGGCCGAGGGCTTTGAAGAGGTGAAGGGAAAATTCCTGGCATGCTCAAAGTGCGGCGATTACGGCTGCGCTTCGTGCATCAAGGGCGGGCTTTGCCCGACCTGCCAGAGGGGATAAGCGGCAACCCCGTTAGCCCGGAAATCAGCCGGGACGGTTCAGCGGTCCGGTCCCTAAGCGGTTTTCCTGGTCCGTAAAACCCTGTTTACGGAAATCGATATATCGCCTGCGTTATTGTGTTCTTTGACGCAATTGAGCCAGGCCCTGGCTTCCGCTTCGTCCTTATTGATGGCCTCGTACACGCGGTCGAAGATGACCGCGCCCGAGCTTTTACTCGAGCAGCTGGTTTCATATATTTTGGGCGCTATGAACATGACCGGCCTCGCATTTTTTCATTTTTTAACGCGCCTCTACCGGGCGCTTTGAATAGATAAATATACTAATGTATGCCGCCGGATCAAAAAGATTTTCTTGTTTATTTTCCTGAAATGATTATTTTATAAACAGGTATTACTCGTAAAGGCGAGTGAGGGACGAAAATAGCAGATATTGAAGAAAATCAGGATTCACGAACACGGCAGATATCTGGCGTGTAACTGCTGTGCTACGCCAGGGAGAATATAAACGGGGGGCCAGTATGAGTGAAAAACAATATATATACAGGTGCTTTACCTGCTCCTCTACGAAAGAATACAGGGAGGGCGAGAACGCTCCGATCTGCTGCGATATGGCAATGACCAGGGAATCACTCCCCCAGTGCACCAGCGCATCCCACCCGGAAATGGCCAGGAACGCCGACAACGACGAGCCCTGCGACGACGGCAGGGGAAAACAATGAGGAGCGTTATTGCTCCTTCACCGATTCATTGAGCTGGTCCACGGTCTTTTTTAGGTCCTTGAGCGAATCCCTGATCGTGTCCGAGAAGTCTGTTTTTATGCCCTCGCCTTCCTTTTTCAGCTTCTTCGTTATTTCTTCAAGCTGCTTCCTGACATCGACCAGGTTTTTCCTGACATCCTCCTTCGATACCCTGGAAACGTCCTCCACGTCCCTGCTGATCCTGTCCCTCAATGATTCGGTAAGCTTCTTGATCGATTGCGTCAGGTCCTGGATGGTCTTGACGAGCTCCTCCTGGGCTTTTTTCTCGTTTTCGGGGGACTGGTTTGAGTCGGTGGTCCCTTCGGCTCCGGCGATGCCGCAGAAAAAGAATACCGCTATGATTGCCGCAAGGGCCTGTTTTCTGAATTTCATGCGAGTTTCTCCTTGTGTATCAATATATGTAATTATTACTTTGAAGATCTTACCTTTTAGACAGACCGTACCGGATTTTGTTCCGGCAATTCGTTGAAATTTCCTGTTTAATGTTGTGATTTATCATCTTTTATTCGAGCAGTACACATGGGTACGGTTGATGCAATCCATATCTCCGGGCTCACGGCCATATTTCCGCGACGGACCTCACAACGAGTGAGCGGGCAGCTTTATTTATATTGACAATCACCTGGTACGCCGGATCATGTTCCCGAATGATCGGGTTGCCGCTTTTCATCTGCACGTATAGCTCCGGGATGAAGATACCTTTATGTCATGTCCGAATAAAATTACCGTGGCTACGCGGAGAGACTCCATGAGAAAAGAATCGTTATTAACCAGCATCCTGGTGGCGTTGACACTGGCGGCCGGGTGCGGGGGGCAGGTGGACCCGGAAACGCATAAAAAAGAAGTATTGTTTTCTTTTCTTTCCGGAGCGACCATGTTCGGAGGTTCGAACACCATCACCATCAAGGTGGTCAATGCCCGGAAGAATCGATCGACCCCTTCCCATGTAGACAAGGACCAATATATTTACATGCAGCCTAATCAGCCGTTTCTCACTCCAGTCAAGAAGAAGGACATGTTGTCTGCCCAGAAAACGGTCTGCCTTGATACCGCTTATGCGGATACCGTCGAGACCGTTTCCGGGAACGCGGTCTATACCTTTACCGCCAGCCGGGCATCAAGCATCCGGTTATATTTTTCAATCGGAAAATCAATTCCCGAGACCACGATAGTCCATTCACCGACCGACACGGACATGCACAACGTGCGGTTCGACTGGGTCGAGATGACCCTCGACGGTTCCAGCACGGCATGCGCCAACCTGACGTCCCTGGAACAGCTCGGCATCTGCATGACCCTGAGGGCGCGGAACGGCTCGGATGACGCGCATGCCTCGACCCTCGGGTGGAGCAAATCGTTCAACGATATCGTTACTGAAACCAAGGTATCGAATGCATCCGCGGTAAAGTATAATGATGATGATCCCGCGAAGATCTGCAGGATAAAAGGAGCGTCCAAGTATCCGGATGACTGGCCCGCGGCCAACATGATCTCCACCCTGATCGGGAAATCCATCATCATGACAGGGGCGTTTAACGGTTCCGACCTGACCCCGGACCATGGAAAGGCGGGTTTCAGGTTTACCGGGACCTTTGCCAGCCCCGGCGGCATACCGCAGATCGAACTATCCGGCAATTTTTACGAGTCAAGCACGCCGCTGCCCGCAACCATGAAAATCGTCGGTCTCTCGCCCGCCGCGGTTTACGCCGCGGATGTGATGCAGTGTAGTGAAATTTCGCATACCGGCGGCGGTTATACGAATGACCAGAGCGCAAAGGAAAATGACCGGTGGGCCAAGCTCTTCGCGCTCCTGGTCGGCGGTATCAATACCGGGATGTGGAAGGTTGAGCCGAACAACCTGCGCTGGTCTTCCGCCATCGCCTATCCGAACGGCGACACCTGCAACCCCTATTCCAGGATGATCAGGGAATATTCAAACTCCTACGGCGATCCCTATTCGGACCTCACGGAAAAGGTCCTGCTTAATTTATTCGAAACCAGGGACGGTAAAACGGTGGATACGCTGGTCATCACGTTGCTGGACGACGCGGAAACAGGCGATCACTCCGACCGTGAAGTCAAAACCCATATGGACAAGGCATTTCTGCAATTATCGATTCCCCCGCCAAATCTGCTCAAGCTCACTCAAATCGACTTTGAGCAGAGTGGATCAATCGTGGGGTCGGATGTCATCGAAGCAAGCAACGACGGTATCGCGGCCCAGTTCCCCTGCGGAATCGTATTCGGGCAACCGGTCAAGATGATCTTTCATTTCAGCGATTATACCCATCCGATCCTGCCCTCTATAACTGTGACCCTTCCCGAAGATGTGTTTGCGGCTCCTGACCCGGCCAAAATATCAATTCCCGCGGGCCACCCGGGCTGGGTAGCGACAGGGGGGCTGTGCAGCTGGCTGCCGATCAATTATACAGGCCCCTTTGTCAACCTGCAGTTTTCCGGGGATTTGAAAGCCGGTAATTACCAGCAATAATCCTCTGCGTACCCGTACGCATGGCACCATGGAACAAGAGGCCCCTGCACAAATCCGGTGAAGGGGCCTTGTTGTATTTTCTTATGCGGGGCCTTGTTCGATGATGCCGGCAACAGCGGGCCCGGCATAACAATCCGGCGCAACAGGGGAATTATGCCGTCATTGCCTGTTGTTACTGTGCTGTATGCTTCTGTGAGCGATCACCAGGGCGAGCAGGGCAAGGGGTACGAAGATATCGCCGACGACAAGAAAAGCGCCTGCATTGTATTCCGCGTTATTTCCTTTCAGTATGATCTCCCTGATGTGGCCCGCAGCAGCCCCAAGCAGGAACACGGCGTAGCCGACCGCGGTCGCGAGCCGGAAATCATTCCTGAATCTGACGGACATCAGGCCAAGAATGCCGAAAGCCAGGTTGGCGACCGCGACCTCGAACTGGAACGGGCTTCCCGCCGGCCATCCGATCTTTGCCGCAACCTGGTCGGCCATGAACGCATGGCCGGTAAAGGCGAACAGGCCGCCGATACCGACGCAAAAGAGCATCATGCCTGCCAGAATCGTCTCCAGGATCTCCGCGGCCCCGGATTTCTTTTTCAAAATAATAATCCCGGCTGACCAGAGCAGCGAGATGAGGAGTAACAGTATCGTAAACATGGCACCTCTGAGAAATCGATATTAATCCTATAAATGTCCGGGCACGATGTCCGGTGTTTTTCTTGTGAGCCTCCGGGTCTCCATGCTCCTGCGAGAGTCTTGAGAACATGTTTCCCGTGAACATATGATGCACGTAGTACAGCTTTGTTGCCGTGCCCATTTCGCGGGACAGGGGGGAAGGGAGGCAGTTAGTCCTTCAGCAGTATACCCGGGTTCACCGCCATCCTGCCGCGTCGGACCTCGAAGTGGAGGTGCGGGCCGGTCGTCCTGCCCGTGTTGCCGGAGCGCGCGATCACGGCGCCGTGCTTCACCCGGTCCCCGACTTTCACCAGCGGTCGCGACAGGTGGCCGTAGTAGCTCCGGTACCCGTGCTCGTGCTGGATCACCACCAGGTTCCCGTACCCTCCCTGGAACCCGGTAAAGATCACCCTTCCGTCCCGGGCAGCGAGCACGTCCGAGCCGCGCGGGCAGGCCACGTCGACGCCGGCGTGGAACTCGGTATATCGCTGGTTGAAGGGGCTCCGCCGCGTGCCGAAGCGCGATGTCACGCGGGGGTTCCGGCTCTGCTTGAGCGGCGCCGCGAATCCCGTCCCCAGGAAGAGCGAGCGCTCCAGGTTCGAGATTTTTCCGCACGGAACGAACAGGTATTTCTTGTCAAGGCTGCTGCACCGGTTGGTGCGGTACACGTACTCGGGCCGGACCTGGTTGTCGCGGAGCATGCGTGCGACCGCCGCGCGGCCCGTGTCCTTCATCACCACGCCGCGCATGTTCGGGATATATATCCTTTTCCCGGGCCTGATGTCCTTCGGGGTGGAAAAGCCGTTCACGGAAAGGAGCGTGTCTATGTCCTGCGACGAGCGCGCCAGGATGGTCCAGAATGTGTCGTCCTTTTTCACGCTGTAGGAATAAAACTTCAGCTCGGGAAGCTCGCTCTCCGGCCTCCTGCTTTTTATCACGTATATGCTTTTACTGATGTCGTCGCGCAGCGATCTCACCGCGCCGTTCTTGTAGGGGTCAAGATTGGCAAGCTCCGGCACTGCCGCGCTGGCAGCCCCGGTAAGAAATTGGCCCGTGAAGATGATGACTGCAATAATGAATGGTGCTTTTCTCATACCGGTCGTCCCGACAGGGATTTTTAATAGTTTCGGAAGAAAGGGCGGGGCGGTTTAGCGGAAAATGGATGGAGACATAAGAAAATCAGTGAATAGTTTAAAGTGAATGGTGAAGAGTTGTTGGGGGAATCCGTTGGTGGCGGATTTTATTCAACACAAAAAGAGCCGGGCAGAGAGCCTGAAATTCCTGCCCTGAATCTGGTGAAGGGTCGCGCGCCTAAAAAATGAACAATCGATTTTATTTACGGCAGCAGCTCGCCCAGCAGCCGGAACACATTCCCGCCCATGACAAGCCGTATTTCCTCCGGGGTGAAGCCCTCTTTCAGGAGCGCGTCCACCAGTAATGCGAGGCCGGTCGTGTCAAAGGGCTGGGAGACCGCGCCGTCGAAGTCGGATCCCAGGGCCAGGTGCGCGGCGCCGGCGCGGTCCCGGGCGTACCGGAACGAGCGGGCGATGTTCCCGACCGACTCGCCGCATACCGCGTACCCGAAGTAGGTTATCCCGATCACGCCGCCGGCGCGCGCTATCGCGCCGATGTGCCGGTCGGACAGGTTGCGCACCGTGTCGCAGGCGCCGCGCACGCCGGTATGGGACACGATCACCGGCCGCTTCGACACGGCCAGCACATCGTCGATCGTCTTCGGCGAGGCGTGGGTCAGGTCCACGATCATGCCCGTCTGCTGCATGAGCGCGATCATCCGCTTTCCCTTTTCAGTCAGGCCGCCTTTTTCCACGCCGTGCGCGGACCCGCCCATCTCGTTGTCGAAAAAGTGGGTGGGCGACATCATGCGGAACCCGGCGCGGAAGAGGGTTTCCACCCGGCCCGGGTCGCCCTCGAGCACCTGCGCCCCCTCGATCGAGAGGAGGGCCGCGGTGACGCGCGGGTCTGCCTTCCGCCGCGCGAGGTACTGCGCGAGGCTGTCGCGCGACGTGATAAGGGCGCAGGAGCCATTCGAGCGCGCCGCGAACCCGCGCATCTTTTCCGCCTGGTAGAGGGCGCGCTCGAGCGGGCTCGTCCAGGTGCGCGGCGGCCAGAGCTGGGCGATCACCAGCGGCGTCATCAGGTCGTTCTCGTCCCTGACATTGTCCCACGAGAAGATGCCGGCCGGCGTTTTTGACACGATCGAGAAGGTCTGCAGGGCCACACTGCCCTCGATGAGGCGCGGGATGTCCACGTGCCCGCGCCCGTTCCGGATCAGGAGGTCACGGTCCCACATGAGCGCGTCGCAGTGCAGGTCCGCGACGAGGAGCGTGGCGTACAGCTCGCGCGCCTGCGCCGAAACCGCCGGCGTCTTCGACGAATACACGCCGTTCGCGAGGAAATCAATCAGGCGGGGCGCGGCCAGGAAGAAGAACAGTGCAAGGGTTATGATGACGGCGGCGGCTATAGCGATAACTTTTTTCATCATGTCGGGCCTCTTGGCATAAGCAAAGCATTCATGATGAATTATAGCAAGAATATTTCTCGGCCTCTCCGGGCGGAACCTGCGTTTCCGGGCATAATGCTCTTTTCAGCCAAAAAAGTGGTCGCCTCCGGAAAATCATATTGACAATAGAATTTATGCCCTTGTATAGTGACTGAAATGTTTTCATACTTAAGAGGTCAGTATGGCTATAGCAAAGGCGAGCGGTGACATAGCGAATAACGTGATCGGGGAAAACTCCTACTTCACCGGCACCTTTTTAATAAACGGGTCGCTCCGCATAGACGGCAGGTTTGAAGGAAAATATCTCCAGGCGGAGCAGATCTACATAGGCGCGACCGGCAAGATCCGCACCAACATCAACGCGGTCTCGGTCATCGTCGAAGGCATGGTCATCGGGAACATCAACGCCTCCAGCAGGGTCCTCCTCATGCCCACGGCGAAAATCCTGGGCGACATCAAGACGCCCGAGCTCATCATCCAGAACGGCGTCATCCTCGAGGGCCGCTGCACCATCGCCAATGATCTCCGCTCGTCCGCGAAGGACCTGATCTCCGCGGATTACGAGAAGAACAAGATCATCCCCGAGGAGTTTCTTGCAAAGAGAAGTTCTTAAAATCGGTATCACGGCGGGAGACCCCGCCGGTATCGGTCCTGAAGTGGCCCTCAAGGCCGTCAACGCCCTCCGTGACGAAACAATCGTCCCCATAGTCATCGGCAGAAAATCGGTGCTCGAGAAAAATCATCCCGGTCTCTTTTCGGGGTACGAGGTTACCGGCGGGCCGCACGACACGGTCCCCGGTAAAAAATATCTCCATGACCTCGCCCTTGACCTGCCGGTCCCGGTCCCGGGCAGGGGAACGCCGGACACCGGACGGGAATCGCTCGCCTGTATCGACGAGGCGGTCGACCTCTGGCGGGAAGGCGTGATCGACGCGGTCGTCACCGGCCCGGTGAGCAAGGGCCTGATCGAAAAATCGGGCGTCCACTTTACGGGCCACACGGAATACATTGCGGGCCGGATCGGCGAGGCGACGCCGCTCATGATGATGTTCTCGGAGAAGTACCGGGTCCTGCTCGCTTCGACCCACGTGCCGGTCTCCGAGATCCAGCGGCACCTCGGCAGGGAGCGCCTGCTCGCCGTTATCCGCGCGGGACACGAGTCGATCGCCGCGATCGACGGGGGCGCGGTGAGGATCGCCGTTGCCGGGCTCGATCCGCACTGCGGCGACGACGGCGCGATCGGCACGTTCGACCGTGACGTCACGGCCCGCGCGATAGAAGAGGCGCGTGCCGGGGGCGTGCCGGTGGAGGGCCCCTTCGCGGCGGACACGCTCTTCATACCGGCGGCCTGGCGGCGGTACAGCCTGGTGATCGCGCAGTACCATGACCAGGGCCTCATACCGTTCAAAATGCTCGCGTTCGACGAGGGGGTGAACGTCACGATCGGGCTCTCCATCGTGCGCACCTCCGTCGATCACGGCACTGCCTTCGATATAGCAGGAACCGGCGCGGCGCAGTGGAGCAGCATGGCCGCGGCCATCCGGTGCGCCGGGCTCCTTGCCCGGAACCGGCGGGTCGCGCCGGCGCAGTCCGGCCGGTAGCTTCCCGGCGCGGCGCATTATCAATTCACAGGGGGCTTTCATCATGTATAATCCATTGACCGATGAAACGAGCAGGCTGTCACGCCGCTCAATGCTGGCGGGGACGATAAAGCTGGGCGCGTTCGCCGCGGCTTCATGGCTCGCGGGCTGCTTCAAGGGGGAGGGACCGGCGGTTCCGGCAGCGGAACCGGGCGGAAAGGAGGCTGCGGCTGAAACTATCACCGTCACCGGCGACCCGTCGACGCGCATCCTCTTTAAGAAGGGGCTCATCGCCGATGGCACGGGCAAACGCGCGTACGTGGGCGATGTGCTCGTCAACCGGGACGTGATCGAGAAGGTGACCCGCGGCGATATCGGGTTCACGGGAAAGACCGTCGATTGCGCGGGTAAAGTTATCGCGCCCGGGTTCATCGACGAGCACTCCCACAATGACTGGCTTCTCTGCCGCAAAAACCACGCCGACATGCTGAAATCGTTTACCGCGCAGGGCATAACAACGTTTGTGACGGGCAACTGCGGCTTCGGCGTTGCCGGGTTCGAGAAAAACAGCACCTTCAAGAAGTTCATCGAGAAGCAAACCGGCGGCTTCCTCGGGAACGAGCATATCGAATGGGACACGATGGACCAGTACTATGCCGTGCTGAAGAGGCAGGGCATAAGCCACAACATGGTAAATCTGGCGGGCCACGGCACCAGCAGGATGTCGATCCGGGGTTACAAACCGGACCCGATGAGCGCCGGCGAGATGGCCGTACTCCTCCGGCTCCTCGACGAGTCTATGGAGCAGGGATGTTACGGCGTGTCGCTCGGGCTCCAGTACGAGCCCGGCATCTTCGCGACCGCGGACGAGCTCATGCAGGTGGCGCGGCTGGTGAAGAAGCACGACAAGATCCTCACCGTCCACAAGAAGGCCTATTCCTCGCTTTCTCCCACGTATCCCCTCGTGCCGTTTGGCGCGCCGCACAATATCCTCGCGCTCAAGGAGATGCTGGACATCGCGCGGAAAACCGGAGTGCGCCTCCAGGTTTCGCACCTGATTTTCGTGGGTACCGATACCTGGGACACGTGCGGCAAGGCGCTTGCCATGATCGAAAAGGCGCAGCGGGACGGGGTGGACGTGAAGTTCGACACCTATTCGTACCACTGCGGCACGTCGGTCATCAGCGTCGTGCTCCCCGCCTGGTTCCTCGGCAGGGTGCCGGAGGTATACAATGACCGGAAGGCGCTGCTGCGGCTCGAGATGGAGTTCCGCGTCATCAAGTTTCTCCTCGGGTTCGGGTACGAGGATATCCAGATCACCAACGCCCTGCAGCCGGACCTTGACCGGTACAACGGCATGTTCCTGGGCGACATCGCTGAAAAGCGCGGGATGGGCCAGTTCGAGAATTTCATAGACATGGTGAAGAAAACCGGCGGCAAGGCGCGCGTGCTCAACCACCGGTACAGCAGCCTCGACAACGTGAAGGAGCTGATGCGCCATCCTTCGTCCCTTTTCATGACCGACGCGATCCCCGCGCCGGACGGCGTGCAGAACCCGGGCTCATTCGGCTGTTTCCCGCGCTTCCTCCAGTTCGCGCGGGAGTACCGCGTCATTACGATGGAAGAGGCGGTGCGCAAGATGACGGGCGCGACCGCGGAGCGATTCCGGATCCCTAAGCGGGGCTTCCTGAAAGAGGGCTACGCCGCGGACATTACGCTGTTCGACTGGAAACGGGTGCGGGACAATAACACGGACCTCAAGACCGACGCCGCCCCTTCCGGTATCGAGGCCGTGTACGTAAACGGGAAGCTCGTGATGGAGAACGGGAAAACGGATACGGCGGTGCTGACGGGGACGGTGGTCTGACGGGGCGTTACAGCCTGCCGATGGCCCTTGAAACGGCACGGGCGAAATTGTCCAGTATCTGGCTCTCGTCCGCGCCCTCGGCCTCGACGAAAAGCGCTTTCCCGAGGACGCCGCTTTTCCTGCATTTGATGAGCGCCCTGATCCCGCCCTTTTTCACGGACTCGGACAATGGGTGGGTGTCGCTGTACGAAAAGGTCTCGATTCCCAGCGAGTAGTAATATATGACGATCTCGAACGTGTCAAAACGGCCGGAGACCGGTGTTGCAACGCCCGCCAGGCGCTCGCGTACACGTTCCGCGGAGAGATTGATTCCCGCCGGCACCGTTACGAGCACCCGTCCCGCGGCCGCGTCTGCCGCGAGGAAGAGTAAGAAGAGTACAATGACCGCCTGCCGCATGGCCCGACCTCGCCTGATATCCGTGGGCTCGCCGCGCCCCGTACAGCCATAGCCCATGGCGGGTTAATTGTAAACAACATATTGGGGGTGGCGTCGTATGCGGGGCAGGGGGAACGGGCGATTTTAAGTCATGAATCGGCGGGAATCGTCCGAAAAGAAGTAGTGGAGGGCGCGTATCCTTCCCGGGTCGCGCGAAACATTCCGGTATGACGATGAGGGCGCTATGATTGATGGACTGCTGATCAAATCCGTGTTTCTTTTTATCATCTTCTGGGGCATCGGCATCGGCATGCTCTGGTTCAGGCCCCGCATCGAGATCGTGTGGAAGATCATAGCCACGATCATCCTCGTATTTTATATCTGGTTTTTCTTCGATGAGATCAGCTCCGGGTATGCCGCCTTTTCAGCCGGATGGTACAATTTCGTCGTTAATTTTCTGAAAGAGCTGATCTCGCTCGTGTATGTAAATCTGTTCTTCATCTGGCCCGTTGCCCTCATCCTCATCTTTTACAAGGCGGACGCAATCGGGGCCGAGCGGCTTCTCCGCTTTCTCTGCGTGCTGACGCTCGTGATATGGATCGTCTTCATCGTCTATGACTTCTTCAACAGGGGGATAGACGACTTCATGATAAACAAGCTGAAAGAGATGGTCCCGGGTGCGAAGTAGGCTCGTCCCATGCTGCGCCGCCGCGGCGCTGGCCGTTCTTCTCGCGGCCGCAACGGCAGAGTCCCGCGAAAACTCCTCGGAGCTGTACCGAGAGGGCGCGCGGCTGGCGATGGAGGGCAGGCTCGACGAGGCGATCCCGGTGTTCCGGAAGGTCGTGGAGATCAGCCCCTACTATTGCCTTGGATATTACGGGCTGGGCAAGGCCTGCCTGTACCGGGGCGGAATGCTCGACGAGGCCATCCGGAACCTCCAGACCGCGGTCAAACTGGACCGGAGGCTGGTCAGGGGCCACTTTTACCTCGGGATGGCCTATTTCATGGCCAGGCGGTACATGGACGCGGCCTTCTCCTTCAAGTCCGCGTACGCGTACGACGACACCTACATTGAGGCCCTCTATAATCTGGGCGTCGTGTACGAGATAATAGAAAGAGATTATGATTCGAAGGTGTATTACGGCAGATACCTTGACGAGAAATACAAGGTGGAAGAGGACATCACGTTCTAGCGCGGGGCCGCGCGCTATCCCTTTTTCATGAAACCCTCGACTATCCGCGCCACCGCTTTCCCGTAATGGCGGTTGATCTCGATCAGGCAGCGGGCCTGCTCGGCCGGTTTTTCCTTCCGTATGAAGCCGTAGAGGCACATTCCGGCTATGACGTCTTCCGTTTTCATTGACTATGCTCCGGGTCTTTTCTGTTGCGCTGCTATACCTATCGGCAGAACCTGCGCCGCGGTTTACCGCCCTTACACGTTGAACAGGCTTCCCGCCTTTTTTTTGCCGAGCTCGTGCTCGTAGTCGTTGTAATCGACGAACGTCAGGTCCGGCAGCTTTTTCCTGGTCCGGATAACGATGTCGTGCTTCGCGCCCTGCGCCTCCTTCGAGGTGACGTACTTGAATTCTCTGCCGCACGACGGGCATTTCTTCAAGTTCACGAGCTCGATGCCAATCTTCTTGCACGCGGGGCAGTGCCCGTACTTGTCATCGACGATGACGATGTGGTCCTCGATGTCCTTGAGATCGACCTCGGTCCATACCCGTAAGAATTCCATGTGAGCCTCCTTAGCGAAATGTTAATCCATTTGTCATCGCGAGCGAAGCGAAGCGATCTGCTCCATCCCGGGATAACGCATTGTTTATCATGGAACAGATTGCTTCGTCGCCCTCATGCCTGAGGGCTCCTCGCAATGACAGTTAACCCGGATAATGCCGTCCGTTGTTCCGAAATGCTTCACCGCTTCCTCCGGGTTCCTCTGATAATAGTCCACGACCAGCTCCCTGATCCTGTCAAGCGACGATTCCCTGCGGATCCTGGTAAACAGCTCGTGCCCGTATCGCGCGTTCCGCGTATAATAGGAGCAGAAGCGGTGGCTCCTGCTCCGGTGCAGCCGCTCGGGGAGGAACCTCCCCATGTTGTCGAGCACTTTCAGGAAAATGTCAGGCACGTTTATTTCAAGCGGCATCGGGTTTCCGTTCATCACGCCGGCGGCCAGCCTGAAGATCCAGGGCGACGAGACCGCCTCCCTGCCGATCATGACGCCGTCGCACCCGTGCTCGCGCATCCTGTCCGCAGCGGCCTGCGGCGTGTTAATGTCGCCGTTGCCGATAACCGGGATGGAGACGGTCCGCTTTGCCAGGGCCACCAGCCGCCAGTCGGCCGTCCTCCGGAACCCGAGCCGGGCGCAGCGCGGGTGCACGGCGATGAAATCCACTCCCTCGCCCTCGAGCATGGTGATGAAGCTGACGAACCGCGCCTCGTCGTTATCCTCCCACCCGGTGCGCATCTTCACCGAGAGCCCGGTCCGCGCAGTTTTACGGCAGGCGCGCACGATCTCCCTCGCCTTCGGCGGATCGGCGAGGAGGCGTGCGCCCTGGCCCTTCTTCACGATGTCGTGGATAGGACAGCCCATGTTGATGTCCACGGCGAGGCACCCGCCTTCCGACAGGACGGCGCAGGCCTCGGCCATGACGCCCGGGTTGGCCCCCACGATCTGGTACACGAGCGGGTCGTCGAAATCGTATTTTTTCACGAGCGGCTCGTTATGGTCCGCGCCCGCGGCAATGGCTCCCGCGCTCAGCATCTCCGAATAGAACACGGTTTCGGGGCAGAGCTCCTTGATCACGCTCCGCAGGGCGGGCGTCGAGATTTCCGCCATGGGGGCGAGAAACAGTTTTCCGGGGAGGGCGTCCATGCCCTGAAGTCTGCACTGTCCCGGTAAAATGTCAAATTGATTTTAAGACGGGCCGCAATCTGCTTGACGCAGGTGAAATTGTATCTGATAGTGATTCCCGGGAATTTTAAACCAGGAGCGTGTCGTGGAGTTAAAAAGAAATATCGGGTTGGTGACCGCCGTGCTGATAATCATCGCGGACGTCATCGGGACGGGAATTTTCATGACCACCGGCGAAGTGCTGGGAATGACCGGCAGCGCCGCATCGGTGCTTGTGCTGTTCGGCGTGGGAGGCGTCATCGCCCTGACCGGGTCCCTCTGTTATGCGGAGCTGGCCACCATGTGGCCGGAAGACGGGGGCGAGTACGTTTATTTAAGGAAGATGTTCGGTCCGCTGCCGTCGTTCCTGACAGGGTGGATTTCCCTCATCATCGGTTTTTCCCTGGCCGCATCGATGTCCTCAATCACGGCCGTGAACTACCTGAACAAGCTGTTCCCCGGCGGCCTGTTAGCCGGTGACTGGGCCCCGAAGATCGCTGCCGCCGGCATCATCGTCCTTTTCAGCGTGCTCCACATCGTCGGCGTGCAAAAGGGCGGCATCGTGCAGAACATCCTGACCGTGGTCAAGCTGCTGGTGGTCTTCCTCTTCATCGCCGCCGGCTTCTTTCTCGCCGACTGGGCGGAGGCAGGGCGCTTGACAGCCGTGTACGAGACGGGCGGGGGCACGCCCCTGCTGAAATGGGGCTCTTCGCTTATCATCATCATGTACGCCTATTCCGGGTGGAACGGCACCACCTATATAGCGGGCGAGATAAAAGACCCGGAGAGAAATTTGCCGCGGGCGCTCTTCCTGGGGGCGCTCCTGGTGACGGTCATTTACCTTGCCATGAACGTCCTCTACCTGGTGTCTTCGCCCGGCGAAGCGGTCATGACCGAGGGCAAGTACACGATCGGCGCCCTTGCGGCCGGCAGCCTGTTCGGACCGTCAATAGGCCCGGTGTTCGATGCCTGTATCGTGGTCGTACTCCTGTCATCGGTATCGGTGCAGATGATGATCGGGCCGCGCGTCAGCTATGCCATGGCGAAGGACCGCACCATATTCAGCTCCCTGGAGCGGGTGAGCCCGCGGTTCCGGACACCGGACCTCGCGATCATCGTGCAGATGGCGATCGCGGTGTTCTACGTGTTCATCGGGTTTGACGCGATACTCAAGATGCTCATCTACATGGGCTTTGCGCTGAGCATGTTCCCTCTCCTGACCGTGACCGGCATGGTATACATGCGGATCAGGCACCCGGAGCTGCCGCGGCCGTTCCGCCTGCCGTTATTCCCGCTCATACCGGCCGTCTACATAATCCTGACGCTCGGCATTATTGTGACAACGCTTGTTGAAAAGACGGTGCCCTCGCTCTTTGCGATCGGCGCGGTGGCCGTCGGTGCGGTGATATATTTCATAAGAAAGAAACTGATGGAGGAATAATGGGAATAAGGAATATGAGCGGCGCCGTCGCTCGCAGAAGAAACCAGCTCATGCTGCTGTTCGCCGGACTTGTCGTCCTTTCCTTCGCTGTCCCGCTGGCGGTCGTGATGGTCATGTTCAGGACCTTCTTTGTGCCGTCCGCCGCGATGGGGGACACGTTGCTGGCCGGGGACAACATTGTCGTGCGGCAGGTCCTGTACAGGCCCGTGGAGCGGGGCGATGTCGTGGTGTTCAGGCAGCCGGCCGGCGAGGGGAGCTACTACCTGAAGCGCTGCGTTGCGGTGGCAGGCGACCGGCTCGCGTTTCGGGACGGGGCCCTGATACTCAACGACAAAACGCTTGAGGAGCCCTATGTGAAAGGGAAAACGTATCCCGCGGCCGTGAACGGGGCCGCGATAGAGGGCATGGTACCGAAAGGAATGATCGCGGTCCTGGGTGATAACCGGGAAAATTCGAAGGACAGCCGGCACTTCGGCCTTGTAGACGAGGCCGGGGTCAAGGGGAAGGCGGTACTGATCTACTGGAACAGGGAAGCCGTCGCGAAATCGGGCTTTACCCACATGGGCATGATACGGTGAATTGCGGTTATGAGTCGGCATTCCTGAGTGCCGCCTCTTTTTCATAGCCGTCCTTCCGCCGCTGCTTACTGCGAAATGATGATCAAATGAAAAGACGACGCTGGTGAGCGTCGTCTTCATGTTTTGGACCGGCAGTATGCCCGGTGCCGCTGTCGCGGGGACGCGATTTCTCAGTCGTGGCAGACCGCGCATTTATTGCTGATATGCAGGGCGGTATGGCAATCCTCGCACTGTCCCATCAGCATTTTTCCGCTCAGCATCGCCGTATCCATGGTTTTCGCCTTGTCGCCGTGGCATGACCCGCACCGCGCCTTCATGCGGCCGTCCTCGAATTTTGCGGTCATGACCACCTTGTGGCTGAAATACACCAGGTCAGGCTGTTTGGCCCACGAGGTCCAGGGCTTGTCCGTGTCCTTGTATGAATCGAACATCGATTTTTTTCTCGGGATCATGTGATCATTGGCGGTGAGTGCCGCATTCCGATCATGGCAGGCGGTACATTCGCCCACGGTCGGAATCCCCTTGAACCTGCCGTTCGCCTCATACTGGTGGCAGGTCGTGCAGTCCTTGATGTCGTATTTCTCGATATGGCTTTTATGCGAAAAGGGGATCGTTTTAACCGCGTCTTTCTGCATAATGTCATTGCATGATTTTTGCGAGATTCCGAAAAATACCCATGCAAAGATGAAAAAAGGTATAAAGAACAGCAATAATGAACGTTTCACGGCTGATACCCTCTCGGTTAATGCTAATTTTTTTTATTACTAATCGTTTCGTTTGTCCATGATACGTAACGATATAATTATTTGTCAATTTGAATATTTGCTGATTTGTATCCCATTTCCTGAAATTTCAGGTCGATGTATGGCGTCGAAATGCTTTCAAGAGGCAGATAGGTCGTGCGTGAGGTTTTATTGATGTCTACGGTCTTGAGAAAGCATTTGCATTTTTCGCACACCTCGACCCGGTACTCTTCCTCGTCCTCGATCTCGAAATACCGGAGCGTTTCATGATCGGTATTCTCGCAGAATGGACAATACAGCCTTTTAGAGGGCCATTTGTGGCCGCAGAAACCGCAGAGCAGCGACCGCTTCCCTTTTTCCTCGAATATCGAAAGCTCCGGCATTGATCCGCAAACCGGACAGTATCCCCGGTCCCATTCATCCTCGCCGAGATAACCGGACATGGCCGCTGAAAACAGGTTGAGGGACGGCTTGATGCTGTTGTAAATCAGGAAGGCCAGGATTCTGCCGTTGATGGCATATTCATTCTCAATGTCTTTTAGTACCGCATCATCCCCGCCGAGGAATGCCGCGAACAGATCTGACGGCACGAATCGATTGTTGCCGGCGGCATCCTTCAGTTTTCGCACGGATTCGGATATCTCGCCGCCCGCCTCCTCCAGAATCGCGCAGAGTGCGATGAAGAGCGCACCGGCCGCCTCGTTGTCGACAACGAACCGGGATGTCTCAACCAGCGGGAATTTCTCCTTTTGCTTGAGGTGTAATGTTTCGTCGGGAATCCTGAGATCACCAAGGTGAACGGCCTTTTTAGAGCGTTCCTGCTCTATGAAAATTTTTTCATACAGGCCCAGCAATAATCGGTAATCGGGTTTTATCTTCGCTATTTCGCCGACCGCCCTGCTGATATGATCGGATGTAATCTCGTTCATCATCTTCATACTGATCTGTCTTCTCTCTGGCTAATAAGCTTCACGAGGTCAGGCGGCCCGGGTGCGGGTTTCCGCCAGGACGCCCGTCGAGGCGGAAACCGATACCGGCCGTTTTTTAGGCAAGTGAAACCGTTTTCGGCGAAGTTTCAAGCCTTGCATTGTCATGATACAGCTCTCGCTTGTGGGTAATGAGATAGATTACCCGGACGCTGTCCTCGTCGAGCAGGGTTGCTTCCGGGAAATCCTTTTTAACAACCGAGAGCCGGTCCCGCGCTTTCATGAGGATGTCCGCCCTCTCGCCGAAGCTCATTGCGCCGGTTGGGCAGGTTTTCACGCACATGGGAAGACGTCCGACTTCCACTCTTTCCAGGCACATGTCGCATTTGTTTATGATGCCGGTGGATTCATTCCGGCGCGGTATGTTATAGGGGCAGTATTCCCGCATCTGCAAAAAGCCGTCTTTCGTGATTTTACGCGTCCGTTCGGTAAATATAACCGCTCCGGTATCCTTGTCTATTACCACCGCGTCTTTGACATGCGCGTCGGCCGCCAGCTTGCAGGGCGGCTCGGTGCAATGGCGGCACTGGTCCGGGAAAAAATTCCAGAACACGCGGTTTTGCTCCTTGAATTCGGTGAAACGGACCAGCTTGTAATTGAAGCAGTTGAGATCGGGCGGGTTCTGGTGGCTGCCCCACCCGAGCTGCGTTGTCTTGTTGGCGGGGAACCCCTGCCACTCCTTGCACGCTACCTGGCACCCCCTGCACGCGGTGCACCGTGATGTATCTATAAAAAATGCCTTTGACATGTCGTCCTCCATAGGTGTGCCCGGAGGGCATGCCGCCCTCCGGGCCTCAGATTATGCTTACGCCAGTTCAGTTACCTTGTCGGCCTTCCTGATGCTTACACAGCAGGCCTTGTATTCAGGGATCGAGGTATTCGGGTCCCCCGCCCAGAGGGTCAATCGGTTCGTCGCGTCCCCGATGCCCTTTTTCGTCCAACCGAAAGCGAACGGCATGCCGATGAGGTGGATCGTTCTCCCCTGTATCCGGAACGGGGTGATGCGGACCGTGACCATCGCGACCGCCTCGACCCTGCCGCGGATGTTTTCCACGATAACCGGATCGCCGTTCTTGATCCCCTTTTCCGCGGCAAGCTCATGACTCATCTCGACATAGAGCATCGGCTCCGCCTCGAGCAGGGACGGCACGTTCCTCGTCTCGCTTCCGCCGCACCAGTGCTCGGTCATGCTGTAGGTGGTAAGCACAATGGGGTATCTCGGGTCCGAGGGCGGTGCGATTTTATCCATGTCGCCTGCAAGGATCTTTGCGCAGGGATTGCTCAGCTGGCCTGAGAACCCATGGTTGGTTACCGGCGTCTCTACCGGCTCGTAGTGCTCGGGCAGCGGCCCGTCGACCAGGCCCGTGCCGTAGAGCTGTCCCAGGCCGTCCTTGAGCATGATGAAGGGATTCTTCCCTCCTTCTTTCGTGAGGGGGGGCGCTCCTCCGTCGGGAACATCGCCCTCCCATTCCTTTCCGTTCCACCGGATGACGGCTCGTGCCGGGTCCCAGGGCTGTCCGTTTTTATCGACGGAGGCCCTGTTATAAAGCACCCACCTGTTCATGGGCCAGCACCAGGCGAAGTTCGGGAAAATACCGACCGCCTTCTGCATGGGCGTCTGCTTGAGGCTTCTGCGCTTCATCCTGTTCCCATCATTGGTAAAAGAACCCGCGTATAGCCAGTTGAGGCTGGCGGTTGAACCGTCATCAGCGAAGTCGGTAAAGCCATTAAGCTGCTTTCCCTTTTGGGGTCCGCTGGTAAAAGAGCCATTTATCCGTTTTGCAACCAGCTCCGCGTCATACTTCTTGTACCAATTCAGGTTTACAATGGGATCAGGGAATTTACCGCCTTCGTCTTTATACAGGTCAATCACCTCTTTCATGATGTCTATCATGATCTGGCCCATGGACCTGGATTTACCCCTTGGCGAGGTTGCCTGGTTGTGCCACAGGATAAGGCGGCCGCTGTTGCTGATACTTCCCTCTTTCTCCGCCCTGTGGCACGAGGGGAAGAGAAATACCTCGGTCTTGACCTTCTTCGGGTCAACCCCGGGCCCATGCCAGAATTCGGTTGTTTCATTCTGGTGGATCTCCGCCATGTACAGGAAATCGAGGTTTGCCAGGGCTTTCCTGTTTTTATTTGTGTTCGGCAGGGTGTTCGCCGAGTTCGTGGCCCAGATGGAGCCGGCCTTGATTTCACCCTTCAGCATCTTGTCGAAAAGATACATGTAGGAGTAGTCGCCGTCATGCTCGCTCTTCGCAGGATCGCCCTTGGGAAGCCAATTGAAGCCGTAATCGTTTTCCTTCGTGGCGTTTTTGCCGAAGTACGCCTTGAGAAAGCTCACCATGTATTTCGGCCTGTTTTGCCACCAGTTTACGCTTTCGGGCACCTTGCTGACGGGGGTGGTGGCCTTGTTGTAATCCGCAAGTGTGGCCATAGTGGCCCTGGGTAACGGAAGGTACCCGGGCAGGACGTTGTAGAGGATGGCGTGGTCAGTTGTCCCCTGCACGTTCGGCTCGCCCCTGAGCGCGTTGATGCCGCCGCCCGCTACCCCCATGTTGCCGAGGAGCAGCTGGACGATGCCGCTGGTGCGGATGTTCTGCACGCCTACCGTGTGCTGGGTCCATCCGAGGGCGTAGAGGATCGTCCCGGCCTTGTCCGGTTTCCCGGTCGCGGCATAGGCTTCATACGCCTTCACCAGCGCGTCGGGTGACACGCCGGTTATCTCGGACACCTTCTGGACGCTGTACCGGGCGTAATGCTGGCGCAGTACCTGCATGACGCACCGCGGGTTCTGAAGAGTCGGGTCCTTCTTTACATTGCCCTTGTCATCAAGCTCGAACTGCCAGTCCTTTTTATTGTAGATCTTGTTCTTGGGATCGAAACCCGCGAACAGGCCGTTGTTGAACGAGTACCCCGGTCCCACAATAAAAGACGCATTCGTGTAATCGTTTACATACTCTTTAAAATACAGGTTGTTCTGGAGGATGTAGTTGATCATCCCGCCCATGAAGGCGATATCCGTTCCCGACCTGAGCGGTATGTGGACGTCGGACCGCGCCGATGTCCTTGAAAATTTGGGGTCGACATGTATGATCTTGGCGCCCCGTTCCTCTTTGGCCTTGATGACCCATTTGAAGCAGATAGGATGGTGTTCCGCGGCATTGCTGCCGATGATGAGACAACAGTCAGTATTCTTGATATCGATCCAGTGATTCGTCATTGCGCCCCGTCCAAATGATTCCGCCAAACTGGCGACAGAGGGGCTGTGTCAAATTCGTGCCTGGTGATCGATATTGAGAATTCCCAGGGCGCGCTGCGCCTGGACGACTATGGAGGCTTCCTCGTTGCTCATCTGCGAGGAGCCGGCATGGAACATCGCGTCAAGGCGGTTCACCTTCTGGCCGGCCGCGTTGGTGGTTACAAAATGCTTATCGCGCGTGTCCTTGATCCGGCGAGCGACATTCTCGACCATCCAGCCGTAGCTTTTTTCTTCCCATTTGTCGCTGTAGGGTGCGCGGTACAGGGGTTTCAAGAGCCTGTGGTCGCTGTTGATCATGGAGAGCATGGTTGACCCTTTCGCGCAAAGTGCTCCTTCGCTTACGGGATAGCCCGGATCGCCCTCGGTGCTCACGACCTCGCCGCCCTTAACGTGGGCGATGAAATGGCAGCTTACGGAGCAAAACGGACATATCGAGATGACTTCCTTCGCTCCTTTAATTTTCAGCTTTTTAGCGTATGATTCAGATATAAGATAATTTACGCCGAGACCACCCAGGGCTATCGCCCCGGCCCCGGCACCCGCCATTTTCAGCATATCACGGCGCGTGTACTTCATTGCAAAACCTCCTGGAACTCTTTTCACTTTTATTGATTATAGAACAATCAAGTATAGTACTAGAAAATTCGTAGTAACCCCTATTGTCAATAGTAATTTTTTCATAGTCAAATCTTTAGTTATGTTAATTTTAACAAGTCATTTATATTTAAATGTTCTGTTAAAAATAGCATATATATACTACTATTGGGATTCTGTAATTATTAAAAAAGATATATTATAACAAAAAATAACTAAAAATAATATATTATGATATTTCTTATTGACACTCTATGTTAATAAAAACATATACTCTGAAGAATCATGAGCGGGGATATATGAGTTTTAAATGAAGAGAATTGTCATTATCATCCTATTTTCAGTTGTCGTGTTCGCTTCGCAGACCGGTTGCTCCAAAAGTCCCGACAGATCCGAGCAGGTAATAATTTTTCACGCAGGCAGTTTATCGATTCCTTTTATGGAAATGAAAAAGGAGTTTGAGGCAAATAACAGGGGAATAATGATATTCCTCGAAGCGAGCGGAAGCATCCAGGCGGCGCGAAAGATTACGGACCTGAAAAAGCCGTGCGACATCATTGCATCCGCGGATGACAGGGTAATTGATACGTATCTTGTCCCCTCATATGCGGACTGGAACATCAGGTTCGCAACCAACCAGCTCGTGCTGTGCTATACCGGAAGCAGCCGGTACGCCGGCGAGATTACTGAAAAAAACTGGTTCCGGATATTGAAGCGAAAGGAAGTGGCCTGGGGCCACTCGGATCCGAACCTCGATCCCTGCGGCTACCGGGCCCTCATGGTCATGCAGCTCGCGGAACGATATTACCGGGAACCCGGGCTCTATGCCGGGCTGCTGGCGAACAGGCCTGTTGAAAATATACGCCCCAAGTCGACGGACCTGCTGTCGCTTTTGCAGACCGGGCACCTCGACTATGCCTGGGAGTACCGCTCCGTCGCAGTCCAGCACGGATTGAATTACGTCCGGCTCCCGGATGAGATCAATCTCGGAAACCGGGGTTTCGACCCCGTGTACGCGCGGGCGGCGGTGAGGGTGGCGGGCGAGAAAAAAGGCTCCTGGATCGACATGAGGGGCAGGTCGTGCACCTGCGGCATCGCCCTGTTAAAGAACAGCCCGAACCGAAGTGCCGCGGTCAGGTTCCTCGAGTACATGCTCGATCCGGAGAAAGGCCTGGCGGTACTGAGAAAGCAGGGACAGCCGCCGATCATTCCCTGCCGGGTGCGCGACGACAACATGAAAAAGCTGGTCCCCGCCGGGCTTCGGGGCCACGTAGCTGCGGGCAACTGATGGACCCGGGAACCAGAAAGAGCAATCCATTTTTTTGGTTATGCCTGGCGTCGGGGGCCCTGGTCCTCGCGTTCATCCTCATCCCGATACTGCATCTGATGATGAGGCCTTCCGCAGAATCACTGGGGAGAGCCGTTACCGATATCGACGTAATAAGCGCGATCCGGCTCAGCCTGGCGACCTCCCTGGCCGCAGCAGCCATTGCCGTTATCATGGGAACGCCGTTTGCATATCTGCTGGCCCGGAGCAGCTTCAGGGGGAAGCGTGTGGTGGAGAGCATCATTGAGCTCCCGATCGTGATACCGCACCCGGTTGTGGGAATTGCCATATTAAGCATCGCGGGGAGGGGGCACTGGATCGGATCGGCGCTGTCGGATCTCGGCATACGGATAATGGGAAGCGCCACGGGTATCATAGCGGTGCTCGCCTTCGTCGGTCTGCCATTTTACATCAGCACGGTAAAAAACGGGTTCGAGGCGATACCCCCGCGGCTGGAAAGCGTGTCACGAAGCCTGGGGGCGTCGGTTTCTCAGACCTTTTTCAGGGTCACGTTTCCCCTCGCCGCGCGGAGCATCCTGGCCGGGTTCATCATGTGCGCCGCGCGGGCCATAAGCGAGTTCGGGGCGGTGATTGTCGTTGCGTACCACCCGATGAACGCGCCGGTGCTCATTTTCGAGCGGTTCGAATCATACGGCCTGGACGGCGCCCTGCCGGTAAGCGTGCTGCTCGTTATTGTCTGCCTCATGCTTTTCGTCGTCATGCGGATCCTGACGCTTCAGAGGAAATGGAAGACATGATCAGGATTGCAGGCCTCACCGTCCGTCTTCCCGGTTTTTCCCTGACCGATATTACCCTCGGCATACCGGAAAACCAGTTCTTCGTGCTCCTGGGCCCGACCGGCTCGGGCAAGACGGTCCTCCTGGAGGCGATTGCCGGGATAGAGAAAATATCGTCCGGGTCGGTGAGGATCTGCGGGCTGGATGTAACTAATCTTCCGCCGGAAAAACGGGGCGTCGGCATCGTGTACCAGGACAGCTGCCTGTTCCCGCACCTGTGCGTTTCAGACAACATCAGGTACGGCCTGCGCTACCGGCGCGGGAACGGGGCGGGGAACGTGCAGCGTTTCGACGAGCTCGTCGACCTGCTGAAAATCAGCCATCTTCTGAAGCGGAAACCGGCGACCCTGAGCGGCGGCGAAATCCAGAGGACCGCGCTCGCCCGCGCGCTTATCACCGGGCCGCGGGTGCTGCTCCTGGACGAGCCTTTTTCCGCCATCGACCAGTCGTTCCGAGCCGAGCTGCAGCAGCTTTTGAAAACGCTCCAGCGGAAATCGGGAGTGACGTTCATCATGGTGACGCACAGCTTTTCCGAGGCCCTGTCCCTGGCCGACCGCGCGGCGGTACTTCAGAATGGAAGGGTCGAGCAGGACGGGAGCATAATGGATATCTTCAAGAAGCCGCGCTCCGCCTACGTGGCGGAGTTCGTCGGGATAAAAAACATATACCCGGCGAACTTCAGGGGCCTGTATGCGGAAGTGAATGACGGCATGATCCGGATGGGGGACGAAGCCGCCTCCGGGCACGGGTATATCGCGATACGTCCGGAAGACATCATTTTGAGCAAATCACGGCTGAGCTCGAGCATCAGGAACTCGTTTCCCGGTACGGTGCGCTCCGTCTTCGACCGGGGGTATACTTTCGAGGTGGACGTGCAGGCCGGGGAAACGCTTTACAGGTCTCTCATCACCAGGAGCGCGCTGGTCGAGCTTGATATACGACCCGGGCAGGATTTATTTGTTTCATTCAAGGCGACGGCCGTGCATTGTTTTTAAGGCGCCGTGGTCTTTAATCATAAACACCTATAATTACATTAAGAGGAAGGAACATGGAAAACATACGGATCGGAAGGCTTACGTGCGACAATAAAATGGATTCATACGATCTCGACGACTATATCCGCATCGTGAAGGAATTTCACGGAAGCCTTGCGCCCGGACTGCTGATAGGCGGGTTCATGGTGGACCTTGCATTGAAGAACCTGCCGAAGGGGGAATTCTTCGACGCGATCGCGGAAACCAGAACCTGCCTTCCCGACGCGATACAGCTTCTTACTCCCTGCACGATCGGCAACGGATGGCTGCGGGTCATGAATTTCAGTCGATTCGCGATCACCCTGTATGAAAAGCAGAGCGGAGACGGGATCAGGATATATCTCGACCCCGCGAAAATCGAGAAATGGCCCGAGGTGAAAAGCTGGTTTTACAAGCTCAAACCCAAGAAGGAGCAGGATTACCGGCTTCTCCTCTCGCAGATCAGGGAAGCGGGCGCGGGATTGTGCAGCATGAAAAAAGTAAAGATAAAGCCCGGGATGCTGGCCGGCCACGCGCATGGCAGCCGGATAGCAAACTGCGCGTCCTGCGGCGAGGCCTTCAAGATCAAGGACGGGCCGCTCTGCCCTGCTTGCAATGGTGAAGACCCCTATGTCGCGCAGTGACGCCCTGCTGAAGGATCATTCCACCACGGGAGAAACCAATGGATAAGCTGAAAGCGGTGATCAGGATACACGCCTGGATAGAGTCGGATAAAGGAATGATCCTTGGTCCCGGGAGGGCCAAGCTGATCGAAAATATCGAGTCCTGCGGCTCGCTTCAGAACGCCGCGAAAAAAATCGGCATATCCTACCGTGCCGCGTGGGGCAGGATAAAAAAAACGGAAGAGGTGCTCGGGTATAAATTGCTGGATAAGACCCCGGGCGGGTACCGGCTTTCCGAGCGCGGGAGGGACCTGCACCGGAAATATCTTGCCTGGTATCGCAAGATCGAGAGCTACGCGCTGGAGGAATCAAAGGCCCTCTTTCCCTGGGAATCAGGGCCGTACGAATCGGAGAAGTAGATGCCGGGGCCTCTCCGGGGTTTTATCCATTATTCAACCGGCAGACGTGGGCCGTCGATGGCAGGATTTTGTCATAAGGGAAAGGAGATGATATGCGGATTCTCGTAAAAATTTTTCTTATTATTATTTGCGCCGCATGCGGTGTTGCCGCCGGTCCTGAAAAGTCGGGGACGGGGAAATTCTATATCGTCGGGATGGGGACCGCTCCGGATCTGATTACGGTCAGGGCCTTGGACGTTATTAATAAAGCCGACATTGTACTGGTCGAATCGGAGCAGGAGCATATTCTGTGGAAAGAATATATAAAGGACAGGGAGGTCTGGACCCGGACCGTCGGCCTGCGCATCATGTATGGCGCTAATCCCGCTCTCATTAAGGATCCTGCACTGCGCGCCAGGGCCGAGAAGGGAATCAAGGCAAGGAAAAACCTGGCTGACCGCATCATCGCTGCGATCCGGCAGGGGAAAGTAGTGGCCGACCTCCAGTCCGGCGATCCCATGGTATACGGTCTTACGTTTATGCTCGAGATGCTTCCGAAAGATATACCCGCCGAAGTCGTGCCCGGAATCGGTTCGTTCCAGGCAGCCTGCGCTGCGGTTAAAATGAGCCCTACATTCGGATACGATACAAGCGCTGTGATACTTACGATGGACGACTGGACGGGCAGGGTGGACGTGAACGAACAACTCATGGTCGGCGGAAGCAGCCTTGTCGTGTACACCATGCTGCTCGATTACCCGAGGTTCTTCGCGCAGCTCAAACGCCATTATCCCGAAAATACTCCTGTCGCTGTAGTGAATAATGCGGGGGACCCGGACACGCAGAACGTGATATACAGCACCGTCGGCGCGTTTCTGGATGAAGTGGACTTCCGGAACCTTCCCGCGGCGAGGCATATCCTTCTCGTGGGTAAATTTTTAACTGCCGGGCAGGCCCGCAAGGATCACGTGCCGGAGATCACCCCCGGGCACCCGGATGTTAACGTTGATTGATACACGCGGCACGCTGCCGCGAAACGCTACCGTGTTTTTTCCGCGGTCATAAGGTTCGACTGCCCCGGCTTGTAGTCGTACCCGTAGCTGAAGGGCAGCGTGCCGGTAGACTTTTCGTCCATGGCCTTCTTCAGATCTTTCTGCATCCGGTTCGCGAACAGCCCGATCGGCCCGTCATAGTAACCGTGAAAAACGAGCTTCCACTTATCCGGCGCGAAGTAACGGAGGGGTACGCCCGAGTCGTCCTGCACGAGGTAGTTCGTGGAATCCATGACGGCGGCGCGGATCTTCGTGAATTTCACCTCGTCGTTGTGCATCAGGTACGAGGCGGACTTGAGGATCGTAGCGTAGGGGCCCTCCTTTTTCAGGTAGGGGACGAAATTGGGTGAAGAAGACGCGAGCGCGGCATCGATCACGTTCAGCATGTAGTAGCGGACCCTGCGGGTTTTGCCGTTATCCCTGCGGAAGGATATCTCCACGCCCGGCACCCGCGATTTCGGCGGGTTTTCCCACTTGATCTTATCGTCGGACGGGACTCCCGGGACCACCCTGCCGTCCGCGTCGATTGCGATCTTCCGCGCGTTCGTCACGGTGTAGCCGTTGGTGGCCAGGAAGTACATGATGATGCCGGCGATGCTGTTGAACGACCTGTTGCTCATCTCGGCCGCCATTCCCTCGGTCTTGAAGAAGTTCATGTGCAAAATATCGTTGAGGGAGCCGCGGAGGCCGTTCAGCCCCTGCGTGATCGCGGCCGCGTCCATCGAATGCGGGTCCGGAATGACTCCCGGCGGCTCCAGCCCGAACATGATGATCGATTCCGCGTCGGGGAAGAAGGTCAGGGCGTTCATGATGTCCGGCCCGCTGAAGGGATAGAGCACGTTGGTCCAGGACCGGGACGGCCGGTGGGCGCTCCACCAGTCGGTGATCTTCTTCTGGTTCGGCTTCTGCATCATGTCCCAGGACGATGCCATCTGCCGGCCGTACGTTTTATAGTATGCCGACTGCGTGAACGGGTAGAGCGCAGATTCTTTCGGGAGCTCTTTACCGGCGAAGAGCAGGGCTGTCTCGCTGATCTTCAGCGACTCTCCGGCTTTCGCGATCCCCCCGTCCTTCTGCCCGCAGTAGGAAAATGAGACGAGCAGCATGAGGATCGTGGAATATGCGACAGTTTTTTTACCGGTTATGTTCATAGAGGTCACCTCGCGAATGATAACGCCGGCTGAGTGCCGGCGCCTGCTACGGTGCGGGCGGAAAGGCCGGCATGTCAAGTATTTATTGCGCACCGGTCAGGACGCCTCTTCGCTGCACGCGGGGGGGGGTATTTTGGGAGGCGGCCGGATATTTTTCTTGACTAAATTAGCTTATCCTGTATGAAAAGCGTATGAAGAATGGAATGATCATATCACTGAAAGCGTCCGCCGTCGTTCTCGCCGTCTGCCTGGCGGCGACCGGCTGCGCAAAGCTCCCCGAGAAGCTGGTGTCGCCGATGCTGAAAATCGAGCCCGCGCTGGTCGACAACAGGGAAATGTACCGGCTTACGCTGAATACCGGCCTGCAGAACGAGAACAACAGCACCGCGCTTCTTGATGTGAAGGGCAGTGTCTATTTCAAGGCCGCGGGAAGCAAGTCCCCACGGGTGATGACTTTGCCGTTTGTGGTGCCGGTCATCCTTCCCTTCGATACCGGCCTCATCGATATCGAGAAGACCTTTGCGGAAAACGAGATAATGCCGCTGGTGAAGCTGCTCGGATCAGACAGGGAGAAGCTCCAGAGCGAGAAGCTCCTTGAGCGCACCTTCATGGATGACAGCACCATCGGGTTCGAGATCAACGGGTACGCGAAGAAAGACATCATCGACCTCTTAAAGGAACGTTTGAATGAAAAAAATCAATGACAGCAGGATATACCTGGCCGGCGCAATAACCACGCTGGTTGTCAGCCTGGTGTTCGGGGCTGTCTCGTTCTATTCCATCCTGTTCGTCGAGCCGAAGGTGGAGCGGCTGCTCCGGCCCGCGGAATCGGCCGGCGCACATTACAAGCAGGCCTATATTATCCTGAGGGAACCTCAGCTGTTCGCCGGGTACAGCAATTTCGACGCCGAGGGCATGTCCGTCAAGAATTCGCTCGCTTTCTTCGACAAGCAGATCTACTCCGGCGAAGAGATAGACGATAGCCGGGTCGCGTACCTGGACCTGCTGCTGGACCGGAGAAAAAAGGGGTCCGGCCTGGGCAGAAACACCATGGTTTTTTTCATGATGCTATCGCTTCTGTTCTGGGGGCTGTTCATCCAGGAGCGGATGTCGGCCGCAAAGCAATCATCGTAACGAGGCACCGGGCGCCCCTGCTCGTGCTTGCTTCAGTCAGATGTAAAAAATGAAGAAAAAAATACTTGTCATCGATGACGAGGAGCCGGTACGAAAGCTCCTCCTCCGGATACTGAACGGTTCCGGGTATGACGTCGTCGCCGCATCAAACGGAAAAGAAGCCCTTGATAAGCTGGACTCCGTTTCCGTTGACCTCATCATGCTCGACAGGAACATGCCCGAGATGGACGGGCTCAGCTTTCTCCGCGCGGTTCGGAAAAACGACATAACGCACGTACCGGTCCTCATGATTTCCGGAGACGCCAACCCCGAGAATATTATCGAGAGCTACAAGCTGGGCGTGTATGATTTCATCCGGAAGCCCGAGCAGACCGAGGTTATGCTCAAACGGGTGGAAAACGGCCTGAAAATAGGCGAAATGATCAATTTTAACGAGTTCATACGCGTCGAGCTGCTCATGGCCCGGAAGCTCCAGAAATACCTGTTCCCCGAGCCGAGCGTGAAAACCGACCGCGTGAATGTCCATACCTGGTCTTTGCCCCTATCGGACATTGGCGGTGACCTGTACGACTACGTCATGTTCCGGGACGACCGGATCATGTTCTTCGTCGCCGACGTATCGGGCCACAGCATTTCCGCGGCCCTGTATACGGCCATCGTGAAGATGGTCTTTCGCAACGCGCTGCAGAAAACTGCCGATCCCGGCGAGCTGCTGACCATCATGAACCAGGAGCTGTCGGGAAACATTCCCATAGAGTCGTTCGTGACCGCCTTCTGCGGCATGTTTGACCCGAACGAGCCCGTCCTCCTGTACTCGAACGCCGGCCATCCCAAGCCCTATTATCTTCAAAGCGGCGGTTACATACAGCTGGAGGGCAATGACTCGTTCCTTGGTCCCATAGCGGACGCGCAGTACGAGACGCACCGCGTCCCCATGGAGGGAAACGCGAGCATACTCGTGTACACGGACGGCATCCTTGATGTCGTGGACGGCAGCGACAAGCCTGTCGGGCAGGCCATGCTCGAGGATGTCCTGACGACCCGCGGCAGGACCCCGGCCGAAAAGTTTAAAATGATCCAGAAGTACCTCACCGGCGGCGATGTGGTGGTAAGCGACGACTGCACCATGCTGCTTGTCGACCTGGCCTGATCAATGCTGAAAATCCTCGTCGTCTCCGATACGCACGGGAACACTGTCCGTCTTGGCCGAATCGTCAGGCGCGAGAGCCCGTTCGATTATCTTTTTCACTGCGGCGACGGGGCGGGCGATCTCGCACATGTCGAGGTTCCTGCCGGTGCGGCGGTCGTCCGCGTGTGCGGCAACGTCGACATGGCGCGGAACCTGGACGCGGAGCGGCTCGTCGTCATGCAGGTCGGCACGGTGACGGTGATGGCGGCGCACGGCGACCAGTTCCACGTGAATTACGGGTACCAGGCGATCGAGCGGGAAGGGAGGAGCAGAAACGCGGACATCGTGCTCTTCGGCCACACGCACGCATCGTATCACGGCGGTACGAAGCCGGTCCTCTTCAATCCCGGCTCCGCGAACAACGGCAGGTACGGGCTCCTCTACGTCGATTCTTCGATCAGCGTCGCGCTGAAAATCCTCGAAGACTGAAAAAGCGGCCCGTGGGCCGCTCCTGTTCATGGATTCAATCGTGATGCGTCGTTACGCTGAGAAACTCGGGTCTTTTTTAATGAGTATCTCTTTTATTTTCGCGTCGCCGGCTGAAAAGTAGATTATGGGAGATTCCATCAGCGAGTACTCGTCTATCAGGCGGATATAGTCCTCGTCCCGTTTCAGGTCGAGAAGATCGATTTCCCTGAATTTCTTGTTCCCGATATATATGGCTTTCATGTGCGGTCCTGTCGTGTGTTGATGGGTGCGTGTCTGATCCTTTGCAACTCTACAACCATTAATTTATTTGTCCAGCATTTTTAATCGAAAAAAATTTTTGTGGAAGAATATTTCTGAAAAAAAATCTGTTATGTCCTGTCACGCGTGTCCAAAACGTCATTTCGACATAAAATTATTTTTGAGCTGATAATTCGTTCGATGTAATTGCCTGCAGCACTGCCGTTATGTCGTGCAGTGTCACCGGATTGGCCGATGAACACCGCGCGCTAAAAAGCCCGGGGCTGAAACGTTCGTATTCCCGCGTATACGGGAGAACCGGACGGTTTGCGATCCTGGCGCAAGTCCGCCGCGTGACAACGCATCATGGAATCGTGAAGGTTCCAGCGGATTGAGGCAACTGGTCGGCAATCAAGCCGGCTTCTCCCTGAAACAACAGGCGAGTAGCAAATCGGGAGCAGCGAAGCCGGCGGATGCTTCGGGGTGATACCTGAGTGCGGCTTCTTCCTTAATTATAATATTTTTTTTAAGATTGACTTTTATAGGCGCGATTATATTAATTGACCCCAAAATTGTTTAAAAAAGTCTTATCAGTAACCACCAGGTTTAATATAATATGAAATTTACCGGCAAAGCCGCAGTTTTGGGTTTTATCAGCGGCATTATTCTGGCAGCGGCCACGGGCGTGTACGCCTTTAAGTTCGATTTCACGACGGTCAGCGATATCGTTGACAATATAAAGTCGAGCTTCGGGAAAATGGATACCTATCAGGCCGATTTCACCATTGTTTCCGAGAAAATGGGTAAAACCACGCAGCAAGGCGGCATAATCAAGTATAAAGCCGATAACAAGCTGTGCATAGAATTCAGCCAGCCTCACGGGCAGAAAATCGTCTCCAACGGCAAAATGATGTGGATATACATCCCTTCAATGAACGTGGTTGCGGAGCAGGACCTCAATTCCGACAACAGGATGTTCTCCTCCGGCACGAAAAGCGGCCTGACCTGGATGTTCTCCAAGTACCACTACCGTTTCGCCTCCAAGGAACAACCCGAGCCGCAGGAAGACGGCACGAAACGGTATACCCTGATACTCAAGCAGAAAGAGAGCAGGAGCGGGTTCCGCACAATGAAGCTCTGGGTCACGGAGCGGTATTTCATCATCCGGGCGCAGGGCGAAACCTCCACCGGCAAGAAGGTCGACATCAGGTTCTCCAACCTGAAGACCAACATTTCAATTCCAAACGGCGTATTCAAGTTTGACATTCCGGCGCGGGCGCGCGTCATAAAAAACCCAATGATATCAGAGGAGTAGACCTTGGAAAGCATCGGCGAAAAGTTACGGCAGGCCAGGGAAGCCAGGAAAATCACCATAAAAGAAGTGGTCAAAGAGACCAATATAAGCCCGTTATACCTCCAGGCCCTCGAAGAAGAGAAGTTTGATCGATTCCCGAGCGAAACCTATCTTATCGGCTTTTTAAGAACCTACGCGGAGTTCCTGAAGCTCGACGTTGAAGGCATTGTACAGGCGTACAAAGGCTACAAGATCGGCGAGAGCGCCACGCCCCTTGAAGAGCTCACCAAGCCGACGAAATCGAACATCAACCTTGCCATGTCGTCTTTCATGAACAAGCACCGGAGCATGCTGATGATCTCCGGAGGGGCTCTGGCCCTGATACTGGTCATCTGGGGCATAAAGAGCCTTGTCACCTCGGACGTCGATGTCTCCGGCAACGATTCTACCGACGCTATAAAAGAAGAGTATGTCAAGGACAAGGAGCACGAGATTGACAATCTCCGCAGCCTCCAGCTTGCCAACAACAAGGGATTTATTCTTGTCTATAAGAACGAAGCGGTCCAGTTCCTGGTCGATAACAAGGAAGTGGTCTTTCTTTTAAAGAGCATCACCGGTGACGCCGTCTCCCTGGAGCTCCTTCCGGGCAAGAAAATAGAGAAATTCAAGCTGGATGAGCCGCGGACCCTGGTCATCGAGGGCTGCCCGCGCGATGTGACTATAACGCTGAAAGGACTTACCGAGAACCGCGCCAAGATCATGGTCATGCTGGGCGAGAAAAAGGAGGCTGAAGAGGGCAGGGACAAGGTCGCGAAGGTCGAGGATAACGCGCCGCGGGTCGATAGCACCAGCGTCGAGGCGCAGAGCCGCCAGAGCCTGAAGATCGTGTTCGAGGCCGAGTTCGTGCAGAAATCCTTCATCGAGCTGTATCTTGACGGCGTCCGCAAGGTGCGGGGCTTCATACCCCAGGGCCAGGTGGAGCGCTGGGAAGCCACCGAGTACATCCAGATCAAGATCGGGAACGCCGGCGGGATCAAGGCCCGCATCAACGGCAAGGACTTCTCCTTCGGCGCGGCCGGCCAGGTCGCGAACAAGGTCGTCACCTGGAAGAAGGACGTCCAGAACCCGAACCTGTACCACATCGTGGTCAAGGACTGGTAGGCATCAGCCGCACTTTTTTGCAACTATGACAGTGAGGTCGTCTTTCAGGTCGCTTCCAGCGGTAAAGGAATAAAACTGATAGAGGATGAAATCGAGTATGGCCGAGGCCGGGCCTGCGGGAGCCGCACCCAGCGAGTCCATGACACGCCTTATGCCGTACCTCTCCTTCCTGCGGTTCCTTGATTCTATAAGACAATCGGTAAACAGGAGCAATGCATCGTTCTGCCCGATCGTGAAGCGGATCATCGACGGATTGACCTTGTTGAAGCCCAACCCCAGCGGCTCACCCCTGAAGTCAATTCCGCCCTCGTCAATTATTTGCACCTCCCTCGTCCCGCCATCCCGGAGCAGTATATCGGGATGTCCGGCATTCACGTATTCCGCGACGTTCTCCCTGATGCGAAGAAGGACGCAGGTCACATAGGTATTGAGCTGGACGAGGTCCCTGGTCACCTGCCTGTTTACATTATTAATAATCGCATCGAGGCTTTCCCCATGAAGGGACTTGAATGCTCTCATTGTTACGGGCTTGATCATCATGGTTATAAGGGCGGATGACACACCGTGGCCTGAAACGTCAAACAGGGCGATACCGTCCAGGTTGTTTTCGGTGTAATAAAAGTCATAAGAATCGCCCGCTGCGCCGTACTTTGGCCTGAAAGTAACCGCTATATCCCACCGGTCGATGTCCGCCGGAGGAGATGCGAGCAGCATTTTCTGTACGTGGGCCGCCAGTGCCATTTCCCTGGCGGCGATTTCGTTGTCCTTTTCCAGCTCCCTGTGCAAAGCCAGGAAACGGTTCGTGAGTATAAGCGCGATTCCCATGGTGAACACGAAAAAGCCGTAGGTCGTGACGACATAGTCGTAGGACCAGAACAGCGAATCGGCAATGTCGAAGACCATGCATGCGACCACGATGAGTGTCCCCAGCATGAGGTTCCCCGCCGTGGAAGAGGCCAGTACTCTGCCGAGCGCCCGGGTGGCGCGGGAGGGGAACGGGATATTGTGGAATCTTGCATGCATTGTTCTGAAAGAAGCGAGCACCGGACGACCGATCCTGATAATGGGGTAATAGAAGACGGGAATGATAACCGAAAATTGCCATACCCGGAGCACGTCGATAGCGAAAGGATTGGAGACGGGCGTTATTGTCACAAGGATGAGAAGCGCATACAGGGCGGCATACAGCTTCGTCAGCCGGGAGATGGAAGCAGTGAGCAGGAGGTCAACGAATACGCCGAAAAGCGGCACCAGCGCATAGAGCGAGCAGTATTCAATGCGGTGCAGGATCGTGGAATCCGGAATTACGGCGTAAATTCCATGGGTCCGGCTCATGAAGTACGCGAACAGGAACACCGAGAAAAGGGCGTAGAAGAGGTTGTATTTTTCAACTCTTCTCCTGATGTAAATGAACATGTGGTACACGCCGAAGAACAGGTAGAGAAAGATAAGGATCATGGAGGTCTGCTCGGATCGCAGCTCCTCGAGCCGCGGCAGTGCGTCTATGACGAACGGGGTGCTGCGATGGAACCCGGAATCTATGTTGGTCGGGTCGCTGAAAATCCGGACCGCCAGGATGTTGCTCCCCGTTCTCAGGATTCGAGGATCGATGGGAATGAGAACTTCCCTGTGGTGCCGGAACTCAAGAATCATCCCCCTGCCGTTCTCATGTATCTCTGACTTCAGCAGGCGTCCGTTGAGGTATACGGACCAGTTCTCACCGATGTTGGCGAAATAAACACCCAGGAGGCCCTCCAGGGCTGGATCCTTCTCCATGAGTTTGAATTCGGTAAGGAAAGTGAAATTTTCCGGCGCGTACTCTTTAAGGGAAAACACGGGACGCCGGGGCATATTATGCAGGGGAAGGTCTTTAAGAACGACCTGCCGTTCAGCGGTTTTAACGCCTGGTATGGCAAGCCAGACACTGTCGGTTGGCGCAGGGACCTCCCGTGTCCATGCCTCATCAAAGCCTTTCCTCGCATAGATCGTTTCACGGTTAAGGTCGATGAGGGCCGCCGACAGGGGGTATGCCTGGCACAATGCAAGCAATGTCACGATGCATCGTAAAAACTGTTTCATGGCTCTGGTTCGGTTACTTTTTGAAAGCCGTTGAATGTACGTTTCAAGCCCCCCCGATCCACTATTTTTTTATTTCGATACGATGGGCCAGCTGTTCCATATCAGTTCGCATGGGCTAATTTTATAGAAGGAGCAGTTTTTTAGGTTTTTATATTTTAAACCCTCTGTCCAGCGCTTTTTTTCAGGCAGGCCGGGAAGGGTGCAAAAAATTGACCGGTACAATTGCCATTGAATTGCGCCATCATCGGTAACGGCCCTGTTCGGCGTTTTTTGTCTTGAAAAATTTATTTCAATGCCCCATGCTGGTCCGCTAATGCCCATTGCGTCCCATGGGAGAACGCACGATATGAATATTCATACTATGGAGAAACGCGCATGAATAAAACATGGTACATTATTGCCGTTGCATTCGCCCTGATCTGCCTGGGATATCAGAGGCCCGCATATCCGGTGGGACTGGGCGCATATATCAACGGCTCGGGCGGAAAAACCTGGCATCAATCCGGGGCGCTGCAAGTCGCGGATTATTATGGCCTGAAACACCGGTATATGAAAGCAAGCGGATCGGTTGCCTGCGGCGCAGGGCTCATGGTGGATACCGATCCCGATTCCGATGGCATCTTCAATTACAGGCTGAACATCGGGTATGACCGCGCGAATGTCCATGCAGCCAACAGGATCGATTTAAACAGGGTGAATTTCATCAACACGTTCGGGTTCCGTCTTTTCAGGAATGAAACGATCAAGCTGTGGCTCGGCCCGCAACTCGGGATCAATTACTGGTGGGGCAAAGAATCTCGTGTAACGCATGACGTAATTATGACTCCACTCCTCTTTGCTCTTCCCGTATCGTACCAGCGGAAGTACCAGATGTTTGGAGGCGTCGGCGGGATCGCCCTCGGGACGAACGTAAACCTGTCCGGCGGAGTGACGCTGTCCATCGAAGCGGGATGCAGGGGCTATCTCACCAGGTCACTGAAACCGCTTGAGGGGAACCCGCCTGCCGGGAAGGTAAACGCGGTTGAGGGGTATCTTGCTTTCGGCGTTCTCGGCAGGTTGAACTGAATCAACCGGGGATGTTTAAAGCACGAATGAGCAATAATTCGCAGGGGGACGTTTAGAGGTTTCGATACGTGTTCTTTTCTACCGACATATCCTACTACATAATCTCCCTCGGCTGTTCCAAGAACCTGGTGGATTCCGAGCGCCTGAACGGCGAGCTTGCGGGCGCGGGCTACATGCGCGCCGACGGCCCGGAGCGGGCCGATATCATTATCGTGAACACGTGCGGTTTCATTACCGCGGCCAAGGAAGAGTCGATCGGGGTGATCTTCGACGCGCTGGACCAGCAGGAGCGGGAAGCGGGCCCGAACCCGAAGCCTTTCCTGGACGGCGGCACGCGCGTGTTGAAGGACTTCGGCCGGAAGGTGGCGGTTGCCGGGTGCCTCTCCGGACGCTATCCGGAAGCCCTGGCAGGGGATATCCCCGAGATCGGCTATATTCACCGGCTCACGGGCGGCTTCGTCGCCGGCATGGGCCGCCGTTTCGGCATCTCGGCCGGTCCCATCCGCGCGGCGCGCGAGCCGCTCCAGGCCGGGCTCTCGTACTGTTACATCAAGATTTCGGAAGGCTGCTCCAACAACTGCTCCTATTGCGCCATCCCGCTTATCCGGGGAGCGCACGTGCCCGCGCCGCCGGAGCTCATCCTCGACGAGGCGCGCCGCGCTGCCGGGCGGGGAGTGAAGGAGCTCGTCGTGGTCGCGCAGGACATTGCCGCGTACCGCTCCGGCGGCACCGGACTGGCCGGGCTCGCGGGCATGCTCGCCGGGGTGGACGGCATCGAGTGGGTCCGCCTGATGTACTGCCACCCGGACCACCTGGACGACGGCATCATCGACCTGCTGGCGCGCGGCGGGAAGATCGTGCCCTACATTGACATGCCGCTCCAGCACGCGAGCGGCCGCATCCTCCGCTCGATGGGGCGCGCCGGCGACGCGGAAGCTTATGGCGCGCTCATCGAAACGCTGCGGGCGCGGGTGCCGCGCATCCGGGTCCGCTCGACCTTCATGGTGGGGTACCCGGGCGAGACGGACGAGGATTTTGCCGGGCTCATGGACTTCGTGGAGAAGATGCGCCTGGACCGGGTCGGAGCGTTCACCTATTCGCCGGAAGAGGGAACGCGCGCGTGGGAGCTGGGCGACACCGTGCCGGAGCCGGTCAAGTCAGCACGGTACGACCGCCTGATGGAGCTGCAGCGCGCCATTTCCGCTGAAAAGCTGGAGGCCATGATCGGCGGGAAGGTCCGCGTGCTGGTCGAGGAGCGAGTCGACGGCGAGACTTGGGCCGGCAGAACCGAGCATGACGCGCCGGAGGTGGACGGTATTTTTTACTTGACCGGAAGGAGCGCCGGGATTAAGTCGATTGTGACGGCGCGCATAACCGGCGCCACAGAGTATGACCTGCAGGGGGAGCTCGCATGAGCATGCCGAAATTCAGCTTCACGATCCCGAACCTTCTCTCGCTCTCGCGGATAGTGCTGATCCCCCTCCTTGTCTATCTGCTCTACGTCAAGTCATGGTGGCTTGCCCTGATCCTTTTCGCGGCGGCATCGCTCACGGACCTGCTTGACGGGTGGAGCGCCCGAAAGCTCAAGCAGGAGTCGGAATTCGGCATATTCATCGATCCGCTCGCGGACAAGTTCCTGGTCATATCGGTGCTTGCCGCCCTCATGGTCCTGAACCGTTATGTGAAGATATACGACTTCTGGATGATCGCGGTGATCATCGGCCGCGACGTGCTCATCACCTTCATGCGCTACCTGGCGATCCGGCGCGGCGAGACGCTCCGTACCAGCAGGTTCGGCAAGGTGAAGACCGCCTTCCAGATGGTCTCGATCGTCATCATCATCATGATATACATCGTCCGCAAGTACGGCATCTATGAAACCCATCCGCTCGTTCCCTACTGGATCATGTTCGGGGTGACCATCCTGACCGCGCTCTCCGGCCTTCGTTACATATTCACCAACTGGCGGCTCTTTCTGCCCGAGAAAAAGACCGGGGGGCAGTCCGGCCAGGCATGAACAGGATCAGGGAATTTCTCTTCACCGGATGCTACGCGGGGTACTCCCCGGTCGGCCCCGGCACCGCAGGGTCGCTCGTGGGCATGGCCATTTACTTCCTGGAATATCTCGCCTTCGGGGAGATGAGCTGGGTCGTCAACTGTGCGGCGGTCGTCATCCTTTTCTACCCCTTCATGAAGCTGGCGGACGAGGGCGAACGATTTTTTGGCGAGAAGGACCCGGGCCAGGTGGTTATAGACGAGGTGCTCGGCTACTGGGTCAGCGTCCTCTTTTTCCCCTTTAACCTGAAGGTCGCGCTCGCCGCCTTCGTCATATTCAGGATAATGGACATCCTCAAGCCGTGGCCCGTGAACAGGCTCCAGGACCTGAAGGGCGGCATGGGAATAATGATTGACGACTGCGTTGCCGGCCTGTATACCATTCTCGTCGTGCTGGGGGGGCTTCTGGCGCTGAAGCTCGCCGGCATCGATTTTTATTGACGGGCCCGGCGGCGCGCGGACAATCCCGGAAGGAGCGGCTGATCTTATGATACGATACATACTGGCGTCAACGATCCTCTGCTGCGCCCTGGCGGCCGGCGGCTCGGCCGCGCGTTCCCAGGACAGGCCGGCGCCCGCCGACGAGAAGGACTACTGCATCATATGCCACGAAGCCCAGGACACGGAGCGGCTGAAGAAGCCGGTCGTGGAATGGCGCTCCAGCGTCCACAACGCCGCGGGGAAGCGCTGCGAAGCCTGCCACGGCGGGAACCCGGCCCTCAATGACAAGCTGCTGGCGCACGCGCTCAAGTCCAATTTCAGGGGAAAGCCGGACCGGAAAAAGGGGACCGAGTTCTGCGGCAGGGAAGGCTGCCACGTCAAGGCCACGGAGCAGTTCAGGCGCGGGCCGCACTACCTCTCGGTCATGAAATCGGGCGAGCCCGGCTGCGTCACCTGCCACGGGGCGCACAACATCCAGCGTTCGTCGATCGACGTCATCAGCGAGAAGTCGTGCACGGCCTGCCACCCGGCGGACTACGCGCGGGACATCGTGAAGCTCATCGGGGAGATCGACCGCGGCATCGGCCGCATTGACGGGAACCTTGCCGTCCTGGCGGACAAGCGCGCGGACGTGAAGTCCCTGCAAAACCGGCTCGGGAACACGCGCCACCTGTTCCACCAGATGGTGCACGTGTTTTCGCGCGAGGACATGGAGACCACGCAGCGGATCATCATGCTGGAGATTGCGAGCCTTGACGAGGAGACGACGACCAAGGTCTCGTCCCTGCAGCGGATGGACCTGCTCTACCTGGTCATGCTCGGCTTCGGCCTGGCCATTATCGCGGGCGTGTCAATCTACTCGGCAGTCATGTACAGCCGCCGTAAAAAGTAATAATGCCCCGCCGGGGGCACTTGACCATGAGAGACCACCTGTTCAACACTGAAAAGCTCACCTATGTCAAGGGCGGCAAGCCGGCCGTGGCCTGCATACTATGCGCGATACGGGACCGCGACCCGGCGGTAACCAGCCTCGAGGTGGCCCGCCGCGACGGCTTCATCGTGTCGGTAAACCTCTATCCCTTCAACCCCGGCCACCTGATGATCTTCCCGGAGCGGCACGTGGAGAAGCTCCAGGAGCTTACCGACGGCGAGGCGCTGGCGCTGCACCGGCTGACGGCCGATGCCCTTACCGCGCTCGAAGAGGAGTACGGCCCGGCCGGGTTCAATGCCGGGTACAACCTGGGGGACCAGAGCGGCGCAAGCCTCGCGCACATCCACCTCCACGTGGTACCGCGGTTCGCGAACGAGGTAGGGTACCTGGACATACTCGCCGGCACGCGGCTCGTGGTCCGGGACCCTGTCGAAGCGCGCGACAGATTGAGGAAGAGGCTCGGGCAGGAGTGAGGGGACCGATAACGAGGAACGGCAATGAAAAAAGCGACGCTTGCTGGCGTCGCTTTTTTCGGGAACACCGATGCCTCCCGGATCAGAGCCTGTCGATCTCTTCGAGAACCTTGTCCGCCTCCTGGAGCGCATTGTCTTCGGTTATCCCGTCTACGTTGTAGACTTCCGCCTTCTTGCAGCCGGCGAGCGCCAGCACGAATACGGCCACGCAAACCAATAATGACGCGAGTAATTTATTCAGCATCGGTCGCCTCCTCCGCGGCTTCTTCCTGTTCAGCCGCTTTTACCTCATTGTCCACTTCGGTTTTCTTTTTCGCGATCTTTTCTTTCATTTTCGCTATCTTCTCTCTCAGCTTCGCGGCCTGGTCGGTTTTTCCTTTTTCGTCGAGTTTTGCCGCAATGGATTCCAGGCGCTCGATGGCCCTCTCAAGGCCTTTCGCTTTTTCCTGCCTGGCTTTCGCCTTTTCCTTTTTCTCCTTGATCTTCTCTTTCTTTTCCTTTTTGGCCTTGTCTACCTTTTCCTCTTTCTTGCCTTTTTCTATATCTCCCTTCGCTCCATGCTCGCCCTTTTTTCCCTTGTCCGCGGCCTCAATTTTCCCGCCCTTGCCCTTGTCGCCTTTATCCGGGCCGGCGAAT
Organism: Spirochaetota bacterium; assembly: GCA_029564515.1. Lineage (GTDB taxonomy): Bacteria > Spirochaetota > UBA4802 > UBA4802 > UBA5550 > RBG-16-49-21. Next base: position 2,748 of record JAKQPV010000066.1, on the reverse strand, counting down.
ACCGCCGTACAGGAAAAAGCTACGGACAGCGCAAGAACAAGTATTGCTGAATTTTTGAGCGTGAATGCATTTCTCATGGCTCCTCCTTTTATGATGAATGTGGTGAATGGAATGAGTTCATTATAAGCTGCAATATAAATCCAGCAACAACTTTTTATAACGGTGTTTTACGCGTCCGGGGATTTTACCGCCGGGCGGCCGTATATGTATTGACGTGTGGTTATCGGTGCCGTTAGTATAAACGGGACTCATATATCAATAGTATGCGGGAGGCGCAACATGAAAATATCACTGATCGAGCTTTACCACGTATCCGTTCCATTGAAAAAGACCTTCTGGCCCACCTGGATCCCGGGTTACCCGCAGACGCATAACCGCTTCACGCTGATCCGTCTGGTCACGGACGAGGGGATCGAGGGCTACTCCGCGGGCAGCGCCATGGGCCGCGAGCGCGAGGGCCTGGGCGACCTCCTGGGCGGGTACCTGATGGGCGCGGACCCGACCGACATCGACCGGGTGCAGGGCTTGCTCAAGCAGGCCGGGTACCTGGGATGGCGCAATTTCTGGATAGAGCCCGCGTGCTGGGACATCATCGGCAAGATGAAGAACAAGCCGGTGTACGAGCTGCTCGGCGGCAACGCGCGCGCGGTGCCGGTCTACTGCTCCACGGGCGAGATGCACGAGCCCGAGCGGCGCGTGGACGAGCTCCTGGCGATGAGGGAGCGCGGTTTCAAGACCGCGAAGCTGCGGGTGAAGAACGCGCGGCTGGAAGACGACATCCGGCACATCAGCGTTGTGCGCAAAGGCGTGGGAAACAAGATGGTCCTGGGCGTGGACGCGAACCAGGGCTGGCTGGTCTCCATCGTGGACCGGGTGCCCGAGTGGGACCTGAAGCGGGCAAAGGAGTTCGCGCGCGCCTGCCACGACAACAAGTACGATTGGCTGGAGGAGCCGCTCGACTCGCGTGACTACGACGGTAACGCCGCGGTGCGCCGCGCGTCAAAGGTAAAGATCTCCGGCGCCGAGCTGAACTACGGGTGGGACGAGATCAAGGTCATGCTGGAGAAGGACTGCTTCGACGTGTACCAGCCGGACGCCACCTTCGCCGGCGGCATCGCCCAGGTGATGAAAGTGATCGAGGCCAGCAAGAAGAAAAAGCGGCTCTACTCGCCCCACACCTGGACCAACGGCGTCGGCTTCTACGTGAACTGGAACCTGGTGCTGGCCGACCGCGACAACAAGCTGCCGCTGGAATACCCGCTCGAGGAGCCGTCCTGGGTGCCCGAGTACAGGGACGGGATCATCGAGCCGATCATCCCGCGCGACGGCGTGCTCCAGCCGTTCACGCGCCCCGGACTCGGGTTCGAGATCGACCGCTCGCTCCTGCGCAGGTACGGAAAGCGTTTCTTCCGCCTGACCGAGACGGGCCTCAAGATCAAGGTGATACGGGAGAAGGGGCTCAGGGCCGCCCTCGACCTCAAGAAGAGGAAGGAGACGCAGTCCTGATGCGCCCAGAATGAATTTCCGGAGGATGCATATGTTCGTTCCTACTATAAAAGTGCCGCTCCCCTGTCCCGTATGCGGCGCGCCGCTCAATTCCGGTGCGATTGTGGCGTGCGGGCAGTGCGGGTCTGAACTCAACCTGGAGAATCCGTCTGCCGTAGGGACCGTGGTAAAGCGGGGAAGCACCCCGGCGGGACGGAGGGTGGTCGAGGTCGTGACAGAGCGCTTCCTCCGGTCGGACAACGTAAACCTTTCGGCAGACGCCATGGCGATGCAGCGCCTTACCGAGGCGTCCGAGCGCGTGGCGCGCGAGCTCGTTACGATAGGGAAAGCCGTGGTGGACCTGCCGTTCATCACCGCGGGCCCTTCCGGCCCGGTGAGCCTCAAGATGAAGCTTGAGAGAAAGGACATCGGGTGATGATACAAGGGAGGGTGTGCCCATGCGGGTATCCCATCCCTTGTATCATGGCATGGCTTGCTCCGGGTCGCACCCCTGCGCCGGGCGGCGCATCAACTCTGGAATCTGTTACATAAAACTCAACCTGATGGCCAATGGATCCCCGCTGGAGTTTATCCCGAGCCTGCCGAGGGGCGGGGATGACATTGGGCAAGACCCTTGCGCCAGGGGCTGCGCCCCTGGACCCCGCGGGCACATTCGGTCGCTCTCGGCCATCCGTGGCGCAGCCGGCATTGCGACGTCCATGTCGGGAACAATCATTCTTTTATGCTCTCGCGACGCCGGTCCTCCTGACCGGCGGCCTTTTATGTTGTTTCCAGGCACTATTATGAAAAAAATTTCATTCTGTCCATCCTCATTCGTTATCTCTCCGACACATCAACATATTATGTTGAAAACGGTATTCCGGAGGGGGAGGTGGATATTATATTTTCGCGACATGCGTCAAGACGTGTAAAATTATACGGTCTGACGGAATTATACTTGTAATCGATTATTGAACACGCTACATTAATTCGCAAAGGTCGTAATGAAATCGTGGATTATTCGCAAGATGGCACGTATCCGATTAAAATTGTTTTCGTTGTTGAGGATGAATATATTATGATTATAACAGCATATCCGTTGAAACGAGGCCTGATATGAAAGTATATTATGACAACGAAATTGACGCTGTATCCATCCAGTTGGATCCCGAAAAACCGTAGCTGTAATTGAAGTAAGGGAGGGGATTAATCTGGACATGCTCCCGGATGGAAGAATATCGGGCATTGAGATTCTTGATGCTT
>JAKQPV010000163.1:0-2540 GCA_029564515.1 Spirochaetota bacterium | reverse complement strand
CCGAACCCTCAACCCCTTCGTGCTGCGCAAGGCCATGGAACACAAACTTAAAAAAATCTTCGATCTCTGCTATAAACGGACTCTCTGTCGTCAGCGACCTGAGCCCCATCTTCGGTAACATTTATTTATGAGGCAACGGGGCGACAAGGATCTCGGCTCAAGGAAACAGGGAAAAGCGGCGGGTGCTGGCTCGGAAATTGCTCATAAGGCCTGCAGAATCGGAAAAGGCCCGGGGGAGACGCATGGAGCCGGTAAAAGTCGTCGTTCGTTATGCCGACGGGAAGGTCATCAAGGGGTACACGCAGGACTTCTTCCCGAACAAGGACCGCTTTCATCTGCACCCGCAGCAGAAAACTTCGGGGCAGGACACGCAGCAGATCCTGGTCAAGGATCTCAAGGCCGTTTTCTTCGTGAAAGATTTCGATGGAAACCCCGCGTACGACGAGCGCCGCCGGTTTTCCGAGGGTGACAAGGCCCAGGGCCGGAAGATGGAAATCCTCTTCAAGGATGGGGAGAAACTCGTCGGGGCGACCCTCGGCTATGAACCGAACCGTCCCGGGTTCTTTATCAACCCCGTCGATGGCAAGAGCAACAATATCCGCGTCTTCGTCGTCCAGTCCTCCGTGGAGAAGCTCCGCAACCTCTAGGGCGTCTGTTCCGCCCGCGTCGTGACGACGCGGAAGCGGCCGCATCGGTTCCTGTCAACGCTTCATGCTGCAACGCAAGCTCGATACGGATAAATAGATTGCCGTCTGCTTTGATTAACGGTATATAATCAGTTTATACCTGATAATAACCTGTAAATTATTTGATATTGCAATGCAACATGCATCGCGCTATTCCCGTTGCAGCACAATTACTGGCGTTGCTGTCCTGACGACAGGAACGAGCACGAGGAGGTCGCGCGATGAGCATGAATGCATGGTTGCAACGCAACCCGTTTGAAGTTTTCACGCAATGGTCGGAGGAGTCTGTCGATCTCATGATCCGGGGGCGCAGGCAATTCCAGGAGACAGCGGAATCTCTCCTGGGCGTCTTCCGTGAAGGCCTGGAAATGAAGCCCGTGGCAGATCCTATCCGCCGGCTCTGCGGAAACCTTTACGAGCTGCTCAACTTCCCCGTGGGGAACGGTCTCGAGAGGGCAACTTGGGAGGACGCGATCCTTGAGATCCGGAATCTGGCCGATGGCATGACGGGCCGCCTTTCGGCCAGCGGTTTCGCCGAGCAACTGGCCGTCTATGGAAAGACGACAGGGGAAAACGGTTCGAGGGTCTCCTCTGCCTGCATCGGCTGGATGAAGCGTCTGGTCCTGGAGCAGAAGATCACGGCTGACCGGGAGGAAGCCCGCCAGGCCGCAAGGAACTGCCTTGAGGCGACGGAATCGTTCCTAAAGGAATCCTTCGCCTGCTGCCTGGATCAGCTCAGGGCGAACTACGGGCTCTTGATGGCCGGTGTCATGAAAGAGAACGGGCACGTCGAAACGGCCGGTGAGTGAGGTGCGACGGTCCGACGAACCCCGGTGCGGCTGGTCACCGGAGCCTCGGGGGTCTACACTGATCTTTCCATCAGCTTGACCTCGAAGCGGTAGCCCGCGCTTTCGGCTGCTTTCCGGACGGCCCCGCGAAACGCCCCGAAATCGAAGGAGTAGGAGTAGTCCTTGCCGAAGAGCGTTGACTGCTCCTCGATGGTGCCGCTCCGCTCCTTGCCGAAGGTGTTGTAGGTCTCCTTCTTGAAGCCGAAGCCCGGGCTCGTCTGGCCGCCGCCGCTCGAGACGCCGAACCCCGATTCCTTCAGCATCTCGAAGAAGCGCACTTCTTTTGCAGGCTCGTCGACCTTGAAGCGGCAGATGTAGGTGAGCTTTTTCTTCGACAGGAATGCCTTGCGCTCGGCGATGACGGCCTCCATTCTCGACGATCCGTCCTTCTGCGGCTCGAACTGCCCCGGGACGGCCTTCGCCATTTCCGTAATCGTCTGTCTCAGGTCCATGAATCCTCCTATTTCCGGTCGACGGTGATCGTGATGGGCTCCGCCGTCTCTGTGCCCGCCCTGACCGACGGTTCCACCACGCCGCCCCGATCGTATGCAAAAATCGGGTAACTCGTGGAGGCGACACGGCTGCCTTTCGAATGGATGGGGGATGCACGCAGGGTGGAAGGAAACGAATGACAGGCGGTTGCAAAAATGCGCGGAAGGCCCTCTAATCCCTGTTCTGCTGCAGATTGAAAATTCTTTCCCGCAGCTCCTGGAGGCTGTGTCATCATCGGCTCTCGTCATTGCGAGCAACCGAAGGAAGCGCGGCAATCTCAATCTTTTCGATACTATCCGAGATTGCTTCAGTCGCTTCGCTCCTTCGCAATGACATGGTGACACAGCCTCCTGCGGGAAGAGGATGATCGCGTCGCCGGAGGCCTTCAGGGCCGCAACGGCCGCCTCGCCCAGCGCGGCGGCCTGGCTGCTGCTCCTGTTGACGACGAGGTACTGCATGAGGATCTGTTCGTCGCTCATCTCCGGCACTCGCGCGACCCCGGCCATGGGGTCGG
>JAKQPV010000140.1:0-1571 GCA_029564515.1 Spirochaetota bacterium | reverse complement strand
GGGCTTGCGGGGGTTTCTCCCCGACAGGCCCGCCGGTGGGCCTGGCACACCCTGCCTTGATTTCTTCAGGCATATCCATCCTCCTTCCCTATGGTCCCCTGTTCATGAATCTGGCGTATGATTCACACTATGAATAATTATAGCCTCGATAGAAAGGAAGGCAATACCCATACACTGTACTGACAGGAATGATTCTCAGTTCGGATCCAGCGATCTCTTGACAGGATAACAAGAGATATGTAGAATCACCTAAGAATAATTCTTGATAGGACAGGCACCATGAAGAACCCGTCCATGAAGCATCGAGATCAGGTCGCCAGACGTCTTGAGCAGATGCTCTCAAGCCTCAGGGAGCGCAGCTTCCGCCTGACGCCGCAGCGCATGGCAGTGCTCGAGATTCTCGCATCCAGTCAGGGACATCCGACCGTGGCCGAGATCTATGAATCGGTCAGGGCAAGGTTTCCCACCACCAGCCTGGCCACGGTTTACAAGACCGTCATCCTCCTGAAGGAGCTGGGCGAAGTCCTCGAGCTGGGCTTCCCAGACGGCAGCAACCGCTATGACGGGGCCAGGCCGTATCCCCACACGCACATCATCTGCACCAGATGCAGGAAGATCATGGACCCGGAGCTCTCGAGCATCGATCACCTGAACGAAGAGATCGCGGAAAAGACCGGCTATACTATTGAGCACCACCGCCTTGACTTCTTCGGTCTCTGCCCCGCCTGTAAGGCAAGGGGGTAAAAATATTTTTTTCTTTACCTGAGAATAATTATCTGTTAGTAACAATGATCTCGTAAAATTGTTTATTTTCATGACTCGGTTACTATAAGAAGAGTGTGTGCGAGATGGCAAAGGAAGCACCATATCACTGGTTGCGCCTCAGGTGATGGAATCAGGAAACGAAAGGAGGTACGGGTATGAACGAAGATAAAAAGGTACCGGCCAGGGCCGGGACAGACAGACAACCAACCGGCAGGGGAACGTCGAACCGCGACTGGTGGCCGAACCAGTTGAAACTCGAAATCCTGCATCAGCATTCCTCCAAGTCCAATCCGATGGGTGAGGATTTCGACTACGCCGAGGAGTTCAAGAGCCTCGATCTGGCGGCCGTGAAAAAAGACCTCGCCGCGCTCATGACCGACTCGCAGGACTGGTGGCCGGCGGACTTCGGCCACTACGGCCCTTTGTTCATCCGCATGGCGTGGCACAGCGCCGGCACGTACCGCATGGGTGACGGCCGCGGAGGAGGCGGAAGGGGCCAGCAGCGCTTTGCACCGATCAACAGCTGGCCCGACAACGTCAACCTGGACAAGGCGCGCCGCCTGCTCTGGCCGATCAAGCAGAAGTACGGCCGGAAGATTTCCTGGGCCGACCTGATGATCCTGGCCGGCAACGTCGCCCTGGAAACCATGGGATTCAAGACATTCGGTTTCGCCGGTGGTCGCGAGGACGTCTGGGAGCCGGATCAGGACGTCTATTGGGGGGCCGAGAAGACATGGCTGGACGGCGCCGAGCGCTATTCCGGAGAGCGGGACCTCGAGAACCCGCTCGCTGCGGTGCAGATGGGA
>JAKQPV010000120.1:0-1143 GCA_029564515.1 Spirochaetota bacterium | reverse complement strand
CGCGGCATCTCACAAAAAAATTACCTACATTTTGAGAAACCATTTCCGATGCGGTGCATCTATAATAGTACAAACATAAAACCTCCTCTTTAGGATGGCGCGTCCTATGCCCTAACCGCCATCCTTTTTTTTGCCCGTCTGACGGCAGCTCTCCCCCGCACGAAAACCGTGATTCCATTGATCCATATCAATGCCTGTGCATCAAAAGAAGTATAGAGGAATTAGAACGGACGCGGCGGCATGCGCTGCACGCGCGAAGCGGCCGTGCGGCGGCCGCGGGTATCGAAGGGATTTTGCATCGAGCCCGGGCGGTGAAACGGCTTCAAAGGAGTGCGGAACGTGACGGACTTGTTGATTGTCCTGCTCATCATCGGTGGATGGATCTTTCTTCAGGCATGGCTTCTGCCCAAACTGGGGGTGCAGACCTGAATGAGCAGCTCCTGTCCGGTCGAGGACAGGCAGAAGAACTCCGGCAAAAACGAGGGCAAAAAGACCACTGGATCATAGCCCTCGGCCCGATTTTTGGTCCATACGGCGGCGGCCGCAGGGACGCAGGCCGGCTGACACGGAATTGCCCGCCCGATGCCGCGGCTGCGTCTTTTTTGTTGTGGCGATTTATTTCTTGTATTCCAGCCTCATTTGTTTGATACCGATGGTGAGCCGAACACAAGCTCCACAGGGGCGGCGCTTTCGTGCGCTCAAGAGGCTCGTATCGAAAAAAGGCGGCTGAATGAAGACGGCTGAAGGCAGGATGGGTCATGAAGACAGATGGGTGCTCATCGATACGGAGACCACCGGTCTCAACGATCCGGTGTATCCAATCGAGATAGGGGCCCAGCTCATGCAGGGATGGGAACCTTCGGGAGATCCCTTCCACGTTCTCATCAACTTCGATGTGCCCATGGAGCCGGACGCTGTACGAATCCATAAGTATACCCGGGATTATCTCAGACACAAGGGGTGTCCCCCGCAGGAATCGCTTGATCGTTTCCGCCGATTTGCCGGCGCCATGCCGCTGGCCTCGTACAATCTCGCCTTCGACTGGGACAGGGTCATTGTCCCGACCTTCAGGCGCATGGGCATGCCCAACACCATGCAGCCGGGCTTCTGTGTTCTCGATCTCGTGCGAAACCTGGTGCCGAG
>JAKQPV010000100.1:0-1107 GCA_029564515.1 Spirochaetota bacterium | reverse complement strand
GGAACCACGACGCTAATGACCGGGATCGTGGATATGGTCCTCGATTTCCTTGTCACGCATTGCGGCTTTCTGGCGGCAGATGTGGACACGACGGCAAGCGAAAGGGCGAAACAGGTCGTCACGACTCAGGGATATATAGCGGCCGGGGTCATCATCGAAGACTGCGTGATCTGGGACAAGATCATCGAAATGATGGGGTCGTTCCTCGGCTCTGCTTACGTCAACGGAGCCGGGGAGCTGGTCCTGTCCATCGATGACGGCACGATCCAGTATGATCCGACGATCCTGCAACGGCAAGACGCGGAACTGCTTGATGCGAGGCAGCGGCTTGTCAATCTGATCAATCAATGCCCGTATGAGCACGATTATAATTATGTGACCGGGGAATTCGATATGGCGACGAACGCCTATCCGCGCCGGGATACCGCATCGGTAAATATGTATGGCCTCCGCTACCCGGAGTCAGCATTTCAGTTTTTCTGGTGCCGGGATGCTACAACGGTTGACGCTGTATGCCAGTTGATTATCGAGAAACTCGCGGAACCGCTTTATGAGATCGAAGTTAAAGATCATACCATGAAGCGGCTCTCGGTGGATGTCGGGGATCATATCGTTTATTCCGCCCTCGACCTATACGACATTGAAGGGCTCCAGATGGCAAATCATTACTGGAAGATCGTGGAGGTTTCGCCGGACTTCCGGGCGGGAACGATGACATTTCGAGCTCTTGAAACACCTTATTATCTTACAGAACAACACCTTGCTGACGGCACTATTACAGCTGACGGCTCGCATAAGGCAGGGAATTGTCGCCTGAGCGTGACTTATTAGGAGGGAATCATGGCAAACCAAAGAATACTCGCAACCGAAGAAATGGTTGGCTACGGACACGGAACGAAGGCCGACACGCTGAACCGCCTCGCAATGATCGAGCATGGCGAGGATGGCGTTCATGGGCAGACGGCGCGGAAATCCATGAATGCGCAGCCGGGGGCAGTTAAAGCGCTTTCTGACGGCGCGACGATTGCGATTGATTGGGACAATGGCGCGACGCAGTATGTGGTTCTCGGTGCAACCGGGCGGACTGTGACATTTGCTCATCCAGTT
>JAKQPV010000099.1:0-1443 GCA_029564515.1 Spirochaetota bacterium | reverse complement strand
CTGAAATCCGTCACCGGACTGGAAGGCGGCGCCGTGGCGAGCGGTTCAACCTGCGGAGTGCTGAGCGGAGGAGCTCTCGGCATCGCGCTCATGCACCAGGAAAGTCTCAGGCAATACGGCGTTCATGCTGCTTCGGCGGTGATGGAAGAGGCGGGACGATATGTCGACTGGTTCGGCGAAGCCTTCGGCGCCACCACCTGCCGCGCAAGGACCGGCGTGGATTTTTATACAGTATCGGGCCAGCTGCGCTACCTGTTCCCCGGCGACAGAATGATGCGATGCCTGCGGCATATCGCACGCGCCGTCCGATACCTCCATAATCTCAGCGGGAAAGATCTTTCCAGGGGAGAGACATCCACAGGCCAACCTCTGCACTGCGCCGCCTCCGTGCTCCGGCTTGTCAGAGAAAGGACCGGGATCGGAGACGATATGCTCGAGGAGCTCGCCTTTGTGTTCGACGGGGGACTCGCCTTCAGAGGTGGACTGTGCGGAGCTCTGGCAGGGGCTCTCATGGCACTGAACCTCGCCTTCGGCAACGAGGTCAGATCTCTTCGCTACCACCGGACGATCAAGGGGTTCGTGGCGGGGCATATCAATCTCCTGGTGAAAAGCAAGATCGGCATGCCCGAACCGTTCGGCATTGGCCGAGAGATCGTGCGTGAATTCAGAGAACAGGCGGGATACATCGAATGCAGAGATATCGCGTCCCGGGCATTTACCGGCTGGGACGATTTCCAGACATATCTCGCCGGCTCCGTCTACTGCGCCGGACTTACGGCCTCCGCTGCGGAAATCGCCTGCAGCGCGCTGAAGGAATACCGATCCTGAGAAGAGGCGGCCTTATCCTCATGCCGTCCCTGGACATTCAGACATCGGAAGCGGCCGGGTTCTCCCCGCTGATGAAACAGGTGAATGCAGGCGTCTCACTCGAGAGAAAAACGAGTACGCTTTACATAGGAGGAAGACTACAGAAAAAACATGAACGATATCCGCCCGGTTCTTCGTCGCAGACAGGGAAAAGACGCCGGTATTATGGAATAATGCGCTTGACATGGTATGAAAATAGGGTTAGTGCCCGAATGATCTGAAACGAGACCTCATCTGACTTGAATCCTGCTGAATACACGCGAAGCGAAACCGCTTCTCTCACCAGGTTGAAAATTCATGAAGATAGCTTGCATTTCAGAAATACAACACCGGAGCCCTGTATGCGCGTGCAGGGCTCGAACAAAAGGAGTACCGATCAATGGCAACAGGCACAGTAAAGTGGTTTAACCGGGAAAAGGGATATGGCTTCATCACTTCCGACACCGGCGAGGAGATCTTCGTCCACCACACGGCCATCAATCAGCAGGGATTCCGATCCCTTGAAGAAGGCGACAAAGTCACCTTCGAGGTGGTGAAAGGACAGAAGGGTCCGCAGGCTTCAAACGTGACCAAAGA